>NZ_JADMKB010000061.1 GCF_018780075.1 Hydrogenophaga sp.
CGCTGGGCCGCGCCGTGACCGGCACCATGCTGGTGGCGGCGATGAAGGAAGACGATGTCCACATCTGGGGCGACGGCAGCACCTACAAAGGCAACGACATCGAGCGCTTCTACCGCTACGGCCTGCTGACCAACCCCAGCCTGAAGATCTACAAGCCCTGGCTGGACCAGCTGTTCATCGACGAGCTGGGCGGCCGCGCCGAGATGAGCGCCTTCATGACGGCCAACGGCTTTGGCTACAAGATGAGCGCCGAAAAGGCCTACTCCACCGACAGCAACATGCTGGGCGCCACGCACGAGGCCAAGGACCTGGAGCACCTGAACAGCGGCATCACCATCGTCAACCCCATCATGGGCGTGGCGTTCTGGAAAGACGAGGTCGAGGTCAAACGCGAAACCGTGACGGTGCGCTTTGAAGAAGGCCAGCCGGTCGCCCTGAACGGCCAGACCTTCGACTCGCCGGTGGACCTGATCCTGGAAGCCAACCGCATCGGCGGGCGCCACGGCCTGGGCATGAGCGACCAGATCGAGAACCGCATCATCGAAGCCAAGAGCCGCGGCATCTACGAAGCCCCGGGCCTGGCGCTGCTGCACATCGCCTACGAGCGCCTGGTCACCGGCATCCACAACGAAGACACGATCGAGCAGTACCGCATCAACGGCCTGAAGCTCGGCCGCCTGCTCTACCAGGGCCGCTGGTTCGACCCGCAGTCCATCATGCTGCGCGAAACCGCCCAGCGCTGGGTGGCGCGCGCTATCACGGGCGAGGTGACGATCGAGCTGCGCCGCGGCAACGACTACTCCATCATGAACACCGAGAGCGCGAACCTCACCTATGCGCCGGAGCGGCTGAGCATGGAAAAGGTGGAAGACGCGCCGTTCACGCCGCTGGACCGCATCGGCCAGCTGACCATGCGCAACCTCGACATCGTGGACACGCGCGCCAAGCTCGGCATCTACGCCAAGAGCGGCCTGCTGTCGCTGGGTGAAGGTGCGCAGATGCTGCGACTGGAAGGCGACAAGGGCGAATAAGCCCCCGTGCCTCGCCCACAAAAAAGCCGCTCTCCGGAGCGGCTTTTTTTTGCCTGCAAGGCCAAACGGCGCCGTCTCAGACCACCACCGGCTCAGGCTCCAGCCGGATGCCAAAGCGCTCGTACACGCTGGTCTGGATGGCCTTGGCGAGCGTCATCACCTCGCCCCCCGTGCAAGGGTGGGCGGGCCCGCCGCGGTTCACCAGCACCAGCGCCTGCTTCTCGTACACCGCGGCGTTGCCCACGCTCTTGCCCTTCCAGCCGCAGGCGTCGATCAACCAGCCTGCGGCCAGCTTGATGCTGCCGTCGGCCATGGGGTAGTGCACCACCTTCGGCTCGCGCGCGATGATGTCGGCGCACTGATCGGGTGTCACGGTCGGGTTCTTGAAGAAGCTGCCGGCGTTGCCGATGACCGCCGGGTCGGGCAGCTTGGCGCGGCGGATCGCGACCACCCAGTCGAAGATCTGTTGCGCATCGGGCGCGTGGATGCCGGTCTCGGCCATCTTGCGCTCCAGGTCCAGGTAACCCAGCACGGGCTTCCAGGGCTTGGGCAGCAGGAAGCGCACGCGGGTGATGAGCGCCCGGCCGGCCAGACCGAAGCTGCGCTGATCCGACGGCGTGTGCTTGAACACCGAGTCGCGGTAGCCAAAGCCGCACTGCGCAGCGTCCAGCGTGAAGGCTTTCCCGGTCTGCAGGTCGATGGCATCCAGCGAATGGAAACGGTCCTGCAGCTCCACCCCATAGGCCCCAATGTTCTGCACCGGCGAGGCGCCCACCGAGCCGGGAATCAGCGCCATGTTTTCCAGCCCGGGCCAGCCCTGCGCCAGCGTCCAGGCGACGAAAGCGTGCCAGCTCTCGCCCGCGCCCGCCTCCACCAGCCAGCCCTTGGGGGATTCTTCCACCAGGCGCTTGCCGGGAATGTCCACCTTCAGCACCAGCGCCTTGATGTCGCCGGTGATCACCAGGTTGCTGCCACCCCCCAGCACGAACACCGGCGCCGTGGGCGACGGCACGCACCACTCGGCACTGGCCATGAGATCGGCCAGATCGGCTTCGGAGCGCAGCCGCGCGAAACGTTGTGCGCGCGCCGCAATGCCAAAGGTGTTGAGCGCCTGTAGCGCCACGTTGTTCTCGACTAACATCTGTCGATTGTCTCATTCACGCTCTGTGGAGCCCGCACCATGCCCTCTTTTGACACCGTTCTTGAAGCCGATCTCGTGGAAGTGAAAAACGCCGTCGAGCAAGTGGCGCGCGAAATCGGCACGCGCTTCGATTTCAAAGGCACCAGCGCCGCCATCGAACTCAAAGACAAGGAAAAAGAGATCACCTTGTTCGGTGACGCCGATTTCCAGCTCACCCAGGTCAACGACGTGTTGCTCGGCAAGCTGGTCAAACGCGGGGTGGACGTGCGCTTCCTCGATGCCGGCAAGGTCGAGAAAATCGGCGGCGACAAGGTCAAGCAGGTGGTGAAGGTGAAGAACGGCGTCAGCACCGAAGACGGCAAGAAGATCCAGCAGGTGCTCAAGGGCAGCAAGCTCAAGGTGCAAGGCGCCATCCAGGGCGACGCGGTGCGCGTGACCGGCGCCAAACGCGACGATCTGCAGGCCGCCATGGCCCTGATCAAGAGCGAACTCAAAGACCTGCCGTTGAGCTTCAACAACTTCCGCGACTGACCCTGCGCGCCGTTTCCATGCGATCACGTTTCTTCATGCGCCGCTGGCTGGTGATCGCAGCCGGGGCCGTCGCGCTGACCGGCGCAGCCCACGCTGCGGTCTTCAAATGCAAAGGCGCCGACGGCACCCTGGTGCTTCAGGACAGCGCCTGTGGCCCCAGCACCCCACCGCTGCACCCGGCTGCGGAGAACGACGGCCCCCCCGTCAACCTGTCGCTGCCCCTGGATCAGCGCGTCAAGAACCCACACGACAAGCGCCGCCTCGACGCCGCCGTCCACATCACCGGGTTGCAAACGGGGCTGCGCAAGCGCATCGAACATTGCCAGAAACACGCCCTCGAGCAGGCGCCAGCGATGCAGAGCCTGCTCGACGGCTGGCGCAGCGAACGCGCTGCCGCCATCGCGGCCAGCGAGCGCCTGATGGAAAAGTACCTGACCGCGACAGAACGGGTCGACGCCCTGGCGCAGTTCGATCGCGCCTTGAGCAGCACCATCGAGCTGAGCATCAACAGCGACCCCGCCGTCAACGCCAACAACTGCAAGAACGCGGCGCTCAAGATGCACCAGTTCATGGAAAAACGGTACGCCGGTGACTACACCACGGTCGTCGGCGGTCGCTGACCATCCCATCCGAAACACGGGGAGACCCCTTGAAACCGATCCGCTGGCCGACCTTGTCGCTGCTCCTGTGTCTGACGACCGCCGGTCTGGCCGCCCATGCGCAGACCGAGCCCCAGGTCGCGCTCTCGGGTGTGGCGGGAGGCAAGGCATTGGTCATCGTCGATGGCGCGCCACCCAAGTTTCTGTCCATCGGGCAGGCCGTGGGCGGTGTGAAGCTGTTGTCGGTGGAGGGTGACACCGCCACCGTTGAAATGGACGGCAAGCGCCAGACCTTGCAGGTGGGCGGCGCGCCGGTGAGCGTGGGCAAGGGACGCTCGGGCGGTGGTGGGCAGCGCACCGTGCTGACCGCCGATCCCAGCGGCCACTTCGTGCCGCAAGGGCAGATCAACGGCAAGGCGGTGCAGTTTCTGCTCGACACGGGCGCCACCACGGTCGCCATGGGTGCGGCGGACGCCAGGCGCATCAACCTGAAGTACGAACACGGCCAGAAGGTCCACATGAACACCGCCAACGGCACGTCCACGGGTTACCTGATCCGCCTGGATTCGGTGCGTGTCGGCGACTTGGTGGCCTATGACGTGGAAGCTGTGGTGTCGCCCCAGCCCATGCCCTTTGTGCTGCTGGGCAACAGCTTTCTCAACCGCTTCCAGATGCAGAAAACCAACGACCAGCTGACGCTGGAAAAAAGGTTCTGAACTGGCCCTCCCCCGGCGCCGCGCTGCGCGCGTCACCCCATCAAGGGGGCATCACGAGCGGCCCGGCCAAGCCGGTTCCGCCGCGATCTTGACCCGGACATCTCGGCCCGAGGGGAGACCTTGACTTTCGCGCCGCATTGAGCGGCTTACAGGGTCTGGGCTGCCGTCACCACGATCTCGATCTTCCATGCCGGATCTGCCAGCGCGGCCTGCACCGTGGCCCTGGGTGGCGCGGTGCCTGGCACCACCCACGCGTCCCACACGGCGTTCATCAACCCGATCTCGCGGATGTCGGTCAGGTAGATCTGCGCACGCAGGATGCGCGACTTGTCGCTGCCCGCGTCCCTGAGCCGCTGCTCGACCTGCGCCAGCACGTCGGCGGTCTGGCCAGTGATGTCGGTATCGCCGCGCTCGGGCACCATGCCGGCGAGGTAGACCACGCCGTTGAACACGGCGGCCTCGCTGTAGCGCGCGGCCATGCCGATGCGTTGGATCTCGTGGCTCATGATTTCTTCGCTCCCAGCTTGCTCTCTTTGCCCGCCACCAGGCGGTTGATGTTTTCCGCATGGCGCCACACCAGCAGCAGGCCCATGACGGCCAGGCTCAGCACCAGCATGCCAGGCGCGCGCCAGGCCACGTGGTTGCCAAACAGGTAGAAGACCGGCGCAAACACCGCCGTGACGATGGAGGCCAGCGACGAATACCGGAACGCGTAGGCCACGATCACCCAGGTCAGCAACACAGCCAGCCCGAGCCAGGGCTCGAAGCCGATGATCACGCCCGCCGCCGTGGCCACGCCCTTGCCACCCTGGAAGCGGAAGAAGACCGGCCAGAGGTGGCCGAGAAACGCGGCCAGCCCGACCAGCGCCACCGTGCCGTCGCCCAGGCCCCAGGACTCCCCCCACCACTTCACGGCGACCACGGGCAGCCAGCCTTTGAGCGCGTCGAGCAGCAGCGTGAGGATGGCCGCCTTCTTGCTGCCCGAGCGCAGCACGTTGGTGGCGCCAGGGTTTTTGCTGCCGTAGGTGCGCGGGTCGTTCAAGCCCATCACCTTGCTGACGAGCACCGCGAACGAGAGCGAACCGATCAGGTAGGCCAGGACGGTGGCGAGGATGGGGGTGATGTATGCCAAGGCGATGCCCTCGTTGTGGTTCTGATGCCGCGCACGCGGCGCGACACCGGCGCTTATTCTGCCAGCGCGCACTGCACCGGCTTCGCCCCCAGCGGGGCGGCCAGCACCGCCGGATCGATGCCGACGAGAAAACCGCGGCGCCCGCCGTTGATCCATATCTTCGGCAGCGCCAGCACCGTGGACTCCACGTACACCGGCATCTCGCGCCTCAGCCCGAACGGCGAGGTGCCGCCCACCAGGTAGCCGCTGTGGCGGTTGGCCACCTCGGGCTTGCAGGGTTCGACCGACTTGGCACCGATCTGCCGCGCCAGATTTTTCGTGGACACCGTTCGGTTGCCGTGCATGAGGATGGCCAGCGGCTTGGCCGTCTCGTCCTGCATGATCAAGGTCTTGACCACGGCAAACGGGTCAAAGCCCAACACCGCAGCGCTGTGCTGCGCACCACCGTGCTCCACGTACTCGTAGGGGTGCTCCGTGAAAAGCACGCCTTGGGCCTTGAGCCAGGCGGTAGCGGGCGTCTCGGAAATGTGCGTTTTTTTCGCCATGAACAGGTGCAACGAGAACGATGTCTGACCCAGGATGCGGTGGAGCCGGCTCCGCCGGGCCACTCGCATCGCCCCCTGGAGGGGGTCTCGGGCAGCGCGGCAGGGGTGAGCTGATCACTGCGCCGGGTCGCGCAGCTCCCAGCGGATGGCGTCGATGGCCTTGAGCAGTTCGGGAGAGAGCTGGGTGTCCCACGCATCCAGACATTCATCCAGCTGCGTCAGCGAGGTCACGCCGATGATGGTGCTGGCCACCTTGGGGTTGCGGTAGCAGAACGCCAGCGCCAGCTGCGATGGCGTCATGCCGTGGTCCCGTGCGAGGCCGTTGTAGCGCTTCGCAGCGGCCAGCGCCTCGGGGCGGCCCCAGCGCTGGGCCTTCATGCTGTCGTAGATCGCCATGCGCCCGTGGTCGCCGACCAGGCCCGTCTCGTCGTACTTGCCTGTCAGCAGGCCGAAGCCCAGCGGCGAGTAGGCGAGCAGCGACACGCCCAGGCGGTGGCAGGTTTCGTCCAGCCCGTTCTCGTAGGTCCGGTTGATCAGGCAGTACGGGTTCTGCACCGTCGCCACGCGCGGCAGTCCGTGCTGTTCGGCCAGGCGCACGAACTCGTGCACGCCGTAGGGCGATTCGTTCGAGAGGCCCACGGCGCGCACCTTGCCGGCCTGGACCAGCCCGGACAGCGCTTCCAGCTGCTCCAGCACCGAAGGCATGGGTTTGTCCTTGGCGGGATCGAAATAGATGGCGCCGAACGCCGGCACGTTGCGCGCCGGCCAGTGGATCTGGTACAGGTCGATCACGTCCGTCTGCAGGCGCTTCAAGCTGCCTTCGCAGGCCTCGATGATGCCGGCCTTGCTGACCTCGGGGCGCATCCAGGGCATGCCGCGCGCCGGACCGGCGACCTTGGTGGCCAGCACGATCTTCTGGCGTGCACCCGGGTGTTTCGCGAACCAGTGGCCAATGATGGTTTCGGTGGCGCCACAGGTTTCTGCCTTGGCCGGCACCGAGTACATCTCGGCGGCATCGATGAAATTGACACCGCGCTCCAGCGAACGGTCGAGGATGGCATGGGCGTCGGCCTGATGGACCTGTTCGCCGAAGGTCATGGTGCCCAGGCAGATGGGGGTGACCGGCAGGCCGCTGGCGCCGAGTGCAACAGTGTTCATGGAGAGGTGTGCAAATGCGTATGAAAGGACAATGAAGGAAGAAACCGGTCTATAAGTTTAGGGCCGTGCCCGCACCGGCCCTGTCGCCACCGGCGCCACCCCCACAAGGAGTTCAGGTATGCCCCGCTTGTCACCCGCCCTCCGCGCCGTGCCGCCCGTGTTGCTCCTGGCACTGGCGGCTTGCTCGACCCCGCCGCGTGGCGGCGGAGCACCGCCCGCGCCACGCGCCTCCGACCCGCCCTCGTCCATGGAGGTCCCCGCCGTGTCGGCCTTCGACAAAGGCCGTTCGGCGGTCAAGCCCGGTCTGGCGCGCCAGCTCAATGACCTCGGCAAACGGCTCGAAAGTCGGCCCACGTTTCGTGTGCACATCGTGGGCAACGGCGACGAAGGCCGCAGCGACGCCGCCAACCGCATGCTCGCGCTGGACCGCGCGCTGAGCGTGCGCGACTACCTGCTCGCGCGTGGCGCCGACATCACCCGCCTCACCACCGAGGGCAAGGCCGGCCAACGGCAGCTGGAGCTTCGGGTCGTCGAGAGGAAGTGACCACCCCCGCCGCGCTTCGCGCGACCCCCTCGATGGGGCGATGCGAGTGGCCCGGCGGAGCCGGTTCCACCGCATCCTGCGGTTGAGGCATTTCGCTCCGGGAGCTCGCCATGCATCAGGCGCCGGCCCGTGCCCTCGCCTCTTCCTGCAGCCGCAGCACGCGGCGTTGCACCTTGCCGGTGGTGGTCATCGGCAGTGATTCGACGAATTCGATGTCTTTCGGGTATTCGTAGGGCGCGAGCTTGCCCTTCACGTGCGCCTGCAACTCATTCACGAGCCGTGCTTCGAAACCCGCGTCGCCCACACGCCGCCCCGGCGTCGCCGCCAGGTACTCCTGGGCCAGCACCACATAGGCCTTGACCACCGCACCGCGCTCGGCGTCGGGCTTGGGCACCACGGCCGCGTTGGCCACCGCCGGGTGCTTGACCAGGCAGTTCTCGATCTCGCTCGGGCCGATGCGGTAGCCCGCGGCCTTGAACACGTCGTCGCTGCGGCCCTGGTACCAGAGGTAGCCGTCGGCGTCGCGCGTGGCGAGGTCGCCGGTGCGGCACCAGCTGCTGGCCATGTCGCCGGTGAACTTGGCACGGGTCGAGGCCTCGTTTTTCCAATAACCCAGAAAGAAGATCGGGTCGGGGTCGCCGTGCACGTCGAGGCGGTGCACCGCCACATCGCCCGGCACACCGACGGGGCACTCTTTGCCATCGTCATCAATCACCGCCACACGGTGGCCCGGATAGCCCTTGCCCATCGATCCCGGCTTTGCCGGATACAGCCGCGCACAGTTGCCCACGATGTAGTTGATCTCGGTCTGGCCGAACATCTCGTTGACCGTCACGCCCAGTTGCTCGCGGCAGTAGGCGAACACCGCGTCGCCCACGGCCTCACCCGCGCTCATGATGGCCTGCAACTGGAGCGTGAACTGGCGGCGCGGCTCGGGGAAGGCTTTCATCATGGCCTTGAGCGCGGTCGGGAAGAGAAAGGTGTGGGTCACGCCGTGGCGCTGCATCAGCTCGAACGCCGTCTGCGGGCTGAAGCGACCGTTGAAGCCAACGATGGTGCGGCCGAAGTAGAGCGTGGGCAGCAGCGCGTCCATCAGGCCACCGGTCCAGGCCCAGTCGGCCGGCGACCAGAACACCGCTTCGCTCTGCACCGTCGCATCCCACGGGTCGAAGCCGAACCAGTTCTGGCTGCACACGAAACCGGTGAGGTTGCCGATGAGCGCGCGGTGCGGAATCAGCGCGCCCTTGGGGTTGCCGGTGGTGCCGCTGGTGTAGATCAGCACCGCCGCCTCATCGGCCAGGGTGTTCACCGCGTCGAAGGCGGCCGGTTCCTGCGCCAGCACGGGTGCCCAGTGCAGCACGCGGCTCTCTGGCGCATCCACTGCGATCACGCTGTGCAGTTGCGGGCATTGCGCGCTCACGGACTGCACGGCCGCCAGCGTGCTCGCATCGCAGATCGCGACCAGGGCTTCGCTGTCCTGCAGGCGGAACTCCAGCGCCTCGGGGCCGAAGAGTTGCGAGAGCGGCACACCGACCGCGCCCATCTGCAGCACGGCCATGTAGGCCACGGCGGTCTCGAAACGCTGCGGCATCACGATGGCCACGCGGTCGCCGCGCCGCAGGCCGAGTGCCGCGAGTGCGTTGGACAGGCGGTTGGCCTGCTGCTGCAGTTCGCCGTAGCTGTGGTGCTGGTCGGGGCGGTCGGCGGTGCAGGCGATCACAGCGGTGCGGGCCGCAACCTCAGGATCGGCCGCCCAGCGGCGCGAGCAGACCTCGGCCATGTTGAAGTGCTCCGGCACCCGCCAGCCGAAACGGCGGTGCAGCTCATCGTGATGGTCCACGCCGGACGTCGGGGTGTCACGGCCTTGACGCTGGGGCATGCGGTGTCTCCTGCTCGTCTTTATGATGAATCGAATGTACCAAGCCCTCAAAGCCTCGCGCAGCATCTTCGTACCGATCCGCCACCTGCAGTACCACGTGCGACAGTGGGGCGAACCCCGGCCCGGCCAGGCGCCGCTGGTGCTGGTGCACGGCTGGATGGACGTGGCCGCCTCCTGGCAGTTCATGGTCGATGCGCTGGCCGACGACCACTGGATCATCGCGCCCGACTGGCGGGGGTATGGGCTGACGAAGGTGCGCATCGGCGCCGGGCCGCCCCAAGCCGATGCGAGCACTCTCGGGGGGCAGCGACCACACGAAGTGGGGAGCATGGGGGCAAGGTGCGCTGCTCCCGACAACTTCTGGTTCGCCGACTACCTCGCCGACCTCGACGCCCTGCTCGACCACTTTGCGCCCGGCGTGGCGGTGAACCTGGTGGGCCACAGCATGGGTGGCAACGTGGCCATGATGTACGCGGGCGTGCGGCCCGAGCGCATCCGCCGTCTCATCAACCTCGAAGGCTTCGGCATGCCCGAAACGCGACCCGCGCAGGCGCCCGGGCGCTACGCGCAGTGGCTGGACGAACTCAAGGCCCTGCGCCGCGGCGAGATGAACCTCAAGACCTACGACTCGGCCGAGGGCGTGGCACGCCGCCTGATGAAGACCAACCCGCGCCTGGGCGCCGACAAGGCCGGCTGGCTGGCGCGCCAGTGGGCCGCGCCCAATGCCGAGGGCCGGTGGGCCATCCTCGGCGACGCGGCGCACAAGGTGGTGAACGCCCACCTCTACCAGCTGCCCGAGACGCTCGCCATCTACGCCCGCATCAGCGCACCGGTGCTCAGCGTCACCGCCAGCGACGACAGCCTCTCACAGTGGTGGAAGGGCCGCTTCACGCTGGCGCAGTACCACGAGCGCCTGAAGGCCGTGCCCAACCTGCACCACGCCGTGATCGAAGACGCGGCCCACATGCTGCACCACGACCAGCCGGAGCGGCTGGCCGGGCTGATCGAGGGCTTCCTGAGCAACGTTTCCTGAGCGCGCGCAAGAGCTGAGGACAGCAGACCCCTCTCCCGAGCAATCGCCCCCACCGGGATGCGGTGGAGCCGGCTTCGCCGGGCCACTCGCATCGCCCCCTTGAGGGGGTGACGCCGCAGGTGGCGCGGGGGTGGGTCACAAACACCCTGCTGCGATGTCCTGCCAGGTCTTGTCGTAACTGCCGGTGGTGTCGGTGTGCAGGTTGCTGTGGCCCAGCGGCCAGTCGCGCCAGAACTTCGGCGCGGGCGCCATGTCGTAGAGGCGCCGGCCCTGCGCCATCGACACCGTGGTGTCCTGCGATCCGTGCAGGAACCAGACCGGCCCATGGACCCCGGCGATGTCCTCGCTGGCCGCCATGCGCTGCGTGCCCATGCCCACCAGCGCGCGGCCCGCCCAGCCCACACTGGCCTGCGCCAGGTCGGAGAAGCTGGTGAACGCGCTCTCCAGCACCAGGGCGCAGTAGCCGCCGCCTGAGGCGTTCAGGCGCGCCGCCAGCCGGGTGGCGACGGCCGTGCCCATGGAATGTCCGTAGATCACCCAGCGCACCGAGGGGTTCTGCGACCCTTGCGCTTGCAGGAACTGCCAGACCGTCCAGGCGTCGTCGTGGATGCCCGGCTCATCCGGCAGGCGCGGGCTGGAGCCACCCCAGCCCCGGTAGTCGGGCACCCACACCGCCATGCCGGCGCGCCGCATGGGCAGGGTCTTGGGCAGGTTCTGGTAGGCGTGGCGAAAGGTGCCGTGGAGGTACAGCACCCGGATGTCCCGCGCCGGGGTGCCGAGGGCGGGCACCTGCAACACCTCCACCCATTCGCCCGCCGCACCCGACGGGACGCGCAACAGGCCGACCTCGGGGTTCGCCGCCTGCAGGGCCTGTTTTTCAGCGTCGTTCTGCAGCGCGGTCGGGCGGTAGATCTTTTCTCGCTGCCAGGTGTCCACCGCGGCGCAACCCGGGAGCAGAAAAACCAGCCCAAGGACCCACAGGGCCAGGTGAATGCTTCGGCCCAGGGCGGGCGACACGGAGGCGCTGGAAACGGTCATGGGGTCAGTCAAAACTTCAATGGCACAATTTTGCAGCACCCCTCACCCCTTCCCTGGCACCGCATGCGAGCCTTTTTCGCGTTTCTCCTGGTTTCCATGCTCGCCGCCCGCGCAGGCGCCCAGGACTACGCGCCATGCCCTGGCTGGAACCCGCCGGACGCCAAGGACCGGCACCACGAATTGTTCATCTCGCCCTTCACCCGGCACTGGACGCGCTCTGACGAACACAAGCCCGTGTACGCCCTGGGTTTCACCCAGCGGCTGCCCGACGACCGGTTTTGCGGCTTCAGCCTGTTCCGCAACTCCTTCGGCCAGCCCTCGGGCTATGTCTACATGGGCAAAACATGGAACGCGCTGGTGCCGGTCATGCCCAGGCTCTACGGATCGATCAGCGCCGGCGTGCTGTTTGGCTATGTCGACCGGTACGAGGGCAAAGTCCCGGCCAACCACCATGGTTTCTCCCCGGGTCTGATCCCCGCCCTGGGCTACCGCCTGACGCCCGCGGTGAGCGTGGAGCTGCAGTTGCTCGGCTCGGCCGGCATCATGTTCGGCACCGCTTTGCGCTTCTAAGCGCGTGCCTTCCCTGCGGGATCGGCGGGCGCAGGCGGCCTCTCACCGTTCGCGTGAGAAAATCGCGGTTTACGTGCCCACTCCCACCCCGGTGTCGAGGGGCGCGCCCTTCCCCCCGCCAAACACATCAAGGTCCCATCATGGAAGCAGAACGCGTCAACACCATCCGTAGCCAGCTCGCCGACCTGACCACCCGCGTGGTCGAGTTACGGAGGTATCTTTGACTACGATGCCAAAGCATCGAAACTGAAAGAAGTCGAATCCGCGCTGGAAGACCCGACGGTCTGGAACGACCCCAAGCGCGCCCAGGACCTGGGGCGTGAGAAAAAATCCCTCGAAGACGTGGTGCTGGTGCTCGACCGCCTTACCGGTGAGCTCTCGGACAACAGCGAACTGTTCGAGATGTCGAGCGAAGATGGCGACGACGCCGGGCTGATCACCATCGAAGGCGAAGCGGCCAAGGTCGCGGTCGAGGTGGAGAAGCTCGAATTCCGCCGCATGTTCAACAACCCGGCCGATCCGCTGAACTGCTTCCTGGACATCC
>NZ_JADMKB010000126.1 GCF_018780075.1 Hydrogenophaga sp.
CGGTCGAAGGTGACGAGGCAGTCGAGCGCTCGGCGGTAGGTGGCGGCCGGCACGCGCGCCATGCACTGCTCGGCCAGCCGCACGCCCTCCGGCAGCGAGCCCGGGCCGACCATCTGCGGCACCAGCTTGGCGGCCATGTCGGCCATGCTCTGGCCGGCGTCCAGCGGCGCGGTGCGCTGGGCGATGAACTGCCGGGCCCAGACCTCGGCGTTGCGGCCGTCGGTGCGTTTGCCGAAGGCCGCCGAGGTGCCGCAGAGCACCAGCTTGCTGACACGGTCAGGCCGGCGCGCGATCACCTCCTGCGCGACCATGCCGCCCATGCTGTGGCCGACCAGCACCACGCTTTCGCACTGCAGCGCGTCAATGAGGTCGATGCAGCTTTGCGCCAGGCCCTTGAACGTGTAGGGCTCGATGGGGGCGCTGTGGCCGTAGCCGGGCATGTCCCAAGCGACCGCCCGGTAACCGACCTCGCCCAGGGTCTCGACCTGCGGCGCGAAGGCCAGGTGCCCACCACCAATGCCGTGCAGCATCAGCACCGTCTCGCCGGTGCCCAGCGTCGTGAAAGTAGGGATGCTGTTCAAGACACAACCTTTCCGGCATCGACCACGACCGCGCCATCCAGCGTCACGGTGCAGCCGCGCATGGGCCAGTCGAAGTGGCCGCGCGTGTAGCGACCCGCGGTTTCGTTGGCGCCGGTGCTGTAGAGGAAATTGCCGGCGAAGGCGCGCAGCTCGGTGCCGTTGAAGTCGCGCTTGTCGTAGAGCGCCATGCTGTCCCAGCGGGCGGCGTCGTTGAGGCCGTAGCCAACGTGGCTCACGGCGTAAGCCTCTTTCTCGCCCCAGGCCGCGAAGTAGGAACGCAGCAGCTCGGCATCGACCCCCGTGCCGTCGATGCGGGTCACGTGGTCGTTTTCAATCGTCAGCGTGATCGGCCGTTCGACATAGCGTTTGAAGGTCAGGTTCACGTCGCCCTCGGCCAGCACCAGCGTGCCGTTCACGCTGCCCGCCGCCGGGAACCCCAGCACCAGGCCGCCGGGCCAGTGCGTCAGCGTGCCGGGGCGCGTGGTGCTGCCCCAGTTGCCGCCGACCGCCGCACCCTGCAGCGAGATGGAGAGGTCGGTGCCGGCGGCCGAGGTGACGCGCATGGCCTTCGCGCCGCGCAGGCGCTTCACGTGCGCCTTCACCCGCGCCTCGGTCGCGTCGTCGGGCAGCAGCCGCGCCAGCGCCTCGGGGTGTTCGTTGCTGACGTAGACGATGCGCGGCTGCGTCGTGCCGTTGCCCTGCAGGATGGCGGGCAGCTCGGGCGCGTGCATCAGGCCTTCGACCGTGCAATCGATCACCAAGGTGCTGGCCTGCAGGGCCGCGATCACCGGGGCCTGTTGTTGAATGGCGGGTGATGCCCCGGTGGAGCGCGTCACCGGTTCGCCCGCCTGGCCGAACACCGAGGGCAGGGTCAGCACGAAGGCCGGGGCACCGAGACGTGCCGCCGCGAGGCGCGCCAGGTCGACCAGCACCGGCCGGCTCTGGCTTTCGCAGAGAATGGCCACCGTGTCGCCGCTTTCCAGGGCGCAACGCCTGAGGACCGTCTCAAAGGCGTCGAGCCACGCGGGTTCAATCCGCTCCTGCAACATGGGTTGTCTCCTGTTTTGGGTCTCTGCCGGCAGGGAAATGGCAGCGCAAATGCCATTATTCATGAATTTTCATATAAATTGCAGCCATGTCCCCAGCCCGCAAAGCGCTACCCCCCGATTTTTCGCCGCGTGACTTCCGCGCGGCGCTGGGCATGTTCGCCACGGGCGTGACCATCGTGACCGCGCGCACCGCGTCCGGTGAACTCGCGGGGCTGACCGCCAGCTCGTTCAACTCGGTCTCGCTCGACCCGCCGCTGGTGCTCTGGAGCCTGGGGCGTGCGGCCGGCTCGATGGCGGCCTTTTCCAACGGCCAGCACTACGCGATCAACGTGCTCGCGACCGACCAGCAGGCGCTGGCCGAGCGCTTCGCCGCGCGCGACGTGGACCGCTGGCAGGGCGTTGATTTCGTGGCGGGCGTCAGCGGCGCGCCGCTGCTCACCGGCTGCGTCGCCACCTTCGAATGCTTCAACCGCAGCCAGTACATCGAGGGCGACCACGTGATCTTCGTCGGCGAGGTCGAGCGCTGCACGCGCCGCGCCAGCGCCGCGCCCCTGCTCTACCACGGCGGGCGCTTCTACACCGAGCACCCCTTGCAGGGTTCACAGGGCGACCCCACTGCGCCGCAGCCCACCGACGGCCGCTTCGTCGGCAGCTACCTGGGCTACCTGCTCGGCCAGGCCAACCACGCCGTGTACCGCGACTTCGAAAACGCGATCACGGCGCAGGGCCTGACCCACATCGCCTGGCGCGTGCTCGCCGTGCTGCACGACGCGGCGCTGTCACACGGGGAAACGCCCGGTGTCGCCATCGGCCAGCTCGCCCACGACGTGCTCGCCAAGCAGCCCACCGTGACCAAGCTGGTGCAGCGCATGGCCGAAGAGGGCCTGGTGGCGCTGCACGCCGACCCGGCGGACCAGCGGCGCACGCTCGTGACCGCCACGCCCACCGGGCAAGCCGCGGCCAGCGCCCTGATCGCGCAGGCGCGCCAGCAGGAAACCACCCTGCTCGCGCGCTGGTCGGCGAGCGAAGCCGAAGCCTTCAAACGGCACCTGCAAAAGCTGGCCTCCGGCCAGTGACCCCGGGCGCGACAGCCCGCGCCCCGACCCCGCGATACCCTCGACACGATGACCCCCGTCCAACGCAAAAACCACCTCGACACCCTCGCCATCACCCTGCTCGTGGTGTGCTGCGCCTTCTGGGGCTACCAGCAGATCCTGATCAAGTTCGCCTCGCGCGAAATCCCGCCGCTGTGGCAGGCGTCCATCCGCATGTGGGGCGCCACCGCCCTGCTCTGGCTGTGGTGCCAGTACCGTGGCGTGCCGCTGTTCCAGCGCGACGGCACGCTCAAAGGCGGCCTGCTCGTGGGCCTGCTGTTCGCGGGCGAGTTCGTCTTCATCTACCTCGGCCTCACGCACACCAGCGCCTCGCGGCTCACGGTATTCCTCTACACCAGCCCGTTCTGGGTCGCGCTGCTGCTGCCGCGGTTTGTGAAGAGCGAACAGCTGCGCCGCATCCAGTGGATCGGCCTGTGTCTGGCCTTCGCCGCCGTGGCGGTGGCCTTCAGCGAAGCCTTCCTGCACGGCTCAGCCCCGGGCCAGTGGATCGGCGACACCATGGGTCTGGCCGCCGGCATGTTGTGGGGCCTGACCACGCTGGCGATCCGCACCACCAAGATCGCCACCGCCCCGGCCGAGAAGTCGCTGTTCTACCAACTCGGCGTGACCGCCGCCGTCACGCCGCTGCTCTCGCTCGCGCTGGGCGAAAGCTGGGGCTTCAACTATTCAGCGATGGCCTGGGGCTCGGTCTTCCTGCAGACCGCCGTGGGCGCCTTCGCCAGCTACCTGACCTGGATGTGGATGCTGCGCCACTACCCCGCCACGCAGATGTCCACCTTCACCTTCCTCACGCCCGTGTTCGCGCTGGTGTTTGGGGTTGTGCTGCTGGGCGAGCCGCTGACCACGCAGCTGGTGCTGGCGCTGATGGGGGTGGCGGCGGGGATTGTGTTGGTGAGCCGGAAGGGGTGAACCACAGGTGAACGCTAGAAACCACTTCACCCCTTCTTCGCCAACCCCAGCCGCTCGATCGTCGCCTTCTCGGCCTTGAAGGTGCGCTCGCCGTACGCCGTGTAGTCGGCGCTGTTCATGTAGATCACGGGCTGGAAGAACTTGTCGAGCGTGGCGAGCACGGCAGGGTCTTCCAGGGTCTTCTTGAAGGCGTCGTGCAGCGTCTTGACGACCGCCGGGTCCATGCCCTTGGGGCCGCCGATGCCGAAGGGCGATTCGGTGATGGTGTCCCAGCCGCTTTCCTTGACCGTGGGCACGTCGGGGAAGGCCTTGTTGCGCTGGCGGCCGAGCGTGGCCAGCAGGCGCAGCTTGCCGCTTTGCACGTGCGGCGCAAATTCGGTGGTGCCGCTCATGACGCGGATGTGGCCGCCCAGGATGGCCTGCATGATTTCGGCCGAGCCCTTGAACGGGATCGGGTTGAGCTGGATGCCGGCCTTCTCGCTGAACTCTTCAATGGCCAGGTGCGGCGTGGTGCCGGTGCCGGTGTGGCCGTACTCGAGCTTGCCGGGGTTGGCCTTGGCGTAGGCCACCATGTCCTTGAGCGTCTTGAACGGCGCGTCGGCGGTGCAGGCGATGCCGAAGGTGTAGCCGGTGAGGCAGGCGATGTGGGTGATGTCCTTGACCGGGTCGAAGCCCATGGTCTGCATGTGCGGCAGGCGGTAGATGCCCAGCGGCAGCTGCGTGAGCGTGTAGCCGTCGGGCGCGGCCGTGACCATCGCGGAGGCCCCGAGCGTCCCACCGGCGCCGGGTTTGTTTTCGATGATGACCGCGGTGCCCAGGGCCTTGCCCGCGCTCTCGGCGAAGGCGCGCATCACGGCGTCGCTGCTGCCGCCGGTGGGCCAGGGTGCGATGAGCTTGATGGGGCGCGAGGGGAATTTGTCCTGCGCGAACAGGTGGGCCGGCAGGATGGCCGGTGCGGCGAGCGCGGCGGCGGTGGTGAGAACCTGGCGGCGGCTCAGGGCAGCGGGACGGCGAGTGCTCATGGGGGTCTCCGTGGGGGTGTCGGTGTGTCGAACACCCCACCTTAGCCACAGACGCCCGGCGCGTGAACCCGATGAATCCCGGGTGGGGCGTGATTTCAGTCACACCCGGGACGCCCACGCGTCAGGCGACGGTCTGGTCACCCGCGAGGTAATCGGTCTTGCCCACGTCCACGCCGTTGTGGCGCAGCAGGGCGTAGGCCGTGACGACGTGGAAGAACATGTTGGGCAGGGCGTAGTGCTTGAGGTAGGCCTCACCGGTCATGGTGCGGGTCTTGTCGCGGCCGACCGGGAAGGTGATGTCGGCGTCTTCGCGGCCGTCGATGGCCGAGGCGGGCACGGTGGCCAGCCAGTCCAGCGTCTTGCGGATGCGGGCCTGGAGTTCGGCGAAGGTGGTTTCGTTGTCCTCGAACTTCGGCGCCTCGATGCCCGCGAGCCGTGCGGTGCCGTTCTTGGCCGCGTCGCAGGCGATGCGGATCTGCGAGGCGAACGGCAGCATGTCGGGCGCCAGGCGGGCGGCAAACAACACGTTCGGGTCGAACTTGCGCGCGGCGGCGTTGGCCTCGGCCTTGTTCAGGCAGTGCAGCAGGTTGGACAGGGCGGTCTGGAAGACGGGCAGGCTGGCGGAGGAGAGGGTGATGGACATGGGGTTCCTGAGGAGGGGGAGCGCGCATGCTACGCGCCTGCCCCGACCGGCGCCCGCCGCCCCCGCGCACGACCCTTTGCCGCCTCAGGGCTTGAGCTTCTCCAGCCCCGCGTGGTCCACCTTGCCCAGCGCGTCCACGCGGACCACGGCAGGTACTTTCCGGCCCTGGACGCCACGCTCTTTCCGGGCGACAACGGCCTCAACACCTCGTCCACGCCCTGGCTCGACAAGACCGCCTACACCTTCTACGTCCAGTCGATCGACGGTTACGTCGGCTTTGCGGGCGGCGCTTCCACCTTGCGGCTGGTGTCCATCCATCCCTGAAAGCCCACCGCTGCGTCACCCCGTCTCGCGCGGGGCGGTTCGGCCCCGCCCACCAGGGCGTCTCAGGCGGGCGGGCTGCCCCATTGGGTCACCTCAGCCGCGTCCAGCGGCTCGCCGTCGTCGAGGGTCTGCCAGTCGCTCGTCAGCAGCTCCATCAACGCATGGTCCAGGGTGTCCAGGTCGATGTCCAGAGGCTCTACCAAGCCTTCAGACTGCACAAGAGAAGGTCCACGGTTCATCTGGGTCCTCCGATCTGATCGACGGCTGCGCGCCGGACAGGGCGAACGACAGCGCGATCACCCGCAAGTGTTCTGCAAAGCGGGCGCTTTGACCAGCATCAAACCGTTTCAAGATGTGCAGGACCGGAACGGCCCTTCGAACCGGGGCGTTCAGGCGTGCGTGGCATCGGCCCGCTGGCGCGCGAATGCCACGTACCAGTCGAGGCAGCCCGGGTTGGCCATCGCTTCCCGGTTGATCACCTTCTCCAGCGGCTGGCCGAGCAGGAGCTTCTTGATCGGCAGCTCCTGTTTCTTGCCCGAGAGCGTGCGCGGGATCTCGGCGACCTGAAAAATGGCGTTGGGCAGGAAACGCGGAGAGAGCGCGGTGCGGATCGCGCCGTTGATCTTCGCGGTCATCGCGTCGTCGAGCGTCTGCCCCGGGCGCAGCACGACGAACAACGGCATGTAGCTCTCGCGCCCCAGGTATTCGAGGTCGACCACCATCGAGTCCAGCACCTCGGGCAGGGCCTCGACCGCGCTGTAGAGCTCGCTGGTGCCCATGCGCAGGCCGTGGCGGTTGATGGTGGCGTCGGAGCGGCCGTAGATCACGCACGAGCCGTCGGGGTGGATGCGCAGCCAGTCGCCGTGGCGCCAGACGGCGCCGGCACTCGCGTCAAGGTCCCGGTCGCCGGGCCGCCCCAAGACCGGGACAGCCCCCTCGGGGGGCAACGACCCATGCGAATCAGGGGAGAGTGGGGGCAACGGCCTACCGCCACCGGGCTTGCGGCCGTGGCCCGGCGGGTAGGTGTCGAAGTAGCTGCCGAGCAGGCGCTGGTTGTCGGTGTCGCCCACGAAGTACAGCGGCATGGACGGGATGGGTTGCGCGCAGACGAGCTCGCCGACGGCGTCGATCACCGGCTCGCCCTGCTCGTTCCACGACTCGACCGCGCAACCCAGCAAGCGGCACTGCATGCGCCCCGGCGTCTGAGGCAGCTCGCGGTTGCCGCCGATGAAGGCCCCGGCGAAATCCGTTCCGCCGGAGATGTTGCACCACCAGATATCACCCCCACGCTCCGCCGCTCGCGCGGGTCGCTGCCCCCCGAGGGGGCTGACCTCGCCTTGGGGCGGCCCGGCGGCGGGGTCGTTGTCGCCCCCACGCTCCGCCGCTGCGCGGGTCGCTGCCCCCCAAAGGGGCTGATTCGCCTTGGGGCGGCCCGGCGGCGAATCGTCTTTCTCTCCGGCAAGGGCTTGCAATCGCCGAAACTGCGCCGTGCCCCAGTTCTGCGCCTCTTCGGACAGCGGCGATCCGGTTGTGCCCAGCGCGCGCACGGCCGACAGGTCGCCGCAGGTCGAGAGGTCCACACCCGCCTTCAGACAGTTCGCAAAAAACGCCGCGCCCGCGCCGAAGAAGGTGACGCGCTGCTCGGCCGCGAAACGCCAGAGCACGGTCCAGTCGGGGTTCTCTTTCGAGCCGCCCGGGTTGCCGTCGTAGATCACGCAGGTGGTGCCGTTGAGCAGGCCGCTGGTCTGCGCGTTCCACATCACCCAGCCGGTGGAGCTGTACCAGTGGTAGCGCTCGCCCCAGCTGTTGGGCGCGTAGCTGCAGCCCACGTCGTTGTGCAGGATCTTGAGCGCCAGCGCCACGATCACCGTGCCGCCGTGGCCGTGCACGATGGGTTTGGGCAGGCCGGTGGTGCCGCTGCTGTAGACGATCCACAGCGGGTGGTCGAAGGGCAGCCACAGCGGCTCGAAGGCCCGCACCACCGCGTCGTCGCGCGCGGTCGCGGTGCCGAACGCGGCACAGGGCTGGGCCGTCTCCAGCGCGCGGTCCACTTCGGCCGGGTCTTGTGCGAGGTTGGTGTGCAGGATCACGTGGCGCACCGTGGGCAGTGCCGCGCGCAGCTCGGCCACCACCCCCAGGCGGTCGAAGTCCTTGCCTCCGTGGGTCACGCCGTCGCAGGCGATCAGCACCACGGGCTGAATCTGCCGGAAGCGGTCGAGCACGGCGTTCGTGCCCATGTCGGGCGCGCACACGCTCCACACGCCGCCGATGCTCACCACCGCGAGGAAGGCGACCATGGTCTCGGGCACGTTGGGCAGGTAGGCGGCCACACGGTCGCCGGGCTGGACGCCCTGGGCCTGCAGGTGCAGCGCGAGCGAGGCGACCTGGCGCCACAGCTCGGGCCACGAGAGCTCGACGTGGCGGCCCTTCTCGTTGCGTCCGACGATGGCGCTGAAGCCCGCGTCGTGCGCCGGCTTCACGTGGCGAAACACCTGCTGCGCGTAGTTGAACTTCGCCCCCGGGAACCACTGGGCGCCGGGCATCACATTGCGTTCCAGCACCGCCGTGTGCGGCGTGGGCGAGCGCAGGTCGAAATAGTCCCAGATGCTCTGCCAGAAGGCGTCGAGCTCGGTGGTGGACCAGCGCCAGAGCGCGTCGTAGCTGTCGAAGCGCAGGCCTTTGTGAAGGGCCAGCCATTCCTGGTACAGGCGGATCTGGGGGACGTGGGGCGCGGTGGGGTTCATGCGGGCGGCTTCCTCGGATGCGCCATTCTGGTTCGGGGCCGGCCAGCGCCGCACAAGGGTTTGTACGGATGTTCAAGTTTTTTGTACAACCGTTCAATACCGGCCATGGTCACCGGCCCCGCCCCCACCCGTTCCAGGCCCGCGCCCTCGCGCAGCGCCACCAAACCCGACCGCCAGCACGCCATCCTGCTGGCGGCGGAGAAGCTGTTCGCGCAGCGCGGCTACCACGGCGTGACGATCCGCCAGATCGCCGAGGAGGCGGGCGTGCCGCTGGCATTGGTGGGCTACTACTACGGCCCCAAACACGAGCTGTTCCACGCCATCTTCGCGCACTGGAACCAGACCATCGAAGAGCGCCTGACCGCGCTGGACGCCGCCTCGGGCGACCCCGCCGCCCCCGACACCCTGACCCGCATCATCGAGGCCTTCGTGAACCCGGTGATCCGGCTGCGCCACAGCGAAGAGGGCCACCACTACGCGCAGCTGGTCGGCCGCGAGCTGGCCTATGGCAGCCAGGAGGCCGACCGCGTGCTGCGCCAGTTCTTCGACCCCTTGGCCCACCGCTTCATCGTGGCCCTGCAGGCCGTCTTTCCACACGCCAGCCTGGCCGACGTGGCCTGGGGTTACCAGTTCGCGCTGGGCGCGCTGCTGCACCACCTGGTGGACGACCGCGTGACCCGGCTCTCGCAGGGCCAGTGCGAAGCGGGCGACCCCGCCGCCGCCGCCCGGCTCGTGCATTTCATCGTCGGCGGCCTGCGCGCCGCCCTGCCCGTTCCCCCCGTCCCAGCCTCCAGAAAAACCACCACCCCATCCCGTAGGAGACCCGCATGAAACGACGCACCGCCCTGGCCGCCCTGGCCGCCCTCCCCGCCGCCGCGAGCCTGCCCGCGTTCGGCCAGACCCTGCCCAAGGTGGTGTTCGGCTTCACCGCGGTGACCGACTTCGCCTCGGTGTTCGTCGCCGCCGAGCAGGGTTTCTTCAAGAAGCGCGGGCTGGAGGTGGAGCTGAAATTCATCCCCATCAACTCCACCATCCCGGCCGCCGTGCAGGCCGACTCGCTGCAGATCGGCGGCCCCACGCCCAGCGTGTTCCTGCAGTCGGTCGACGGCGGGCTGGACCACGTGGTCGTGGCCGGTGGCGGCGCCACCTCCAAGACCATCACCGGCTTCGGCCTGGTGGCCAAGGCCGGCAGCGGCATCCGCACCGCCAAGGACTGCGTGGGCAAGAAGATCGGCGTGCCCGGCCTGGGCGCCTTCCTGCACGTGACCTTCCGTGGCTGGCTCAAGACGCAGGGCGTGGACTTCAAGACGGTGAACTTCGTCGAGGCCTCGTTCCCGCAGCACGGCGACCTGCTGCGCGGCGGCTCGGTCGATGCCGTGGTCAGCGCCGACCCGTTCATGAGCCGCATCACCGACAGCGGCGCGGGCTACGTGGCGAGCTACTACTCGACCTTCCTGCCCGAGAACCAGCCGACCATCATCCACACCGCGCGGCGCGAGTGGGCCGAGAAGAACCCCGGCGCGGTCAAGGCCTTCCGCGAGGGCGTGCAGGAGGGTGCGGCCTTCATGCTGCAACCCAGGAACAACGAGGCCGTGCGCGCGGCCGTCGGCAAGTACATCAAGCTGCCGCCCGAGGTGCTGGCCAAGGTGCAGATCTCGCCGCCCTCGCCCATCGTGACCGAGAAGCAGCTCAACTACTGGGTCGGCCTGATGAAGGAGCAGGAGATGCTCAAGACCGAGCCCGCCGTGGCCCGGCTGATCGTGAAGTGAGCGCCCCGGTGTCTGAAACCGTCCTGCATTTCGACCGCGTCGCGATCCACTTCGGCGGGCGCGAGGTGCTCTCGCCCACCGAGCTGAGCGTGCGCCGCGGCGAGTTCGTCTGCGTGATCGGGCCCTCGGGCTGCGGCAAGACCACGTTGCTGCGCGCCGCCGCCGGCTTCGTGGCGCCGAGCCGCGGTGCCGTGTTGCGGCAGGGCCAGCCCATCACCGGCCCGAGCCGCGAGGTGGCGTTCGTGTTCCAGGACTACGGGCGCGCCCTGCTGCCCTGGCGCAGCGTGGCGGCCAACGTGAGCCTGGCGCTGGAAGCGGCGAAGGTGCCCGAGGCCGAGCGGCCAGCGCGCATCGCGAAGGTGCTCGACACCGTGGGCCTCGGTGCCCACGCGGGCAAGTACCCGGCGCAGCTCTCGGGCGGCATGCAGCAGCGCGTGCAGATCGCGCGCTGCCTGGCGCAGCAGCCCGACGTGATGCTGATGGACGAGCCCTTCGGCGCGCTCGACGCGATGACGCGCGAGACGCTGCAGGACGAGCTGGCGCGGCTGGTGCGCGAAGAGGGCCTGACGGTCATGTTCGTCACCCACGACCTGGAAGAGGCGCTGTACCTGGGCGACCGCGTGATCGCGCTGCGCAGCAACCCCACGCCCGAGCTGCCCAGCCTGGCCGCCGTGATCGATGTGCCGCTGCCGCAGCCGCGCAACCAGATCACGACCAAGGAGCACCCGGAGTTCCTGCGGCTGCGGCGCGAGCTGTACAGCTACTTGGGACATTGAATGCCCCCCGCAGCGCCTGCGGCGCTACCCCCCTCAGGGGGGCAACACCAGAGGCCCGGCGAAGCCGGTTCCTCGGTGTTCTTGGTCTGAGTCACTTCTCGCCGGCATGCTTTGATGAACATCTCTCTGAAATCCTGGGCCTTCCCCGCCGTGCTGATCGGCGCGCTGGAGCTGTGGACGCGCACCGTCGGTCAGGGCAGCGACGCGATTGCGCCGCCCACCGCCGCACTCAAGGCGCTGGCGGGCGCGGCCACCGACGGCTCGCTCTGGAGCGCTACCGCGTTCACGCTGGGCAGCGCTGCGCTGGGCCTGCTGATCGGCGCGCTCGGCGGGCTGCTGCTGGGCACGCTGCTGGGGCTGTCGCGCCGCGCGGCGCGCCTGGGCTACCTGAGCGTCGAGGTGGCGCGGCCCATTCCCTCGGTGGCGCTGATCCCGCTGGCCATGCTGGTGTTCGGCTTCGGCCTGCGCATGGAAGTGAGCGTGGTGGCCTTCGCCTGCCTGTGGCCCATGCTGGTGCTCACGCAGGCCGCTGTGTTGCAGGTGGAGCCGCGTTTGCTGGAGGTGGCGCGTGCACTGCAGCTCTCGCCGCTGCAGCGCTTCGCCTGGATCGTCGGCCCGGCCATCGTGCCGCGCCTGTTTGTGGCGCTGCGCCTGGGCGTGGCCATTGCGCTGGTGGTCGCCGTCACGGTGGAGATCGCGGCCAACCCGCACGGCATGGGCTACGCCATGATGATCGCGCAGCAGAGCCTGGACCCGGCGCTCATGCTGGGCTGGCTGGCCTGGATCGGCGTGGTGGGCTACGCCGTCAACGCCGGCGCGCTCGCGCTGCAGCAGCGGGTCGCGCGCCGCATGGGGGAGACGGCCGCATGAGCCTTCAAACCTACAAAGGGATCAACGCCCTCGGCAGCGCAGCGGGTTCCATCGCCGTGCTCGGCGGCTTCGTGGCCCTGTGGTGGCTGGCCAGCCAGAGCGGCTGGGTCAACCGCGCCTTCCTGCCTTCGCCGGCCGCCACGCTGGGCAGCCTGGTGCAGGGCCTGGCCGGCGGCGACCTGCTGGCCTACACCTGGGCCACGCTCCAACGCATGCTGCTCGGCTGGGTGCTCGCCAGCGCGCTGGGCATCGCGCTGGGCGCGCTGATCGGCAGCTCGCGCGCGGCGCGCGAGTGGATCGCGCCCACGCTCGAATTCATCCGTCCGCTGCCGGCCTCGGCGGTGATGCCGCTGGCCATCGCGCTGTTCGGCCTCTCGGGCGGCATGGTGCTGGCGGTGGTGGCCTTCGGCTCCATGTGGCCGGTGCTGCTGGCCACCCTGCACGGCCTGGCGCAGGTGCACGTGCGGCTGCGCGAGGTGTCGCAGGCGCTGCAGCTGGACCGCCTTCAATTCATCGCCAAGATCGGCCTGCCCAACGCGATGCCCGACATCCTCTCGGGCATGCGGCTGTCGATGACGGTCTCGCTCATCGTCTCGGTGGTCGGCGAGATGATCGCCTCGCAGGCCGGCCTGGGCCAGGCCATCCTGCTGGCCGCGCG
>NZ_JADMKB010000116.1 GCF_018780075.1 Hydrogenophaga sp.
CCTTCATGGTGGCCCAGAGCAAGAGCCGCATCGAAGGCAAGACCGAGTTCACCAAACACATGATCCGCATGCGCCATGCCGGTCAAGTGAACACCCGGCCCGAGGCCAACGAGATCATTCTGATCAACAGCCACGACGGCGCCAGCAGCTACCAGATGCTCGCGGGCGTGTTCCGCTTTGTCTGTTGCAACGGATTGGTGGTTGGCGATGTCACCAATGACATCCGCATCCCGCACAAAGGCAACATCCAGGACGAGGTGATCGATGGCGCGTTCCGGGTGCTGGAGGACTTCGAGCTGGTGGACGCGTCCACCGACAGCATGAAGGCCCTGCCGCTGCAGCGGGAGGAACAGCAGGCCTTTGCCACCGCCGCCCTGGCGCTGCGCTACGGTGAACGGGGGGAGGGCGAACCTCCGGCCCCGGTGACCGCCGAACAGTTGATCGAAGCCCGCCGGCCCGAAGACTTCGGCAACAGCCTGTGGACCACGTTTCAGCGGGTGCAGGAGAACGCCCTGCGTGGTGGCCAGCCCGGGCGCGGTGCCAAGGGTCGGCGCCTGCACACCCGCCCGGTGGCCAGCATCGACCGCAGCGTGAGCCTGAACCGGGCGCTGTGGGTGCTGGCCGAAGAGATGCGCAAGCTCAAGGCCTGAACGGGTCCAACGTCACACCGCCCTCGCTGGGCGGTGTGGTTCACCAGCAATTCCGAAATCCGCTCGCCGGCTGTCGCCGGCTCGCGCGATCCTGGCAGCGGCTTCTCACCGAAGCCATAGCCAGGCGGCCATCGCCCAGCTGATGGCCGAAGCAAGCACCGCTGTCGCGGCGTGCAGCAACCACCCTTCCCAGGGTCGTGCATCCTTGCGGGCCAGGTCTGCAAACTCCTGCAGCGGCAACGTCACCCGCTGCAGGACCGGGCCGATTTCATTTCGGAACACCACACGCGCCGCTTCCTCCATGGCACGGGTCTGTGTGTCCACAGTCGCCCGTGCCATTTCGTCGGCGCGGCGGGCAATGTGCTTCACCGTCTGAACCTTCGCGTTCTCGGTGATTTCATCCATGCGTTTTGCATACGCCTCGACCATGTCCGCCAGATCGGAGCTGGCACTCAGCAACTCCATGCGGCTGGCATCCAGTTGGGGTGCAAATTTTTCGACCCGATCCAGCAACGTGCCCAGATCGCCGATGGCCACCGCCATCAGCTCTTCTCGGACCGTGACCAGGTCGCTCACTGGGCCTGCCGTGCCAGTGGCACCACGTTGCTGGCGGCGCTCTCGGCCAGGCCGAGCGCCGCAAAGCAGGCATCCAGCTGCGGCAACACCCCCACCGCCAGCCGCCGTGTGGCCAGCTTCTGGGCCAGTGTGAGCTTTTCAGCGGTGTCGCTGGCCTTGATGATCAAGGCCTTGTAGTCGGTGTCGTCACGGGCCAGGGTGGCGAGGTCGACATTGCTGCCCCGGATGCGGCCATACACCTCGTTGGGGCCCAGATGGCAGGCCACGTTCTCTGTGGCGATGGGCTGCGCTTTGAGGAAGGCCCGCAACAGATCGAAGTGCGCCGGGACGTCTGCGGCGCTGTTGACCATGTTGAACACCAGCCGCACCCTTGAACGGGGCACGCCCAGCCGCGCCAGCTCGACCAGGGTGGCGATGGTGTCCTGCTGCTGCTTCAGGGTGGGCACCGTGGGAACCACGAACGCATCGAAGTCCTCATGACTGCCTTGGTACTTATGCATCAGGTCGAGCAATTCCTCCACGTTGCTGGCCCCGATGTCCACCACCGCGCTGTCCATGGTCTGCAGGAGCTCCTGCAGCTCGCCGAACTGCCGGCCACGCATCGCATGGCCTTCGCCGTCGGCCGCGTTCAGGCTCTCCACAGAAAACAGCTCCGCGCCGTCGATACGCGGCAGCAGCAGATGCCTGGCGATGGTGGTTTTGCCCACGTTCCCCGAAAAGTTGATGACGGCGATTTTCATGACGGGTCCTTTGCGTTGAGCCTGGCGCGGGCCAGGGGGTTGGTGATTCGGCTGCTGGCGAACGCTTCGGCGATCTCTTTGCCGCTGCGCATGTCCGTTTCCACGGAGGCGAACTGAGGTGACTGGGGCGCGGTGGTTGATGGCGGGGATGCAGACACCTGCGGCTGGGTAAGAGCGGGCGGAAGTTCATGTGGACGAACACCGGAGCCCGAGACCTGCGCGACGGAAGCTGCTTTGCAGGCCCTGGCCACTTCGCGCTGCACGGTCGCGTTGCTCACGTGCACGCCGACCGCAGCCAAGGCTATGCGGATCGCCTCGAAGGTGTAGCCCTGGGCGCGCAGCTCCCGCATGTCCTGCGCAAAGCGCTTGGCCTTGCGGGAGCTTCTGCCCGGTGGATCGGTTGGAACCAGTTTCATCGTTCGGTTTCAGGTCAGGCGTTGGTCGGCAGTTCGTCAATTGCTGATCAGTTCTTGCAGTGGCTGTTTGCGTGCTGTTCACTGCTCGTGCTGTCTGCTCACGTCCTGAGCTGTGCTGATCGGTACGTACTCATCTTCAACCCGCCTGGTGCTTGTTTGCCTGCTGGATTCGGACCCAAATCCAGCGGCTTCAGAGCCTCGATTCAGACCAATACTGGGTTCATGGGTGAGTGCAGAGATAGGCGGTCTGCCGCCAGTTTCACAAGCGCTCCGCGCCCCTCCATTCGTCGGTCCATGAACACCTCCTCCCATGACTTCGTCACGGTCGAAATGCGCGGCTTGAAGGCCGCGCTGGTGGCCCGTGCGCAGGCGCAACGGGTCAGCGTGTCGGAGCTGGTGCGCAGCGCTGTGGCGCGCGATCTGGGCCTTTCGACGAAGGGTGAGCCCCGTATCGGGGAGATGCCCCACCCGGCTGGACACACGGCCAGCGTCAAGCTGTCGATCCGCATGACGGCCCAGGAGGCTTCGCAACTGGCTGCAGGCGCCCGAGCCGCAGGCCTGTCACGCGGTTCATACCTGGCCGGACTGGTGACCAACGTGCCTGTGCTGTCAACCGCTGGCGGCCGGGCCGAACACATCGCTGCGCTCAGGGTTTCCAGCGCCGAACTGGCGACCCTGAGCCGAAACATCTACCGCCTCACGGCGCTGCTACGCCAGGCCAATGTGGAGCACGCCAGGCCCTACCGTGAAATGCTGGACACGCTGGCCGGCGACGTGCGTCGCCACCTGGAGCTGGCCGCCCGCGCCCTGGCCGACCTGCAACCGCGCAGCCGAGGCACAGGGTCAACCACTTTCCCCACAACGTAGCGAGAGGAGTTCGCCATGGCTATACCAGACAACCTGGACGGCATCCTGATCACCTGGGGTGATCGCCTGTTCTACCCCGGCAACCGTGTGGTGAAGGTGAAGCTGTCACCTCGACTGAATGGGGACGCGGCACGGCAACGCGCTGCCGTCATCCGCCAGCGCATCGCGGCCACGGTGGTGCGTCGTGCGCCTCAGGTCATGGTGAAGGTGACGGGGGGAGGGCGCGGCTTGCGGGCCATTGCCGCCCACTTTCGCTACATCAGCAAGAACGGCCGGCTGGAGATCGAAGACCAGCGCGGCGAGATCATGCGGGGCAAGGACGTCCTGTACGACTTGGCCGAGGAATGGCGCTTCAGTGGCTCCTTGATCCCCGACGGGGCAGAGCCCGGGCATCGCCGTGAGGCTTTCAACATCATGCTGTCGATGCCACGCGGCACCGACCCGCTGACCGTGCAGCGCGCAGCCCGGGAATTCGCTCAGATCGAGCTGAGGGACCACAAATACGTCATGGTGCTGCACGATCACCAGGCCAACCCGCACGTGCACATCAGCGTGCGGGCCGAGTCGATGCTGGGAAAGCGCCTCAACCCGCGCAAGGCTGACCTGCAACGCTGGCGCGAGACCTTTGCCGAAAAGCTGCGCGGGCATGGCGTGGAGGCTGAAGCGACCCGGCAAGCGACGCGGGGGCACAACCGCAACCACGATGCGCTTTGGCGCATCAAGGCGCGGCATGAAGGGAGACTGCACACCACCCGCACGGGTGTCAAAAGCAGCGCGCAGGCCCGCGCCACGCGCTCTGAGGCAGCCGAAGCATGGGTCCACGTCGGCCACGCGTTGGCGAGGTCAGGTGACTTGGCTGACCGGGAACTGGCGCGATCCATCGCCGAATTCACCCGGGAGATGTTTTCGAGCCAGGTTCAGACCTCTCCAAAGAGAGCACCCGACGTCACACAACAACCGATTCCACGCGATGCCGTTCCACGCCGTTGACGCAACGAGACGCGGTCACGTGGAGGCGAATTCGGTTTCGGCCTCGGTCAATCGCGGGTCTTGCATCGAAGGGGTGGACATATCTCTCGTCCAAAGAGGGATCAGCTTGACCGTGACCACGATCTCTGTGTTCTGGTCATCGCCCGCAGTCGAGATTTTGAAAGCAGGGGGCGGAAGCTGTGAGACCAAGCCATCAGGCATCGGGTAGACAAGCTCAAGAGCAGAGCACCCATAGCGCATGGCATAGGCCAGAAGTTGGTACACGTCGGCTTCATCCACGCCGTAGTCAGGCACGGCCGGGTTAAGGCGCTTCCACTTCGCATCGACCACGCGATCAATGCCAGAAGCTGCGCCGTTCTGGTCAACCTTCCAGACCGTGATATCCGGCTTCAGCAAGAACACATCGGTTGCACCACGAACTCCGAGGTGCAAAGGAGGTCCTTGCTTGTGAACGATTCGATCAGGCCCGGCCCCGTCTTCCTCACGCTTGGCGACGTGTGCTTCGAACAACTTGTTCATGTCGAACAGCAGCCCGGGCGCCTGCGTAGCTCCTGCGCTCATCGCCGGGCTGGCCATCGCCAGTATCCACTCGCACCAGGTGAGAAGGGGGTCGTAGCGGTGCGTGGTGCGGTCTCGCGGAAGGGATGCAACGTCCTTCGACAACATCCTCACCGATGAAATGCCGGCGTACCGGGCATGAGTTTCGAACCACAGGCGCTGTGTATTGCCATTGATGAGCCACGTTCTGCAGGCGTCCAGCGTCGCACGTACAGCGCGGTTGTAGGCGTTGTCAGCGGTGAATTCGTCGTACTCGCAATGCAGCAGGTGTGGCCGCGCGAGGTTGCGACGGACATGACCATGCGCCTGGAAGCGCCCCTTGATGACGGGAAGGTCGTCTGCATGCGCCACATACCGGCTGATCAAGCCTTTTCGGGCTTGATCAAGTGCGCAATGCAGAAAGGCCTCAATGAAGATATCCAGCAGTGGCGCGCGCACGGCCTGCTGCGGTGCGGTGCCAGCTTTCGTGATCGCAACTTGCCGGGCGCTGTGCAGCATCGCCAGCAAGGCGCCGCGAGAGCGCTCCAGTTCGTCGGTTGTTCGCGCATCTGCCATACCCACTTTGGGCAGCACTTCGACCACGCAGGTTGGCAGCCGAACGATTCCGCAGTGTTGCGCGAGCTTGATTCCGCCGGAAAGTCGCTGACAGAAGCCTCGACGAAGATCGTTCAAACGGAGAAGTGCTTGCGCTTCGGCCTCGGACAGCCATGGGGCGACATCTGCCGAGACATCAGGCACATGCCCCCCCTCGAAGACAGGGATGACCTCATGCTCCAGCACGGTGACAGTGCGCAGACCGCCCATGTGATCAAACCGGGTTCTGGGTGTTGGCTGCTTCTTCAGACTGAGCTGGCGTCGCCATAGCGGGTGGTGCAGCGCCGTACAGCCCCATGATGTGCGCTTCGCTCCAGCTGCTGGGTTCGCCCACCGCGAACGTCAACCTTGCTTCAGTGCCCAAGGCTTGCTTTGCACCGGGGAAAAGTTCGGATGGCGACAGCGAGCGCGACTTGAAGAAAACGCTGTCCTTGCCGTTGCCAGTCAAGACCAGACGCACCTTTTCCATGTCTTCAAAGAAGTACTCCTGAAGCAGCGGAATCACCCGCTGTGCCAGCACCAGTTGCAGCTCGGCCAGAGATGTGATGCCCATAAACACGGCGTGACCGATGGCGTGGTCGCGGTCGAGCAAATACTCCAATCGGTCGTTCAAGCACTGGAGCAGCTCGGGCAAGTCAACCGCGCCCACCTTGGCCGGTACGATCAACTTGGGGTCCGGTGCGCACTCCTGAAAGCGGAATCGCCGCCGCAGGGCGATGTCCATCATCGCGATGGATCGATCAGCCGTGTTCATCGTGGCGACGATGTTCAGGTTGTCAGGCACCCCAAAGCGCTCTGGCAGACCGGGCAAAGTCACCCAGGCGCCTTCGTCCTTTAACTTGCTTCCAGCAATCACGCGCTTGCTGGGTTCGATCAGCGTGATCAGCTCACCAAAAACCTTGGCCACATTCGCGCGGTTGATCTCGTCGATGAACAGCGTGAACTGCTGGGTCGAGTTGGCATGGGCCTTTTCGCACAGGGTCAGAAACGGGCCTTTCTGGAACACCACGGTTACGCCTGCTCCGTCTTGGGCGGCGACTGGGCGCAGCCCGCCAATGAAGTCCTCGTAGGCATAGCTGGGGTGGAAGGCCACGAAGGCAAAGTCTTCCCCCTTGTCGTACGCCGCCTTCATGCGCTCCTGCATCTCATAAGTCTTGCCGGTTCCCGGAGGTCCGAAGAGGATCAGGTTGTCGGCCAGGCGAAGCGTAGGCTTGGCGTTGGTTGCGACTTCAACGTCGTATTCAGGGTCGGGCTCATATGCGGACAGTGCCGCAGTGCCCTTGGCCGCGTCGTCTTTGCCGGAAGTGCCGTCAGAACCCTTGGCTGGATGAGTCGCTTCCTCCTTGACGAGCGTACCCACAGGGAGTTCGTAGTAGTCCACGGCGCCAGGATGCTGCAGTTCAAGCCGTTTGCGCAGTTCCAGCAACGCCGCATCCATGGCAGGGCGGCTCTCGCCCAGGGCTGGTGTCCAGATCTTGTGTGCACGCGCCACCTGGAATTTGTTGCCCTGGCTGAAGATCCGTTCAAACGAGTCGGGGAACAGGACGTGGCACAGCGTGTGGTATAGCTGTCGCCCCTTGCCGCTGGGAATGCTCTCCAGCCATTTAGCGAACCCTTGCGCGTCATTCAACAGCGCTTCGCGCTCAGTAAGTGGCTTTGCCACGAACGCAGCGAACGCTTCCACGGCAAAGATGATCTCCATCGGCAGATAGTTGTTGTAGCCGGGGCCGGCGCTGCCAAGGCCGGACAAAACAGGGCTCTGCAGGAAGGGCGACGATGTTGGAAAGGGAGCCGCCGGCTTCATGTTCCAGATGCGCTCCACCGTCTTGACCTTCGTCGGTGCTCGAAGGTTGGTCGGGCCAAGCTGCACGATCCAGAACACCTCTGCCATCAAGGCCACGTCCAGGGGTTCACAGGTTGCCAGCTGGTCAGCCAACTTCTCATAAAAACCGCGGTCGCCAGTGTCCGGGCGGTCCACATAGTTCTCAATCAGCGACTTGAAGTGCTCAGGCGTCCACAAGGTCTGGCCGTCCAGAAACAAGGACTCCTGATTCAGCAGACAGCGCTGCTTGAACTTGTCGGCAGCGTCAAAGACCTTGGCTGCATTGGGGAAGTGCGGATTGAATCGGCTCATTTGGATGACTGATTTGTAGACCAGCGGGTCGTCTCGGGGCTAGGACTCAAGTTCCTTTGCTATCACGGTGTCATACAAACCGTAGTGGGTGAGGCCTGAGTGCGATTCAATTCCTGTGTAGCGCAGAGACGCGTCTTCATACCGACGAAACGCGAAAACCGCTTGGTTCATATGCTCAGTGTTGAACACCTTGAGCCGCACCAACAGGTGAAAGTCCTGAACAGTCAGACCTGTCACCGTCAAGAACAGGTCGGGCTCCAGCTTGGTGATGACGTCCTGCAGCGTGTTCTCTCGGAAGTCGGTCAGGTACATGAATGCGGGAATGCGAGTTGCGAACTTGATCAGCTTCTCCTGAATCAGCTTGCGTTTCGATTTGTACTCCCTCTCTGCTTCCGATAGCTGCTGCTTCTCGCGCTCTGTGAGATCCTTTTCCTTGGCCTTCTTTTTGAGGTCCTTGACCTTCTCGCTCTTGTTGATGATTGTCTCGATAACGTTGTCGCCGAGCGTGCGCCAGCCTTCAATACGCGCAACCGCGGCCATCGCCTCAGGGCTGTCCAGGATGCGGCGCAGGGTGCCGTTATCCACGTTGACCAGCAGTGCGCTTTCCCACTTGCGTGCCAGCAGCGTGGCCGATGTGCCAGCCATCGCAATGTCCAAGATGCTGCCCGCATCGATCTGCGTCATGTTGGCGCCGTCGTAGGCCAATACGGGCAGGAAGGCCACAAGGTCTTTCACGGCGTTTTCGGGGTTCGATTCGTTGGGCGAAAGCCCTATGCCGTATTCGCACAACTGTCGCAGCGCACGCGTAGGTGCGAAGTCAAACACAAAGCACACCGGCTTTAGGATTTCTTCCTCGTTGGGGTTGTCGCCGTTCGGGTTCTTGATGGACCACGGCGACTGCACGCGAAACGCAGCCTGAAAGTAGGTCTCTGGCGACTTGAGATTACGCAGCATCAAAATGGACGACCACTGCGCCACCGTGACGCCCGTGGTGAGCTTGCCGCACGACAAAGTGATGGTCTGGCTGTCGAAGCCGCTGCTGATGGCGCGCCGAACCGGTGGCAAAGCCTCCAGCCCAATGCCCGCCGAAGTGCCGGCTGCAACCACCACTTGGTACGCGTGCCAGAACGTGTTGTGTTTCTCGGCCAGCAAATTCGCCATGGCATGGCATGACGCTACGCTGGGCATGAACCAGAACGAATGCTGCAGGTAGGGCAGCAAGCGCACATCCGAATAGGGGAATGGCGGTCGGGTGCCCACCTTCAGCAATTCGGCTGCGTGCGCCGTGTGTCCGCCGCGGATGATGTCCAGCCACTTCTGCACATCGCCTTTGTGCTTGAACTCGGCGCTGGACCCCGCGCCTGTGGCCTCAAAAAATGCGTTGAGGTCGAACTCGTCGAACTCGCCACCACTGGCCACGGCCAGCAGTTCATCGGGCATCTGGTAGGTCAGCAGCCGCATCTGCGGCAAAGCGCCATAGGGGTTGCGCAGGCCTGGGTGCTCGGCGGCATAAGCTGCCTTGGCCCGCTGCTCGTCGGTGTAGGTCCAGTTGAAAATCTGCTCTTCGATGAACTCGCCCGTGGCCAGGGCCTTGAAAGGTGTGCCCGACAGGTACAGGTAAGCCCGGGTGGTGATGGGCAGGAACTCAGCCTCCTGGTCAGCCAACACCGTCAAGTCTTCGTTGACACCATCGAGATCGCCACCGTATTCGAGTTTGCTCTCCTTCTTGGCCTCCGCATCGTCTTCACCCTCGAACAGTTCTTTGGCGGTGTCGCGCCAGGCGCCAAAGTGGTATTCGTCGAACACCACCAGGTCCCAGTTCACGGCGTGCAGCCATTCATTGCGTGGCTTGATGTTGCCCGTGGTATCGCGCCCAAGCAAGTCCTGAAACGAGCCGAAATAGACAACCGGCTTGTGCCTGTCGATCTGTGTCGGGTCGCTGCCCGAGTTGCGCGAGAGGTACTGCCAACCATCAAAGTCCACATGACTTTCCAGATCGGTCTGCCAGGCATCTTCCACCGCTGGCTTGAAGGTCAACACCAGCACGCGCTTGGCACCCAATTGCTTGGCCAATTGGTAGCTGGTGAAGGTCTTGCCAAAACGCATCTTGGCATTCCAGAGGAAACGCGGAGCCGCATTGGCATCCTCCGCCCAGATGGAGCGGTAGTAGCTCAGCGTCTTGCTCACCGCTTCGGTCTGCTCGGCGCGCATGCCAAAGGTCTCGTGGTGGGTGCCGCTGAAGCGTTGACCCGTGCGCAATTCCGCGAGCACGGTTTTCACGTCGTCCACCGTGCAGCGCACCCATTCCAGTTCCGGGTTGTCCAGGCCCCGCTTCGCCAGCGCAGCGCGTACGTCGTGGTCGGTGAAGACCGAGCCATCGTCGCGCTCTGCTGGCTCGTCCAGCACGATGCGGTAATTCTTGATGGCCGCCGTCTTCAACTGTTCGGCCACGCGCAAGGCCACGTCGCGCGTGGTCTGGCCCACTTTGTGCAGGCCTTGGTGGCCCGCGTCCTCAATGGTGTAAGCGTAGATGCGCGGGCGGGCGGCGGGTTTGGGGGCGAGGACTTCCTCGATCGGCGGCTTATTCATCGTCCATCTCGTCAACTTCTCCCGCGTCTTCGCTTGGGCGATCAGCAATAAGTGATTCGATGAATGCAATCTCGACGGAGGTTATTCCGTATCTTTGATACAAATCAGCATCGGTCCAAACCCGGTCCATTGGTAGCGCAGGGACGAATTTGTACGAACTACGCGTAATGTTTTGAGTAATTTTTCGGAGGGAGACTAGAAACCTAACAAATCTAGTTCGCATGTAAGATGCAAAGTTTTTTGCTTCAGATTCGGAGCCGCAAAGCCCGATGACTAAATATGTCTCTGTGCATGCCGTACCTGGGCCAGCAACGACAGGCTCACCCAGAATACTAAAATCATCTCGACCACTGGTTCCGTGTGCCTTTACAAGAAGAATCTTCCATCTGTCTATCCATTCTCCATTGCTAGTCACCAATGATCTATCAATGTAAGATTGGCACTGATTGCCAAACAGAAGAATCGGGTCATTGATTCCCTTGGGGTTAGACTTTCCGCGTTGATTTGTTAGCCCAAACGGTTTCCTGGCAGAAACCTGATCGCCAAGGCTGGCTTCGGGGCGGCCGTTCAGCCTGTATTGAGAGACCTTATCTAAAATGCAAACAGCCTCATTGCGGCGAACAAAGACATCGTACGCATCAAGTCTTCTGTGAACTGGGTTCCCAATTATTTCGTTGGAAATCATTGTTGTCACCTCGCAGGCGCCTTGATGATCTCTACCCCAAAGCCAATAAGAAACTCCGCCTCGAATTTTGACTCCGGGAAAAACATCATATAACTGCGGAAAATCCACAAGTTTTACGAATCTCTGATCTTGAAGCATTCGATCTCTGAATTCATCTAGTCCCTTTCCACCGGAAAACCACCGTGACGGCGTGATCATGGAAATGTATCGTGGCTCCAATTGAATAGCAGCCTCCACGAATAGGTTGTAAATTGGTGTGGCTGAAGCGCCACCGCCACCGCCTCCATCTCCAAGTTGGTAGGGAGGATTGCCGATGATCACGTCGAATTGCATATCGTCTCCAAACAACTCGGCAATGCGAGTCTTGATGTCATGGGTGTGGATGAAGGCGTAGGCATGGGTTTCCATGCCCTCACCCCGATCCAATGTTTCCTGGCTGGCGCCGCAAAAAGTGCACTTGCCCCTCGCCCAGGTGTGTTCCGTCCGATCAAACCAGATATTGCCCGCCTCGGTGGTGAAGCCCTTGGCCACGGCGTGCGGCCCGTTGGCCTTTTTGGAGCAATACAGGCTGCGCCGCGCCAGCAGGCTGGTCAGGCGAGTGATGCCGATACCGAAGATCTGGCGCATCAGGATGTGATTTACGCGCACTTGCAGGTCTGGCATCTGTTCGGCCAGCCCTTTGACCAACCGGTTGGTGATCTCGCGCAGAAACACGCCCGACTTGGTGAACGGGTCGAGAAAACGGACGGAGGGGTCGGCCCACAGGTTGGCTCCGCCATGGTCTGCCGCCCAAGCTTGAGCCAGCATGTCGAGCATGCGGTTGGCCAATTCCGGTGGGGTGAACACCTCATCGTTCGACAAGTTCGCGATGCAGGTAAGAACATCGGGATTTCGCCCACGCAGCGTGAAACAGACTTGCTCGTTGGCTGGGTTGTTCAAACGGCCTCCGTTGTTTTCTCGCCTTCGCCGGCTGCCGCGAGATCGCGTACGGTCATGGGCGGGTAGGTCTTGATGGGTGTGAAGATGTCGTGTTTGCCAAACAGCGAACCTTCGGCGCTGAAGTTGGATGACCCGATGAGAACGTCCAGACGAAAGTCGCGCCGCTGGTACTTGCCCTTGCTCAAGGCAGCCCATTCGGCAAAGACGATGGGGTCGCCGCTGCGCGAACGCATGGTCAGCGCGTCACCGTGCAGGATGTTGGTTCTCAGTACATGGGACGCTGCTCGGTACAGGTCGTCAACTTCGCCCACGTTGGTGTACTCGGCAAAAATCGCCAGCGCATTGGCCCGGCACTCTGCCACGTTGTCGGCCAGCAGTTCGATGCCGTAAATGCACATCAGGCCCAACAGGGCGTGGTACTGGCGCTCGAACGTTGAGCGGCCATATTTCAGCTCCACAGCCGCCAGCTTGCGCTGCAATATGCGGTCGATGAAGTTGCCACTGCCGCAGGCAGGCTCTAGAAACCGCGCGTCGATGCGCTCGGTTTCGTCCTTCACGAGATCAAGCATGGCTTCAACCATCCATGGGGGGGTGAAAACCTCACCATGATCGGCTACACGTTGTTTGGACTTGACGAGGTTCATGATCCTGTTCCGGGCCAAAGCCGAGCGAAGTCAAAGGAAAGCTGGCGGTGATGCCGAATGGACAGCAGGTACACCGTGGCATCGGTCTGCAAAGATGCATCCACCACCGAATACAGCATCAGGTAGTCGCCGTGCAGGTATTCGCGCAGGGCATCCGGGGCGCCTGTTGGCAGCGCAGCCAGCTGCGCCAGCGCCTCAGCCGACTGTGGCGGGTTGGCCAGATAGCGTCGGCCAATGCGCGGGAAGCGCCGCAGGTTCGGGATGACTGTGGCGCGAATCTCGGCCAACAGGTCATCGAACGCAAAGCCAGCATCCGCTTCGACCAGGAACGCTTCAATGGCGTCCAGGCGCTCCAGGAAGCTGGCGGTCAGCTCGACCCGGTACAGCTGATCAGCCACGTTTCTTGGTCGGGAGCTTGCCAGCGTTTGCCAAGCCACTTGGCTTGGCGGTAGTCTTGCGCCGCTGCTGCATCTGGGCGAGGGCGGTGTCTGCCTCAAAGGTGCGGCCGGCTGCGATATCGGCCAGGCCGCGCTTTGCGTCGTCGATCAACAGCAGGTGGATACGCTCGCGCTCCAGCCGGTGGTAGTAGTCAAGCCTGTCGGCATCGATCAGCGCAACATAGCTCTCGCCATTCTTGGTGATGATCTTCTCTGCACCGGCCTTGGCCTGGTCGGCCAGTTCAGAGAGGTTGGAGCGTGCCTGTGTGAAGGGCACCACGTCGCTGGCAGAAAAACCCATGACCGGTTCCTTGCGGGTAGATGACAGAATTCTGTGCATTCTACGCTTGGAGCCTACGGGCGAAGGTCGGCGGTTTCGGTGAGTAAACGCTTCTTCGGCAATGGGGGCATTGCCCCATCATCCAGGTGCCAGACCCAGCTCTGCGGCTGGTGGGAGTGTTGGTGGGTCTCCGTCTGCATCCGCTCTTCAATGTCGACTTCTGCTTCGCGAGATATTCGGAGAGAACAGGGTTCACCGCCTGTATCGATGAGCGTTGCGCTGGCTACCGGGATCGATGCGGGTAGGTTGTATCGAAGGCCCTTTCTGAACGTGCGTCCCTGGTTCACTAGGCGGTCCAAGAGCTGTTCGTCAAATGCGTTCTCAACAGGCAGCCAGTGCTGGGTGACTGGCATCAAGGACAGTTCCGAGATAACGGGGACGCCCGTCTCTGCGACGCCGAACGTGGCAATGATCACCATGTGTATGTGGTCGGAGGCACCCCAGAGCGCCAGCTCCGTCTCGAAGCGCCTGCCAAGCCGGCGGTAGAGCTGGTGATCGAGTGCGAAAGCCTGGTCGGGAACATGTTTCACCACGATCTTGAAGCCATAGCGTGCAGGCACGATTGCCTTGACTTCGCCTATTAGCAGCATCAGGCACTGCGGCTTGCCGGGAGCTGAGAGGGCTTGCAACCATTGTGCTGATCGCCTGATATTGAGCTCGTCGCGCTGGTCAACAAAGAACGTTTCGGGGATGTACAGGCGCGAGCGCAGCGAGTCGCCGCGCGCGAACTTGTCCTCAGACGCCGACAGCAGTTGCCTGCGCACCGTGCCCCAGGTTCGCTTGCCCGCAAACCCGGGATGCCACTTCGTCAGTTCTGCCTCGTCCCACAGGTAGTGGAGCAGGCCGCGGAGGGAGAGCTTGGTACCGTCGGTGGCGACGCTTTCACTTTCGCCGCCTGCCGTTGGCATCTGTGAGCGACCGGGTAACTTGGTTAAAGAAAATCCCAGCCGCAAGCTGGTCTGACCGGTGGCGGGGTCTTCGTTGATTGCAGTGCCCAGCACCTGGCCCAGGCCTGAGAGATCAGCCGGTGGCTCGTAGGACGCACAGTCGCAGGCATGGCGACAGCCGGTGTCCGGCATGCGTTTGACGATGTAACCCCCGTGCGGCCCCGCCAGCCGCGCCACGTACATCTCGACGCCTTCTGGGGTGCACTGGCAGCGCGGCCGCTGGCGGGCGGCGTGGGCATTGGCGATGGCCTGTGCAAACCCGCTGGTCGCGACCTCGAAGCGCTGGCCCCCGATCTCGTAGACCGTGCCAGTCGCTGAAACGCCATAGGCCGACACTTCCACTGTTGTGGCCTCAACGGGCGGGCGCAGGCATGGCCCGGTCGCGCGAGCGTTGCCTTTCGGGCGTTGGCACTGCGACGGTTCGCTGCGATGGCGCCGCCTTGTCGTAGACCTTGACCTTGGGTGCCTGGCCGTTTCGGATGCGCTCGGCCAGCTTTTCTGCTGCCGCCACCATGATGGCTTCGCGCCGTTTCTCAGGCACGCGATTGGCCACGAGGATGGCTTCGATCGCAGCGAGCACGGTTTTTCGCCCGCCACTGCCACGGCCAGTGGCTTTGTCTGCGGTGGCTGCACCTTGGGTGGAGCTGGTGTCACGCGTTGGTTCAATACGGTTGATCTGGCGCGCCTCGCGCTCCACCTTGAGGCGTTCCAGATCGGCCTGGTTGGGTTCGTAGCCGAGCGTCTTCACGCCGCGCGCTGCGGCCTCCAGCCAGACCAGACGTTTGAAGTCTTCGCTGCCTGAAATCCTCAGTGAATGCCAGTTCCGGGCTTCGGCCACATCGACCATGGAGCGGGCGACCGAGGGGCTGTTGGTGTCGGTCGCCAGCCGGAAGGTGGACTCGGTGAAGGCCACGCGCGAAGCGTCACCGCGGAACCGGTATTCCGTGAGGCCGATGCTGACGTCACCCACGGTGACCGGCGCGCGCTTGATGAGGTAGCGATCATTCAGCGACGCCTCCAGCCGGGCAACGAGGGCTTCGCGCTCGGCCTGGGCGTCCATGCGGGCGGTTGCCTGAAGCGCTGAGTGGTCTTGTGGTTTGACGCCTTTGTTTTTGGCGGGAAGCGGGATGACGTTCAAGTCGGTTTTTTGGTGGGTGGGGTCTGGTTGCGGGTTGCGTGTTTCTTCGTGTTGCCACTGACCATCGATCTTGTGTACGAACGACTTCTGTCCCCTTGCGTCGAGGACAACAAAGCGGTTGGCGCCCAGTTGGTCGGCTTTGGCCACCATGTCCTGGTATCGGTCGCTGCGGTAGGTGAGGTCGGCAAAAGGGTCGCGCAGTTCGAATCGTTCGCTTGGCTCCGGTTCAGGCGTCTGGAAGGTTCGGATGGCGACCTGTGCTCGATCTGCAGGTTCCACCGTGCCGCCCACGGGCGACGAGGCATCCGATGCGGATCGACCAATGCGTTGGGCTGATACAGATTTTTCGTCCATGGGGTTTCTCCTTCATCGGTGGCGGCACAGGGCAGGGTCAGGGCTGCGGGGACACAGACAACTGGGGGGACAGCGGGAGAACCCGGTAGACCTCGATCTCGACGCGGCGGTTGAGGTTTCTGCCTTGCGCGCTGCGGTTGTCGGCCAAGTGGTCGCCACTGGGCTGGTGGGTGGTGCGAATCCGGGAGGGTTCCACTCCGGACGCGACCAGGTAGTCGCGGACCGCGTTGGCTCGGGCTTGAGCGATCCGGCTCTCGGCAGATGAGTCGCTGGAGCCGTCTGTTCGGCCCCTGAGGACTACGAGCGGGGCGGCTTTGGTTTCTTCCACCAAAGCCGTTGCTTCGTCCGAGGGAATCGACACCCGGGTGCTGTTGAACCCGAAATGGACGATGCGCACGCTGTTGGCCACCGACTTCTCCTGAATCGATGCCATCAGTTGCTGCCGCGCGGCCATGTGGGCCAGGGTGGCAGCCGTGGTTTTGGCCAGGCGGCTGGATTCGGTGGCCAGGATGCGGGTGTTCTGCAGCTCGTTCTTGCAGACTTGCAGCTCGATGGCCATTTGCGAGTTGACCGGTCGCTTCTGTGATTCGTCCACGGTGGGTGGCTTGGGAGGCGAGCTGCAGGCGGTGAGCAGAACAATCAATGGTGCAGTGAAGGCGATTGAGGCTCGCATGGTGGTGCTCCAGGTGTCAGGTGATGTCGGCGCGTTCGATCCCGTTGGGCTTGGTGATCAGCACCCCGTCGTCGTCAGGTAGGGGTTCGATTGCGCCGCCGGCCGCGCTGTCGCCAGGCTTGGGACCCACGATGAAGTCCAGCACGGACTCGGCAACCTCTTCGGCTTGCCCGTCATGCAGAGCGGGCAGTTGGTCTATGTCGTACGCCAGTTGTTCCATGTCCAGACCTTCACCTGCGGCAAGCTCGTCGTCGGCGTAGTGCCAGCGCTGCTGCACTTTGGCCAGGTGAAGGTCCGTGTTCATCCGGGGTACCTCCGGGGCAGGACGGAGCCGAGCCGTAAATACCTCGTCCCGGTGGTAGCGAATTTTTTCGCCCAGGATCGGTTTGCTGTTCTCGCAGATCACCACCAGCCGTTCGGAGCCCAGTTCCTTGAACTCCTGTGGCAACAGCAGGGAGCGGCGCTGTTCGCTCTCGTTGCGGCTGACCGAGCTGTGACCGTGACCGCTGAAGGAGCGGCTGCGACCCCGAGAGGTGACGCGTTCGGTGAAATGCCCCAGCATGGCGCTGTATTCGTCAGCGTCGCGCTGTTCGCGCGGGGCGAAGAGGATCTGCAGGCCATGATTGGTGGCGAAGGTGCGGGCCTCCTTGTCGCCATAGACGGCATCCAGCTGAGACATCGCCTGCACCACGGTGAGCAGGCGCAGGTTGTAGCCGGCCAGGAAGGCGGCGGAGTGGGTGATGATCCCCACACGGCCCATGGCGGTGAACTCGTCATTGACCATCAGGCACTGGTACTTGAGTGACTTGTCGTGCTCCGGCAGGTGCTGCGTGTTGAGGCTGACGAGCTGGGAGAAGAACAGGGTGAGCAGCGGCCGGGCGTTGGCCAAGCGGTGCGGTGGAATGCGCACATAGACCGACATGCGCTGGCGGCGCAACTGGCTCAGGTCGAAGTCGTCGGCGCTGGTGGCGGCATCGACCACCGCATCCGCAAAGATCGTCATTGGCGCGTGGAAGGTGGCCACCACGCTGGACAGCGTGTTCTCTGAGTTGCACAGCAGGCGCTGCAACGCATCCAGGCATTCATCAGAGAACGGTTTTCCGGCTTCCTTACGTTGCTCGATCAAACCGCTGAGGTGTTCTTTCAGTGACCGCCCTTGTCCGGAAGACTGGCGCAGCATTTCGCCAACGGTGCGGGGCAGGTCGGATGTTTCCAGCAGCAGCAAGCCCAGACCTAGGAAGAGGTTGCGGGCCTGGTCGTTGAAGAATGCCTCGGACGAGGTGCCGCTGCCGTCGTTGGGGTAGAAGACCTGGCCGATGCCCAACAGGTCACCCACGCGGTGTAAGGTGCTGGTGCGGACCGCAGTGAGTGGGTTCCAGCGGTGGCTGCGGGCTTCTTCGTCGAAAGGGGAGAAGGCGAAGACAGCCTGGCCATGGGCGGCGCGGTAGCCCGCCGTGATGGCATGGTTTTCGCCCTTGATGTCGAGCACAACCACCGAGTCCGGCCAGTTCAGCAGGTTGGGCACCACCACACCGACACCCTTGCCGCTGCGGGTGGGGGCAGACAGCATGACGGAGAGTTGCCCGGGCAAGGCCAGGAACTGGCCACGGAAGCGGCCTATCAGGATGCTGGGGGTGTTGGTCTGCTGGTCGGTGAGCAACAGGCCAGCGCGCTTGACCTCGGCCGACGAAGCGAAGCGGGCATCGCCATGCAAGGCTCGGCGCGGGCGGCTGGCGGCGTACAGGGCGCTCGGCAAAACGATCAGCGTGGCAAAACCCGCCATGCCGATGGCCGTGACCAGCCGCCGCCGAAGCACTGGCACATCAGCATAGAGCTGCCAGTAGTCAAGGATGCTGTTCCAGCCCGCAAGCCTGGGGTTTGCCTTGCTGAAAACCAGGAACAGCACGGCCGACAGGTACAACGCAGCGCCCACAAGCGTAGCGATCCCGACGAGCATGAACACGCTGGCCGAAAGCTTCCGCGCAGTCGGCCAGGACGCCATGGGCAGGGCCAAGAACGCGCTCATGTCGGCGCCCCTTCAAACAGACTGGCTTGCGCATCGGGTGCGCTGCCAGAGTGGTTGTCGTCAGTGGCGAAACGTTTGCGGCGCGGTTCGTAGGCAATCTCGGAGATGTAGCGGCCCCGTTCGTCTCGGTTGAACTGCACGATGACGTCGATCACGATGCCCAGGAGTCCATTGATCTCGTCCAGACGCAGGCCGCCCCCGGCGCTGCTCTCGCGGATCATGAGTGACATCTGCTCCAGCGCCAGGGCGCAGCTGCCGGCGTGTACGCTGGTGATGCTGCCAGGGTGACCGGAGGCGGCCAGGCGGATGAAGGAGAAACACTCTTCGCCGCGCAGTTCGGCCAGGAAGATGCGGTCGGGCTTCATGCGCAGGCAGGCTTCCAGCAGGGACTTGGCCGTCACGCGCGCCATGCCCTGTGCGTCTTTGCTGTAGTACAGGTGCACCACGTTCGGGTGGTTGGGCAGGGTGAGTTCGGCCGTGTCCTGGATGGTGATCAGGCGCTCGTGTTGTGGCACCTCCTCCACCAGACCTTTCATGAAAGTGGTCTTGCCCGATCCGGTCTTCCCGCTGACCACGATGGTCTGGTGCTTCTGCACCGCGAGCCGCAGAAACTCTGCATAGCGACCGGCCGCTTTCAACGCAAGCAGCTGCTTTTCAAAGAGTTGAAGGCCGTCGTCATCGGCGCCCATTTCAGCGCGCTCATCGATTCGGTTGAACAGGCCGTCGCTTTCAAAATCGTCCAAGCGTTTGATCAGTTCCGATGGTTTGCGCACCGTGATGGACACGGTGCCGCGCGTCACGGCAGGCGGAATGACGAACTGGATGCGCTCGCCGCTGGGCAGCGTGGCCGACAGCAGGGGCCGTTCCTGGTTGATCTGCTGGTCGCAGTAGGTGGCCACGGCCGTGGCCAGCGAGAGGCAGCGTTCTTGTGTCATGTTGGGTGCGTCTACCTGCTGCCAGCCTTGCACGGTCTCCACCTGCAGCTCGCCAGGGCGGTTCACGCAGACTTCCAGTACCCCCGGAGCATCCAGCTGTTCGCGCAGCGGGCGCAGGAACTCGACCACCGAGGTGGCATCGCCACACCAGCCGTCCGGCTGGGCGTCGTCGGTGAAGGGCAGGGCGTTCATCGCTCGACCGGCTGCAGTGCGTAGACCGATGAGAAGTCCACGTCGCGGGCCACGTAGATGCCGACGATGCCACCCTGGTTCTGGTAGATCAACGGCGGGATGTTGATGGTGCTGTCCAGCACCTTTTCGGCCAGTTTGCTGGTGTTTTCGGTAGTGGATGGCAGAACGATGGTGTCTGCATCCCGGTCCTGCATCTGGTTCTGGATGACCAGCTTGACCGAGTCGTCGATTAACGACAGCAGCATGGCAGCACCGATGCGGTCGCCCCACCGGTTGTCCACGTGGCCATCAATGCCCGACTCGCCCAGCTGCCCGGTGCCGGGCGACTCGATGTCCACTGTGACGCCGTGCGGTGTGCGGATTCGCGTCCACAAAACTGGAATGCGAACTGTGCCGGGCCGTACCGACGCGATGCGGTATTCGCCATCCAGGTGTGATCCGCGCTCGACCAGCAGCACCCGGCCGTTGTCGCTGTACACGTCGCGCTGCACTTGGCAGCCGACCAGGCCCGAGGTGGCGCTGATGACTCGGGTTTTGAGTGCACAAGTGAAGGCTGTGCCCTTGGGCAGGGTGAGGCTGCGGTCGCCCAGCGTGGTGGCTTTCACCCGGGGTGTGGCAGAGCCCTGTAGCTCGCCGCCGAACAAGCCAGCCGCTGCGGAGCGAAGACTCGACACGATGTCAGGCGACGGCGTTGACTCGGTGGCAGAACCACCCAGCCCAGCCGGCAGGGCATTGCCCTGGGTCAGGTTGTCCAGAAGCCCTTGCAGCCGTCGCTGGTAGTCCTGCAGTTGCTTGGAGGTGGACGCCGCCGGATCGTTGGACGACTGCGTTGTGTCGCCGCTGGCGCCAGTGATGTCGCCCGGGCGGGACGACACCACCAGCACTGGAGCGTCGTCCGGTGAGAGGGCATTGGGTCCGGCCGGTGTGGCAGTGCCAGTGTTCCGCAGCCCAATGGGGTCAGCCGCTTCTGCGGGCGTGGGAATCAATGCAGGCACACGAGGTGTAGCGGGCTGGGTCATATCCAGCTGCCTGGTGCCAGCGCCCGCTGCCGAGGGGCGATCCCTCAGCAAAGACTTGTCCTTGTCTGCATCCCTGTTGTGGTCGATGTAGCGGTACAGGTACAGGCCGCTCATGCCTGCGACCATGATGACCACCAGGCCGATGACCGAGATGTTCTTCCAGGACAGGTTGAGAGGCTGCCGCCGGGCCACGTTGGGAATGCCCGCTTCGCCCGGCAAGGGACTGATGGTGTTTCCGCAGTCCTGCGGCGATGACTCGTCGTTCGGTACCGACGAACTATGGACTTGCTCGGTCATGGCTGTGCTCCCGTGCTTGAGGGCGATACAGAGGAATCGGACTTCAGAACCCGCTGTACACCCGGAACCGTGGTGGCGCCCTTGGCTGCCGATCCCTCCAGATCGAAGGCTTCGTTCCAGATGCCCACCACGGCCGATCCCGCACGCAGCATCAGGCGGCGGCTGACGCGGTCCACCACCAGGGCGTCGTCCTCCATGCGGGCGTTGACCAAGGTTTCGCTGCCGTCGCCCAGCATGTGGAAGACCGCGGGTACCTCGCGGTTGCCCGGGAACTTCAGGTAGGTGAAGCGGCCGTCGTCGTAGACCAGCGTGGGGACGATGTCCGCAGAGCCGGCGCCTTCGGCTAGTGCGTATTGGGTGTTGAGCACGGTGGGTTTGGCCGCCAGGCGCTCCGCCACGATCTGCAGGGCTGTCGGTGGGGGTGGAATCGGTGGCAGGCTCGCCAACGCGGCGAGTTCCCTCTCCGCCAGACTGGGCGGGGCTGCTGCGGGTTTGGGGGACCGGATGGCCAGGCGATAGACCGGCGTCTGGCGGTCATGGTCCGAAAGGACCACAAAGCGCAGCATGTGTGAGCGTCGGTCGGTGATGACCGCCAGGTTGTTGGGCGCGTCGGCGGCGCTCTTGGCCTTGACGTAGAGGTGGTGCCCGCCCGGTTGGGCGGCCACGCACCAAGCGCCATCGGGTTTGCTGCAATCACCGCCCTGGCCGACCGCCACCTCAGTGATGACCTCCCCCTTGTCGAACTCCACCAGCGTCACCATGCCGCGCTTGACCGGGACGGTGACCACCGCAGTGGCGTCGTAGACCACCTCACGCAAGCGCGGATCGGTCTTGCCTATGGGCTGAGTCGCTGAGGCGGGCTGGTGGGCCAAGGCCAACGACAGCAGCGCCAGGATGAGTGCAGGGCGGTTCATGGCTTCGCTCCCGTGGTCGGGGTGTTGATCTCGGGGTCGGATCGGTAGGCCGTGACCACGAAGCCGAAAGGGTTCTCCAGCCGGTCCGACTCTTTGGCCAGCACCTTGGGCTGGTACTGGTAGACCACGCTGGCCACGTGCCGTGTGGTCACATCCGGCAGGTTGCGGTCGGTCATGCGAACAACTTTGTCGTAGGTGACTGTGGCGTCGCTCTGGTTGCCGCTGCGGCCCGATGCGCGCAGCCGGACGCCGACGATGTTGATGCGCCACTCTTCGGTGGAGCCGACCTTCTTCTGCAATGCTCCGTCGCCTTCGAACTGCCGGTTGTATTCGGAGAAAACGGCGGGCACCGCCATGCGGGCCACCTGGTCAAAGTCCCGCTGAAGGAACATCCAGCTGTAGGCTTCGCGGGAACGCACGAAGGTGGCCAGGTTGTGTTTGTCCAGTGCCTCCATGGCGGGAATGGTTTCTTCGCTCAGGCGCTGCTGAATGGTTGTTTCGCCTGTGACCCGGTCCACCACGATGGGGATCTCCACCACCTGGCGCAGCGGTCCCTGCACGAAGACGGCGGCGATGCCGATCAGGCCAATCGCCAGACCTGCTGCGGCGGCGGCCCAGGCCCGGCGTTCGGAGCGTTCCAGCATCAGGGCGCGGTCGATTTCCCAGTCCCGGTTGGCCTGCAGCGACGGTGCTTCAGGCGCAGGAGGGGATGTTTTGGGCTGTTTCGGCCATGCGGCGGCCTCACCTGACATCAGGATGGCACTCATGGGGGACTCCGGTGGGGTGGTGGTTACGGAAGGAAGTCGGACACCTTGCCGGTCCGGCCCAGCATCTGGTACTGGCGTTCGCGCTCACGGGACCGGGCGATGCGCTCTTCGCTGTCGGCCATGCTCTGCAGCATCTGGATTTGCGAGGACTCGTGCGCCAGCAGGGCGTTCTCGGCGCCAATGCGGGCCTGAATCTCCTGCACCGACTTCTGGTCGGTAGTGGCGTTGATCTGGGTCATCAGCGACTGGATCTGCTCCAGCCGCTGGGCCGCCGACTTCATGGCGTCCTGCAGCAGCCCCTTTTGCTGGTACGGCTGCGCCAGGGTGGCCTGGCACTCGGTGCGCGCGTCGCCCGAGCGGTCCATGCAGTTGTAGAGCATCCCGACATCGCGCAGTACCTTGGCCGTGGCGTTGAGGCCGCTGTAACCCGAGGTGTTGATGGCGTTGAGGTAGGTGTAGGCCTCGGCCGGGATGTAGTTCTTGAGCAGCGGGTTGTTGAACACGTCGCCCAGGTTGCGCATGCCATTGATGCTCTCGATCTGGGTCTGCAACTGTCTGATCTGCTGGATCTGGTTGTTGATCTGGGTGATGTCGTTGATCACCTGCTGCACCGCCTGGAACAGGTTGGCGACATCGATCACGGGGATGCCGGTGGCGCGCGCGTGGCTGGCGCCCAGCGAAATCAACACGGCAGCGGCGACCTTGAGGCGGTACTTCATGGTGTGCTCCTTGGCAAGTGGGAGATCAAGACCGGCCGCGCAAGGCGGCGAGTCGGTATGCCGCAGACCGTGCGGCTCCGTAGCCCCTGCGGGCCATGTTTCCGGCGTATCGACCCGTGGCCGATGCGGCGTCACCAGCCGTGGCAACCGCGCCAGCGCCTGAACGGATCACGCCCCCAGCGCCTGTACCGGCGGCGGCTGATCGGGCTGAGGAGGCTGAGCGCAGGCCCGAAACCATCATGGCGTTCTGGATCATCTGCACGCCTTGCTGAATGGCCGCACCACCGGTCAGAGCCGAGGCAAGGCTGGGCGCCTGGAAGCAGAGGATGGCCATGAGGATCATGAGCACGCAGTAGCGGGTGGCTTCGCCCAGCACGTTGAAGGTGCTGCCGAGGAAACCGCCACCGTCGTTGATGGCCTTGAACATGGCGGCGCCCATGTAGGCGCTCAGACCCAGCGCGAAGAAGGCAAACCAGGTGAGCACCACAGCGTTCAGCACCATCGACAACCAGCTGTCGAAGAAGCGCGCGGTGGGGCGCCAGGCCAGGCACAGGATGAACAGCGGCCCGATGGCGATCACAAAGGTCAGAAACAGCTTGGCCAGCGTGATAGCGAAAAGAGCGATGCAGAGGAAGAAGACAGTGCCGATGGAGAAGATGCCGCCGGCCAGCAGCAGGTCCAGCCGGAGCACGCTGGCCTCTTTCATGATGTCGGCCACCTGGGCGCTGGCGTCGTCGTTGAATTTGTCGAGCAAGGCGTAGGGCGAGCTGATCGTGGCGGGGTCAACACCAGAAGGCAGAAAGGTGTTGGCCACGCCCATGGCCAGCGCATTGGCGGTGTCCGACACGTTGCTGATGTAGAAGCCCGACTGCAAAGCAAAGGCCAGCACCAGCCCGATCTTGAAGACCTTCCACACGAAGGTGGGCACGGTTTCAGACACCTCATTGCGCAGAACCGCCCAACCGTAGAGTGCGACCCACACCGTCATCGCCGACAACGCAATCGGCGTGATCGCCGACATGAGCGAGGAAACCACGCCCAGCACGTAGGTGCTGAGAATCGCATCGAAGTTGGAACCGACCCAGGCGAACATGGCATCGCTTCCTTACTGCACCGCCGGGTAGGGCAGGTTGGTCGGGGGTGGCGCGAAGACCTTGACGCACTTGCTGCCCAGATCGGGAAGCTGGCACTGCAGCCACTGGCCGCTGACCTTCACGACCCAGATGCGCGAGAGCTTGGTCGTGCCGTAGCTCGACTTGCGGCAAGTGCCCTCACGTGCATAGACCTCGGTGCATTCTTGCAATCCGTCGCGCGTCTCAACCATGTGCCAAGGGCCTGCGTGGCAACCCGCTTGAGCAAGGCAAGGTTTGGACTTGCGGATGGGTCCCGAGCTCGGCAGCGTTGCCAACTCAACCAACCGTTCACCGATGGCCGAGATGCTCACAGCCTCGTTGCCCTTGACGAACTGGGCATTGGCGTTCGCGCTGAAGACGGCAAGCGTCAACACGACGGGCAAGGTGTGGAATCGGTTCATGACGCTCTCCTGGAGTTGCGGGATTTGCGATCCTGAACCTCGCGCAACAACACGGGAAGCCAGAGAAACGGATCGTTACCGTGTTGTTCACGAACGGTGTCCAGCAGGGCGACGTTGTCGGTGGTGGCCGACAGCACGGTCACGAAGTCCTGCAAGTTGCTGAGGTCCAGCTCACAGATCGCACTGCTGTGCCCCTGCTTGACCAGGAAGCGTCGGCCGCCCTGTGCACCCAGGCTGCGCACGATGCCGAATTCGGCTTCGCTGAGCCCGAAGCCCTCCACGTATTCCTCGCGCACCGCTTCCGGGTTGGCTAGAAAAATTTTGGTGACGCTCTGTTCCACCATCGTGCGGCCGATGGGGTGGCGCAGCACGTCGGAGGGACTCTGCGTATCGAAGATGCCCAGCCCGTTTTGCTTGCGGATGGTCTTCTGCTTCTGTTTGGCGAAGTCGCTGAAGATCTCGTGGTCCAGCGCTTTCCAGAACTCCGAGATCACATAGATCAGCCGCTCGCCGTTGACCAGCTCTTCCATCACCTGGAGCAGGTACAGCATGACCGGCGTGCGGACCTCGGGCAGGTCCAGGAACTCGGTGGTGTCGAAAGCGATGATCGAGGCGGATTGCAGATCCATCAGCTGATCGTTGGCCTGGTCGAACACCCAGCCGAGTGCGCCGCCCTCGCACCAACGGCCCAGCCGTTCGTACAGGCTGTTCTCACCGGACTTGGGCAGGTTCTGGCGGATGGTCGAGAAGCGGCGCAGGGCTGTCGGCATCATCGCCACCGTTTTTACGGCGTCGGCGATGGCGCGCTCGTCGGCCGGCAGCAGCGGCAGTGCGGGGGTAGCGATGCAGGTGCGCACCAGCTGTTCCCAGAACTGGATGCGGGCCGGCGTGGGATCGCGCTGCAGCGGGTTGAGGTGCGTGGGCTTGCCCGCTTCGAGTGTGAAGTACCGGCCGTTCATGGCACGGATGGCAATCTCGCAACCCCGATCCAGATCGAACAACACCAGTCGGGGTGCTGGGTCCCACTTTCGCGTCAGTGCCAGCAGGAACATCTCCAGCGTGGTTTTGCCAACCCCGGTGGACCCGATGATGATGGTGTTGCCGGGCAGCTTCTTGTCGGCCGAGTCTTCACCGTCGGGACTGCTGTGGAAGTTCAGGTAGAACGGTTGACCGGAGGGCGTCCTCAGAAGGGCCAGCGCTTCGCCCCAAGGGTTGCCGTCGCGCTTACCCCGCGCGAAGTTGTGCCCACTGGCCAGGGCAGCGAAGGCGCGGGAAGACAACTTGGCATCGCGCGGGCGCCATTGCCAGTTGCCCGGCATCTGGGCGAACCAGGCGGCGTCGGCCACCAGGTCCACCGGCGACATCTGCAGGCTTGACGACTCACCCACGGCGCCGATGGCCTGTGCCGCACGGCGGCCAGCGTCTGCCAGGCTGTCCTCACCCGGGTTGCCGAAGACCACCAGGCTGTAGTGGTACTCACCCATGCAGAACTGGCCGTCGCCCAGTTCGTTCAGCGCTTCGTCCATGTCCGAAATCTGGCTGGACACGACATCGTCGCTGGCGATCAGCTGATCGCGCTGCAGCTCCAATGCTCGGGTGGCCTCGCGGCGCGGCAGGATCGAAAAGCTCTGCGTCTCGATGAACTCGCTGTCTTCGTACAGCAGCGCGTTGAGGATGCCCGGCTCAACGGCGTCGGCGTATTCCTTGATGTCCACCAGGGCCGCGCAGCGCCGCTGGTCCCCATTTCGAAGCTCCAGCTTGTCACCGCCAAACGAAAGACGGGTCGAGGGCAGGATGCGGTGCAATGGTCCGGCCGTGAAAGGCACGGGCTTCCAGTACCCGTTGACCAGGTAACCCAGAAACTCGGCGACTTCCGAATAAAGGCGACCTCGTTGTTCACGCACCCCCAGCAACTGCGGACCAAAACCGCGCAGCACCCGGTGCACGAACGCGGTGCGCTCCTCCATCACGCGCAGCGCTTCGGCATGAGCCTCCGCGATGGCGGCCTTGGACCGCTGCGGCGACTGCAGCGCCCGGCTGATGCGGGAAGAGGTGGGCCGGTAGACCAAGGTCAGGTACAGCTCGTTGCTCATCATCGAACGCTGGTTCAGGTGCGCCTGATAGGCCTGCGACAGGTCTTTGGCAAACCCGTCTTCCGCTGGGTCGGTCAGCGCGTCCTGAATCTTGCGGTGCAGCCGGTGGGTCCAGATGGCCCACTGGCCACCCGAGAGGTTGCGCAGCAGGCTACAGAACGCCTCGTGCCGTTCCGAGACCAGGTAGTCGTCGGCGCACTCGAACGCCACGCCATCGAGCCGCCACACCCGAAGGAAATCGCCACCACGGGTGATCACATCGTGGTCGCTCAGCAGTGACGAGAAGGGCACGAACCTTGTCAATGGGTTCTCCGCCAGAGCCTGCGACCAATGGCGCGGCTGCGGGCCACCCGTCTCAGCGCGCCGCTTCGTGCGACGTGAGCCTTTGCCCAAGCGGTCAAAGATGCCAGACATCGGACGCTCCCCGGAAAAGGGTGGGTGAGTAGCTGCGCGCGCGCCAGAACCGCCGGTTGCGGTCGTGCAGGTGCAGCTTGAGTGCGATGAAGATTTGCCGAAACCGCTGGTCGTCCCGGGATGTCACCCAGCGCATCCAGAAGAGGGTGGGCACGAAGGACAGCAGCACGCCCAGCGCGATCCACCAGCTCACCAGGATGCCGCCCCACATGATCAGCAACATGCCGGTGCCAAACAGGATCACCAGCGGCACCAGCGGAATGCCCAGCTTCATGGCAGGGCGCGTGGCACCCTTGTAAATCGCTTCGGCTTGCATGGTCTGCACCTTCAGCCGTCAGCTGACGATGTAGCTGGCAAAGGCCGCGGCCCCACCCACCAGCGTGCCGCCAATGAGCACGTTGGCCACATCGGCAAGGCGCGCGCCTTGAAAGATCATCTTGAAGCCGGCCCAGATGATCGCGATCGTCACCACGGCCACGGAGATCGTCACCAGGATTGCGTTGACGTTGGTGACCGTCGTGTTCACCTTGTCGAAGCCTTGCGCCCAGACCTGGGGTGGCAGCAACATCAACAGGCTGAGGGCGCGGACCTGGCCTTGAGACAGTTTTTGGCGGTTCATGATGGCTCCTTGGATGACGGGTGGGAACGAGGGAGGGACAGAGATCGGGCCGCAGAGACGACCTTCTGCACATAGCCATGGCGAAAGCCAGTCGAGAAGTTGCCGCTGTAGTAGCAGGAGAGGGCTTTGCGCAGAGCGGCCTGCCGGGTGTCAGCGCCACCCCGAGACTGCCCGGCTCGCTCGAAGCATTCCGTCAGCACGGACTGCATGGCCGACAGGTTTTGGCAGGGGTCGAAGGCACTGCTGGTGTTCAACCCCAGACGCCGGAAGTTGCCCACGTTGATCTGCCCCAGGCCGACGCTGAATTTGTGTCCGTCGGAGAACAACTGGTGCGCGGTGGCCAGTGCTTCATCCCGGTTGTTGGGCTGGCGGCGCAACGCACCACCTACCACGCCGATGGCCCAGGGGTTGAAGGCACTCTCTACAAAGACGAGCGCATATGCCGTGGTCAGATGGACTTGTGGCGCGCAAGCACTGGCGAGAGCAGCAAACGATGAGGCTTCAATGGCACTTGCGTCAAGGACGAGAGCGAAGCCAAGCTGCCCGGTTGTCGCCAGAGCAAGAACAGTTGCTGCCGCACCCGCTCTCCGGAGCTTCCCAAGTCCAGTGCCCGCTTGTGCGCCTCCAGATAGTCGATCTGGTCGCTGTAGCCGATCGGGGACGAAGTCCATCAGACACCTCACAGTTTCCGCATCCGCTGGAGGTGAAGGTCACTTCATCTCGCTGGGTGCTGTGAGGTCAATGTAGGACTGAGATGCGCCTGTTTCGCTGCTGGATTTGGGCTGTTTTCCAGCAGATACATGCTTTGCAGAAAACGGGTTCTATCCGGTACCCCAGAAAAAAGAACGCCCGGCGCGAGGGCCGGGCAAAGCAAAGTCGCTGTCACACGACTTTTCAGGGAGGAGGGCCGACTGTTAAGGCCGACCCGGGCGCATTATCGATTCACACCGCGCAAAGCGTCTACGAAAAACTATGCTTGGTGCCCCTATGACGCATTCCAGTTTGAGTCGTCTGGTTCAACGACGCCACCGTGACCGGAGTGGCTACTGTGCAGCGATTGCTGTCCGCCGCAGCGACACGCTGAACTCACGGGCCCGGCGACATTGGAGTCATTGGGCACCCGCGCTGCCAGCGGCGGGGATGACTGATTCGAAAGGCACCGCCGACCTCGTCACTGACATGATTTCTCCTCAAAGCGCCGAGATCACGCGCTCGACCCCACGCCGTCCTTCAAACCGCCAGCTGACCATAGCGGCAGAGAGTTCATTGACGTCCCGCTCCTTGCACCTGCGCTGTATGTTTCAGAAGGAGTCACCGCTTCTTCAGGGTGGTGAGGATGTCAACTAATCGCGATTCCAGGCGGCCATCAGCACCGTGCCGACTTCATCTGCGCCAACATCTGTCTTTGCGGAAGTGCGTCGAGCGGTGGCCCGGCCTGACCGCACGCCGCCGTGACCCATTTTGGGAGCTGCTGAGTCGATCAGGAGCCCACCCAGCAATACCCGGTAGAACTCCTGGAACGCCTCCTCGATGGTCAGGTCGGCCTGGGCGAGGAATGTGGGGCGGCGCAACCTCAGTGCGGCTCCCAGGATGAGCTCGGACACCACCAGTCCGTGGCAAGGCGCGAAGACGCCCTGGTGTACCCCCTCGTCGATCAGTTGGGACAGTCTCACGGTGCGCGCCTGTTGGTAGCGGTCGAAGATGCTTCGGGCGGTTGCGGAGTCCTCCACATCTTTCAGGAACTGGACGCCGATGCGGCTGGCAGCACGGACGCCCACGCCGAGGTAGGCGGCAAGCGCAGCCGTCAGGTCTTGCTCACGTTCGATCAGCGCTTCGCCCTGAGCCAGGATGCCGTCGAAGAAGTGTTTCACTGCCGCACAGAAGATCTCCTCTTTCGTCTGTGCGATGTCGTAGAGACGTCGCCGCGAGCAGTGCATCCGCGCAGCGATCTCACCTACCGTCATGCCCTTGATGCCCTCCGCCAGCAGCAGATTGGTGAGCGCATCGAAGAACTCGTCGTCCGTGAGCTTCTTTTTCATACGGGTTTGTCCTGATGAAGTTTGGTACCAAATCAATTGACTTGGTACCGTGAAGACATGTCTAATGGTACCAATTTATCTTCATTGGTACCGAAAAAATGTCATGTATTCAATGCTTCCCAGGGCAGAGGTGCAACCCGCCTGCCCGTGCTGGAAACACGCAAATTGTCAACGATTGCGGGCTCCCGGCCCAGGCATGAACGGAGAGCTGCCGCGATGAATTTGCTGGATTTCTTCGATGCTGGCGTTGCCAGTCACCCGGACGCCTCGTGCTTCGTGGACTGCGAGAGTGGGGCTCCGGCCATCACCTACGCGCAGGCCGGAGCGTTGACCTGCCAGATCGCCAGGGGGCTGCAGGCCCTGGGACTCTCACCGGGCTTCCATGGCGCTGTGTTGAGCGGCAATGCCGGGGCTGCCTTCACGGCGCTGCTGGGGGTATTGCGTGCCGGGGGCGTCTGGCTGCCCGTCAACGCGCGCAACGCGGTAGAGGCCAACATCGAGTTCCTGCAGGACATGGACTGCGACGTTCTCTTCTACCAGGCCCGCTATGCGAGCCAGGTCGCGGAGATCCGCGGCAAGTTGCCCCGCATTCGCCATTGCATCGCGCTGGACGATGAGCAGGGGCCGGACCTGTCGGTCGCCCGGTTGGTCCAGGGCCATTCGCCCGAGCTGTTCGCGGCGCCCCTGCAGCCTCAGGGGCTGGCCATGATCATGGGCACCGGCGGCACCACGGGGCGTTCCAAGGGCGTCATGCTCAGCCACCGCAACCTGACGGCGACCATGGCCAACCACCTGTCGGCCATGGCCGTGACTGACCGCATGACCGTGCTGGCCGCGGCTCCCATCACGCACACGGCGGGGCTGGTGTCGATGCCCTTCATGGTGCGCGGCGGGCGCGTCGTGCTGATGGACGGCATCGACCCGCAGAAGCTGCTCCAGGTGATCGAGCGGGAGCGGGTGAACATGCTGTTCCTGCCGCCGACGGTCATCTACACACTGCTGGCCCAGCCCAACGTGCGTGATTTCGACTTCTCTGCCCTGCGCTACCTCATGTACGGCGCGGCGCCCATGTCGCCCGACAAACTGGCGGAGGCCATTGAAGTGTTCGGTCCCGTCATGCTGCAGATCTATGGCCAGGCGGAAGTGCCCGGCGCCATCTCTGTGCTGCGGGTCGAGGACCATTTCGTGGACGGGCAGGTGGCGCCCCGCCAGCGCCTGCTGAGCGCCGGGCGCCGCTTTCCCTTCACGCGGGTGGCGATCATGGATGACGACGGCAACCTGCTCACCCAGCCGGGGGCCGTGGGCGAGATCGTCGCGCAGGGCGACATCGTGACCGCGGGCTACTACAAGAATCCCGATGCCACTGCCGAAGTGCAGCGCCACGGCTGGCACTGCACGGGCGACGTCGGCTACTTCGACGAACAGGGCTTTCTGTTCATCGTCGATCGCAAAAAGGACATGATCGTCACGGGCGGCTTCAACGTCTTTTCGTCCGAGGTCGAGGCTGCCGTCATGGCCCACCCGGCCGTGAAGGATTGTGCCGTCATCGGCGTGCCCGACGACAAGTGGGGCGAGGCCGTCAGGGCGGTCATCGAACTGCGCCCGGGCCAGTTCGTGGAGTCGCAGGCGCTCATCCAGTTCGTCAAGGACCGCCTGGGCAGCGTCAAGGCGCCCAAGGAGGTCGAGATCGTCGAGCAGCTGCCGCGCAGCGCGGTGGGCAAGGTCCTGAAGAAGGAAGTCCGCAAGAAGTATTGGCACGCGCAGGAGCGGATGGTCTCCTGACCACTGCGCGCTTCAATTCAACGCACGTTTGGTAATTCAACCCGGAGGTATCGCAATGCAAGAGCCCGTTCTCGTTGCCGGTGTCGGCATGACCCCTTTCAAGAAGCCCGGAGACAACCTGCCGTACCCGGAAATGGCCGCGCAGGCGATCCGCGAGGCGCTGCAGGACGCGGGCCTGGCCTATTCCGACGTGCAGGACGTCTATGCGGGCTACGTCTATGGCGACTCGGCCAGCGGCCAGCGCGCGGTCTACGAGGTCGGCATGACCGGCGTGCCGGTAATCAACGTCAACAACAACTGCTCTTCCGGTTCCACGGCCCTGTACCTGGCGCGCAAGGCCGTGGCCAACGGCTCGGCGGACTGCGCCCTGGCGGTGGGCTTCGAGCAGATGCCCGCCGGCGCCCTGCGGGCCTACTGGGAAGACCGGCCCGATCCGCTCGACCGCTTCAACGGGGTGATGGACGAGGTCTTCGGGCACCCCGAGCTGCCCATGGCGATCCGCTACTTCGGCGCGGCGGGCAAGGAGCACATGGACCGGTACGGCACCCTGCTGGACACCTTTGCCAGGATCCGCGCCAAGGCCAGCCGCCACGCCGCGCGCAATCCGCTGGCGCTGTTCCGAAAGGAAGTAACGGTGGATGAGGTGCTGGCCAGCTCACCTCTGGTGCCCGGCGCTATGACCCGCCTGATGGCCTGCCCACCGACCTGCGGCGCTGCCGCAGCCGTCTTCGTGAGCAGGAAGTTCGCTCAGAAGATGGGGCTGGGCGCCAACGTGCAGGTGCTGGCCCAGTCGCTGGTATCCGACGGCCCTGCCACGTTCGCCGACATGTCGGCGATTTCCGTCGTGGGCTTCGACATGACGCGCGAGGCCGCCCGCCAAGTCTATGAAGCAGCAGGGGTGGGGCCGCAGGACATCGACGTGTGCGAACTGCATGACTGCTTTGCGCAGAACGAACTGCTCAGCTACGAGGGCCTGGGTTTCTGCGCCGTCGGCGAGGGTCGGGCCTTCGTTGAGTCGGATAACAACACCTATGGCGGTGCGGTCGTCGTCAACCCCTCGGGCGGCCTGCTGTCCAAGGGCCATCCGTTGGGCGCAACCGGCCTGGCGCAGTGCTACGAGTTGACTCATCAATTGCGCGGCAGCGCCGATGCGCGCCAGGTGGAGGGTGCGCGCCTGGCCCTTCAGCACAACGCGGGCCTGGGCGGCGCCACTGTGGTGACCCTGTACGGGCGCGCGGACTGAGGGGCGCAACATGGTGAAACGCTTGGAAGGCAAGGTGGCTCTGGTCACCGGCTGCGGATCGTCGGGCCCCGGCTGGGGCAATGGCAAGGCCATGGCGGTGTTGTTCGCCCGCGAGGGAGCCGAGGTCTATGGCTGCGACATCAATCTGGACGCAGCGCGGGAGACCGAGGCGATCGTGCGGGAAGAGGGCGGGGCCATGAGCGTTGCCCAGTGCGACGTGACCGACGCCGGCGCGGTGGAGGCGCTGGTCCAAGACTGCATCGCCACCTACGGCGACATCGACATCCTGGTGAACAACGTCGGCACCGCCCGCCTGGGCGGAGTCGTCGAGCAGAGCCTGGAGGACTGGCGCCTGGTTTTTGACATCAACCTCACCTCCATGTTCCTGACTTGCAAGCATGTGATTCCCTCGATGCTCAGGAAAGGCCGGGGGAGCATCGTCAACATCGGCTCGGTGGCCGGCGTGCGCGACAGCGGCGTGGCCTACGTGTCCTACAGCGCCTCGAAGGCCGCGGTGCTCGGCTTTTCCCGCAGCGTCGCCCTGGAATATGCCAAGCGGGGCATCCGCTCGAACGTGCTGATGCCCGGCCTGATGAACACGCCCATGGTCCGCCAGCCCTTGCTGTCGCTGGCGGACGGATATCGGGAGGCGTCGCTGGAGGAAGCGATGGCCAAGCGGGACCGGCAGTGTCCCATGGGCCACATGGGAGAGGCATGGGATGTGGCCTACACGGCCCTGTGGCTGGCGAGTGACGAATCCAAGTACGTCACTTCCGCCGAAATCATGGTCGATGGGGGCATATCCGCCCGCATCGGCTGACTTGGAGTGCATGGTGAACAAACACAGGAGACAAATCATGGATAGCGTTACGAAATGGTTCAAGAAGAGCATGGTGGTCGCCGCAGCGGCGGCCATGGGGCTGGTGTCCAACGGGTACGCTCAGGCCAAGCCCGAGAAGTTCAAGATTGGTGGCGTGCTGTCGCTCTCCGGCCCCTACGGGCTACTGGGCGAGGACATGCGCCGGGGCGTGCAAATCGCCGTCGAAGAGCGCGGGGGCAAGGTGCTGGGAGTACCGATCGAAATCACCTGGGAGGACGACGAGACCAAGCCCCAGCCGGCAGTGCAGAAGGCCACCAAGCTGATCTCCGAGGGTTCGCACATGATCTTCGGCGCACTCAGCTCCGCCTCCACGCTGGCGGTTATGAACCTGACCAAGCAGCGCAAGGTGCCCCACCTTGTCACCATCTCAGCGGACGACAAGATCACCGTGCCCGGCGGCTCCCGCTACACCTTCCGCACGTCGAACACCCTGGGTATGGAAAACCGCATGGCGCTGGCGTACATGCAGGACAGGAAGCTCAAGAAGATCTACGCCGTCACCGCCGACTACCAAGCCACCCGTGACGGCTTCGAGTGGATCAAGCAGCAGCTCGGCCCCAATGGCATCCAGATCGTGGGCGAGGACTTTCCGCCCCTCGGCAACCGCGACTATTCGTCCATCGTGGACAAGATCGCCAAGTCCGATGCCGACGGCGTGCTGCTGATGCTGACGGGTTCGGACGTGGTCACCCTGCTCAAGCAGGCCGGCCAGGTGAACCTGGGTAAAAGCAAGGTACTTTTCGGACCCGTGGCCTCCGATGAGACCATGGCGGCGGCCGTGGGACAGGCCTCGCTGGGCGTCAATACCGGCTTGCGCTACGACCACACCATCGACACCGCCGCCAACCGCAAGTTCGTCGAGGCATATCGCAAGAAGTTCGGCGTCTTCCCCAGCATGACGGCCGGGGAGGCCTACGACGGCATGGCATGGTGGCTGGACACGGTGGAGAAGACTGGATCCTGGGACAAGGAAAAGTGGGTGGATGCCTTCGCCGCCAGCGTCCGCGAGAACTCTGTGGAAGGCAAGAAGACGATGCGCGCGTGCGACCACCAGGCCCTGCAGCCGGGCTTCTGGGGCGAGGTTGTGCAGGGCACCCCGCCAGCCCCTACGCTGACGATGAAGATCTCCAAGGTCTTCGCCGAAGAGAAGCTTTTCGAGCCCTGCAAAAACTGAGGCCTGTTGCGGGAGGCCAGGGGCCTCCCGCGCTTGATGAATCGCTATGTCAACTATCGTGATCGGATTGAGCCTGGGCATGCTGCTGTTTTTGCTGGCGGCTGGCCTGACGCTCATCTTCGGCATGTTGGGCGTGATCAATTTCGCCCACGGTGCCATCTATATGCTGGGCGCCTACGTCTCGTATGAAACGGGGCGGCGCACGGGCTCGTTTCTCATGGGGGTTCTGGCCGCCACGTTCTTCACCGCGCTGGCGGGCGCTGTAATAGAGAAATTGACGCTGCGCCCGCTTTACGAGCGCCCGCACTTCTACCAGCTGATCCTGACCTTCGGACTGATCTTGATCCTCAGCGACGTGGTGCGCTTCGTCTGGGGACCCGGCTACCAGGAAGTGGCGATTCCGCCGCTGTGGGCCGGCACCGTGGACATGCTGGGCAGCACGATCCCGATGTACCGGCTGTTCGTGATCGGGTTCGGCGCCATCGTCTCGATGGGCCTGTACCTGGTGCTGGAAAAGAGCACCTTCGGCATGCTCGTGCGGGCCGCCAGCAGCGACGCGGAAATGGTGCGCATCCTGGGCCTGCCGGTGGGCGCGATCCGCATGGCGGTCTTTGCCACCGGCTGCGGTTTGTCGGGCCTCGCGGGCGCGATCGCGGCGCCGCTGTTCCCCATCGAACTGGGCATGGCGACCAACACCATCATCGACTGCTTTATCGTCGTGATCCTGGGAGGGCTGGGTAACATCCGGGGGGTGATCGCCGCGTCCATGCTGATCGGCATGGTGCGCGCACTCGGCTACGTGTACCTGCCGGGCTGGGTGGACATCATGACCTTTGTGCTGCTTATCGGCACCCTTTTGACGCGCCCGCAGGGCCTTTTCTACCGCGCGGCGAGGACGGCATGAAACTCTCTCTGTTCGACATCTGCTTTGGTCTGCTGCTGGCCGCGGCAGGCATCTTGCTGCCCTTCCTCCACCCGGGGGAGGCGCTGATCCAGTTGGTCACCCTGGCGGCCATCTGGGCGATCTTCGCCATCGGCTTTGACTTCGTGTTCGGCGCGCTGGGCATGGTGTCCTTCGGGCATGCCACCTTCCTCGGAGTTGGCGGCTACGCCGTGGCCCTGGCGACGCAGAAGTACGGACTACCGTTCTCTGTCGGTGTAGGGCTGGCCATCAGCGTGGGGGCTGCGTTCGCCCTGCTGTTCAGCTTCTTCGCGCTGCGGGTCTCCGGTATCTTCTTCGCGCTGGTGACCCTGGCGCTGTCCCAGCTGATCTTCATCCTGGCGGACAGCAAGCTGCGCGGCTTCACTGGCGGGTCGGACGGCATCTCGGGTGTGGAGCGCCCGAGCTTCCTGGACATCGACTTCTACGACCCCGTCCACTACTACTGGTTCGTGCTGGGCGTGTATGCCCTGGTCATGCTGGTGGTGATCTCGCTGCGCAGTTCGCCTTTCGGCCGTGTGATCGCGGCGATCCGAGGTAACGAAACCCGCGCCGACCAACTGGGCTTCAACGTCAACCGCTACAAGCAGATCACCTTCGTGATCTCGGGCGGCCTGAGCGGCCTGGCTGGGGCGCTGCTGGCCTCGCTACTCATGTACATGAACCCGCAGATGCTGCATTGGACCACCTCGGGGGACGTGATCATCATGACCCTGCTGGGCGGCTCCGGCTCGCTGTGGGGCGCCACCGTCGGCGTGATCGCCTTCGAGGTGCTCAAGGAGTGGCTGAGCAGCTGGACCGAGTACTGGTACGGCGTGCTGGGCCTGGTGTTCATCCTCGCAACCATCTTTTTCCCGCGCGGCATCGTCGGCGAGCTGGAGAAGGGCTTCGCGGCGTACCAGAAGAACCGGCGCGGGGGTGCGCGATGAGCCAGGCGGCACTGCGATGCAAGGAGGTGACCGTCAGCTACGGCGCCCTGAAGGCGGTCAACGACGTCAGCCATGTATTCGAGGAGGGGCGTATCTACGGCCTGATCGGACCCAACGGCGCGGGCAAAACGACGCTGCTGAACGTGCTGGCTGGGCGGCAGATGCGCCATGCGGGCAAGGTGTACTGCGGCGGCGGGGAGATCAGCCAGTGCTCCGCCTACGAGCGGGCCCGCATGGGCATCGGGCGCAGCTTCCAGATCATCAAGATCTTCGGCGAGATGACGGTGGCTGAGAACCTGCTGGTCGCGGCCCAGTCGCGGCGGCCGGGGTTCCAGCCCTTCTGGATGAGCCGGCACTTCGATCGGCAGTTCCGCGAGCAACTGGACGCCATCCTGGAACTGACGGGGCTGACAGCCCACCGCGACGCCGTCGCTGGAACGCTGCCCTACGGCCTGCAGCGCTCGCTGGAGCTGGGTGTGACCTTGCTGCCCGACCCCAAGATCCTGCTGCTGGACGAACCGTTGGCCGGTATCGGCCACCATGAGATCCAGGCCGCGCTGACCCTGATACGCAAGGCTGCGCAGGGGCGCACGGTGCTGCTGATCGAGCACAACATGGATGCGGTGATGTCGTTGTCGCAAGAAATCGTGGTCATGAGCAACGGCTCGATCATCGCGTGCGGCGCCCCCGAGGACATTCGCAAAAACGAAACGGTGCGGTCGATTTACCTGGGGGAGGACGCGCAGTGATCGAACTTGAAAAAGCCAGCGTCAGGTATGGCCAAGCCCTGGCGTTGGAAGAAATTTCCGTGCGTATCGACTTCCATGAAATCGTCGCCATCGTCGGGCGTAACGGAGCGGGCAAAACCACCATGCTGAAAGCCTTGATCGGCCTGATGCCCCTGGTGGCTGGCCGTCGCCTGCTGGGCGAACAGGACATCTCAGGCCTGGGTGTCGAGGCCATCGCCAAGCTCGGTGTGGCGCTGGTGCCGGACACGCGCCGGATCTTCCCTAACCTGTCGGTGCTGGAGAACCTCAAGATCGGCGCGCTGGCCCACCAACCGGGGCACTGGACCCTTAATCGGGTACTGGACGCCTTCCCGCGCCTGCAGGAGCGGCTGGACTTCGGCGGGGACCAGCTTTCCGGAGGCGAGCAGCAGATGCTGTCGATCGGCCGCGCCCTGCTGGGCAATCCGCGCATGCTGCTGCTCGACGAGCCCACCGAGGGGCTGGCGCCGGTCATCGTCGACCAGTTGGTCCGGGTGTTCAGTGAGGTCCATCGTCAGGGCACCGGCATCGTGCTGGTGGAGCAGAACCTCAAGGTGCCCATGAAGCTGGCCCACCGCCAGTACGTGCTGGACCACGGACAGGTCGCCTGGTCCGGTACGGCCCAGGAACTGGACGCGCAGCGCGACCACGTCGAGGGCCTCATCACGACGGGCGCGGCGGCGTGACCGCGCCATGCCCACATCACCCCCCTGCCAATGCATGCCCATGAACGCCCATACCGTCGCGCGCATTGCGCCCTTGCATGAAAACGACCCCCGTTCCCAAGATCCCGTGCTCGAAGAGTTGGTGGGATTCGTTGGCTACCGCCCGAATGCGCTGCTGACCATGGCACGCAAGCCCGGCGTGGTGCCTGCGCTGCTCCAACTGCTGGGCGTGACGCTGCGCGGCGACGGGCTGATCCCGGAGCCGCTGCGCTTCCTGATCGCGGCGGAAACCGCGCGCGGCGCACGCTGCCGCTACACGACGACGCACCTCGTCCATGCCGCCCACCACCTGGGCGTCGGCTGGGACAAACTGGCCGCGTTGCCGTTCTACCAGGACGACGCCCGGTACACCGAACAGGAGCGCAAGGCGCTGGTCATCGCCACCGCGGGCGGTAGCCTGCCGGTGCGCGAACCGGCCCAGGCCATAGAGAAAGCCCGGCAGGTCTTCACCGAGGAGGAAATCGTCGAGATCGTGTCCTGCGTGGCCATCGTCGGCTGGTTCAACCGCTGGAACGGCCTGATGGGTTCCGAGCTGGAACCCGTTCCCTCCGAGGCGCTGTCCCATGTCCCCTGGCTCCAGGACCTCGAAGTCTGAGCTCGCAGCGCATCCATATTTCCTGGAATGGAGAAAGAGAAGGCTATGTACAGCCGCATCCACGAGCCCCACGCCTGCACGCTGACCGATGCCCTGCGCGTATGGGCCGCCAGCCACCCCGGTGCGCCCTGGCTGGAAGACAGCCAGGGGAACGCACTCACCGCCGGGCAGGCCTTAGAAGCCAGCCAGCGGTTTGCCCGCTTCCTGCACCAGCTGGGCGTGCAGCCCGAGGAGCGCGTCGGCATCTTCATGTCCAACAGCTGCGCCATGGTAGCAACCACGTTCGGCGTTGGCTACCTGCGGGCCAAGGCGGTGATGCTCAACACCGAGTTGCGTTCCTCCTTCCTGCGCCACCAGTTGAACGACTGCCAACTGGCCACAATCGTGGTGGACGCGGTGCTGGTCGAGCACATCGCCAGCCTGGCGGACGAATTGCCCCACCTGCGCACCCTGATCGTGGTGGGCGACGCGCCCGCCGCCGTACCCGGACGCTGGCGTCAGGTGGCCTGGATGGACAGCAGCGCCTGCGCGGCGTGGAAAGGCCCTGCTCCCCGACCCGAGGACATCTTCTGCATCATGTACACCTCCGGTACCACCGGGCCGAGCAAGGGCGTGCTGATGCCGCACTGCCACTGCGCTCTGATCGGGCTGGGGGCCATACGCAGCCTGGAAATCACCGCCGCCGACAAGTACTACATCTGCCTGCCCCTGTTCCACGCCAACGGCCTGTTCATGCAGCTGGGGGCGACGGTGCTGGCGGGCATCCCGGCCTTCCTCAAGCAGCGGTTCAGCGCCAGAACCTGGCTGAGCGACCTCCGGCGCAGCGGCGCCACATTGACCAACCACCTCGGCACGACGGCCATGTTCGTCATCAACCAGCCGCCTACAGGACAGGACCGCGACCACCGCCTGCGCGCGAGCCTGAGCGCGCCAAATCCGGCGCAGCACGAGGCCGTGTTCCGCGAGCGCTTCGGTGTGAAGGACGTGCTGTCCGGGTTCGGCATGACCGAGGTCGGCATTCCCATCTGGGGGCGCATCGGGCACGCGGCGCCGAACGCTGCCGGGTGGACGCATGAGGACCGGTTCGAGATCTGCATCGCCGACCCCGAAACCGACGTGCCCGTGCCCGCCGGACAGGTCGGCGAAATTCTGGTGCGGCCCAAGGTGCCCTTCGGCTTCATGGCAGGCTACCTGAACGTTCCGGAAAAGACGGTCGAAGCATGGCGCAACCTCTGGTTCCATACCGGGGACGCGGGCATACGGGACGCGCAAGGACTCATCACCTTCGTGGACCGCATCAAGGACTGCATCCGTCGCCGTGGTGAAAACATCTCGGCTACGGAAGTCGAGGCCGTGGTCAGCCAGTTGCCCGGCATCCACGAAGTTGCGGCTTACGCCGTTCCGGCGCAAGGTGCGGGTGGCGAGGATGAGGTGATGCTGGCCCTGGTGCCCAGCGAAGGCGTGACGCTGGACATGGCGGACATCGTCCGCCAGGCCAGCGCCCAGTTGCCGCGCTTCGCCAAGCCGCGCTACCTGCGCCAAATGGACTGTCTGCCGAAGACGGCGACGGGCAAGATCCAGCGTGCCATCCTGCGTCAGCAAGGCAGCGCCGACGCCTACGATGCCGAGGCGGCACACAGCCAGTAAACACGAGAGCACACGATGTCGGAAAAGTTGCGCGGCAAGGTGGCTGTGGTCACCGGCTCTGGGCGGGGCATCGGCCGTGCGATGGCCATCAAGCTCGCGAGCGAAGGTGCCAGGCTCGTCCTCAATGACCTTGACGTTGCGCCCGCCGAAACCGTGCGCGAGGAAATCCTCGCGCTGGGCGGCGAAGCGGTGGCCTGCTGCGGCAGCGTGGCTGACGCCGGTTTCGCCGACCGGCTGATCGGCACCGCCACCGGCGCGTTCGGCGGGCTGGACATCCTCATCAACAACGCTGGCTACACCTGGGACAATGTCATCCAGAAGATGACCGACGAGCAGTGGGACGCGATGCTGGATGTGCACCTGACCGCGCCGTTCCGCATACTGCGGGCGGCCCAGCCGGTGATTCGCGCGCTGAGCCAGGCCGACGCAGAGGCGGGCCGCCGCGTGGTGCGCAAGGTGGTCAATATCTCCTCGGTTTCAGGCGTCTTCGGCAATGCCGGCCAGGCCAACTACTCCGCCGCCAAGGCCGGCATCATGGGCTTGACCATGACACTGGCCAAGGAATGGGGCCGCTTGAATACGACGGTCAATTGCGTGGCCTATGGCCTCATCAAGACCCGTGCGACCGAGGCCACCTCGGACGGGAACGCCACCATCGAGGTCGAGGGGCGTGAGATCAAGGTGGGCGTGAACCCGGATCTGATGGCCATGCTGGAGCGCAGCATCCCGCTAGGCAGGGCTGGTACGCCGGAGGAGGCCGCCGGTGCGGCCTACCTGTTCTGCATTCCCGAGTCCGACTACGTGAGTGGCCAGACCGTGCTGTGCACGGGCGGACTCACAGGCATTTGACCCTTCACCCAAACCATTATTCGCATGCCGAAGCCCGAAATCGCCGCACTGCAGTACCCGTTCGAGCCACCCGCTCCTGGCCAGACCGTAGAAGTCGCCTCTGGCGTGCACTGGATCCGGCTGTCCATGCCATTCCGGTTGGACCACATCAACGTCTGGGCCATCGAGACGCACGATGGATGGGTGTTGGTGGACACCGGCCTGAACGACCCCGGCACCGTGGCAGCATGGCTGGAACTCATGGCACAAGGTCCGCTGGCGCGCCCGCTGCAGGGTGTGTACGCCACGCACATGCACCCTGACCACATCGGCCTGGCGGGTTGGTTCACGCGCCGCGCTGGCGTGCCGCTGCACATGAGCCGCCTGGAATACCTCACCTGCCGCGTGATGCACGCCGACACGAGCCGCGAGGCACCGCCCGACGGCGTGCTGTTCTGTCGGCGCGCCGGCTGGTCGGAGGTGGCCATCGAAAGCTACCGTAGCCGCTTCGGCAGCTTCGGCAAGCATATCCACGCACTGCCGGAGAGCTTCCGGCGATTGCAAGACGGTGAACGCATTCCATTGGGCCCGCATGGCTGGCAGGTGGTCGGCACAAGCGGCCACTCACCGGAACATGTCTGCCTCTACTGTCCGGACTTGAAGCTGCTGATCGCTGGCGACCAGGTGCTGCCGCGAATCTCGTCCAACGTCTCGGTATTCGCCAGCGAACCCCAGGCCAACCCGCTCAAAGAGTGGTACGACTCGCTGGAAAAACTGCTGCAGGATGTGCCCGCTGATGTGCTGGTGCTTCCCTCTCACAACGAACCCTTTTACGGATTGTACGAACGCCTGCACTCGCTCAAGGCAGGCCAGACTGAGGCGCTGAAGCGGCTGCGTCAGCAGTTGCGTAGTGGGCCGCAACGGATTGTGGACGTGTTCCCTGCCCTGTTTCACCGCACCATCGGTGAGCAGGACGGACAGCAACTGAGTCTCGCCACGGGGGAAGCCGTGGCCTGCATGAACTACCTCATCGCGGAGCGGGCCGTGGAATGCACCGTAGACGGGAACGGCGTCGCATGGTACGCGCTGAAACAATGAAGCACTGAGTAAGCGCGCCTTCCCCCCAATATATCGGCGCAACCGCGCGGCCATCCCACTTTTGAAGCAGTAGACCTAGGCGGCAAAGATGGTGTCCACCAATTCGATTTAGGCGAACACCATGCCGCAGGAAATGAAAGTCAGGTATTGGCACCAGCAGTCATAGACCAAGCCAAGCTTGGTGACGACTCTCAGCCTACAACAGCCCGTAAAGACGGGCAATGCGAACAGCTGTACGCCGGTCAGGGGCCCCCAGTTTGGCATTGAGTCGCTGAAACCGGCAGTCGATGGTTTTGGCCTCCAGATTCATAGCGGCGCCGATGACCTTGCTGCTGTGGCCGGCGGCCTCGTGACGCAGGAGGTTCAAGTCGGCTTCTGTGAGGGTCGCCCCTCGGAGCAGCTCCTCGCGCATGGATTTTGCGATCCAGTGATGCAGCTCCATGGCCAGCGCACGCGCCAGCACCCGCACCTGGGGAAAATTTTCGCCGTCAAATCTATCGGAGTCTGCAGATCCCAGGCACAGGACACCCACCCGGGAGAGTCCCACGGGGCTCGGAGCCGGAGCAATCAGGGCAGCGGCGAAGCCATGCTCTGCAGCTGCTTGGACAAAGGCGTCTTCTTCAGTGGATGAGCAGGCCAAGTTGCTGGAGCGGGCGGGTTCCGCGTTGCTCGATGCATACCGCAACCAGGGATCATGTTCGAACCACCGGTGAGAGGCGTATTCCGCCGCCCATGATGGATCGCAGGCCCACAGTGACCGAAGAGATGTTCGGGTCGCATCGTCCCGAAGGCAACTCAGAAAGACGCCAGCATCCGCACCGAGACCTACAACGGCCTCTTGAAACAGTGAAATCACCTCGCCGGAAGACCTCACATCTGTGATCAGCGGAAGCACCTTCAAAACACGAACGTTGTCCACGATGGCACGCTCACGCGATGCAAACCGGTTGGGATCGGCGTTGGTCTGCAAGTGCCGCATGGCCTTCACGCACCAGCTTGCTGAACAGCAGGCCATCTTCAAACCTCAGGGGCTCATGGGCACACCAGTGGTCGAAGCTCTTCACGTCACCAAACACCATCGTCTGTACCAGCCGCATGCCCGTACCCTGACGTTGGGTGCGCTCCATCAGCAGACCATGGTTGATCCCGCGCAGCAAGAAGGTTACAGCACCATCGCCTGATGCCAGCGAGGTCTCGCCTGCCGCAACAGGCGGAGCATTGCGACCTGCTGTGGACGTCGAGATGCCGGCCCGCTTCGCGATCAATGCAGAACGTTTGGACCCCAGGGGTCGGGCGGGCGCGTCGATGGGGTCGATGCGACGTTTGACCGGGGGTCGAGCCAATACCGAAGGTGCTGACGGCGTCACCTCGGGAGTTTGAAGGTTGTTCATCCCCACTCCTGCAGGCCTGGTTGACCGACAGGCCGCTCAGTGCTGACACTGCGTGGCCCACGTATCAAGTCTCAACAGACTGGATGGAGGGAAGGGTAGACAAGCCCGTCTCGCGCTGTCAAAGGAAATCCGGTCAGGGCGACCAAATCTGCAGCTGGTTCAGTCGGGCTAAACGACGAAAGCCCGGTGCACGTTGCGCGTCAAATCACTGCCGGTGCGCTGCTTTGGCTCAAAGCATTCAGCAACGAGAACGCATCGTCGGCTCGGTCCACCGGAATGAACAGGTGATCGTGGTGGAAGGCGGCGACCGCGTTGCAAGGTATGCCCGCCTTGGCCAGGGCTGTGGAGATCATGGCAAGAAAGCCGATAGCCTCCAGTGACGAATGCACGGTGAGCGTGATGAGTTTGGCCTCGAAGATGTAGGGCACCTGGACCCGTATGGCTTGAGAGAACTCAACGATGGCCGTCAGGCCTTCTGACTCCGTGAACGTGCAAATGGGAGCGAGGCCGACAGGGAGGCGATGGTCCGGGAAGGTGCAGTACACGTAGGTCTCTGGCCGAAGATCAGGGGCCATCAACTGCTGCAGCCGAACTTGGTCTTTTTCTCCGATCATCCGATGGCCTCCTGCACAGGGCAATGGTGTTGGCTTTCGGCGCTGATTATGGTCGGCTGGAGTTCATCCTGCGCGTGCAGGAGTACGCGGGTGCACCGCTGAAAGGACCGGTTTAGCTGAATTGACGTGAGGTCAAAGTTCCTAAACCACCAGCACGCTGCTGGGATCTCCTGCTACCGTTTGGCGCGGCCTGGGCCTTGTGCTCCGACATACGCTCCCGTGCGCTGCGAGGCCGTCCGCAGCCACACGCCGTGAGGAAGGGGTGTCCATCATGACAACGACTTCGCATGTCCTTGCGGACATGGCCGCGCTTCGATCAGAGCTGCACCAACAGGGTGATCCACACCGCCAGCTGTTTCGATTAGAGCCTTGGCGTGCTGTGCTGGACATAGCCTTCGACTGGCTCATCGTACTCAGCTCGGTGGCGCTGGTCGTTTGGTGGAGCGAGATGTGCGCGCCTCTGGCCGTTGTGCTGATCGCCAACCGTCAACGTGCGCTCGGCAACATCCTCCACGATGCGGGGCATCGAAATATTTGGCGGGATCCCCTGAGAAACGACCTGGTGGCGCGAATTTTCATCGCGCCCTTGCTGTTCTCCAGCCTGTCCCGCTACCGCGAAACACACTTCAAACACCACATGGAACTGGGGACCGAGGGTGGAGATCCTGATCTTCTGTTTTCTTCTCGGAATTCCTCAACGTCCTGGGTGTCGCACTACTTGGACCAGGTCCTTTCGTTGAACGCGTGGCTTTCTTCGTTTCGTGGACACCTGTTTTCGTGTCAGGTCCGAACCGTCAGTCAGCTCTACATCCTCGCGTGGTGGGGCGGTGCCATGGCGCTGATGTGGACCGTGGCTGGCCCCGACTTCACCATCACCTTCATGGCTTTGTGGCTGCTGGCCAGGGCGAGCGCTTTTCATCTGATCACCACCTTTCGTGAAATGTGTGACCACCTCGGCCTTCAACCAGGCGGCGTGTTCACCTTCTCCCGCGACATGGTTTGCCACGGCTTCTGGCGCAAGCTCATCCACCCGCGCAACAACGGCTACCACCTCACCCATCACCTCTTGCCGGCCGTGCCTTACTACCGACTGCCCGAGGCGCACCGGCTGCTGAAAGGGCAGGGGGTTTTTCAAGAGCGCGGCAAGGTCTGTTGTTCGTATTTCACGGGCCCAGACCCGGTCACTTCAACATGGATAGGACCGGGGCAGTTTCAATGAACAGGTCGCTGGGCAGCCTGCAAGTTGCTGCGCTGCTGGTCTCTGCGAGTTACGGGATCGGCTTCCTTTTCGGTTCGGGCGAGCTTGCGCTCTCTCACGGCATGGCGGGCAGCATCTACGGGGTCGCAACCGGTTTCGGCATGCTGGTGTTGGCCGTTTTTGCACGGAAGCTGTGTGCCGTGGGACTCCCGGTCTGGGCGCTGTTTGGCCGTGCTTACGGGGCGCAGCTTGAAGGCATGGTGGCTCTGCTCTCGTTAATCTGGATGTCGGGCGTTCTGGCAGCCCAGATTCAGGGCGGAGTGGCTGTACTGGTGTTGCTCGGTCTTGGTGAGGTGAACGGGTACATCACGATTTTGTTGCTGATCTACGGCGCGTCGCGTTTGAACCTGCGGTTCGCATCTGCCGTGTTTGCCATTTGCCTCCTTGCGAGCGCTGCGGTGCTGGTCTATGCCCTGGTTGTTGCGGATGGCGTTGACCTATACCTCCAGGCGATCCCCGTTTTCAGCGAGGACTTGTCCACCTTCAGACCATCCCGCGTATTCGCCATCGCACTGGCCATTGGATTGTTGGTGTGCACCGGTGCCGACTATCAGCAGTTCGTGTTGGCCGCGCGCTCGCCCGTGGCCGCAGTGTGTGGCTGCGTTCTGGCTGGGCTGCTGCTGTTTGTGATCGCTTTCTTGCCGTCGGCGGTGGTGGTCGCCATGCAGAAGGGGGGAATGCTGGGCACCTTGACGGACACCAAGCAAGTGGTGCCCTGGGTGCTGGGGCGGGTCGCTGGATCCGCGGGGCAAGGCGCTGACAAACTGATGCTCATCTCACTGTCAGTGGCCGCATTGGGTGCAGGCGCAGCGGTCTTGCGAGCCATGTCAGAAGCACTGGCGTGTGCCGTTTCTGGCCATCGCTCGGCGCGCCACCCAATGTTTGCATTCATCGCCCTGGGCGTGAGCGCATTCCTCGCTTCACGTGACCAGGGCATCGTGAACACCATGGTGTCGGTCAACGTGGTCTACATCGCCAGCATCGGCGTCTGCTTTGCAACCATGGTCACGGGGATCGTCATACCTGCTCAGCACGCGCGGTGGATCATGGCAATGGGCTTCACCGCTTCAGTCGTGGTGTATCTGGTGGGCTGGATGGGGCAGCATGGCGAAGGCACCGATCTGGTGTCACTGGTGCTCGGATGCCTCTTGTCCGCTGCCACTGCCCTTTGGTTTCGCTTTGTGGACGGGGGTTGGTCTGGCAGGTTCTCCGGCCTGCATCGGTGATGGATCGAATCTGGCCGAAGGCTCCAAGCTTCGTCGAGCCACTTTGACAATGAGGGCGGTAATGTCACTGGCCATGGGTGGTTCAAGGTCCCAGTGGTGCCAGAACAGGTCCACCATCTCCAGTACGCTGGGGCAGACGTCCACGAGTTGGCCTGCATCAACGAGAGGCCTTGCCTGCCAGCTGGGAATCAGCCCATAGCCAGCACCCATAGCAACACCTTCGAGCAAAGCGACAGGTGAGGGCAGGTAATGCCTGGCGTACCGCTCGACAGCAAATCCGAAATGCCTCTTCAGGAAGTCGTCGTGCAGCGAGTCCTTGCGGTTGAACAACACAGCCGGTGCTGAAAGCACGGCGGGCACAGTGAGCCCTCCTGGAAAGTGCGTGGCGGCGAAGGCTGGCGTCGCATAGCAGCGGTATTCCATGGCACCCAGGCATTCCGCAAAGAACCCGTCGGCCGGCTTGGCTGACGTTGAAATGCACCCGATGACATCCCCGCGAGCCAGCAGGGCAGAAGTGTGGTCTTGATCATCTGCGATCACTTCCAGGGCAACCAACTGGCTCAGCAACAACTCCCTGAGAACTTCGGGGAACCAGGTGGCCAGGGAGTCTGCATTCACGGCGATTGCCAGCGCAACGGGCGCGTGTGGCCTTGCAGTGGGCGACAACTCTTGAAGCGCCGATCCTTCAAGAATGCGCAGCGCCTTCACATGTCGAAGCAGCACCTCGCCTGCCTGTGTGGCCGCCACCGGTCTTTCACGCTTGACCAGAATGATGGACAGCGATTCTTCCAGCGCTTTGATGCGCTGGGAAACGGCGCCACGTGTGATGTTGAGGACGCTTGCAGCTCGGTCAAAGCTCTGCTGCTCGACTACTGTGGCAAACGTTTCCAAATGGTCACGATCCAGCATGGTGGGCTCCTCCCGTAGGGCCTCTGTGGGCTTCCCGTCAACGTCATCCATTTAGTGGAACGCTGCCATGCCATGTCCATACTTCGCGTGTATCGAACGCATCTCAATCGTTACCAGTTTTTTCTTCGGCCTGAAGTCCGAATTGTCGGGTTGATTGGGTCGGCAGGTGTTCATCTGGGAGAAGGGGGCATACTTTTTGAAGTGCAGCATAGGCATCGGAACTGCCACCTGTGGAACATCTTTTACAGGCGGTTGCCATGCGAATTCAACCGCCAAGTTCGATGTGGCAGTCTTTGCGAAGGAAGTTCGTTTACCTTGCAGTTCTGGACGGTGCCGCTGTCTAGAGGGGCAGTTGTGCCATGGATGGAAGCTGCAGAATACGAATTGAAAGGAGGCGGTATGTGGCTGCTTGTGGCGCGTGAACCTCGGGCCAATGCGTCGTATTGGACCGGTCGTCGATGGTTTTCGGCCCTCGACGCAGTGGCCTGGCCAATGGTCTGGGTGCTCCTTGTAAGCCAGTTTGATGTGCCTGTCGGGATCGTAGGTCCCATGGTCGTAGCGATTGCGCTCCTGTTCTCGGCAGAACGAATTCATCGCGCGGTGTGGGTCAATCACCGCTACTGGTTCACCACTTGGCGCTGGGGCCGAATCGTCATCGCACTGATGGTGATTGGGCTGGTCTTGAAGTTCACGGTTTCAGCTTGAGCCATGACTTGGCCACCACAACATGGCGAATGATCTGAAAGCTTCAGGTTGCCCGTGAATGCACATAGTGCAAATGCGGTGGTCGATCATCCAGAAGCTTAAGCAGGCTATCCGTGTCCCGCTCCTCGGGGTTGAGCCATTGGTCCAGGTTCTCGGGGCGCAACGCGATCACACACCGATCATGGCCAGCGGCTGCGACTTCGGGCGGTGGATCGTCTGTGATGAGCGCAAACGAGAGCAAGTCGGGCTCGCCTGGTGCCGTCCAGTGCGACCACAAGCACGCCAACAGCAACTCCTGGGGTGGTTCGGTCGTGAACTCCACCACCACCATCCGCGGCTCCTCTCCGGGCCTGAGATCACGTCCTTCGGCATGGTGGAGCAGCACGTTTTCGTAAAATGCGTTTGCAACCAGCACCCCGTGGGTGTCCCCCCGCGTCAGAATAGTTGTCGCCCCGATAGAACCAAGAACCCGGGGGCGGAGATGAAGGACGACAGTGGCTCGATACGGACAAGCATTCAAAGACAAAGCAGTAGCCAGGTTGCTGCCACCGGAGAGCGCGCCGGTGGAGGTGGTCTCGCGCGAGGTTGGTGTGGGAACGGGAACTCTGGAGCGTTGGCGCGAGGATGCGCAGTCCAGGCCCGCCCGAGGGCGGGCCTGGACTGCGGGCGCCCGGCTTGAGGCCGTGATCACCACGGCGGCGATGAACGAGGCGAGCAAAAGCGCCTGGTGTCGCGAACATGGTGTGTACCCGGCCGATCTGGACAAATGGCGGGTGAGTTGCACCACCGCACTGGTCGACCCGCAGGATGCGCCAGCCAGTGCGCAGGCCACACGCGCGGACCGCAAACGCATCAAGGAACTCGAACGCGATCTGCTGCGCAAGGACCGAGCGCTGTCTGAGACAGCCGCGTTGCTGGTGCTTTCAAAAAAAGTCTCGGCGATCTTCAACAAGGGCGAGGACGAATGATCGGCCTCGAAGATCGCCAAGCCCTGGCCAGAGACATCGAGGATGCGCATGCAGCCGGAGCCCGATTCGCGCCCGCCTGTGAGATCGCCGGCATTGAGCTGCGCACGCTTCAGCGCTGGAAGGCCAGCTCGGGCCTGACAGCGGGCGATGGCAGGCCGCTCGCCGTGCGCCCGATGCCCAGCCATGCCTTGAGTGCGGCCGAGCGCGTGGCGCTGCTGACTGTTGCCAACGAACCGCGCTTTGCCTCGGTGCCGCCTGCGCGCATCGTGCCCATGCTCGCTGACGAGGGCGTGTACCTGGGCAGCGAGTCCAGCATGGCACGTGTGCTCAAAGCCGCCGGGCAGAACAAGCGCCGTGGTCGCGCCAAGACGCCCAAGGCAACAAGGCCGCCCACCACCCACATCGCCACGGCCCCAGGACAGGTGTGGTGCTGGGACATGACCTACCTGCCCGCCAGGGTGATGGGCCGCTGGTTCCACCTGTACCTGATCCTGGATTTGTACAGCCGCAAAATCGTGGGTGCCGAGGTGCACGACAGCGACGACTCTGTGCATGCCGTGCATCTGGTGCGGCGCACCGCGCTGGCTGAGGGCATTGCGGCGATGGACAGCAAACCTGTGCTGCACGGCGACAACGGCTCCACGCTCAAGGCCACCACGGTGCTGGCCATGCTCAACTGGCTGGGCATCAAGCCCTCGTACTCGCGGCCCCGGGTGAGCGACGACAACGCGTTTGCCGAGTCGCTGTTCCGCACGGCCAAGTACCGCCCGGAGTTCCCGGCGCAGGGCTTTGAGACGCTGGGCGATGCCCGCGCCTGGGCCGCCGAGTTCGTGCGTTGGTACAACGTGGAGCACCGCCACAGCGGTATCCGCTATGTGAGCCCGCAGCAGCGTCACGCCGGGCAGGATCAGGCCATCCTGGCGGCACGACACGCGCTGTATCGCCAGGCCCAGCAGCGCCATCCGGCACGCTGGTCGGGCGCCACAAGGGACTGGTCGCTCATCGACGTGGTGACCCTCAATCCCGAGCGCGACGAGGTGGTCAAGATGGCTGCCTGCGTTCAACATACTCAGCTCAAAGCTGCGTGACTCAGGCGACAACTACCTTGACGCGCGCCGGTGTGCCCGAACTGCTCCCTCCAAAACCCGTCGAGGTTGTCTCTGCGCGCGTTGTAGGTGCCCGGGAAACGGGTGTCATACGAAGCGGGTTTGCCGGCCGGACGGCACTGATAGCGCATGGGTAGGACCTGCCGATGCCCATCGATGGAGACCATGACCAGGGCGTAGCTCCCCGGAAAAATCCGCGAGTCGCCGGGCAACAGTTCCGGGTTGTCCAACTGATCCAACCGCCTCTGGATTGCAGCGATCTTTGAGCTGGCGATGCGCTTGCTGTCCGTGGCTGTTTTCGTGGTCTTCACGGTTAGCGCTGCTTCCGCGGCGGCCAGGCGAACCCGCTGCTTTTCCAGGTCATCCCGCAACTGTTGCCGCTGCTGGTTTCGGTGCTGTTCGATGAGGGCTCGAATGCGCTCGCCATCTGGTCCTGTGGAGTCTTCAAAGGAGGCCTCCATGGCGCGAGGAATGATCACCCGTTCGCCACCCGCACGCCGGAAAAACAGGTCAAAGAATTCCTTGATGGAGATGTCTGCGCCCCATTCGCGCACGTACCTCCTGTAGTCCGCCCAGACCTGAGCCGAGTAGCACATGACCACCTCCGCGGTTGTGGAATCGCCACCAGTTTGCCTCAGGGACCGCGTGGCACACATACCCCTTGCCGTGACTTGACGCTCGAAGATTCTTCGCAGAAATCGGTCCTGAGAATATACTGGATAAATGTACAGTTTCACCGATTTTGCAGATGCGCAGAGAAGAGGGCGATCTTCCGCTGGGGAGCTACCCATTCCTCTGGGCCAGTTTCCTATCTCGGTGTTGGAACTGGAGACCCCTGTACATGCCGGGTTTCCATCGCCAGCCGAGGATTTCCAGGCCCAACGCATCGACATCCTCGAACGCCTGGTCACCCATCCCCAGGCCACGTACAGCATGGTTATCCGGGGGCACTCCATGGAGGGCGTGGGGATCTTTGATGGCGATGTCGTCCTGGTGGACCGGGCGGTCAAGCCGGCTCACGGACAGATCGTGGTCGCTGTGGTGGACAACGAGTTCACCTGCAAGCAGCTCTGGATGCGCGGTGGTCGGCTCAAGCTGATGGCGGCCAATCCCACCTTTGCCGACATCGTCCCCACCGAGGGGCAGACGGTAGAGGTGTGGGGCGTCGTGATTGCATCGATCAAGCAGTTCAAGTGCTGAGCGGTTGCGCTTGAGTTGGGACCCCTTATGGCCGCATCACTTTATGCCCTCGTGGACGGCAATAACTTCTATGTGTCGTGCGAACGCGTATTCAGACCGAGCCTGAACGGTCAACCCGTCATCGTGTTGTCCAACAACGATGGCTGTGCTATTGCGCGCTCCAACGAAGCCAAGGCCCTGGGCATTGCCATGGGCGCTCCGTGGTTCAAGATCAAACAGCTGCAGGAGACCCACGGGTTGGTCGCACTGTCCGCGAATTTCTGCCTGTACGGGGATCTCAGTGACCGGATGATGAGCTTGGTCGCGGGCTTGGGCCATCGTCAGGAGATCTATTCCATCGACGAGTCCTTCATCGACATGAGCGGCATTCGGGGGGATCTGATCAAGCGTTGCCGAACGATCCGCGAGCGTGTGCTGCGGTGGGTGGGTATCCCTTGCTGCATCGGACTGGGACCCACCAAAACCCTGGCCAAGCTGGCGAATCACATTGCCAAGACCGCCGAACGCAAACCGGGCAGTTACCCCGCCGAGATGGCCCAGGTCTGCAACCTGGCCAGCCTGGACCGTGGCGCCTTGGAATCGGTGCTGGCCAACACAGCGGTGGATGAGGTCTGGGGGGTGGGGAAGCGGATTTCATTCCAGCTCAAGCAGGCCGGGGTTGAATCCGTTCTGCAGTTGTCGCGGATGGACCTGGCCACCGTGCGCACCCGGTGGTCGGTGGTGCTGGAGCGCACAGTCCGAGAGTTGCAGGGACAGCCATGCGTAGACCTGGAGGACGTGGCCCCTGACAAACAGGAGATCGCTTGCACGCGCTCATTCGGTCGGCCGGTGACCGAGCTTGCCGATCTGAAAGAAGCCGTCAGTGAGTTCGCCAGTAGGGCAGGGGAGAAGCTGCGTCGCCAGCACGGATTGGCCAACCTGGTTCACGCGTTCGTGAGAACCAGTCCGTTCCGACCAGACCCCCAGTACAGCGGGTCCATCGTTGTGCCTCTACGACGAGCGACGGCCGATTCGACCCGGATTGCGGAAGCCGCGCTGGCTGGTTTGGCTCAGATTTTTAGGCCCGGTTTTCTGTACGCCAAGGCAGGTGTGATGCTGCTCGAACTGCAGCCGGACTCGGTACAACAGGATGAACTGGACCTGGAACCAGAGCAGGACAAGGACCTGGGTGGGTTGATGGGGACACTTGATCAGATCAACCGGCGCTACGGTCGGGGTACCGTGTTGCTCGCCAGCACCGGGCTTGCAGGTGATCGCCGGCATTGGGCCATGAAGCAGGAACGACGTACCCCGCAGTACACAACCCGATGGGAGGACATGCCTGTGATTCGTGCGTGACAGGCCCTAGAAGGAGTTCACGCGGGGCAGGAGATTTCACACGCAGGCCTATGCGATTTGTATGCCCGCAGTTCGATCGGCTGAGGTGGAGCTGCGGCCATGAGCTGACACTCATTTTCGTGGTCCCAGCGACGGTTGAAGGCTGACAGAGGCCGGCCGGTTTTGCAGCCCAATGACAGCTTTCGTCGGAACCAGCCTTTCGTCATTCTGCGAGGCGACCGACCGCTGCACACCTTCAAAAGCAGTCCTTCATCGTGGGGTTCAGCGCGGCGGTCAGGCGTCTGATGAGTTGCGCTCGGTGAAAGAAGTTAGCGCGCGTCAATGGCTGATACCGCCGGTTTCCGCGCTGGTGGTAGCTTGTGATTCAAGTGTCCTCGACACGAGGCGCGCTGAAAAGCCAGACGCACAGTCGATCTGTTAGTGTTGATTTCCACGTAAATGTGACCCAGTGGGGATGCGGCTAAAAACTTGGACTACATGGAGGTAGTTCATGTATTCCTACGAAGACCGAATCCGAGCCGTCAAGCTCTACATCAAGCTTGGCAAGCGCCTCAGGGCCACCATCCGCCAGTTGGGCTATCCGACCAAGAACTCCCTCATTGGCTGGTACCGGGAGTACGAGCAGAGCCAGAACCTGCGAGTCGGGTATTCGCGATCAGGACAGAAGTATTCCGATCTGCAGAAGCATGCGGCGGTGAAGCACTACCTTGATCACGATCGGTGCATTGCCTCGACCATGCGGGCATTGGGATATCCCGGTCGGGAGTTACTGACCGAGTGGATTGACGAGTTGCACCCCGAAGTTCGCCACCGAATGGTGGGCCGGGCACCGAACACCCTGCACTCAGCCGAGCTTAAAAGTGCAGCGGTGATTGAGCTTTGCACCCGAAAGTCCAGCGCACAAGAAATCGCCCAGAAGCTGGCGGTGTGTCGGCCTACGCTGTACAACTGGAAAAACCAGTTGCTAGGCCGCGAGGTACCCGCATCCATGAAACGTCAAAACAATTCACCGCCAGTGCCTGATGCTGCCGAACTGCAGCGCCAAGTCGAGTCGCTTCAACAGAGCATTCACCGTCTTCAGCTCGAACATGACATCTTGAAGAAGGCCAATGAACTGCTAAAAAAAGGCCTGGGCGTCAACCCTCAGCTCCTGAGCAATCGGGAGAAGACTCTGCTGGTTGACGCCCTGAAGCCCATCTACTCGCTCACAGAGCTACTTGGCGAACTTGGCCTGGCTCGCAGTTCCTACTTCTACCACTGCGCCCGCCAGCGAAGGCCTGACAAATACGCTGATGCCCGCGTTGCCGCTGCCGATGTGTTTCAGAGCAACCACCGCAGCTATGGTTACCGGCGCATGCGTGCGGCGCTGGGCAGACGCCAGTTGCACCTGTCTGAAAAAGTCGTGCAGCGTCTGATGAAGCAGGAAGGCTTGAGTGTTCCCTCGCGCAAAAAGCGTCGATACGGGTCCTACCTCGGAGAGATCAGCCCTGCGCCCGACAACATCCTCAATCGTGACTTCCAGGCGGCGACACCGAATGAGAAGTGGCTCACCGACATTACGGAGTTCCAGATCCCAGCTGGAAAGGTTTACCTCTCGCCTGTGATCGACTGCTTCGATGGCATGGTGGTGAGCTGGACGCTTGGTACCCGACCGGACTCCGAGTTGGTGAACACGATGCTCGATGCGGCCATTGACACGGTGCAATCGTGCGACAGCAAGCCGATCATTCACTCCGACCGTGGCGCCCATTACCGCTGGCCAGGTTGGCTTGATCGGATGCACAGTGCGAACCTGACGCGGTCGATGTCGCGTTAGGGGTGCTCACCGGACAACGCGGCCTGCGAAGGTTTCTTTGGGCGCCTGAAGAATGAGATGTTCTACCCGCGGGATTGGAAGTCGACCACCATCGAGGTGTTCATCCGAGCGGTGCACGAGTACATCCTCTGGTACAACGAAAAACGGATCAAGATGTCGTTGGGTTCCCTCAGCCCCATCGAGTACCGCGAAAGTCTGGGCTTAATCAACTGAAACCAGTCCAAGAATTACGCTGCACCCCCAGTGGCTCAGTTTTCGGTCGGCGCCAACAGTTACAGTCCACTAGGATGCGTG
>NZ_JADMKB010000076.1 GCF_018780075.1 Hydrogenophaga sp.
CGGTCCAGCGCCTCCTGCTTCATCTCCAGCATCTTCACCGGGATGCCGGCGTTGAGAAAGTTCATGGCGATGCCGCCACCCATGGTGCCGGCGCCGATGACGGCCACCGACGCAATCTCGCGCTTGGGCGTGTCTTCCGGCACGTCGGGGATCTTGCTGGCGGCGCGCTCGGCGGTGAACAAATGGCGCAGCGACTTGCACTCGGGCGTCCACATCAGGTTGATGAAGATCTCGCGCTCGAACAGCATGCCGTCGTTGAACTTTTTCTTGGTCGCGGCTTCGACCGCGTCCACGCACTTGGCGGGCGCGGGGAAGTTCTTGGCCATGCCCTTGACCATGTTGCGCGCGAACTGGAAGTAGGCGTCGCCGTCCTTGTGCTTGCAGGGCAGGTTGCGCACCAGCGGGAAGGCCGAGCCGTCGGCGTGTTTGGCGGCCATTTCGCGGGCAAAGGCCAGGGCTTCTTCGGCCAACGATTCGGGAGAGGCGGACAGCTTGTCAAACAGCTTCTGGCCGGGCAACTGGGCCAGCATTTCGCTCTTGACCGGTTCACCGCTGACGATCATGTTCAGCGCGGCTTCCACGCCCAGCACGCGCGGCAGGCGCTGCGTGCCGCCGGCGCCGGGGATCAGGCCCAGCTTCACTTCGGGCAAGGCCACGCTGCAGCCAGGCGCCGCGATGCGGTAATGGGCACCCAGCGCCAGCTCCAGACCGCCGCCCATGGCGACGCTGTGCACGGCCGCGATCACCGGCTTGGTGGTGTTCTCGACGCGGACGATGACCGACAGCAGGTTGGGTTCCTGGATCGCCTTGGGCGAACCGAACTCGCGGATATCGGCGCCGCCCGAGAAGGCCTTGCCCGCACCGGTCAGCACGATGGCCTTGACCGCGGCGTCGTTCTCGGCCTTCTCCAGCCCCTCGACGATGGCCTGGCGGGTGGACAGGCCCAGGCCGTTGACCGGCGGGTTGTTCAGCGTGATGACGGCGACATCGCCGTGGACCTGGTACTCAGCGGTCATGGAATCTCCTCTGTGTGGATCGGGAAAGGGGTACGTCCGAAAAAACGAACGGTCGTGCGATTCTAGGGAATTTGTGCGGTGCGGCAAGCGCCGCTTGTCGCGAGTGGGTCAACCCGGGCTCCGGCGCGCGTGCCCCACCACCAGGATGCCGTGGAACCAGCCTTGCCAGGCCACGGGCATCGCCCCCGAGTGGGGGGTGACGCCGCAGGCGGCGCAGGGGGCGTTCAAACCTCCAGCCACTCTTTTCGTGTGTAGGGATCTGCGCGCAGCGAGTCCGGCGTGCCTTGAAACACGATGCTGCCGTGGCCCATGACCAGCGCCCGGTCGGAAATCGCCATGGCGATGGTCAGCTTCTGCTCGATCAGCAGCACCGACACGCCCCGGCTTTTCAGCTTCTGCAGGTACTCGCCCACCAGCTCCACGATCTTGGGCGCAAGGCCCTCGGTGGGCTCGTCGATGATGATCAGGTCGGGGTCGCCCATGAGCGTGCGGCACAGGGTCAGCATCTGCTGTTCGCCGCCGGACAGCACGCCCGCCTCGGTGTGCTGGCGCTCCTTGAGGCGCGGGAACATGGCGTACATGTCGCTGAAACTCCAGCGCGCCCCGGTGCCCTTGCCCTTCTGGCCCAGCAACAGGTTCTGCTCCACGGTCAGCTTGGGAAAGATGTCGCGGTTCTCGGGCACGTAGCCGATGCCCAGATGCGCGATTTCGAACGGCTTCTTGCCCTGGATCGGCTGGCCCTTCCAGGCAATCCCGCCCTCGCAATCCACCAGGCCCATGATGGCCTTCGCGGTGGTGGAGCGGCCCGATCCATTGCGCCCGAGCAGGGCCACGATCTCGCCCTGCCCGACGTCGAACGAGACACCGTGCAGCACGTGGCTCTTGCCGTAGTAGGCGTGGAGGTTGTCGATTTTCAGCATGGTGCGTCTTTCGAGGGCACGGTGGCTTTCCGGGAAACGCCGCAGAACCGGCTTTGCCGGGCTGCCAGCGTTGCCCCCTTGAGGGGGGATGCGGCTACGCGCAGCGAGCAAGCAACGGGGGTGTTCATTTGAATCCGGCTTGTTCATCGGCCAGCACCGAGCCCAGATAGGCCTCCTGCACCTTCGGGTTCGCGCGCACCGCCTCGGGCTCGTCGAACGCGATCACCTCGCCGTACACCACCACCGCGATCTTGTCGGCCAGGCCGAACACCACGCCCATGTCGTGCTCCACGGTCAGCAGCGTCTTGCCCACCGTCACTTCGCGGATCAGGTCGATGAAGCGGCTGGTTTCGCTCTTGCTCATGCCGGCCGTGGG
>NZ_JADMKB010000097.1 GCF_018780075.1 Hydrogenophaga sp.
TCAAAACCACGACCATTAAGGGCTGATCCAGCCTGGTTCGTCGTGCGCCCTCCCCGGCCAGACGAGCCGGGCAAGTCGGTCTGGTCTGGACCTGTTTATCTACTTGAAAGGGCGTTTGAAATGAGCAAGTTGGTTGGTTTGGTCGGCTGGCGCGGCATGGTCGGCTCGGTGTTGATGGATCGCATGGTCGAGGAAAAAGACTTCGACCTGATCGAGCCGCTGTTCTTCTCCACCTCCAACGCCGGCGGCAAAGCCCCCGCGATGGCCAAGAACGAGACCACGCTGCAGGACGCGCACGACATCGCCGCCCTTCAGCGCTGCGACATCATCATCACGGCCCAGGGCGGTGACTACACCTCCGAGGTGTTCCCCAAGCTGCGCGCCGCCGGCTGGAACGGCCACTGGATCGATGCTGCCTCCACCCTGCGCATGGAACAAGACGCCGTCATCATCCTGGACCCGGTCAACATGCCGGTGATCAAGGACGCCTTGGCCAAGGGTGGCAAGAACTGGGTCGGCGGCAACTGCACCGTGAGCTGCATGCTCATGGGCGTGGGCGCACTCTACAAGGCAGGTCTCGTCGAATGGATGAGCACCCAGACCTACCAGGCCGCTTCGGGCGGTGGCGCCCAACACATGCGCGAACTGCTAACGCAGTACGGCACGCTGAACGCCGAAGTCAAAGCACTGCTGGACGACCCCAAGAGCGCCATCCTTGAGATCGACCGCAAGGTGATCGCCAAGCAGCGCGCGCTGACCGGCGCCGAGACCGCCAACTTTGGCGTGCCGTTGGGCGGCTCGTTGATCCCCTGGATCGACAAGGACCTGGGCAACGGCATGTCCAAGGAAGAGTGGAAAGGCATGGCCGAAACCAACAAGATCCTCGGTATGGGCGAAGGCTTCGGCTCGGCCGCCATTCCGGTGGACGGCTTCTGCGTGCGAGTGGGCGCCATGCGCTGCCACAGCCAGGCCCTGACCTTCAAGCTGAAGAAAGACGTTCCGGTCGCCGACATCGAGGCCATGATCGCCGCCGACAACCCCTGGGCCAAAGTGGTGCCCAACACCCGCGAAGCGACCGTCAAGGACCTGACGCCCGTGGCGGTGACCGGCACCATGACCATCCCGGTCGGTCGCATCCGCAAGCTGGCGATGGGACCGGAATACGTGGGGGCCTTCACCATCGGCGACCAACTGCTGTGGGGCGCCGCCGAGCCGCTGCGCCGCATGCTGCGCATTCTGCTCGACGCCAAATAACTCTTAAGTGTTGCTTTTCAAAAAAGCCGGCCTTGGGCCGGCTTTGTCGTTGTGAAGCCGCAACGCGAAGGTGCCCGACAGGTCAACCAACGGCCGGCCTTGAAACTCAAGCGGATTCTCAGCTTGTCACCGTAATGCGTTGATGTTAAGGTCAATTCTAGGTTTTTTACGTTGAGGTACATGTGCCCTATCCCACCTGCCAAACCCCTATTTTCAGGACGGTGACCGCTCCTTGCACCTCCGGTCCGCGTGGACCAGCGAAGTTGCACGCGGTTGCGGCCGCGGCTTTGCTGTGCGTCACCTTTCTGTATCACGGCGAGGCAGAAGCCTTGGCCTTGGGTCGCATTGCCATTCAGTCGTCCTTGGGGGAGCCCTTGCGTGCCGAGGTCGAAGTCCTCGAAATCACACCCGAAGAAGCGGCCAGCCTGCGCGTCAACCTGGGCTCCATCGATGCCTTCCGCGCCGCGGGCATGGACTACAACGCCGCACTCAACGGCATTCAGGTCAACCTGCAAAAGCGTGCCGATGGTCGCTCCTTCTTAAGCTTGGTGGGCTCAAGGCCAGTCAACGAACCCTTTGTGGACATGGTGCTGGAGGCCAACTGGGCGTCGGGCAGGATGATCCGGGACTACACCTTGCTGCTGGATCCACCCAAGCTGCAGCAGAGTGCGCCCGCACCGCTGGCTGCTGGTGTGGCTGCCCAGCCGGCGACGGCTGCCCCTGCCGCCGCAAAGGCGGCAGCACCAGCGGCCGGTGTGGTCTCCGTGGCCCCGCCAGCGGCCAGCACCACGCCGAAAGCCCCGACCCGCACCACGCCAGACAAACCCGTCGCAGCCCCTGCGCCGGAAGCTTCGGCAGACACCTCATCCAAGCAGGTTCGCATTCAGGCTGGGGACACCGCTGGGCGCATTGCCGCAGCGAACCGCCCTGCCAATGCGTCGCTGGACCAGATGCTCGTGGCCATGTTGCGCGCCAACCCGAACGCCTTCATCGGTGGCAACATCAACCGCATCAAGGCGGGAGCCATCCTGGATCTGCCGGCAGAGACCGCTGCCAATGAGGTATCGACCACCGAAGCGCGTCGCATTGTGTCGGCCCAAAGCCGCGATTTCAATGAGTTCCGCCGCCGTCTCGCCGGCGCCGTGCCAGCTGCTGCGGTGGCTGCCGCCGACCGCCAGGCCACGGGCCGCGTCCAGGCCGAGGTTGAGGACAAGAAGCCCGCGCCCGCGACCCAGGACAAGCTCACCTTGTCAAAGGGTGCTGTGGCGGCTCAAGGTGCCAAAGAAGACCAGATTGCCAAGGAACGGCAAGCGAAAGAGTCGTCCACCCGCGTGGCAGAACTCTCCCGGAACATCGACGAGTTGGCCAAATTGGGCCCGTCGGCACCGGCCGGCGGTGCCAGCAGCGGCCCAGCAAAGCCCGCTGCAGCCTCCAGTCCTGCACCACAAGTTCCGGCGGTGGTCGCCACGCCGGCTCCCGCCACAACGCCGGTGCCAGCGCCTGCGGCAGAACCGGTGGCGCCTGCAGCGGATCCAGCGCCAGCTCCAGTGGTGGCAGCACCCGCACCAGCGCCCAAACCTCTCGTGGTGGCGCCTGTAGCCCCTGCGGAAGAACCTTCCTTTCTCGACCAATTGCTGGGCAACCCCATGGTGTTGCCCGGCGCCGGCGCCTTGCTGGCTTTGCTGGGCGGGCTGGCGTTCTACCGCATGCGACAGAAAAAGAAGGGGGCGGGTGTCGACAGCTCCTTCCTTGAAAGCCGGTTGCAACCTGACTCGTTCTTTGGGTCCAGTGGAGGTCAACGCATCGACACCAATGAGGCCGCGGCCTCTGGCTCTTCCATGGTGTACTCGCCGAGCCAGCTCGACGCGGCAGGCGATGTGGATCCGGTGGCAGAAGCCGACGTCTACCTTGCCTACGGACGGGATCTTCAGGCCGAAGAGATCCTCAAAGAAGCGATGCGCAGCACACCCACGCGTGTGGCCATCCACAACAAGCTCCTGGAAATTTACGCCAAACGCCGTGACGCAAGAGCCTTTGAAGTCGTTGCGACCGAAGCATACGGACTGACCCAGGGTCAGGGTCCCGAATGGGAGCATGCTTGCGAACTGGGCAAGGTGCTGGACCCGAACAACGGCCTGTACCAGCCTGGTGGCAGTCCGGCCGTCAAGCCCGGAGCGGCTGCGGCTGTGTCGATGGGGCTCAACACCATGCCTTTTGGCAACAGCACACTGTCTCAGAACACGAGACCTGGCGATGCCTCTGGTGGCGATCTCGATCTGGATCTGGACGTCACACTGGAGGAAGCGTCTCGACCCGCGCCCCTGTCCGCCACATCCGATCTGCGGGATTCGCAGGTGTCGGGCATGGACGACCTCTCTCAGACCGATGCATTGACATCTTCGCCCGTGTCGACCACCGAGGCGTCCAACTCCCGGTCGATGGACTTCGACTTGGACTTTCCCTCGGAACCCATTCCACTCACGGCACCTTCCTTCACGACAGCACAGACCACAGACGGGCTGCCGACGTTCGATGACAGCGAGGTGTTGCCCGAGTTTGGCTTGGCCGCCCCCGCGGACCTGAGTTCGCCGACGAAAGCTGCGACCACGACAGCACCTGAACTGATGTCGTTCGATCTGAGCGAACTCAGCCTGGACCTGAACTCCAAATCACCTCAGGAAGCCACATCGGGTGGTGAGTTCGGTGCAGAAAGTCCGCTGGAAACCAAACTGTCTCTGGCCGAAGAGTTCCGTGCCATCGGTGATCTGGAGGGGGCGCGGTCGTTGGCCGAAGAAGTGTTGGCGGATGCCTCTGGCACCCTCAAAACCAAAGCCAAAAGTTTCCTGGCGGACTTGGCCTGACCAGGCTTCTGGATCGCTGGCCACATCACTTGTCATCGCCCCAGATCGCCAGCCCTTCGGGCGCCCAGCGCCTCGCGTTGGGCGTGAGCTACCACGGCGGCGCATATGAAGGCTGGCAAAGCCAGCTCAGCGGCCTGACTGTTCAAGACAGGCTGGAGCAGGCGCTGGCCCAGTTCACAGCGCAAGGCCCGATTCAAACGCTGTGCGCGGGCCGGACCGATTCGGGCGTTCATGGCCTGATGCAAGTGGTGCACTTCGACAGCCCGATTGAGCGTCCGGACAACGCCTGGGTCCGTGGCACCAACCGGTTTCTGCCTCCCGATATTTCGGTGCAGTGGGCACGGCAAGTGCCGGCAAGCTTCCACGCTAGAGCCAGCGCCTTGTCCAGGCGCTATGCCTACGTGCTGCTGGAGTCCCCGGTGCGCCCCAGTGTCGATGCCGGACGTGTGGGCTGGGTGTTTCGCCCGCTGAACCAGGACGCCATGCAACAGGCGGCTCAGGTACTGCAAGGCGAACACGATTTCACTTCGTTTCGGGCGTCCTCCTGTCAGGCCCACAGCCCTGTCAAACGCATGTCACGCATCGTCATTTCCAAGCGTGGGGCCTATTGGCGTTTCGAGTTCGAAGCCTCGGCCTTTCTGCACCACATGATCCGCAACATCATGGGCTGCCTGGTCGCCATCGGCAGTGGCAAGTACCCAGCGACATGGATGACCGAGGTGCTCGCCGCCAAAAGCCGCGATGCCGCAGCGCCCACGTTTTCGCCCGATGGCCTGTATTTCCTGGGCCCGGTCTACGATGAGGCTTTTGGCCTGCCCACCCGCACCCCCGCCTTTGACTGGTTGCCTTAGCTTTCTCCCCCCGCGCCGCCTGCGGTGTCACCCGCCAGGAGCGACACGGGCGACCCGACAAAGCCGGTTCCGTGGTGTCATTGAACGAGTCACTTCTGTCCATGCCCCCCTTTCGAACACGCATCAAGATTTGTGGACTGACCCGAGAGGCCGACGTGGACGCGGCCGTGCGGGCTGGTGCGGATGCCATTGGCTTCGTGCTTTTCCCGCAGAGCCCGCGCTTCGTGTCGCCAGAGCGCGCGGGTGAACTGGCACTCCGCCTGCCGCCCTTCGTCACACCGGTGCTGCTGTTTGTGAACGCCAGCCCGGCGTTCATTGCGCAAGGCACCGAGGCTGTGCCCAACGCCCTGCTGCAGTTCCACGGCGACGAAACACCCACCGACTGTTTGGCCGCGGGGCGCCCTTTCGTGCGCGCGGCGCGCATACCCACCGGCCCTGCCGGGGCAGGCTTTGATCTCCTAAAATACGCCCAAGACTTTGCCGCCGCCCAAGCTGTGTTGCTCGACGCCCATGTCGAGGGTTTTGGCGGCGGGGGTCAATCCTTCGACTGGAACGCTTTCCCTTGGTCACATCCGCTTCTAAACGCCAGCTCTCGCCTCGTTTTGTCTGGTGGACTCACGCCTGCAAACGTGACCGATGGCATCAGCCGCGTACGGCCTTGGGCCGTTGACGTGAGTTCCGGCGTCGAGGTGTCGAAAGGCATCAAGGACGCCGACAAGATCCACGCATTCGTCGCCGCCGTGCGCGCGGCCGACCTCCAGTTATCTGCCTGAGTGGTGGCCTGTTCCAGGGCCGCCCGGGCCCTTGAACCGAGACACCCCCATGGACACCTACCAGCAACCCGACGCCCGCGGCCATTTCGGCATCTACGGTGGCAGTTTCGTGAGCGAGACACTCACCCACGCCATCAACGAACTGAAGGCCGCGTACGCGAAGTACCAGCACGACCCCGAGTTCCTCGCTGAATTCCAGAGCGAACTCGCGCACTTCGTCGGCCGCCCTTCACCGGTCTACCACGCTGCACGCATGAGCCGCGAGCAAGGCGGTGCGCAGATCTTCCTCAAGCGCGAAGACTTGAACCACACCGGCGCGCACAAGGTCAACAACACCATCGGCCAGGCCATGCTCGCCAAGCGCATGGGCAAACCTCGAGTGATCGCCGAGACCGGCGCCGGCCAACACGGCGTGGCAACGGCCACCATTTGCGCCCGCTACGGTCTGGAATGCGTGGTCTACATGGGCAGCGAGGACGTGAAACGCCAAAGCCCCAACGTCTACCGGATGAAGCTGCTGGGCGCGACCGTGGTGCCGGTGGAGAGCGGCAGCAAGACGTTGAAGGACGCACTCAACGAAGCCATGCGCGACTGGGTCGCCAACGTGGACAACACCTTCTACATCATCGGCACCGTGGCCGGCCCGCACCCCTACCCGATGATGGTGCGGGACTTCCAGAGCGTGATCGGCAACGAGTGCCTGGTGCAGATGCCCGAGATGCTCAAGGCCGCGGGCTGCACCGGCGAACAGCCCGATGCCGTGGTCGCCTGCGTGGGCGGTGGCAGCAACGCCATGGGCATCTTCTACCCCTACATCGACCATGCCACGACGCGCCTGATCGGCGTGGAAGCGGCGGGTGAAGGCCTGGAAAGCGGCAAACACTCGGCCTCGTTGCAAAAAGGCAGCCCGGGCGTGCTGCACGGCAACCGCACCTACGTGCTGCAGGACGACAACGGCCAGGTCACCGAAACGCACAGCGTGAGCGCCGGTCTGGACTACCCCGGTGTCGGCCCCGAGCACGCGTTCCTGAAGGACATCGGCCGCGCCGAATACGTCGGCATCACTGACCAGGAAGCACTGGACGCCTTCCACTACCTGTGCCGCACCGAAGGCATCATTCCCGCGCTCGAATCCAGCCACGCCGTGGCCTACGCCATGAAGCTGGCCAAGACCATGCGTAAGGACCAGTCGATCCTGGTCAACCTCTCAGGCCGGGGTGACAAGGACATTGGCACCGTGGCCGACCTGTCGAACGCCGATTTCTATTGCCGACCGAGCTGCCGCGGGCAGTCGGTCAAAGGCGGCATGGAGACCGCCACCATCAAGGTGACCAAATGAGCCGCATTGAAAAAACCTTCATCGACCTCCAGGCGCAAGGCCGCAAGGCCCTGATTCCCTTCGTCACCGCCGGCTTCCCCTACGCTGACATCACGCCCGACCTCATGCACGGCATGGTGGAATCTGGCGCCGACGTGATCGAGCTGGGCGTGCCGTTCTCCGACCCGTCGGCCGATGGCCCGGTGATCCAGAAGGCCGGTGACCGGGCGCTGGCGCTGGGCATCGGCCTGGCGCAGGTCATCGCCATGGTGAAGACCTTCCGCGAGCGCAACGCCAACACGCCGGTGGTGCTGATGGGTTACGCCAACCCGATCGAGCGCTACGACCAGAAGCACGGCACGGGCAGCTTCGTTCGCGACGCCTCGGCGGCGGGTGTGGACGGCGTGCTGGTGGTGGACTACCCACCCGAAGAGTGCGAAGAGTTCGCCGCCGCGCTGCGTGCCGCCCACATGGACCTGATCTTCCTGCTGGCCCCCACCTCCACCGACGAGCGCATGGCCCAGGTGGCGCGGGTGGCCAGCGGCTACGTGTACTACGTGTCGCTGAAGGGCGTGACCGGCGCGGGCACGCTGGACGTCGGTCAGGTCGAGGCCATGCTGCCACGCATCCGCGCACACGTGAACGTGCCGGTCGGTGTGGGCTTCGGCATCCGCGATGCAGAGACCGCCAAGGCCATCGGCAAGGCGGCCGATGCGGTGGTGATCGGCAGCAAGATCATCCAGCTGATCGAGAACGAGCCGCACGAAAAGGTGGTGACGGTCGCGGCCCATTTCCTGCGCACCATCCGAAAAGCACTCGACGCATAATCCTGCTTCTTCGCCGGCCCACCGAGGCCCGGCCCCTCCTAGGAGACCCGCATGTCCTGGCTCGAAAAACTGCTACCGCCCAAGATCACCCACACCGACCCGACCGAGCGGCGCAGCGTGCCCGAGGGCCTGTGGATCAAGTGCCCCAGTTGTGAAGCGGTGCTCTACAAGACCGATCTGGAAAAGAACCAGAACGTCTGCCCGCACTGCAGCCACCACCACCGCATCGGCGCGCGTGCACGCCTCAACGCATTCCTCGATGCAGAAGGCCGTTACGAGCTCGCGCAAGAGGTGCTGCCGGTCGACGCCCTGAAATTCAAGGACAGCCGCAAGTACCCCGAGCGCCTCAAGGAAGCGCTGGAGAACACCGGTGAGACCGACGCGCTGATCGTCATGGGCGGGGCCGTGCAAGGCATGAGCCTCGTGGTCGCCTGTTTCGAGTTCGACTTCATGGGCGGCTCCATGGGCTCGGTGGTTGGCGAACGCTTCGTGCGCGGTGTCGAAGAGGCCATCGCGCAGAAAGTGCCCTTCCTGTGCTTCACCGCCACCGGTGGCGCTCGCATGCAGGAAGGCCTGCTCTCGCTCATGCAGATGGCCAAGACCAATGCGTCCTTGACCCGCCTGGCCAAGAAGGGGCTGCCTTACATCAGCGTGCTGACCGACCCCACCATGGGTGGCGTGTCGGCGGGCTTCGCCTTCGTGGGCGACGTGGTGATCGCCGAGCCCAAGGCGCTGATCGGTTTCGCCGGCCCGCGCGTGATCGAGAACACCGTGCGCGTGAAGCTGCCCGAAGGCTTCCAGCGTGCCGAATTCCTGATCACCAAGGGTGCGGTGGACTTCATCTGCGACCGGCGCGAGCTGCGCAACACCGTGGCCAGCACACTGGCGATGCTGCAGCGCCAGAGCGCTGACGCGGTGGTGGCCGATTGAGCGATGTTCCGTCGGCGCCACTGACGCTGACCCAGTTGCCCCTGTTCCCGCTCCAGACCGTCCTGTTCCCCGGCGGCTGGATGCCGTTGCGCATCTTCGAGGTGCGTTACCTGGACATGATCAGCCGCTGCCACAAGGCCGGCGCGCCCTTTGGCGTGGTGTGCCTGCACGAAGGCAGTGAAGTGCGCCGCATCGACCCCGATGCACCGCCTGGTGGCGACGGCTTCGCCCATGAGGCCTTCTTCCCCGCTGGCACCCTGGCCCGCATCGAGCAGCTGGAACGGCCACAGCCGGGGTTGATGGTGATCCACTGCCGGGGTCTGCAGCGCTTTCACGTGACCGCCAGCCACCAGTTGCCGCACGGCCTGTGGGTGGGCGACGTGGTGCTGGACGAAGCTGAGCCGGTGGTGCCGGTGCCGGCCGATCTGGCGAGCACCCGTGACGCGCTGCAGCGCCTGCTGCACAACCTGCAGGAGCGCGAGCCCGAGGGCATGAACGAACTGCCCCTGCAACCGCCCTACCAGTGGGACGACAGTGGCTGGGTCGCCAACCGTTGGGCCGAGTTCTTGCCCGCGCCAGCCGAACTCAAGCACCGGCTGATGACGCTTGACAACCCGCTGCTGAGGCTCGAGCTGATCTCGGATCTGCTCGACAAGCTGGGTGTCGAGCGGTAGGTCTCCTGGCGCTCCGGGGCTTCCGCTGCGGCGCGACGGTTGCCCCCTTTGAGGAGCAAGACACCGCAGGTGCGGGTCAGGGAATCAATTCCAGCGCCCGCATGTAGCGCTCGCTGACCATCAGCGTGTCCCAGTCCATCCCCGCAGCGCTCGGCAGCAGCGCCAGACGGCGCTCCTCGCTGGCGGGATGGGGCTGCCAGCGCCCTTCGATCACGGCTTTGGAGAGGTCTTCGATGGCGGCGTCGATCGGCGCACCGCCTTCCACCACCGACTGGTTGCACAACACCACCATGTCGCCCCCAGCGTTGAGCGCCGCCAGCGCGGCCTCGGCGAAGCTCACGTCGCGCCCGTCGATGTGGCGCGCTGCCTCCATGCTCAGGTCGTCGCTGAAGATGGCGCCGGTGAAGCCCAGCTGGTGGCGCAACACGTCCTGCAACCAGCGCTTCGAGAAACCGGCGGGTTGCGGGTCCACCTTGGGGTAGATCACGTGCGCCGGCATCACCGCCAGCAGACTGCTGGAGAGCCAGCCGTAAGGCGCCGCGTCGTCGGCAAGAATGGCCTTGAGGCTGCGCCGGTCCACCGGGATCGCCAGGTGCGAGTCGGCCTTCACAAAACCGTGGCCGGGGAAGTGTTTGCCGCAGTTGCCCATGCCGCTTTGCTGCAGACCAAGCATCAACGCCTGCGCCAGCAGCGTCACCACGCGCGGATCGCGCGCGATGGCACGGTCCCCGATCACCGAGCTGTCGCCGTGGTCCAGATCGAGCACCGGGGTGAAGCTCAGGTCCACGCCACAGGCGCGCAGCTCGGCACCCAGCACATACCCGGTGGCGACGGCGGCATTGGTGGCGCGAAGGGCCGGAGCCCCCTCCACCTCACCCTTGCGGGGAGCCTGCATCCACAAGGCTCCCAGCGCGGCCATCGGCGGCAGATGGGTGAAACCATCCGTTCGAAAGCGCTGCACGCGACCGCCCTCGTGGTCCACCGAGATCAGCAGATCGGCCCGCACGGCCTTGATCTGGCGGCACAGGCGGGTCAGCTGGGCACGGTCTTGCCAGTTGCGGGCAAACAGGATCACACCACCCACCAGCGGATGTGCGAGGCGTCGGCGTTCGTCGGTGGTGAGGCTGTGGCCGGCGACGTCGATGATGAGGGGAGCGTGAGCAAACATAGGTCGTGAATCTGTCAGGTGTCTTCGCCGGGCCGCCCCGAGGCAAAGCGGGCGTCCGCTGGGGGGCCCGATGTCTCCACCACCACGAAGCTGGCGGCGTAGTCGGTTTCGTCGGTCACGGTCACATGAGCCCGCAAGCCCTGTGCCTCGAACCAGGTCTTGAGATCGCCGTGCAACACAATGAGTGGTTGGCCGCTGGGCAGGTTGGTGATCTCGCAGCTTCGCCAGGTCATGGGCATGCGCATGCCCATCCCGATGGCCTTGGAGAACGCTTCCTTGGCCGAAAAACGGGTGGCCAGGTAACGCAGACCGCGCTGTGTCCAGCGAGCGCTGCGGGTTTGCCAGACGGCGAATTCGGCATCGGTCAGCACCTTGCGCACAAAGCGCTCGCCCTGGCGCTGCCAGGTCGCCTCCACACGGCGGATGTCGCAGATGTCGGTGCCAATGCCGTAGATCATGTTGCGGTTCAGGCGAATGCGTCGGTCATGCAGCGGTTGTAGTCGGCGATGGTGGCGGCGTAGCCCAGCTCCAGCGCGTCGGCGATCAGCGCGTGACCAATCGACACCTCGCTCACACCCGGCACGGTGCGCAGGAACGCGGTGAGGTTGTCGCGGTTCAGGTCGTGTCCGGCGTTCACGCCCAGGCCCGTGTCCAGCGCTGCCTGCGCCGCGGCGCGAAAGCGTTCGAGCTGCGCCGCGCGCTGCGGTGTGAACCATGCGGCGGCATAGGGCTCGGTGTAGAGCTCCACGCGGTCGGCGCCCACGGCCCTGGCCCCGGCCATCTGGTCGGCCTCGGCATCCATGAACAGGCTCACGCGCACACCCAGCGCGTGGGCCTCGTCAATCAGCGGGCGCAGGCGCTCGGCATCCTGCGGAAAGCTCCATCCGTGGTCGCTGGTGAACTGGCCTTCGCTGTCAGGCACCAGGGTCAGCTGGTGCAGCGGCAGACCACGCGACTTGACCTCTCGGGCCACGTCCATCAGGTTGTGAAACGGGTTGCCCTCGATGTTGTATTCGCGGTCGGGCCAGGCTTGAAGCAGCTCGGCCAGGTCGAGCACGTCGTGGCGGCGGATGTGGCGCTCATCGGGCCGCGGGTGCACGGTGATGCCGCGCGCCCCGGCCTGCAGGCACAGCGTGGCCGCGCGCGTGACGGACGGGATGCCCAGGTGCCGCGTGTTGCGCACCAACGCCACCTTGTTGAGGTTGACGGACAACGCGGTGCGGTGGGATCGGGAAGGGGCCGTGGTCATGACAACGCCTGGAAGTGGGTTGGGCTGGGTTCGGGTGCCACACGCGGGCGGCTCATGGCCTGCATGTCCAGCATCAACTGGCGTGTCTTGAACACCCGAACGCCGCTATGGTAGTGCAGCAGCTGGCGCAACTGCGGCTGCAGGGCCTGCTGGCAGCCCGCGCAGGCGCGCAATGTGGCGATGAAGGGATCGGCCTCGTCCATGGCCGTCTGCAGCGACCTCCACTGCTCGCCCGACAGCACATGGACGTCGTCACCATGGGCCGCGCGCAGGCCGCCTTCTGGGCTCAGCACATAGGGTTGCTCATCCTGCAAGACGGCCAGCGTATTGCCTTCGGTCGACAGGTCGGGCAGCAAGCCGATGTCGCGCAACAACAGCAATTCGAACGCCCGCAGGATCAGCTGCTGGGCATCGGCCCGCTCGGCCAGCAGCTGCACAGCCAGCGCGTAGTGGTCGTACAGGCTGGCGTGCGGATCGTCCCGCGCGAGCAAGCGCATCAGCAGCTCGTTGAGGTAGCTGCCCGACAGCAGCGCCTCGCCGGTGGGCATGACATGGCCCCCTTGCCACTGCGCGGCCTTAAGCGTGCGCACCTCGGTATCTCCGCCCCAGCTCAGGTGCAGCGGCTGCAACGGCAGCAACACGGGGCGGAACTGGGAGGTGGGCTTCTTCACCCCTTTGGCCACCAGCGCAATGCGGCCATGGTGGCGGGCAAACACCTCCAGGATCAGGCTGGACTCGCTCCAGTCGTAGCGGTGCAGGACGAATGCGGGCTCTTCAGAAAACCGGCGCGTGGCCATGGTTGGCTCAGGGGCGCTTCACTCGTAGCCAAACGAGCGCACGCGCGCATCATCGTCGGCCCAGCCCGAGCGCACCTTCACCCACAGCTCCAGGAACACCTTGCAGTCCCAGAGCTTTTCCAGCTCCTGCCGCGCTTCGGTGCCGATGCGTTTGAGCTTCTCGCCCTTGTCGCCGATCACCATGCCCTTGTGGCCCTCGCGCTCGACCACGATGGTGGCCGCGATGCGCTTGAGCTGGCCCTCTTGCTCGAACTTGTCGATGATCACGGTCGAGGTGTAGGGCAGCTCGTCACCGGTCAGGCGAAAGAGCTTTTCACGCACCATCTCGCTCGCCATGAAGCGCTCGCTGCGGTCGGTGAGCTCTTCCGGATCGTGCATCCAGGGTTGCAGCGGCAGGTATTTTTCGCAGATGCCAAACAGGCGTTGAACATCGCGGGAGTTCTTGGCCGACATCGGCACGAACTCGGCGAACGCGTGCCGCGCCTGCATCGATGCCAGCCAGGGCGCCAGGTCACCACGGCGGTGCACCAAGTCAAACTTGTTGGCCAGCAACACAGCGGGCACGTTCGCCGGCAACAGGTCCAGCACCTTGGCATCGGCCTGATTGAACTGTCCTGCCTCGACCACAAAAAGGATCAGATCGACGTCGTTCACCGCCCCCAGCACGGTTTTGTTCAGCGAGCGATTGAGCGCGTTGCCATGGCGGGTCTGGAAACCGGGCGTGTCCACAAACACGAACTGACTGGCGCCCTGGGTGCGGTAGCCGGTGATACGGTGGCGCGTGGTCTGCGCCTTGCGCGAGGTGATGCTGATCTTCTGGCCGACCAGGGCATTCAGCAGGGTCGACTTGCCCACGTTGGGTTTGCCGACGATGGCGACAAAACCGCAACGTTGCTGCGTCAGGTCCACAGGTTCAGGCGCGGCATCTTCAACAGCGTCATCCGCGTCGGTACCGGTTTCAGGTGCCGCATCGCCTTTGCCCAAGGCACGCGCCAGCATCGCATCCAGCTCGGCATTGGCGGTGGGCAGGGTCTCGGTGGGCAGATTTTTTTTGGAGCGGGGCATGGGTTCGGGACATCGGGGCGAAGAAGACAGCGGTTCAGGCTGCAGAAGGGGTGGCACCGCCATGGGCGGCACCAGCGGTGAGATGCTGCAGCATGGCGGCGGCGGCAGCTTGCTCACCCGCCCGGCGCGAGGCACCGATACCGCGTTCGCTGTGGCCCGTCTCGGTCACGGTGCATTCCACATCAAAGGTCTGCTTGTGCGCTTCACCGAGCGTGGCCACCACGCGGTAAACCGGCAGCTTCATTTTGCGCGCCTGCAGCCACTCCTGCAATTCGGTCTTTGGGTCTTTGCCCATGGCGCTCATCTGGGCATTGAGTTCGAGACCACTGTACAGACGTCGCACCAGAGCGTCGGCGAGGTCGAAACCGGCGTCCAGGTACACGGCGCCGATCACCGCTTCCAGCGCATCGGCCAGGATCGACGGTCGCTTGTGCCCCCCCGAACGCTTCTCACCGTCGCCCAGGCGCAGACAGCCCGCCAGACCCAGGACAGACGCGATCTGGAACAGGGTGTCCTGTTTGACCAGATTGGCGCGCACGCGCGACAGATCGCCCTCGGGCAGCTGGCTGAGTTTTTCGAACAAGAGGCCCGAGACGGCCAGATTCAGCACCGAATCACCCAGAAACTCCAGGCGCTCATAGTGGTCGGACGAAAAACTGCGGTGCGTCAGCGCACGCTCCAGCAATCGCGGATTGGCAAATTCGTGCCCCAGGCGCTTCTGCAGCGCCAACAACTCCGGGCTCAAAGGCCGCAGCACCGCATGCGCAATGCCATCAACGTCGAATGTCTCACTCCGATGAACCCGCGTATTTCATCACCAGGTAAGCCGGTCCCATCAGGGGCATCTCACGGGTGTAATTGAAGGAGACCACCACCCGGTCGCCCTGCTTGCCCACTTCCAGGTCCTTGCCCGAGATGCTCGTGATGTCGTCGATCTGTGCGGCCTTGTCGAACAAAGTACGGACTTCGGCCACGGTGGTTCCGGTGGACGCTTTCTGGACCGCCTTTTGCACCGCCAGGAATTCGATGTAGGTGGGCACCATGCGAGCCAGCGTCACCCCCGCAAAGGCGAGCAAGATGCCCACGATCAGCAAACCAAAAAACGTCATGCCGCGTTGCTTTTGCTTCAATTTCATGCCGTCATCCTCCAGAAGTTGCCACGTTCAATCAAACGAACCAATGCGTCCCAGGTCGCCAAAGTTCATCCAGACAAAAAACGCCTTGCCCACGATGTTGGCCTCAGGCACAAAGCCCCAGAAGCGTGAATCGAGTGAATTGTCCCGATTGTCGCCCATCATGAAATAGTGGCCCTGTGGAACTTTGCACACCACGCCGTCCGCCGGATACCGGCATTGGTCACGGAACGGGAAGTCCGCGATGGGCGACACAAACGACGACCGCATGTCATCGTTCAGGGTGTTGTAGCGTCGGTTTTCCAATTGCTCACCAAACTGCTTGGTGTAGCGCATCTGCTCGCCGTCGAAGAAATCGGGCTGGTTGCTGCGCTGCACCGGCTGCCCGTTGATGGTAAGGCGCTTGTTGAGGTAGGCGACCTCGTCCCCCGGCACACCGATCACTCGCTTGATGTAGTCCAGGCTGGGCTGTGGTGGATAGCGGAACACCATCACATCGCCGCGTTGGGGCTCGTTGTTGGCCAGCACCTTGTTGTTGAACACCGGCAACCGCACGCCATAGTGAAACTTGTTCACCAGGATCAGGTCGCCCACCCGCAAGGTGGGAATCATGGAACCGGACGGGATCTTGAACGGCTCAAACAGGAAGCTGCGCAGCACGAACACCGCCAGAATCACCGGAAACAGGCCCGCCGTCCAGTCCAGCCACCAAGGCTGCATCAGCAGCTTCTGGCGGGCAGAGGCGATGTCCTGCGCTCCGGCTTGCGCAAAGCCTTGTTGCGCCAAGGCCGCAGAGCGTTCGTTTTGCGCCTCCAGCAGCTGCTGGGCATCGCGACGTCGCCGTGGCAGGAAGAAAAATCGTTCGGCCAGCCAGTACAGCCCGGTGATGGCCGTGGCCACCATCAACAGCAACGCGAAGTTGCCTTCAACCACGCCAAAGAAGAATGCAGCGGCGTACGCGGCAAACGCCGCCAGGACCACGGCGGTGATCGCGCTCATCGTGGATTGCATCAGTCATCCACCTGCAAGATGGCAAGAAAGGCCTCTTGGGGCACTTCAACCGAACCGATCTGTTTCATGCGCTTCTTGCCCGCTTTCTGTTTTTCAAGGAGTTTGCGTTTGCGGCTGATGTCGCCGCCGTAGCATTTTGCCAGCACGTTCTTGCGCAGCGCCTTGATGGTCTCGCGTGCGATCACGTTGCCACCGATGGCGGCCTGGATCGCCACGTCGAACATCTGGCGGCTGATGATCTCGCGCATCTTGGCGACCACGGCACGGCCCCGGTATTGCGATTGCGAGCGGTGCACGATGATGGACAGGGCATCGACCTTCTCACCGTTGAGCAGGATGTCCACCTTCACCACATCGGCCGCGCGGTACTCCTTGAACTCGTAGTCCATGGAGGCGTAACCACGGCTCACCGATTTGAGCTTGTCGAAAAAATCGAGCACGATTTCGCCCAGCGGCATGTCGTAGGTCAGCATGACCTGCTTGCCGTGGTAGGCCATGTTGAGCTGCAGGCCGCGCTTCTGGTTCGCCAGGGTCATGACCGCGCCCACGTATTCCTGCGGCATGTACAGATGTACGGTGACGATGGGCTCGCGGATCTCTTCCAGCCGACCTTGATCGGGCATCTTGGACGGGTTCTCCACCATGATGACTTCGCCGTCGGGCTTGGCCACCTGATACACAACACTCGGCGCGGTCGTGATGAGGTCCTGATCGAACTCGCGCTCCAGCCGTTCCTGCACGATCTCCATGTGCAGCAGGCCCAGGAAGCCGCAGCGGAAGCCAAAGCCCAGCGCTTGCGACACCTCCGGCTCGTATTGCAGCGAAGCGTCGTTGAGCTTGAGCTTTTCCAGCGCGTCGCGCAGAGAGTCGTACTGGTTGGCTTCGGTCGGGTACAGGCCGGCAAACACCTGGGGCTGTACTTCCTTGAAGCCAGGCAAGGCTTCTGTGGCCGGGCCCGCGTTGTTGGGCAGCTTCTTTTCCAGGGTGATGGTGTCGCCCACCTTGGCCGCCTGCAGTTCCTTGATGCCCGCAATAACGTAGCCCACCTCGCCGGCTTGCAGCGACTCGCGGGGCTCGTTGCCCGGCGTGAACACGCCCATGCTGTCGGCGTTGTAGACCGTGTTGGTCGCCATCATCTTGAAGCGCTCGCCCTTGAGCAGGTGCCCGTCGACCACGCGCACCAGCATCACCACGCCCACATAGGCGTCGTACCAGCTGTCCACGATCATGGCGCGCAGTGGCGCGTCGGGGTTGCCCTTGGGGTGGGGAATGCGCGCGACCACCGCCTCAAGGATGTCTTCGACGCCCATGCCGGTCTTGGCCGAGCAGGGAATGGCGTCGGTGGCATCGATGCCGATCACATCCTCAATCTCGCTCTTCGCGTTCTCGGGATCGGCGTTGGGTAGATCCATCTTGTTGAGCACGGGAACCACCTCCACACCGAGCTCGAGCGCGGTGTAGCAGTTGGCCACGGTCTGGGCTTCAACGCCCTGGCTGGCATCCACCACCAGCAGCGCGCCTTCGCACGCCGATAGCGAGCGCGACACCTCGTAGGAGAAGTCAACGTGGCCAGGCGTGTCGATCAGATTGAGGTTGTAGACCTGCCCATCACGCGCTTTGTACTTGAGTGCAGCGGTCTGGGCCTTGATGGTGATGCCGCGCTCCTTCTCGATGTCCATCGAGTCGAGCACCTGCTCGCTCATCTCGCGATCGGAGAGGCCGCCACAGAGGGAAATGATGCGATCGGCGAGCGTGGACTTGCCATGGTCGATGTGCGCGATGATCGAAAAATTGCGGATGTGATTCATCAGGAGAGCGGCTCAAACACTGGGGAAAACCGCGGTTCCGAGCAGGAACGAGCGGCCATAAAAAAGGGCGCGTCAGCTGCTGACGCGCCCGTAACCAACAATCAATGGCAACTGCGATAGTTGGGGTTTCATTGTAGGCAAAAAGCCCGGGATGCACACCCTGGAACCACTCGCAGCCACTTGTTGCAATGCAGCAACGCACAACTTGTCCACAGAAAATCCACAAGAAAACCGGGCACCGTGTGAACCAGCTGTGGACGGATACGCGGTGGTCGGATCGGCTCCCACATGGTGAACCGAGAAGGGCGTTCGCCACCGCAATACCATCCAAAACCCAAAGATTTTATCCAATTCGGTCAACAGCCCCAAGAGTGCTGTGAGCGTTCACCAACTTTTCGGGTTAAAAGACTGTGGCAACGGCGCCACCGAGGGGCTGTGGGAATACGATCGCTGCAAAAAAACAACCATCAATCCCAATCCAGACAAGGGGTTATTCGCGCTTGCTGGGGTGGTTTCGAGCTTTGTCGAACGCTCAGCGTGGAGGACGTATCACCGCGTACTGGGCCCAGTCTCCACGACGAAACAGCACATTGATCGGCTTCGATTTGTCCAGACGGGCGAGCACCGCCTCAAGCTCCTTGACGCTCCCGACCTCGGTGTTGGCCACCGCGACGATCACATCGCCCTCTCGAAGGCCCGCGCGCGCAGAAGCGCCCTCGGCGGTTTCCACTCTCACACCACCTTTGACATTGATCTCCTTCTTCTGAGTGGCACTGAGATCGGCCAGCGTCAAACCCAACGAAGGCACAGCGCCAGACGCCGCCGGAGGCTTCTCAGGAGCGGTCGGTTTGCGCTCGGCACGCTCAGGCTCCAGCTCCACCACGGTGATGGACAGCTCTCGCTGACTGCCGCGCCGGAACACCGTTACCGAGCTTTTGCTGCCGGGACGCGTGTTGCCCACCAGACGAGGCAGGTCCACCGACTTTTCGATGTCACGGCCATCGAATTTGAGAATGATGTCGCCCGGCTCCAGACCCGCCTTCGCCGCGGGCGAGTTGGGCTCCACCCCTCGCACAAACGCGCCCTTGGGCTGACCCAGACCGAGCGACTCGGCGACCTCTTTGCTCACTTGGTCGATCTGCACACCGATGCGCCCCCGCGTCACGCGCCCGCTGGAGCGCAACTGGTCGGACACGCGCACGGCCTCATCGATCGGAATCGCGAAGGAAATGCCCTGGAATCCACCCGATCGGGAATAGATCTGGCTGTTGATGCCCACCACCTCCCCGCGCATGTTGATCAAAGGCCCACCCGAGTTGCCCGGGTTGATGGCCACATCGGTCTGGATGAAAGGCAGAAAGTCACCGGTGTCGCGCTTCTTGGCGCTCACAATGCCGGCTGTCACGGTGTTCTCCAGCCCGAACGGGGAACCGATGGCCATGACCCACTCGCCCACCTTCAGGCGACTCACGTCACCGATCCTGACCGCACTCAGTCCACTGGCCTCGATCTTCACCACGGCCACGTCGGTGCGCTTGTCCGCACCGACCACACGCGCCTTGAACTCGCGCTTGTCGGGCAGGGTGACCACCAGTTCGTCGGCTCCATCCACCACATGGGCGTTCGTCATGATCAGACCATCGGTGCTGAGGATGAAACCCGACCCCACGCCCCGCGGTTGGGCCTCTTCATTGGGATTGCGTTCCTGGCGCGGCCCACGCGGCGTGACCCCCGGCGGCACCGGAATGCCGAAGCGTTTGAAGAACTCCAGCATCTGCTCATCGGCATTGCCAGCGCCTGCTTCGGCGCTGGATCGCTCCAGTGTCCGGATGTTCACCACAGAGGGTCCCACCTGCTCCACCAGTTCGGTGAAGTCGGGCAACCCGCGTACCGCCTGGGCCATGGCAGGCACAGGCAACATCGACAACGTGCCAGCGCAAGTCCCTATGAAAACCGACGTCAGAAAAGCCTGTACGGCGCGGCGGTGTCGCAAGGGTGCACGGTTCATGTTCATCCTTTTCAAAGACCAGGGTTCAAGCAAAGGTCCCACGCCCCCCCGCACTGAGACCAAACGATTTCGGGCGCCTCAGCGGGTGCGCTCAAGCGACATCGCAAACCGCTTCAAGGTCGCAGGAGGCACTTCACCCAGTGCGGTCAACCAGTGAGCGCCGATGCGGCGGGTGATGGAGTGTGTGGCGCCCGTCACGGCAATTTTCTCAATACCGTGGCGCTGGGCGTCAAACGGCTCGACAAACAGCGACACCGACGCCAGACCGTCCGAAAACACCCATTGCATGGGCGCGGCCCCTGGCACGGGTGACCCACCGATTTCGCGGGTGTGGCAGCTCATGGACTGAAACCCGGGCACGGTGTCCTTGAGTCGCCAGCCCTCGGCCTCCGGTGTGGTCTTCTTCAAGACCAGCTTGTGCACGTCGTACCCTTTGGTGTCACCCATGAGCCGTTTGAGCTTGTCCATCCGAACGGGGGCATCCAGCTGCAACTCGGTGAACGCCACCTGCTCCAGCACCGTGTCTTGCTCTCCCACGGTCTGCAACTTCACAACAAGGCCTGTCTTCTTTTCGGCCCAGATTCGGTAGCCAAAGCGCATGTTGTCGCGCGGCAGGATATCCACCACGTCAGCCAGATGACCTGCCACACGTTCCGGGCTGTTTTCTCGGACGCTGTAGAACTCCGGGATCGAATTGCTGGGCGTGCGAAGCAGCTCGGGAAACACACCGAGCGATTCACGTTTGTCGACCCACGCGGTTTTGGTCTCAGGCACGAAGGTGATGACATCGCTGTTGTGCCGAATGGTCGAGCGCGGTGCTCCCGTCAGGGTGTCCACGCGTTCCATTTGCTGCGTTCCATCACAGATGTGCCACACGCGCGAGGCCGACATGGTCGAGCCCGTGGAGACCACAAGCGTCCCGGTGTAGGCACGTTGCCTTGAGGCCTCATGCATGCGGGTGAGCCATTCGGTGACGCTGCGCGAGGGAGCCACGGCGCTGGTTTGCGCCTGCACCGGCTGCCACATGCCGAGCGCCAGCACGCCCACAGCCGACCACCGTCGCCAGCCAATCCCTCCTCCGAGGGAGCCCCAAGACAGCACCATGGTCATGGCGGCTTCAGCGTTGAGGCGCGGCATCGTAGGTGGCATTCCGCAAGAACCCCGCGGGCATCTGCAGCGCGGACATGCCGCCGTACTGGCGATGCTCGGCCAGCAACTCTTCCAGCCGAACGTCCCGCAGCACCTGCCCCTGGGCCGTCTGCACGACCACCGCATCGGCCTGAGGCTGAGCCGGAGTTCCAGAGGTCAACGCCAGCTGTGATCCGGCGCTGGCGGGCTGCACAGTGCCTCCGATCAGCGTCCAACTCACGGCCACCACTGCGGCCAACGAAGCCACAGCCGCGACCAGCTTCCAACGGAAGACACTGTCGTTTGCAGCCGCCCCCCGGACAAGAGGCAACGACGTCAACAATGGCGCTTGGGCTTGGGCAACCGGTTCCGCGCGAAGTCGCTCACAAACCGCTGCCACGAAATCTGGCGCGGGTCGCGCAGACACGGCACCGCCTGATGAACCGCGCAACACATCGCCGATCAGGTGGTAGGCCTGCCAGTTGGCGCGCGCGTCCGCTTCATCTGCGTAGTCCGTCAGCAACGCATCCACCTCGGAGGGCGAAAGTTCGTTGTCGACAAAGGCGGACATCACCGAACGCCGAGTCTGGGCCGAACCTGTGGAAGGGCCCTCCGGTTGATGATGATGGTGTGCTGCGTTCATGGAAGCGTTCCGGTGCGGTGATCTGATGAGCAAAGTTCGCCAAGGCATTGGCTACCACCGCTTGCCCGACTGGTGGTCCAGCATGGGCTTGATCCGGCTCGAAATGGCTTCGCGTGCCCGGAAAATCCGGGAACGCACCGTGCCGATCGGGCAGTCCAGCGTCTGTGCAATTTCTTCATAGCTCAAACCCTCAATTTCTCGCAAAGTGATCGCCATGCGCAACTCTTCGGGCAACCCGTCCATGACAGCGTTCACGGCTTCGGCGATTTCCTTGCTGGCCAACACCGCCTCGGGTGTTTCGGTATCGGCCACGTTGCTGTTTAGTTCGCGCTCGAACCCAGAAGTTTCATCGTCATCGGCCGATTTCATCTGCGACTGAAACACCAGTGGATCGCGCTTGAGCTCCATCAACTGCTTCTTGGCCGTGTTCACCGCGATGCGGTAAAGCCAGGTGTAGAACTGCGCGTCACCACGAAACTGGGCCAGCGCGCGGTAGGCACGGATGAAGGTCTCCTGAGCGATGTCCTGCACCAGGTCGCTGTCACGCACCATGCGCCCGATCAGGCGCTCAACCCGTCGCTGGTACTTGACCACCAGCATCTCAAAGGCCTTTTGCTCACCCGCCAGCGTGCGCTGCACCAGCATGACATCGCTGTCCGGAGGCGGAGGGGCTGTGTGGTCGTCGGGAGTGGTCATGCAGCAGAAGGTTGGGCCGCGGGAATATACCCCAAGCACCGGACGGCGCAGGGGTCACCCATGGGCCACCACCGCGCGACGAAGGTCGTCCCAGCGTTGTGGGTCGCTTGCCCGCGCCACCCAGACCCAGGTTCGGGCACCGTCCGGGTTGTGCAATCGGAGCAGCATCCACCGCTGCAAATCCTGCACCGACTCCACCCGGAGCAAGACCACGCCATCCTGGTAGGCCGTGCTGTGCCACAACCAGGCCCCTTCACGCGCCAAGAGGTCATCGACAGGTGCCGCCACCGCGTTCCACTGCAAACACCCAACGGGCGAATGGCGCCAGCTCACAACGGCGACAGTGCCCCACAGCAGCCAGAACAACATGCCGACAGCGATGCTCCAGGACGACCCCATGCGCGCACCCCAGGCCATCACCAAGAGGCCCATACAGCCCGAAGCAATCAGCAGAGCGGCATAAAAAGAACAACGCCCCACCGGGTACATGACCGATGGGGCGCTGCGCATGCTCTGCGAAGAACGGGCTGGAAATCGATGCGCTTCGGATCAGATGCGCTTGAAAACCAAGGTGCCGTTAGTGCCGCCAAACCCGAAGTTGTTCTTGATGGCCACATCGATCTTCATGTCTCGCGCAGTGTTGGCGCAATAGTCCAGGTCGCACTCGGGGTCCTGGTTGAAGATGTTGATGGTGGGAGGACTCTTCTGTTCGTGCAGGGCCATCACCGTGAAAACACTCTCGATGCCGCCCGCTCCCCCGAGCAGGTGCCCGGTCATGGACTTGGTCGAGTTCACCACCGTTTTCTTGGCGTGATCACCCAACGCGGCCTTGATGGCGTTGGTCTCATTCAAATCACCCAGCGGCGTGGACGTGCCATGCGCATTCAGGTAGTTGATCTGATCGGCGTTGATGCCGGCATTTTTCAAGGCCTGCACCATCGAACGCCTGGGACCATCTTCATTGGGCGCGGTCATGTGGTACGCATCTGCGCTCATGCCAAAACCCACCAGCTCAGCATAGATCTTGGCGCCACGCGCTTTGGCATGTTCGTACTCTTCGAGCACCACGACGCCAGCGCCTTCCCCCAGCACAAAACCATCCCTGTCCTTGTCCCAGGGTCGGGACGCGGTCTTGGGATCATCATTGCGCGTGGACAACGCTCGTGCGGCAGCAAAACCACCCAGTCCGAGAGGCGACACGGTGGACTCAGAACCGCCAGCCACCATCACGTCGGCATCGCCGTACTCGATCATGCGGGCCGACAGGCCAATGGCATGCAAGCCCGTGGTGCATGCAGTGACCACGGCAATGTTGGGACCTTTGAAGCCAAACTTGATCGACACATGACCTGAAATCATGTTGATGATCGACGCTGGCACAAAAAACGGTGAGATGCGCCGCGGACCACGGCTGACGAGCTCCGCATGCGTGGCTTCGATCAAAGGCAAGCCGCCAATCCCAGAGCCAATGTTGCACCCAATGCGGGTCGCTTGTTCATCCCCCAGGGCATCGCCTGTGGGCAGCCCAGAGTCAGCAACAGCCTGAACCGCCGCAGCAATACCAAAATGAATAAAGGTGTCCATCGCACGCGCCTCTTTCGAGGTCATGTACGACTCCACATTGAACCCTTTGACCTCACCACCGAAATGACAATTGAAGCCTGAGGCGTCAAACTTGGTGATGAGATCAATGCCGGACTTGCCGGCGAGAAGGTTGGCCCAAGCTTCAGCCACCGTGTTGCCCACGGGGCTGATACAACCCAGGCCGGTCACGACAACGCGACGACGGCTCATGGACGGATCAGGCCTTCTGGTGCGTCATCGCGTAATCGATGGCGTTTTTGACAGTGGTGATCTTCTCGGCATCTTCGTCCGGGATCTCGATGCCGAACTCGTCTTCCAGCGCCATCACCAGTTCCACCGTGTCGAGGGAGTCTGCGCCCAGGTCGGCCACGAAGGCCTTCTCAGGGGTGACCTGACCTTCTTCCACGCCGAGTTGTTCGGCAATGATTTTTTTTACACGTGCTTCGATATCGCTCATAAGTCCCTCTGAGGGTGGTTGGATGACAAGACCATCATTTTAGCCGGGCTAGAAAGGTGCCTCTAGGCGGCCCGCCGGACGGCTCATCGGCGGAGGAAATGCAAGGAAGCTCAGGACATGAACATGCCGCCGTTGACATGCAGTTCCTGACCGGTGACGTAGGCCGCCTGGGGGCTGGCCAGGTAGGACACGGCATGGGCAATGTCTGCCGGCTTGCCGAGGTGCCCGAGCGGAATCTGGCCCAGCAAGGCTTTCTGCTGCTCTTCCGGCAGGGCGGCGGTCATGTCGGTTTCGATGAAGCCGGGCGCCACGCAGTTCACCGTGATGTTGCGGCTGCCCAGCTCTCGCGCCAAGGCGCGCGTCATGCCCGCCACCCCGGCCTTCGCAGCAGCATAGTTGGCCTGCCCAGCGTTGCCGGAGGCCCCCACCACGCTCGTGATGCTGATGATGCGCCCATAGCGCTGCTTCATCATGGGGCGGATGACCGCGCGGCTCAGGCGAAACACCGCCTTGAGGTTGGTGTCGAGCACCGCATCCCAATCGTCATCCTTCAGCCGCATGGCCAGCATGTCGCGGGTGATGCCGGCGTTGTTCACCAACACCTGAAGGCCACCATGGGCCTTGGTGATCTCATCAATCAGGGCGTCGACCGCGCCCACGTCATTGACATTCAGCGTGGCGCCTTGGGAACCCGCTGCAACACCAGGCACAGATGCCAGCACCGAACTGATTTTGGCGGCACCCTCAGCGGTCGTGGCGGTGCCAATCACGATCAGACCGCGCGCGGCCAGTTCCAGGGCGATGGCCGCGCCAATCCCGCGCGAAGCACCTGTCACCAGGGCCACTTGCCCCGCAAATTTGATTTCAGACATCGTCGTCTCCTCGATCAGGTCAGCAAGGTTTTCACATCGGCCAGCGTGGCCGGATCGAACAAGGCGACACCGCTCATGTCGGCGTCAATGCGCCTGACCATGCCAGCGAGCACCTTGCCAGGCCCACATTCAACCAGGGTGGACACGCCCCGCGCCTTCATGGCACTCACACACTCCACCCAACGAACTGGGCCAAACGCCTGCCGATACAGGGCATCCCGTATGCGCAACGCATCGGTTTCCACCGCCACGTCGATGTTGTTGAGCACCGGAATCTGCGGCGTGGCAAAAGCCGTGTCGGCCAGCCGCAGCTTGAGCTTTTCGGCGGCGGGCTTCATGAGGCTCGAATGAAAGGGTGCCGACACCGGCAGCGGCAATGCGCGCTTAGCACCGTTGGCCTTGAGCACTTCGCAAGCTTTTTCAACGGCCAACTTGCTGCCAGCGATGACCGTCTGCATCGGGTCGTTGAAGTTAACGGCCTCAACCACCTCCATGCTCCCGGCTCCCATCGCCGCCTGCACTTCTGCGCAGCCTGCGATCACCTGGGCAGAGGACATGCCGAGAATCGCGGCCATGGCCCCGATCCCTACCGGCACCGCCTCTTGCATGGCTGCGGCGCGGAAACGCACCAGCGGTGCAGCCTGGGCGAGCGTCAACACACCCGAGGCGACCAAGGCTGAATATTCACCCAAAGAATGACCGGCAACGACGGCTGGCAGCGCACCACCCTCTGAACGCCACATACGCCATGCCGCCACGCCCGCGACCAACATCACGGGCTGGGTGTTCGTGGTCAGGGCCAGTGCCTCCTTGGGGCCCTCCTTGATCAGGCGGCCCACATCCTCACCGAGCGCATCGGACGCCTCCCGCAGGGTTTCAACGACCTCGGGGTGGTCGGCCCAGGCGTCGAGCATGCCAACGGCCTGGGAGCCCTGGCCAGGAAAAACAAATGCAAATGAAGTCATGGTCGGTAGAAACGAAGAATCCGTCGGGAGGGCTCTGCAGCGAGCGACTTTGCTCAGAAGTCCAGCAAGACCGAGCCCCAGGTGAACCCGCCGCCCACACCTTCGAGCATCAGGGTGTCACCTTTTTGCACCTGCCCCAGACGCACCGCGTGATCAAGGGCCAGAGGAATGGACGCGGCAGACGTGTTGCCGTGCTGATCGACCGTGACCACCACTTTGTCCATCGGCAACTTGAGCTTTCGGGCGGTGCTGGCCATGATGCGGATGTTCGCCTGGTGCGGAATCAGCCAGTCAATGTCAGCCTCCGTCCTGCCCGCCTTGGCAAGCACAGCCCGCGCGGTGTCCTCAAGCACACCAACCGCCAGCTTGAACACCGCCTGGCCGTCCATTTTGAGCAACGGATCGCCCAGGATGTGGCCACCGGAGACATGACCCGGCACACACAGGATGCCGGCGTGCTTTCCGTCGGCATGGATGTCGGTGGCCAAAATCCCGGGCGTGTCGCTGGCCTCCACCACCACCGCACCAGATCCGTCGCCGAACAACACACACGTGGTGCGATCGTTGAAGTCGAGCAGCCGAGAGAACACTTCTGAACCGACCACCAGCGCTTTGTTGGCACTGCCGGTGCGGATCAGCGCGTCGGCCACGGTCAGGGCATAGATGAAGCCGCTGCACACCGCTTGCACATCAAACACCGGGCAGCCAACAATGCCCAGCTTGTGCTGGAGGATGGCTGCGGTCGAAGGAAAGACCATGTCAGGCGTCGACGTGGCCACGATGATCAGGTCGATGTCTTGCGCTGAAACACCGGCCGCGTCCATCGCTTTGCGGCACGCTTCGGCCGCCAAGTCACTGGCGAACACACCGTCAGACACGAAATGACGTGCCCGAATGCCAGTGCGCTCTACGATCCATTCGTCGCTGGTTTCAACGCCCGCCGCGGCCAACCGAACCACCATGTCGGCGTTGGTCAGTCGCAAGGGGGGAAGGCAACTGCCTGTGCCGGAAATACGGGCAAAACGTGTCATGCGAAAGGGAGGGGTAACTGGGCGCTACAGCGTCGGAATGCTCTTGAGGTCGCTGGGGATGCCCTCCGGAGCGATGAGCGGTGCCGCATGGGCAATGCGCTCCTTCACCTTGTCGAGCAGCTGATTCTGGGCCGCATCATAAGCCCGGGCCAGCGCCTGCTCAAAAGCGAACGCGTCTGCCGAGCCGTGGCTTTTGAACACCAAACCACGCAACCCCAGCAGGGCCGCACCGTTGTAACGACGGTAGTCCATGCGCTTTTTAAATGCAGATATCACTGGATAAGCAAACAAGGCACCGATTTTCGTGAAAATACTGCGAGAAAACTCAGCCTTGATGAAACTGCCGATCATCGTCGCCAAGCCTTCGCTGGTCTTCAGTGCCACGTTGCCAACAAACCCATCGCAGACCACGATGTCGGTCGTGCCTTTGAAAATGTCATTGCCTTCGACATTGCCAAAAAAATTGAGATCACCGGTATTGGCCGCATTTCGAAGCAGAACACCTGCTTTTTTGATCACCTCGCTGCCTTTGATGAGCTCTTCGCCCACATTGAGCAACCCGACCGTAGGTTCCTCACGGCCAGTGATGGCCACGACCAGCGCAGAGCCCATGACCGCGAACTGAAGCAGGTGTTCGGCGGTGCAGTCCACGTTGGCGCCGAGATCAAGCACGGTGGTGGCGCCACCCAGCGCATTGGGCATCTGACTGGCAATGGCTGGCCGGTCGATGCCATCGATTGTCTTCAGCAGATAACGGGATATTGCCATCAGGGCGCCGGTGTTGCCAGCAGACACCACAGCCTGGGCAGCCCCATTTTTCACCTGCTGAATCGCCACTCGCATGGAAGAGTCTTTTTTCTTGCGCATGGCCACCTCCACAGGGTCGTCCATGGCAACGACTTCACTGGCCGCGACGACGCGGCAGCGAACGTTGTTGAGCACTTGCGGCCAAGGGCGGAAAGCCTCCGGCTGACCCACTAGCAAGAGTTGCGCCTGAGGATGACTGCTCAAAAAGGCCGCACAGGCCGGCAAAGTGGTTGCCGGACCGACATCCCCCCCCATGCAATCCACTGCGACGGTGATCATGTCAACATCCCGATATCGGCACGCAGGGCGCACCAAAAATGAAAAAAGCCCGCATGGATCATGCGGGCCTGTACCTGACCTGCGGCCCTAGAGCCTGACGCGAGAACGCGGCAGTGCCCTGACCAGCAGGCAATTCAGGCTTCTGACTTGTTTTTCAGCACCTGGCGACCACGGTAGAAGCCATTGGGACTGATGTGGTGGCGCAGGTGAATTTCGCCAGTGGTCGGCTCCACGGCGATGCCCGGCACGTTCAGCGCATTGTGCGAACGGTGCATGCCGCGCTTGGAAGGGGACTTTTTGTTTTGCTGGACGGCCATGGTGGGCTCCTGAATTCGGTGGTGGTGACGGGTGCGCTTGCAGCCTGAATGGACATCGCCATCAGGCCCAGCCAACTGGAAGCCAGCGCAAAGCCTAGGATTATAGCCCGAAGGTGGCGCCCCTGCCAAACTCAGACTGCCCGCTCATTTCCGGAGTCGGGCCAGTGCCGCAAATGGGTGGGGGGGGGTAGAGGGCTCTTCTGGTGAAGTGGCCGAATCATCCACAACCGCGGGCAAGGGCGCCGGACAGGTTTCATGCATGGGCACCAAGGGCAAAGCCATCAACAGTTCATCTTCCAGCAAGTCCAGCAAGTCGGGTCTCGGCTCCAAGGCCAGCACGTCCTCTTCGCTTTCGTCGTCTTCGGCCTCTGCCATGGTCTCGTCAGCCACGAATCTGAACCAGCGATCCACATCCAGCCGGGTGATCACCGGCGCCAGGCAACGCTGACAACTCAACGGAACATCGGCACTCGCTTGCAAATGCATCCACACACCAGGAACTCCTCCGTTGCCCGGGCGCATCTCTCCACGTGCCTGCCATGCAATCATGGTTTCACCTCCATGATCCGGAACACGCTCAGCCAACAGGCGTTTCAAAGAGCTGAGGGGCAGGTCCGCCTGAAGCGCGGCGCCCGCTTCGGCAAACGCGCGAACATCAAGCCTGCGCGGGTTCCAAGTCTTGCCGGAATTCGTTTTCATTCCGGCAGTGTAAAAGAACCGTCCGTCGAACCAAGGGACAATATCCCCATGCCAGACGTTCCCGCCACCACACCCGACACCATCCAGCGACCACTTGTCCTAGGATCCACCTCCCGCTACCGCAGGGAATTGCTCGACCGACTGCGCGTGCCCTTCGAGACCGCCAGCCCGCGCGTGGATGAAACCCCGGCACCCGGCGAAGCGCCACAGGCGCTCGCCCTGCGACTGGCTTTGGCCAAGGCACGCGATGTGGCGCAACGGTACCCAGAGGCCATCGTGATCGGCAGCGACCAGGTGGCTGACCTCGACGGTATGGCGCTGGGCAAACCCGGGACACACGAACGCGCGGTCGCCCAGTTGCGCTGCATGCGCGGCCAGACTGTGATTTTTCAGACAGCAGTCGCCGTGGTGTGCCTGGCGAGCGGCTTTGAACAGGTCGATCTCGCGCCGGTCCGGGTGGTGTTTCGGACATTGACGGACGCCGAGATCGAACGCTATCTGCTGGCCGAACAACCCTACGACTGCGCAGGGAGCGCCAAGAGCGAAGGCCTGGGCATCGCGCTGCTGGAGCGCATCGACAACGACGATCCCAGCGCCTTGGTGGGTCTGCCACTCATCCGCACCTGTCAGATGCTGCGCGCGGCAGGAGTGCACATCCTGTGACACCCCTCTCCGTTGTGCCCGGCGCGCTCTATCTGGTGCCCACACCGCTGGACTTTGGCTGTCTGACGGATGGTGAAGTGTCCGCACCCATCGCCCAGTGCCTGCCGGGAAACACGCTGGCGATTGCCGCCCAGCTCACGCACTGGATCAGTGAAAACGCGAAAAGCACCCGGGCCTTCCTCAAGCGCGTGGAGGCACTGAACGGCTTGGCCGCGCCGCTTCAAGCACAACACATTGCCGAACTGCCGCGACAGGCCCATAAAAAGGGAGACCACGCTCCGGCCACCTCCAGCGACGCCGAGGCACGAACCCTGTTGGCCCCCGCGCTGATGGGGCATGACATGGGCCTGGTGTGCGAAGCTGGCATGCCCGCGATCGCCGACCCAGGCAGTTCCATCGTGCGTGCTGCCCACGCCATGAATCTGGAGGTGCGGCCGCTCGCGGGCCCCATGTCGCTGATGCTGGCCTTGGCCGCCAGCGGGCTCAACGGACAGGATTTCGCTTTCGTGGGCTACGTGCCCCAGGACCCGGCACTGCGCAGCAAGCGGCTGCGTGAACTGGAGGCCGTGGCGCTCAAAACGGGGCAGACGCAGATCCTGATTGAAACGCCTTACCGCAACGCCGCCCTGCTCCAGGCCCTGCTGCAGACCCTGCACCCGCACACCCGCCTGGCGGTGAGTTGCGGGCTGAGTCTGCCTCAACAAAGCACGCGCAGCGCACTGCTCAGCGAATGGAAAAACCGCGGGCTCGGTGCACAGCTCCCCCTGAACCTGCCAGCGGTTTTCCTGATCGGGCGCTGAAGGCCTCTGGGCGCGGATCAGCCCAGTGCGGCCCGCATGTGCGCACGAACCGCGTCGCTCAGCTCGGGATTGGCCAAGGCCAGGTCGATGGTGGCCTGCAGGAAGCCCTCTTTGCTGCCGCAGTCGTAGCGCGTGCCTTCGTAGCGGTAGGCATACACCTTTTCGGTACCGATCAGGGCGGCAATGCCATCGGTCAGCTGGATCTCGCCACCCGCGCCGCGAGGCTGGCGGCGGATGCTCTCGAACACCGCCGGTGTGAGGATGTAGCGGCCCGCCACCGCCAGGGTCGACGGTGCCGCCTCAGGCACAGGCTTCTCCACCATACCGAAGACTTCGGCGACCGTGTCGATGACACCATGCACATCCACCACACCATAGCGTCGGGTGTCCTCGTGCGGGACATCCTGCACAGCGAGCACGGTGCCGGGGCTCTTTTCATAGGCAGCCACCATTTGCTGGAGCACAGAATGCCCCCCAGCCTTGCCCACCATCAGGTCATCGGCCAACAAAACCGCAAACGGGTCATTGCCCACCACCCGCTCAGCGCACAAAACGGCATGACCCAAGCCCAGCGGGCGCGGCTGGCGGATGAACACGCAGTCCATGTCGTCGGGCTTGATGTCGTGCACGATCTGGAGCAGCTCGGTCTTGTTGCCACGCTCGAGTTCGTATTCGAGCTCGAAAGCTGCATCAAAATGATCTCCGATGGCACGCTTGTGACGGCCCGTGATGAAGATCATTTCCCGGATACCGGCCGCGTAGGCTTCGTCGACCGCGTACTGGATCAGCGGCTTGTCGACCACCGGCAGCATCTCCTTGGGAATGGCCTTGGTGGCGGGCAGGAAACGCGTGCCCAAACCACCCACGGGAAAAACGGCTTTTTGAATTTTCATTGATTAACCCTGTTGTTACTTGAATTGCAGCGGCTATTTAAGTTGCAGACCGGCCGCTCGGGCGGCCCTGAAAGCGCCCTCACCCATGCTCACACCCAGTTCACGAGCAAGGCGCATGCCCACATTTTCCCGCTGGGTGTAGTCCACGATGTCTTCCGCCTTGACAATTTCACGGGCCACATGGTCAAGGCTGCCCAAACCGTCGGCCAGGCCCTGAGTCACCGCCTGCTGGCCGCTCCAGACGAGCCCACTGAAGGTGTCCGGGGTTTCCTTGAGGCGCTCCCCGCGCCCTTTCTTCACCACCTGGATGAACTGTGTGTGGATTTCGCTCAACATGGATTGCATGTGGGCGTTCTGGGTGGCGTCCTGGGGGCTGAACGGATCGAGCATGCCCTTGTTGGTGCCCGCGGTCATCAAACGCCGCTCCACACCCAGTTTGTCCATCAGGCCGGTGAATCCAAAGCCATCCATCAGCACACCAATGCTGCCCACCAGGCTGGCTTTGTCGACGTAGATTTCATCGGCCGAGGCAGCGATGTAGTAAGCGGCCGACGCGCAGGTCTCTTCCACCACCGCATAAACCTTTTTATTGTGCAACGCCTTGAGGCGTGTGATCTCGTCGTTGATGATGCCAGCCTGTACCGGACTGCCGCCAGGTGAGTCAATCAGCAGCACGATCGCCTGGGCACCGCTGTCTTCAAAGGCCGAACGCAAAGAACTCACGACGTTCTCTGCGCTCGCTTCGGCACCCGACGCGATCTCTCCCTTGATGTCAATCACCGCCGTGTGCGGTGTGCTCACGGCGCTGCCCATACTCGCCTGACTGAACCACAGCCACACAAAAAAGGCGATCAGCGCGAGCCACAGCAACCGAGAAAACAGCTTCCAGCGACGGACCGACTGCTGCTCCCGGAGCGTGGCGAACACCAGTTTTTCAATGGTCTCGCGCTCCCACCCGGTATTTCCACGTGGCCCAACAGGAGAATGGGGAGAGAGGTTCAAAGGGTCGTCGTTCATGTGTGCACTGTTCAAAAAACCAGGGGCTGGAAGGGGTATTGTGCCTGCCAGAACACCACGCCATCGCGCTCGACCAGTGGCACCGTGACCAGTCCTCCGCGACAGGGGCCACCACTGCAGGCCCCACTGGCAGGTTCGTACATCGCGCCGTGGGTGGCGCACAGCAACCATTGCCCGCTGTCGTCAAGAAAGCGGTTGGGTTGCCAATCCATCTCCATGGCCACGTGCGCGCATCGGTTCAGGTAGGCATGGACTTGCCCCCGAAAACGGATCGCAAAAGCGCGACAACTTTGCCCGGCGTACACCACATCAAATGGCACCGCGACACCCCCGTTCACAAGGTCACGGCCATTGCACAAGGCCTGCAGGGCATCACCCTCGGTTGGGTTCATGGTGTGGCGTCAAGCGTGTTGGTCCAGCCAGTCGTGCAGTTCGCGAACCGAATGCGCAACGAAACGCGGCGCGAGCGGCGCGAAGCCCCCTGGCTCGTGCGCGCCATAGCTGACACCGACACTCACACACCCCGCGTTGAGCGCCATCTGCAGGTCGTGGGTGGTGTCCCCGATCATCAAGGTGCGCCCGGGGTCCACGCCAAACTCGCGCATCAACTCTTGCAGCATCAATGGACTGGGCTTGCCAGCGGTCTCGTCAGCGGTGCGAGAACCGTCGAACAACCCCTGCAACTCCACGGCGTGGAGCGCCTCGTCCAACCCGCGACGGCTCTTGCCCGTCGCCACGGCCAGCCAGTGATGGCGCGACTTGAGTCCCGACAACATCGGCAGCACGCCATCGAACAGGCTGATGTCGTTCTGGTGGGCCAGATAGTGATGCCGATAACGCTCGCCCAGCACCGGGTATTGGTCGGCGGGCACATCGGGTGCGGCGTGCGCCAGCGCCTGCATCAACCCAAGCCCGATCACATAACTCGCCGCCTCATGGGTGGGCACCGTACCACCGACATCCCGAACCGCCGCCTGAATGCAGCGCACGATGATGGCGGTGGAATCAAACAGGGTGCCATCCCAGTCGAAGGCAATGAGGTCGAATTGGCGCGGGCGCATGGGTTGTGGTGTGAAAAGATGTTCAGATTATCGGCGGCGCGCCCAACAAAAAAGGCACCCGCAGGTGCCTTTTTCCAGTCGTTGGAGGGACTCAGATGCGGAAACTCTCGATGTCCTTGCCCGCCGCCAACGCCGCGCGCACCCACTCGGGCTTGCGACCGGGGCCACCTGCCCAGAGTTCGCCATTCGGACCCTTGTACTTCGCGGCCGCCTTGGATTTGGTCTTGGCCGGCTTCTTGGTGCCCGCCGCACCGCCCAGGTCGGCCACGGTGATGCCGTATTGCTTCATTTTCGCCTTGATGTCGGCGATGGCGGTCGACAATTCATCCTTGCGCGCCTGTTCGGCCTGCGTCATCAACGCTTGCGCTTGGGCCATCAGTTCGGTATACGTTGCCATTGTTTGTCCTTTATAAGCTCGGTTGACTTCCAACGATTGAGCGCCCTGTCGAGGCTCGGGCCGAATTCTAATACCAAATTCAGCTGCCCGCCCAAGTTTGCAACTCTGGTGGCAATTCAGAATGTAACTCCAGTGATTCGCCAGAAATCGGATGCGTCAGCCGCAATCGCCAAGCATGCAAGAACATGCGTTTGAGCCCTGCCCTGCCCAATAACCTGTTCAGTTCAAAGTCACCGTATTTGTCGTCACCGGCAATCGGATACCCTGAATGCGAAAGATGTACTCGGATCTGGTGCGTTCGCCCGGTTTTAATGGTGACTTCCAGCAACGTAAAGCCCAATGAACAGGCCCCCGATAACCCAACTGGCGCATCCAGTTGCTTGACCACCTTCACCAAGGTCACCGACTTCATCCCCTCCGGATCGTCCTTGCTGGTGACCCGAACGCGGCGCTCGCCGTCGGGCAACAGGTATTTGTGCAAGGGCTGATCCAGTACCTTGAGTTTGGCGGGCCAGACACCTTTGACCAGCGCGAGATAGGTCTTGCCGGTTTCCCGTTCACGGAATTGGTCCTGCAACGCCTTGAGCGCGCTCTTCTTTTTGGCAATCAGGAGAATGCCGCTGGTTTCGCGGTCGAGCCGGTGCACCAATTCGAGCAAGCGGGCCTGCGGTCGGGCCTGGCGCATTTGCTCGATCACGCCGAAACTGACGCCGCTGCCACCATGCACGGCCACCCCAGCGGGTTTGTCGATAGCGAGAAACGCCTCATCTTCATACACCACCGGAAATTCGCGCGCCGGCGCCGGGTGCGCAGCCTTTTCTTCCGCCCGCTCCGACAGGCGAATCGGCGGAATGCGCAATACATCACCGGCAACCACACGATCATCCGCCCCCACACGACCTTTGTTTCGCCGCACCTCGCCCGAGCGGATGATGCGGTAAATGTGGGTTTTGGGCACCCCCTTGAGGACCCGGATGAGGAAGTTGTCCAGCCGCTGGCCGGCCGACTCTTCATCGACCGTGAGGAACTGGACCGCCGCTGCGGACGAAATGGTGGGCTTGGAATTCAAGGAAAAACCGCTGGAAATACCGGCCACACCGACCGGGGGAGCGCACTATAATGCGCTGCACCAGTCGTGTGCTGTAAGTGATTGATTTCCTTGAGTTTAAGGCAGTCACCGTAAGCAGACTCCCCGAGCATCGGATGCCAGGGACCCGGCTGGAACAAGTTGCCACCCGCTGCACCCAAGTCTGGCTGCCGCTCCCGACGCCTTCTTTGATGAGGCTGGAGCCGCACCTCGACCAGGTGGACGCATCGGGCGAAACCATCAGAAAACTGCGAACCCGAATACGGAATAACCCAATCGCCCAGCCAAGCTCCCCCTAGCGCCATTGACGCACAGGAGCCTGCTGGGTGAGGATGAAGTGAAGCCAGAGACCTCACCGGCGCGATCCATGTCCCAGACAGCCATCAAGCCCTCCCTGCTCACCCAAGTCCACGCGCCTACGCCCTGACCCGGCGGTTCGACGCGGCACACCCAGCGTGCCCCGCCTCGAACAACCCCACACACCCGGCCCGCGCCGGGTGGGCACCGGGTCGGTGGCTCTCCGGCAATTCCTCCCCTCGTTCGCGCTTTTCCGCTGGTTCACGGCAGGTCGGTGCCTGGATTCGTCCTGGCACCATGTCAGTGTCAGACCGAAGGAAACGCATCATGAAACGCATGCTGATCAACGCCACGCAGGCCGAAGAGCGCCGCCTGGCGATCGTGGACGGGCAGAAACTGCTCGACTACGAAATCGAAATCGAAGGGCGCGAACAGCGCAAGGGCAACATCTACAAGGCCGTCGTCACCCGCGTCGAGCCCTCGCTGGAAGCCTGCTTCGTCGACTACGGTGAGGAACGCCACGGCTTCCTGCCGTTCAAGGAAATCTCGCGCCAGTATTTCGCCGCCGGTGTGCCGGTCAACCAGGCCCGCATCAACGACGTGATCCGCGAAGGCCAGGAACTGCTGGTCCAGGTCGAGAAGGAAGAACGCGGCAACAAGGGCGCGGCCCTCACCACCTTCGTGAGCCTGGCCGGCCGCTACGTGGTGCTGATGCCCAACAACCCGCGCGGCGGTGGCGTGAGCCGCCGCATCGAAGGCGAAGACCGTCAGGAACTCAAGCAGGCGCTGGACCAGCTCGAATACCCCAACGGCATGAGCATCATCGCGCGCACCGCCGGCATCGGCCGCGACGCGCCCGAGCTGCAGTGGGACCTGAACTACCTGCTCAAGCTGTGGAACGCGATCGACGGCGCGGCGCAGGGCGGCAAAGGCGCCTACCTGATCTACCAGGAATCGAGCCTGGTGATCCGCGCGATCCGCGACTACTTCAACAGCGACATCGGCGAGATCCTGATCGACACCGACGACATCTACGAACAGGCTCACCAGTTCATGAGCCACGTGATGCCGGAACACGGCCACCGCGTCAAGCGCTACCGCGACGACGCACCGCTGTTCAGCCGCTTCCAGATCGAACACCAGATTGAAACCGCCTACAGCCGCACGGTGAACCTGCCTTCCGGCGGCGCCATCGTGATCGACCAGACCGAAGCGCTGGTGGCGGTGGACGTGAACTCGGCGCGCGCCATCAAGGGCGGCGACATCGAAGAAACCGCCACCCGCACCAACCTGGAAGCCGCCGACGAGGTGGCGCGCCAGGCCCGCCTGCGCGACCTCGGCGGCCTGATCGTGATCGACTTCATCGACATGGAAGAGTCGAAGAACCGCCGCGAAGTGGAAAACCGCCTGCGCGATGCACTGCGCCAGGACCGCGCCCGCGTGCAGTTCGGTGCGATCAGCAAGTTCGGCCTGCTCGAAATGAGCCGCCAGCGCCTGAAACCGATGCTGAGCGAAGGCTCGTCCATCCCCTGCCCGCGCTGCGGTGGGTCCGGCCACATCCGCGACACCGAAAGCTCGGCGCTGCAGATCCTGCGCATCATCCAGGAAGAGTCGCTCAAGGACAGCACGGCCGCCGTGCTGGTGCAGGTGCCGGTCGAGGTGGCCAGCTTCCTGCTGAACGAGAAGCGCACCGAGATCACCAAGATCGAACTCAAGCAGCGCATCAACGTGCTGCTGGTGCCCAACAAGTCGCTGGACACGCCGAACTACAAGCTCGAACGCCTCAAGCACGACGACCCGCGCCTGGACAACCTGGACGCCAGCTACAAACTGGCCGACGAAGCGGACGACGCCACCGGCTTCACCCGCCGCAGCCAGGAGCGCACCAACAAGCAGGAACCGGTGATCAAGGGCGTGCTGCCCGATGGTCCGGCGCCTGTGGCCGCGCCCAAGCCGGAAGCACCGGTCGCTGCCGCTCAGGCACCCGTCGCCGTCGCGCCTGCGCCTGCAGCAGTGCCCGCCGCGAAGGCCGCTCCGGCCGAACGGGGATTCTTCGGCTGGCTCAAGAACCTGTTTGCTGGCAGCGATGCGGCGGCTCCGGTGGTGACGCCTGCCGCGGCAGTGCCCGCACCGGCCCCCGCAGCGGACGCCAGCACCCGCGACGCACGCGGAGAGCAGCGTCGCGACGGTCGCGGTGCCCGCGGAGGCCGTTCCTCCGATGGCCGGGGCCCGCGTGAAGGTCGAGGAGAAGGACGCGAAGGCCGTGAAGGACGCGAAGGCGGCCGTGGCCCACGCGGCGAGGGACGCAACGGTGAAGTGCGTGGCGAAGGCCGCAATGGCGAGCGCCGCAACGACAAACCGTTGGGCGAAGCCCGTGTCGACGGCCGCGGCGAGGGTCAGGGTCGCCCGGAAGGTCAGAACCGCGGTGAAGGCCGCAACGGCAACCGTCGCGACAACCGCCGCGAGGCACCCGCTGTGGATGCGCCAGCACTGGGCGTGTCTGCTCCGGTGGCCGAGACCAGCGAAGCGGGCGAAGGCCAGCGTCGCGAACGCCGGGGCCGTGGGGGCGACAACCGCCGCCGCCCATCCGAGGTCGAAGGCAACGAGATCGCCGCGGTCCATGACGCGGCCAACATCCCATCGCCCGAAGTGCAGGACAACCCGTCCGAGGCGGTGGCTGTCGAAGGGGATGCCGACAACGCCCAACGCGCACCTCGCGAGCGCCGCAGCCGTGATCGTTACGGCCGTGACCGCCGCGAACGTGCTCCACGCGAAGGGGACGCTGCAGAAGGCACCACCGCCGAGACACCTGTCGAAGCCCCGGCGTTTGTGGCTCCGGTGGCCGAGGCAGACACCGACCGGCCGACGCGCAGCTACTTCAGCCAGCCGGCCGCAGCTGAACCGGTGCCACCGGCACCTGTGATGACCGAAACCGCTTCTGCAGCGCCGGTGGCGGTTGAGGCACCGCGCGCCGCTGCCCCAGTGATCGCCGAGGCGCCAAAGCCGGTCGCCGTTCGCGCGCCCATTGAGGCCGCCCCCGCAGCACCCGCTTCCGCCGCCGCAGGCTTGCCCAAAGTGACGCCGTACACGCTGTCGATGGACGACCTCCACCAGGTGGCGCAGACCAGCGGTCTGGAGTGGGTCAACTCCAACGCCAGCAAGGTGGCCGAGGCGCAAGCCGCGATCGCGGCCGAACCCAAGCCCATCCATGTGCCGCGCGAACCCAAGCCGGTGGTGGTGGCCGACGAAGGGGCCTTGGTGCTGGTGGAGACCCGCAAAGACCTGAGCACCGTGACCCTGCCCTTCGAAGGCCGGTGATGCCCAGAACCTGCCGCTGAACAGGTGGCAGACGACAAAAAGCCGACCCGAGGGTCGGCTTTTTGTTTTGTGCTCAGAAGGGGCTTGTTGACCCAGACCCAGGGGTCCGTCAGTCCGCCAGCAGTGCCGCCTTTTTCCAGGCCGCCTGCGCCGACGCTTCGTCGCCCCGTTCTTCAGCCAGCGTCGCCAGGGAGCACCAGGTGCGCCGCAACAGCGCTGGCTCGCGCAGGCTGTGGCTGGCTTGTCCGAGCAGCTGGGCGGCCTTGCCCCAGAGCTGGCGCTGCACACAGGCCTGGCCGGTCAGGTATTGGAGGTAGGCGTTGTTCGGCCATTGGCGTTGACTCTGCTCCAGGCGCGCGAGCCATGCGGCATCCAGTTGGGGCAGCCCCGGCTCCAGTGCCTGCACCAGTTGACGCTGCTGGTTGGCGTCCAGGGCTGAAAAGCCTTGCCACACGGGCGCCAGCCAGGCACCGGACATCCCCACCGCCTGCTGGGAGGACACCTCGCTGGCATCGGTCGCGGCGATGCGGTTGGCGCGCTCGGCGGCCGCGAGCGCCAGCTCGGGCATGGCGCGCTCTGTGGCATCCAGGCGCTCCCACACGGCCTTCAGCTGGGACAGGTCGTGCGCCTCGCGCAGCGCGTCCAGCGCCAACCCGCGCACGATGCTCCGTGAAGCATCCGGAGAGAAGGCCCGGTGTTTGGCCAGCAAGCGCGCCGTTTCCAGCGCTTCGCTGGTGTCGCCGCCGAGCCGGGCCACGCGCAGCTTGAGGCGCAGCGCTTGGATGCGGCGCCCCGCACCTTGCGGCAGTTCGGCCAGGTGATCGCGCGCGGCCTGGACGTCGCGGTCCTCCACAGCCCAGCGCGCTGCACGCAGCAAGGCGCCTTCACGCGCTTCCGGCGAGATTTTCGCCAGCCTGGGGTGGAGTGCGGCCTGCAGGTGCTCGTCGCGCGCGCTGCGGTTTTGCAGCGACTGGGCCGCCTCGGCCACCAACAGGTGGGCCAGCAGCTGCAGCTGCTGGCGACGCGGCCACTGGGCCGAGGGCTGGGCGTTGAGCTGCTCCAGCGCAGCCAGGCCGGCGGCCCGGGCACGCACAAACCGGCCGGCCAGCAGCTGGGCCAGCGCGTCCATCACGGCGCCCACGACAGCGCGCTCCACCTGCTGGTTGCGCCAGCGCTGGGCCTGCAGGGGCAGCTCCTTGAGCACGGCGATGGCGCGCATGGCCAGGTACAGCAGCACAAAACCACCGATCAGGCAAAACACCACGAAGTTGAACGACACGTCGAACCGGTACGGTGGCCAGAACAGGGTGACCATGGCCTGGTTGTGTCCCACGAGCAGGGCCAGCGCGACGGCCAGCGCGGCCAGACCCAGCAGCCAGAACACGCTGCGCATGGCGCCGACCTGACGGTGTTGGTGGTTCATCAGCGCCCCCCGGCAGCCACCGCGAGCGCCGCCAGGCTCTCTTCAGGCTGAGGCAGGGCCACCACCACCAGTTCGGCGCGCAACTGCTTCACCGCCGACTGCGCAGCGGCGACCTCGGGCGCGGTGGTGTCGAAGTAACGCACCAGCGCCGCGTCAATGCCCCTGAGGTCGTCCTGCACCGAGTCCATCTGCCGGGCCAGCAGGCCGAGCCGTGCATTGAGCAGCCGCAGCTTGATGTTTTCCCTCAGAAAAAACGCCTGCTCGGGCGCCAGCAACGCGGCTTCAGGCCGGTCGATGCGGCTCACCCTCACCAGTTCGCGGCCGCTGCGGGTGACGTCTTCCCACACCTGTCGCCAGAACGACGTCCATCGCTGCGCCACGCGGTCCCAACCCGTCAGCACCGGCTCCACCGGTTCGATGGGCGCCGGCGCGTGGACCACCGGCTTGGGCGGGGCGCTGCCGGCGGGCGCCGGGGCCACCTGTCTCGGAGCCGTGACCTTGCTCACCACGGCACGCGGCCCCACATCGTTGGGGACCGGCCACTGGTCCACGCGCCGGGCCAGCTCGTCGAGACGCAGCACCAGCGAGGGCACATCGGCCACGGTCGTGCCCCGGATGCGCTGCACATCGCGCGCAATCGCACGCTGCACGGGATTCAAACGCGGCTGGGCGGCGCGGGCGATGCGGGCGTCGGCCGCCTGCAAAGCGGCCAGCAAGGGCTGCACACTGCCCGTGAGCTGCGTTTGCTGTTGCCCCAGACGGAGCGCAGACTCGATGTCCTGCACCAGGTTGTCGTCGCGGGACCGCGAGAGCGCCAGCATCAGTTCTTCGAGCTGGCTGCGCTGCAGACTCACCTCGGACAGCTTCACCTCGGCCACCGCCAGGCGCGCCTGCAGCTCCTGCACCTGGGCCTCGGCCTGCTTCGCCAGGGCCCGGGTCTCGGTGGCCTGCGTGTCGGTGTCCTGGCTGCGGCGTGCGAGTTCTTTCTGGGTATCGCCCAGCTTTTGCCACGACAGGCCGGCCATCATCAGCGCCAGCACCGCCAAGGCCATTGCGAAGGCCGTCAACCATGGACCTGCCCGGCGCGCGGGCGCCGCGGTCGGGGCGGGTGTGGTCACAGGCGGTGCGGAGGGGGTTTCGGGGGTGTCGGTGCTCATGAATGACTCCAAGCCGATTCTAGGGTGCCCAGCACGTCCGACAGCGCGGGGCGACTGCCGATGACATGGACAAAACCCGCTGCACGAGCCGAAGCCGCAATGCGTTCGTGGGTGCAGAGCGCGGCCGCGCGGGACCAGTCTGCCTGGGGCAACCCCTCGCACAGGTGGGCCAGCGCCTCCGAACTGCTGAAGAGCCAGAGTGTGCCAGCCGCGGTGCCCGCTTCGGCCTCGGCGCGCAGCCTGGGCGTCCAGTGGGGGGCATGGCGCTCGTAGGCCACACAGGCGTCCACCGTGGCACCCTGGGCCTGGCAGCGCTGGATCAACCAGTCCCGCCCGCTGCCGGCAGGCCCGTTGTGCGCGTCCAGGGTGGCCGCGACCGACGCCCCACGCACCACCAGCACACGGCCACCTGAACACACCTGAGAGGCCACCACTGGCCAGAGATGTTCGGAATCGAACTGCGCGGCATCGGCCGGCGGGCTGTCAATGCAGGAGGGGCTCACGCCATGTTGCTTCAGCGCCTCGGCCAGCACGCGGGCGGTGCCCGGCCCCGGCGCCCAGAATCGGGTGCCCGGCTCGGGCGTGGGCGACACCGGCACGGCCTGGGCAAAAAAGTGGTGCACCGCGGCCGGGCTGACGAACATCAACGCGTTCCAGTCGAGCCAGCGGGCACGCGCCTGTTGCAGCGCGTCGAGGGTGTGTCGGTCTCGGGGTTCGGCGATGTCGATCAGTGGCAAGGCCTGCACCGGCCAGCCTCGCGCCCGCAGGGCGTCCACCCAGGCCTCGGCTTCGGCCGCGGGCCGCGTGACGAACACCCAGGACCAGCGCCGTGAAGCCGGTCGCGGGTCGGACGGCGCCTTCAAGGCCTCAAGCCCCCGGCGGCTGGGCACCCGCCGCGCGCAAGGCTTCCGCCACGCGCCGGCCCAGGGCTTCGGCCTGCGCCAGGTCGCCGACCGTCGCTTGCTGGCCCACGCGCACGATGGGGGAACGTCCTTCGGGATCGCCCCAGGCCGCGTCCAGGCGCAGGCTCTGCGGATCGTGGGCGTCCCACTGTGCGTAGGCCGCCAGGGGCATGGAGCAGCTGCCCCCCATGGCACGCGACACCGTGCGCTCGGCGGCCACGCGCAGCCAGGTCGGCATGTGGACCAGGGGCGCCAGCGCGTCCACCAGATCGGTGCGCCCCGCGCGCACCTCGATGCCCAGAGCGCCCTGACCGGCCGCGGGCAAGGATTGCACCGGTTCAAAAATGGTTCGAATCCGCTGGGACAGCCCCAGGCGCTTGAGCCCGGCCGCCGCCAGCACGATGGCCTGGTACTGACCCGCATCGAGCTTGCGCAAACGCGTGTCGAGGTTGCCGCGCAGGGGTTCGATGCGCACGTCCTGCCGACCCAGGGCGTCCAGGGCTTCGCGCAACAGCACCAGGCGACGCAGGCTGGAGGTACCGACCACCGCGCTGGGCGGCAACTCGGCCAGCGACGCACACACCGGCGACACCCACGCATCGCGCGGGTCTTCGCGCTCCATCACGCAAGCCAGCGCAAAACCCTCGGGCAGGTCCATGGGAACGTCCTTGAGCGAGTGCACGGCGATGTCGGCACGGCCCTCTTCCAGCGCCACCTCCAGCTCTTTCACGAACAGGCCCTTGCCACCCACCTTGGACAGGCTGCGGTCCAGGATCTGGTCGCCCTGCGTCGTCATTCCCAGCAATTCGACGCGATGGCCCAAAGTTTGCAAGAGGGCTTTCACGTGTTCCGCCTGCCACAGCGCGAGACGGCTTTCGCGGGTCGCGATGGTGATGGACAGCGCAGGAGATGGGTTTGAAATGGACACAGCGAAGAACCAAAAAAAGATCAATCTCCAGACCCGGATCTGGAGCGTTTTCGTACCCGCTTGGTAACGGGACAAGCAGCTTTGAATGCTAGCATGGCCCCTGCCCAAAATTTCAGCAACCACCCTGCCCACGAGCCAGCCATGAGCCGAACGACTGCCCGCCCCGCCCTTCCCTCCACCGTTCGTTCTGGCAGCACCCGCGCCAAATCCAGCGTCGACAAGGACCAGCCTCTGATCGACGACATCCGCCTGCTCGGCCGTGTGCTGGGCGACGTGATCCGCGAGCAGGAAGGGGAAGACGCCTTCGACCTGATCGAGCAGATCCGCAAGCTCTCGGTGGCCTTCCGCCGCCACGCCGACCAGGACGCCGACAAGGCGCTGAAAAAGCTGCTCAAGGGCCTGTCGGGCCAGCAAACGGTGAGCGTGATCCGCGCCTTCACCTACTTCAGCCACCTGGCCAACCTGGCCGAGGACCGCCACCACATCCGCCGCCGCGCCGTGCACGAGCGCGCTGGTGAGCTGCAGGAAGGCAGCCTGGCGCGCACGCTGCAGCGCCTGCACAAGGCCGGCATCGCACCGGGCGCGATCGTCGACACGCTGGCGCTCAGCCACATCTCACCCGTGCTCACGGCCCACCCCACCGAGGTACAGCGCAAGAGCATCCTGGACGCCGAGCGCGCCATCGCACGGTTGCTCGGCGAACGCGACGAACAGGAGCGCCTGCCGCGCGAGCGCGACGACATCGAGGCGCAGATCCGCGCACGCGTCACCCAGCTCTGGCAAACACGCCTGCTGCGCTTCACCAAGCTCACCGTGGCCGACGAGATCGAGAACGCGCTGAGCTACTACGAGGCCACCTTCCTCACGCAGATCCCGCGCCTCTACAGCGAGCTGGAAGCCGGCCTGGGCGATGGCGGCGCGGCGGCCGCGATCGCACCCTTCCTGCGCATGGGCCAGTGGATCGGCGGCGACCGCGACGGCAACCCCAACGTGACCGCTCAGACACTGGAACTGGCTTTGCACAGCCAGGCCGACATGGTGCTGCGCCACCACCTGACGCAGTTGCACCACCTGGGGGCCGAGCTCTCGGTGTCGGCCATGCTGGCGAGCGTGAGTCCCGACATGAAGGCCCTGGCCGAACGTTCGCCCGACCAGAACGCCCACCGGCAAGATGAACCCTACCGCCGCGCCCTGACCGGCATGTACGCCCGCCTGGCCGCCACACTGACCGCACTGACGGGCGGAGAAGCCGCCCGCCACGCCGTGGCGCCGCAAGACGCCTACACCAGCGCCGTCGAACTGCTGGCCGACCTGCGCACCATCGAGTCCTCGCTGGTGGCCCACCACGGCGCGGCGCTCACCCGCTCACGCCTGCGCCCGCTGATCCGCGCGGTGCAGGTGTTCGGCTTTCACCTCGCCACCATCGACCTGCGCCAGAGCTCGGACAAACACGAAGAAGTGGTGGCCGAGCTGCTGGCCACCGCGCGCATCGAAGCCGACTACAGCGCGCTGGATGAAGCGGCCAAGCGCGCTGTGCTGCTGCGCCAGCTGAACGACGCGCGGCCGCTGCGCGTACCCGGCGCGGCCTATTCGGCCCACACGCAGGGTGAGCTCGCGATCTTCGACAACGCACGCACCGGCCGTGAGCGCTTCGGCGCCCAGGCAATCCGCCACGCCATCATCAGCCACACCGAAACGGTGAGCGACCTGCTGGAAGTGCTGCTGCTGCAGAAAGAAGCCGGGCTGGTGCGCGGCCTGCTGGCCGAAGACGCGGTGGCCGACCTGATCGTGGTGCCGCTTTTTGAAACGATTGAAGACCTGCGCAACGCCGCGCCCATCATGCGCGACTACTACGCCCTGCCCGGCGTGCGGGCCATGGTGCACCGGGGCACGGCCGATGGCTACAGCGAGCAGGACATCATGCTCGGCTACTCCGACAGCAACAAGGACGGCGGCATCTTCACCAGCAACTGGGAGCTGTACCGCGCCGAGATTGCGCTGGTCGAGCTGTTCGATTCGCTCAACCAGGACCATGACAAGACCATCCAGCTCAGGATGTTCCACGGCCGGGGCGGCACCGTCGGCCGTGGTGGCGGCCCGAGCTACCAGGCCATCCTGGCACAACCCCCGGGCACGGTGCGCGGCCAGATCCGCCTGACCGAGCAGGGTGAGGTGATCGGCTCCAAATACGCCAACCCCGAGATCGGTCGCCGCAACCTGGAAACACTGGTCGCCGCCACGCTCGAAGCCACCTTGCTGCAGCCCACGCGCGAAGCGCCCAAGGCCTTCATGGAAGCCGCGGCCGAGCTGTCGGCGGCCAGCATGTCGGCCTACCGCGCGCTGGTGTACGACACCCCGCGCTTTGCCGAGTATTTTTTCGCCTCCACCCCGATCCGCGAAATCGCCGAACTCAACATCGGTTCGCGTCCGGCCTCCCGCAAAGCCACCCAGAAGATCGAAGACCTGCGCGCCATCCCCTGGGGCTTCAGCTGGGGCCAGTGCCGCCTCACGCTGCCGGGCTGGTACGGCTTCGGCTCGGCGGTGCACACCTTCCTGCACAAGGACGGACCCAAAGGCGTGGCCAAACAGAAGGTCTTGCTGCAGAAGATGGTCAACCAGTGGCCGTTCTTCAGCACCCTGCTCTCCAACATGGACATGGTGATGGCCAAGAGCGACCTCGCCCTGGCCACGCGCTATGCCGAGCTGGTCGACGACAAGAAGCTGCGCAGCAAGGTGTTCACCGCCATCGAGGCCGAATGGCACCGCACGGCCGACGCCCTGTCGCTGATCACGGGCGAGAAAAAGCGGCTGGTGGACAACGCGTCGCTGCAACGCTCCATGCGCCACCGATTTCCCTACATCGACCCGCTGCACCACCTGCAGGTCGAGCTGGTGCGGCGTTACCGCGCGGGCGAGAACCAGGCCGATCGCGACGAAAAGGTGCGTCGCGGCATCCACATCTCGATCAACGGGATTGCGGCGGGGCTGCGCAATACAGGCTGACCCCCCGCGCCGCCTGCGGCGTCACCCCCCACCTGCGGCCGGGCGAAGCCCGTTCCGCGGTGTTCTGGGTGGGGGTCACTTCTTTGATTGCGGGTTTTGCATCTCGGATCGGTGCATTGACCGCGTCAAACCTAGAATGCGCCTGTGACCCACATCCTCAACGCCGATCTCCACTGCCACTCCGTCGTCTCCGACGGCACTCTCACCCCTGAGGCCCTGGCGCAACGCGCCAAGGCCAATGGTGTCGAGCTGTGGGCGCTCACCGACCACGACGAAATCGGCGGCCAGGATCGCGCCATGGCCGCCGCACGGGACGCTGGCCTGCCCTACCTGACCGGGGTGGAGGTGTCGGTCACCTTTGCCAACGTCACGGTGCACATCATCGGCCTGGGTTTTGACCACACCCAACCGGCGCTGGTCGCGGGCCTGAAGCAGACGCGTGGCGGGCGCGAGGAGCGGGCGCGCGACATGGGCGCCGATCTGGCCAAGGTGGGCATCCCCGGGGCCTACGAGGGCGCCATGAAGTACGTCGGCAACCCGGAGCTGATCTCGCGTTCGCATTTCGCGCGCTACATCGTCGAAGCCGGTTTCTGCACCGACACCAACGCGGTGTTCCGCAAGTACTTGGCCGAAGGCAAACCCGGTTTTGTGCCCCACCGCTGGGCCAGCCTGGGTGATGCCGTGGGCTGGATCACGGGCGCGGGCGGTGTCGCCGTCGTGGCCCACCCGGGGCGCTACAAATTCACCGCCAACGAAGAGTTCGCGCTGTTCACCGAGTTCAAGGCGCACGGCGGCCAGGGCGTCGAGGTGGTCACGGGCGCGCACAGCCAGGCCGACTACGTGAAGTACGCGGAGTTCTGCCGCGAGTTTGACCTGCTGGCGTCCCGCGGCAGCGACTTCCACAGCCCGGACGAGAGCCACACCGACCTGGGCCTGCTGCCCAGCCTGCCCGGCGGCGTCCGGCCCGTGTGGGAACTGCTCGAAGCCCGCACCCATTGATGGACACGCGGCCCGAGGGCCAGGCTGCCCGCGTCACGCTGGGCATCACATTTCTGGTCACCGCGATGGCCTGCTTTGCGGTGCTGGACACGGCCGTCAAGTACGTGGGTGCGTTCATCTCCATCCTGGTGGCGGTGTGGTTCCGCTACCTGTTCCAGGCGGTGGCGGTGTCCGCCGTCATGCTGCCATTGCGCGGTCGCGACCTGCTCCGGACCCGCCACCCCCGTTTCCAGGTGCTGCGCGGCCTGCTCCTGCTGACGGTGAGCGTGCTGTCGTTCTTCAGCGTGCAGGTCATGCCGGTGGGAGAGTTCACCGCGTTCGTGATGACCACACCGCTGGTCGTCACCCTGTTCGCCGCCCTGTTCCTGAAAGAAAAGGTGTCGCCGCTGCGCTGGACCCTGGTCTGCGGTGGTTTTCTGGGGGCCTTGCTGGTGGTGCAACCGGGCAGCGCCACGATCGGCTGGGCCAGCCTGCTCCCGCTGCTGATGGTGGTCACCTACGCCTGGTTCCAGATCCTCACCAGCCAGATGGCCCGCACCGAAGACCCGATGACCCTGCACTTCTACACCGGGTGGGTGGGCGCCCTGGTGAGCACCACCGCGCTGCCCCTGGTCTGGCAGACCGTGCCCGACGTGAAGACCCTGGCGCTGCTCAGTCTGGTGGGACTGATGGGCACGGTGGGCCACTTCCTGCTGATCCTGGCTTTTGCGCGCGCTCCCGCGTCCACGCTCACCCCCTACCTCTACGCCCAGATCGCCTTCGCGATGTTCTGCGGCTGGCTGGTCTTCGACCACGTCCCGGGTGGGCTGGAGCTGACCGGTGTCGCCTTGATCGTGGTCTGCGGTCTGTCGGCGAGCCGGCTCACCGCACGGGAAAACCAGCGCCTGCTGACGCCACCCGAGGGCTGAGGTGTGGCCTCCGCGCTCCGCCGCGGCGCGGGGAGGGTTGACCTGCGGTCCTGCGGCAGGCCTTTCGCCAGCGCACAATCACGCCATGTCTCAGTATTTCGAAGTCCATCCCGACAACCCGCAACCGCGCCTGCTCAAGCAGGCGGTGCAGCTGCTGGAGCGCGGCGGCGTGCTCGCGGTGCCCACCGACTCCAGCTACGCGCTGGTGTGCCACCTCGACGACAAGGCCGCCGCCGACCGCCTGCGCCGCATGCGCCAGGTCGACGACAAACACCACCTCACCCTGCTCTGCCGCGACCTGAGTGAGCTCGCCAGCTACGCCAAGGTGGACAACCGCCAGTACCGGTTGCTGAAGCTGGCCACGCCCGGGCCTTACACCTTCATCCTCGAAGCCAGCAAGGAAGTGCCGCGCCGGGTGAGCCACCCCTCGCGCAAGACCATCGGCCTGCGCGTGCCGGACCACATCACCCTGCTCGCGCTGCTGGAGCTGCACAACGCGCCGCTGCTCGCCACCACCCTCATCGCGCCGGGCGAGAGCGACCCGCTCAACGAAGCCGGCGAGATCCGCGACCGGTTCGAACACGACCTGGCCGGCGTGATCGATGCTGGCGCCTGCGCCCTCGAGGCCACGACCGTGATCGACCTCACCCCCATGGGCACCGGCGGCGAACCTGTGGTCGTGCGCCAGGGGCGGGGCGCGCTGGAGCCGCTGGGTCTTTGAGGCCAGACAGGCACGGCCTGCCCGGGAGCGGGCAGTCTGGGACAATATGGCGATGGACTTCGCCGACATCGTACAAACCGTTGCGCTCTACGCGCTGCCCGTGCTCTTTGCCATCACCTTGCACGAAGCGGCCCATGGCTATGCGGCATTGCATTTTGGTGACAACACCGCCCAGCAGCTGGGCCGCATCTCGCTCAACCCCATCCGGCACATCGACCCGCTCGGCACGATCGCGATGCCGTTGCTGCTGTACTTCGCCACCTCGGGCGCATTTCTGTTTGGCTACGCCAAACCGGTACCGGTCAATTTCGGCCGCCTGCGCAACCCCAAGCGCGACATGATCTGGGTCGCGCTCGCCGGGCCGGGGGCCAACCTGTTCCAGGCGATCCTGTGGACCCTGCTTCTCTATGTCTGGGCCGCCATCGGCCTGGAGGAACCCTTCTTTGTGGGCATGGCGCGGGCCGGGGTGGTGGTGAACCTGGTGATGTTTGCCTTCAACCTGTTTCCGCTGCCACCGCTCGATGGTGGGCGCATCCTCGTGGGCCTGCTGCCCTGGAAGCAGGCCATGCTCGTGTCGCGCGTCGAGCCCTACGGATTCTTCATCGTCATGGCACTGGTCATCACCGGCGTGGTCGGCAGTCTCTGGATGTACCCCCTGATGGGTGTCACCCAAAGCGCGATCGAGCTGCTGCTGACCCCGCTGCGCGCCCTGCTGTTCTGAGCCCCCCATGAAAAACCAACGCGTCCTCACCGGCATCACCACCTCCGGCACCCCCCACCTCGGCAACTACGTGGGTTCGGTCCGTCCTTCTGTGCGCATGAGCCTGCAACCGGGTGTGCAGAGTTTCTATTTCCTGGCCGACTACCACGCCCTCATCAAGGGCAGCGAACCGGCGCGCGTGCAGCGCTCCACACTGGAGATTGCCGCCACCTGGCTGGCCTGTGGCCTGGACCCGGAGAAGGTCACCTTCTACCGCCAGTCCGACATCCCCGAGATTCCCGAGCTGACCTGGTTTCTGACCTGTGTCACGGGCAAGGGCCTGCTCAACCGCGCCCACGCCTACAAGGCGTCGGTCGACAAAAACCACGCGGCGGGCGAAGAGCCCGACGCGGGCGTGACCGCCGGCCTCTTCATGTACCCGGTGTTGATGGCGGCCGACATCCTGATGTTCAATGCCCACCAGGTGCCGGTCGGCCGCGACCAGATCCAGCACATCGAGATGGCGCGCGACATCGCGTCCAGCTTCAACCACCTCTACGGCGAGCACTTCACGCTGCCCGAGGCAGTGACCGAAGACCACGTGGCCCTGCTGCCCGGGCTGGACGGTCGCAAGATGAGCAAGAGCTACGACAACACCATCCCGCTGTTTGCCCCGCGGGAGCAGTTGAAGAAGCTGATCATGGGCATCCTGACCGACTCGCGTGCGCCCGGTGAACCCAAGGACACGGAGGGCTCAGCCCTGTTCCAGCTGTACCAGGCCTTCGCCAGCGCCGAAGAAACCGCTGCGCTGGCCCAGGCCTACGCCGACGGCATTGCATGGGGTGACGCCAAGCAGGTGCTGTTCGAGCGCCTGGACCACGAAATCACGCCGTTGCGCGAGGTCTACGACCGGCTGATCCAGAACCCGGCCGAGATTGAAAAGACCTTGAAAGCCGGCGCCGAAAAGGCCCGCGCGGTGGCCACGCCGTTCACCGGCCGGTTGCGCCATGCCGTGGGCCTGCGCCCTCTGGACAGCGCGGTGGCTGGTCCAGCGGCCAAAGCGGCCAAGGCCGCAGCCCCCGGATTCAAACAGTACCGGGAGAAAGACGGGCAGTTCTATTTCAAGCTGGTCGACGCTCAGGGCAGCTTGTTGTTGCAGAGCATCGGGTTTGCCTCTCCGCGCGATGCGGCGCAAGCCATCGCATTGCTCCAGCAGCAGGGCCCGGCCGCCTTGGCCGGCCTGCAGGACCGCCTCAGCCACCAAGGCAATCATGCCGATCTGGACGCTGCGTTGCGGCATTTTTCAGAAGGCGCCCCCTGATTTATCGCCAGAATTGCATTCTAGGGACAATTGACAGGGTACCCCGGTGCACCTCAGGTGCGACAATCTCCGCAGAAGCCCTGAGTTCCCATGTTGGGAACCCCGGAACGCGAAAACTAAAAACAAGGTCTGCATTCCGGTGCAAATCGCTATCGCCAAACCCCCCTGTTGTCGATATGCTAGTAACCCGGAACACCTACTTTCACAGCACCCGCCATGAGTATATTTGTCATTGACGACCATCCGCTGATGCGCGAGGCAGTCGTCATGCTGCTGCGCCGCCTTCGCACCTCCACCCAGGTGATCGAACTGGAGCGGCTGGCGACCGTCAGCCGTGCCATTGCCGAACACGGTGAGCCGGAACTGGTGTGCCTGGACCTGAAACTGCCCGACACCCACGGGGTGTCCGGCGTGCGCGAAGTGCGACAAATGCTGCCCGACACGTCCCTGATCGTGCTGTCGGCCTCGCCCGCATCCGACTATGAAGACCTGGCCCGTGAAGCCGGCGCCGACGCCTACGTTGAAAAATCGGCCGGTGCCGCACAGATCGGCAAGGTGTTGCGTGAGTTCCTGGCCGACGAGCCCGAAGACGAAAACGCGCCGACCATTCCGGAAAAACTGTCCAAACGCCAGAAGCAGCTGCTGGTGATGCTCGACCGGGGCCTGTCCAACCGCGACATCGCCGAAGAGTTGCAGATCAGCGAACACACGGTCAAGGTGCACCTTTGGCGCCTGTTCCGCCGACTCAATGTGAAGAGCCGCTCACAGGCCAGCCACCTCGCCCGCACCGCAGGCCTGCTCGACCTCTGATCCGCTGACAGCGCGGGCCGGGCGGCCGCCTTCACGGCGGTGCACGGCTCAGGTCGCCACGTCCGGCACCAGGTGTTTCTGGGTGTACGCCGGCAACATCACCCGAAACACACTGCCCCGGTTGGCCACGGACGACAGCGCGAGCTGGTAGCCCATCATCGTGGTCAGCTTGGACACGATGGTCAGCCCCAGGCCCAGGCTGTCTTCGGTGCCCTGGTGCTGTGACACCCGGAAAAACTCCTGGAAGATGGCCTGCTGGTGTTCGCGCGCAATGCCCACGCCGGTGTCCCAGACCTCAAACACCAACATGTCGTCGCGGTGACGCAGCCCGAGCAGCACCCCCCCGTGGGTCGTGTGGCGCAGCGCGTTGGACAGCAGGTTGCCCAGGATGCGGCGCATCACCACCGGATCGGCCCAGATGGTGGTCGGCCGGGTGTGCGTCCTGAGCTTGAGCGATTTGCCCGACGCCACCGGCTCAAACTGCAGCGCCAGGTCGGCGAACAGCTGCTCCACATCCACATGTTGCAGGCGCACCTTGTAGTTGCCTGCATCGATGCGCGTCAGGTCGAACAGCGAGTCAAACAGCTCGTTGATCGCCCGGGTGGACTGCAGGATGCGCGGCGAGATGTCGCGCGCCATCTCCGGCTCGGTGGCGAGCCAGTCGGCGTACAGGCTCAGGGCGTGCACCGGCTGGCGCAGATCGTGCGCTGCCGACGCCAGAAAACGGTTCTTGGTGGCCACTGCGCGCAGTGAAGCACGGGTCTGCTGGGTCAGCGAATCGATCAACTCCTCGTTGGAGAACTGCAGCTCGAAACCGGCGCGGTACACCTGATGCAGGCGTTTGCCCGCCATCATCAGCAGCCACCAGAACACCATCAGAAGGACCAACGCCCCGCCCGCCATGCGAAGGGTCTCGCTGGTGTAACCATGGACGAAGGTGTTGAACAGCACACCAAACACCACCGACAGCACGAGGCTGTGGGCGTACCGCCGGAAAATCGGCTGGTAGGCACTGACCGCCACCAGGGCCAGCAGGCCCTGCCCCAGCACCACCACGCCGCAGACAAACTGGGTCCCCATGTCCGAGCGCCCATAACTCAGGGCCACGACGGCCCCCCAGAGCACGGCGACCGCGATCCAGGTCCATTGGTAACGGCTCACGAAAGCGAGGCGGTGAGGGCCTTCGCTGCTGTCGTAACGCAGGCGGTAGATGCCCAGCATCCGGTAGCGCAACACCAGGATGGTGGCCATCAGCCCCACCCAGCCCGCCAGGGCCATGACGGGCACCTGCCCGAAGTACATCAGCAACACCAGCACCGGCACCGCCAAGGCCGCCGCGGCCAGCGAAGACAACACGTCGTCCATCAACACGCCAATGAGCTGCGAATTCACCCACTGGTCGCGCACCTCCACGGTGGCAGGCACGTGCTGGTAGGTGGCGGGCTGGGTATCGACGAGCATGGGTGGGCGAAATGGGGGCCTGAAGTGTTGCAGCGCTTCCAGCGCTTCGAACGTGAAAAAACCCCTGAAGCTGCTGCTAGAATCGAGGGCTTCGACGCGGAGAGATGGCAGAGTGGTCGAATGCACCGGATTCGAAATCCGGCGTACTGTTTATACAGTACCGAGGGTTCGAATCCCTCTTTCTCCGCCAAGGTCATTCCTTCTTCAACGCCCACCGCCCGTGGGCGTTGTCGTTTCTGGCGATGGCTCAGCCCAGCAGCGCCGCCAGCCCGCCCTCGGCTTCGAAGCGCCGGTTGCGGTAGCTCAGCCGGGTGGGCCCCTGCCAGACGGCCTCCCGCACCGGATGCGACGGATCCCCGGGATAACAGATCACCCGCTCGCCATCCAGGTCAAACGGCTCGGGCTCGATCAGCACCGGCGCGCGGCTGCGCGCGACCGCCATCACGTGCCCGACGTCGGCCAGCCGGACCAGCTGAACCAGGCTCATGATCTGCGGTGGCGCGAGATCGATCTCGCCAGCCCAATAGCGCTCCAGCCCGGCGCGCGGCGATGTCCACACCGCTTCGGTGGCTTCGTGGTCATCGTGAACGGCATCCTGACCCGCCGGCGCGGGCGCCACGAAAAAGCGGGTGTCGAACCGCTTGTTGGTGACCGAGGGCTGGCGCGGCGTCACCCAGCGCGACCAAGGCACCAGTTGGGTCGGCACGAGGCGCAGGCCGCATTCTTCGCGCGTCTCGCGCAGCGCCGCGACATGCAGGCCCACCGCCACGACGGGGGCCAGACCGGGTTCGCCAAGCGCCTCGCCATAGGCCTCGGGCGCGCGGTCGAGCCAGTCGGGCAGCGCGGCGCAATCGGTCGCGTCGAGCTTGCCGCCGGGAAACACGTGCACGCCACCGAGCACGCCGGAATTGCCGTGCCGGCGCACCAGCAGAACCTCCAGCCCCTGCGCGCCGTCGCGCAGCACCATCACAGTCGCCGCATCGACGGGCGGTGTCAGGACAAGGTCGGAATTGAGGAAAATGGCCATGCCGCGATTGTGCCGGCACGACGCCGACGCGTCAGGCCACCGGTCACCTTCATGACCAAGATGCCCCAATCTCCCGCCCTCGCCGACACACCCATGAACGACCGCCTCCCCTGCCCTCGGCCGCACCGGCCGACCTCGGCCTGTGCCCGGAGCGGACACAGCGCCTGATGCGGGTGCTGCAGGCCGAGGTGGACCGCGGTCGCCTACCGGGGGCGGTGGTGCTGCTCGTGGACTGAGCCCGGTGCAGCTCAGGCGGGGGTCTTCGCCGGCCGTTGCCAGCGGAAAAACATCGGGTAGACCTTCTCCACCACCGGGCCGTTGAAGTCCCAGGCCAGGCACT
>NZ_JADMKB010000112.1 GCF_018780075.1 Hydrogenophaga sp.
GGGCCGAGATGTTCACCCGCGACCTGGCGCTCTGGATGCGCGGCCGTGGTCACGCCGTCGCCATTTTCGCCACCGCCTTTGGCGACATGGCCGACGAGTTGCGCCAGGCCGCTCAGCTGGAAGAGATTCGCATCGCGTGCGCTGAACGGGGTCTCGCGCTCGATGTGATCGGCAGTGGCAGCGGCAACCACCTCACGGACCCTGCCGCGGTGCTGGGACGGTACGACATCGTGTTCGGCAAGGGGCGCTGCGCCACCGAGGCATTGGTCACCGGCAACGCGTCAGCGACCCCTTGCTCAGCGGGCCACTCAATTCGGCTATTTGTTCAGCGCAGCCCTAAAGCTAAAGCCGGAATCGATAGCGCGGTGTCTGGATGCGTACCCCGACTACCGGCGGCGGCTGGTGCCGGTGCAGAACTTGAACATCACCCTCAGATCAGTTCAAGGCTCAGCTCGGGACAGCGCAGTGTGTCCGGGTGTTGCGTGCAGCCCATGAAAATGTGCTCCTCGGGGACTTCAGGGCGGCCCAGGTAGAAGCAGCAGAAGGTCCAGCCGATGGCGTTGTCACCCAGGTTCAAGGCAGCCGGGCCGAGACAGTCGAGCTGGCCCAGCAAGGTGTCCATGAGGTCCATGGTGCAGCGGGCGTTGAAATCCAGCTGACACAGGCCGCCGCTGTTGCGCTTGACCAAGCCAACGACCTGGCCATCGACCACCACGGCCTGCCCCTCGGTCAGCGCGGAGAGGGAGCCGTTGGAGCGAGCGATGAACCGGTCGTCGCGGCGGGCGATGCCGTTGCGCGAGAGCGTGAGGGTGGCGTCCTGGAAACACAGCCCCAGGGAGATGGTGTTGCGGTCTTCATCGCACGGAAATGGCCTGAGCTGGGCATGCACGGCCAGCCCGGCGCCGGGCGGGGGCGGCGAGAGCCCGTCGTCGTCCAGCAGCCACTCGGTGACGTCGAGGTCGGTGCCGTCGATCTGGAACCAGAGTTCGGTGGCCTGGGATGGGGCGGGGTCGGCGAAGGCCTTGAAGACGTCAAAGAAGTCCGGGTCGCCTTTGATGGCGTGCAGGAGCTGGCTCAGTTCGCCGAGGTCGAGCGGCGAGCGAACGGTGGTGGGGCGGGTCTGGTGGTGCATGGGGACTCCTGGGAGGGGTTTCAGCTGATCCGTCCCACCAGATACCGGGCTCGGGTGTCCCGGGTTTCGCCGCGGACTCAGAACGAAGCTTCGAGGTTGGTCGCCAGCGGCAGCTGGAAATAGCAGGTGGTGCCGACGCCCCGCATGGAAATGACCTCGAACGCGCCGCCGTGCATCTTGATGATCTTCTTGGCCACTGCGAGCGAGCGGCCGCTGAGCACGAGCCCGGTGTCCAGGGAATGGGCATCGGCCAGCGGTATGTTGACGAGCTTGTTGATCAGGCCCATGTCGACCCCGATGCCGTTGTCGGACAGGACGAAGGACTTCTGCGTGTGGCTGAAGCCTAGGCACACGCGCAGAGGCTCTTCGGGTTTTCGGTGGTCGCAGGCGAAGTTGATCAGGTGCGACAGGGCTCGGATGAGCAGGCCTGGGTCGGCGCGCACAGCGGGCATGGCCCCGATGGTGAGCGTGCCTGGACTGAGGTCGGGGAAGACGTTCTGCGTGGTGAGTCGAACCAGGGACTCGAGGTCAACGATCTCATCGCGCACGGTACTCTTGGCCACGAGGTGGTAGTCGACGACGTTGCCGATGACGTCGGACAGGTGGGCCGCGGTGTGGGCGATCTTGCGCAGGGCGTCCATGCGCGCGGGTTCGCCGGGCGGGGCGGGGTCGAGCAGGTGGGCGGCCTGCTGGTGCAGCGAGCGGATGGGGTCCAGGAAATTGCGTGCGACGGCGGCGAGCAGTTCTTCGGCTTCATAGCGGGATTCGCTGTCGCGCCGGGCGTGGCTGATGATGTCTTCGAAGCGCCGCACTTCCTCGGGGCCGGAGCCGGTGTCGTCGTCGCCATCGCAGGCGCTGAGGATCAGCCCGTGAATGCCTTCCTGATGGTGGAATTTTTCAATGCACAGATCGGCGCCCCGCTCGCGGTGGAGCACGAAGCGCCGGGGAATGCTGTCCACGGTGGGCAGGGTGCGCTGCTCGAAGATCCAGCGCAGGTGGTCGGGCAGCGCGCTCGGGTGGGGGTCGAAGAGGCTGCAGGCGCTGGAGAGCAGGGCGCTGAAGTGGGTTTGTTGGGAGAAGGGCAGGTGGCTCAGGCCGAGCAGGCGCAGGGCGGGCGGGCTGATGAATTCAACATAGCCATTGACGTCGATCTGGATCACACCCTGGCGGAGGTGGTCAAACAGGTGATGGGTGCCGGTGTCGGCTTGGGTGTCGCTGGCGAGGGCCTGTTCGAGCAGGGCTTCGGTGGAAGCCCGCATGGACGAAAGCTTCCAGCCGTGGAACAGGGTTTCCAGGGCCTGGAACAGGAGGTCGGCGCTGTCGTTGTCGGCGAGGCCGACGCTGCCGAGGTGCCGGTCGAGCACGAGCAGGTAGTGGCCGGTGTTTTCGCGCCCGAACACATAGGCGATCCGGGGCAGGCCGGGGGCGGCCGTGGATTCGGGATGGCCGGGCGCGAGCAGGCACTCCAGCGGCGATTCGATGATCGCGCCGTTGTCGAGCTGCTCGAGCCGGAGGGCCAGCCCGGCCGGACTGGACAGCGGCGGCGAGAGGTCCCTGGCGGGGGGCGAGCCGGGCACGAGCCGCAGCGAGGCGACGGGTTGCAGGCGGGTCTGCCGGTCTTCATCCCAGGACAGTTCGGCCAGCAGACCTTCACGGGAGCCGGTGGCCCGCAAGAGGGTGTGCAGCGCTTGTTGCAAGGGGTGCGCCAGTTCTTCCACCTCCACCGCCAGGCGCAGCAGGTCGGAGGTGGCGGCAACCATCGAGAGATTGGACATGTGGCCAAGTACCTGCGCATGACGGCGAGGGATTCACGGCCGGGGTGGGTTTCTTTGCGGGCGGTGCGCCCTGCCACTTTTGACGGGTTTTTGTGAAAAAGGGTGAAACCAATAGCCGACTTGGCCGGTATGGTTTTCGGCACCCTCTCTTTCGTCCGTCCTCTTCTCTCTTCGCCTGCGTCCGATGCACCGAATGCCTGACCGCCCTCATCCAGATCGCCACAACCCCCCGACGTTGCCCGACGCCGACGGGCTCGCCCAGCAGGCGTGGTTCGAAAGCATGGCTTCGCTGGCGTGGCTGCAGGAGCGGCGGTTGGCCCAGCTGGGAAAGGCTGGGGGGCGGGCCCATCTGGAGTGTTTGCGCCTGAGGGCCATCGTGGCGCTGATGTGGTGGGAGCGTTTGCTGCCGCAGGCGTTGTCGTGCTGGAGCATGTCGGATGCCGAGCGCCTGGTGGTGTCGGAGGCGGAGCGCCTGTTGGTGGGCGTGGAGGGCGCTGCCGAGGTCAAGACGTTCGGCGAACAGGGCGAGGGGCTCTCGTCGCTGCTGGTCAGGGGTCCCGCCAGGGCCGTGCTGGACTGGATCGAAGCGGCCGGGATCGGGGGTGGCCCGGTGTTTCGACGCATCAGGCCGGATGGTCTGGTGAGGACGGGGGCGCTGACCCCGGTCGGTATCGCCAGCCTGTTCTCCATCTTGTTGATGGAGGGGCGCACCTTGGGGGTGGTGGATCGGCAGTTCTCGCTCGATGTGTCGACGATGGGTCCCACGGCTTCCCGGATGAGGCACGGCAGCCCACCCGCCGGACGCGGTGGGGGGCGTGGACGAGAGGGCCGGTCGACGGCGTTGGGTGGGCAGGCGCCGGTCCACCCGAATGGCCTCGGGTGGCATGGTGCGCCGGATCTGGTCTGAATGGGCCCTCAAGACCGGTGGTTTTCTGTCGAGTTCCAGAGAGCGTGGGTCCCGGTGACGTGAATGGGCTGGAGATCGGGTGGCGCCGATGGAGGCGGGATCATTTTTTCTGATGCATAGGGGGGGGGCACCCGTGACCGATGCTGGCCACGTGGACGCCAAAACCCCTGATTCCAATAGGGTATTTGGATTGCCTAAGGGTTTTCGAGGGGGGTGGATGCTTCAGCCTTAATCGCGCCGGTTTGTGAACACCAAGGTGCTATTTAATCTGTGGACAAATCCGATTCGATCAATGCATAAAAATTATGCGATACAGGGAGTTAACTGTCACATGAATGAATTATTAAAGAAATTGAGGGGGTTGACGGCTGAGGATTCCGGTTACGTGAAATTACAGCGCTGATTTCTACTAACATCTGCCCGTGGAATCCAATACCGCCCCACAAATCGAGGTCGATGCCGAGCCTGTGCTCGGCATCGACAGCATGGCTGCCGTCCCGGCGCTGATGGTACGCATCAAGAACCGCGAGCAGGCGGCCATGGCTGAGCTGTACGTGCTTTGCCATGCCAAGGTGTTTCGTCACGTGGCCTATCTGATCAGGGATGACCAAGCGGCACGCGACATCACGCAAGATGTGTTTTTGCGCATTTGGCGCTATGCCAGTGCCTACGATCCCGCCAAATCATTCAATGCAATGGCCTGGATCAATCAGGTCGCACGCAATCAGGTATTGACCGAGCTCGCGCGCCGCAAACGGAGGCAGGAAGACAGCGATGAAATTCTGGAAGATTTCGCGGACGAAGGCAATGAACGCGAGCAATTGGCCCGGATGACCGCGCGCAGCCCGGCCTTCACGGCGGCCATGGGCAGCCTGAGCGCGTCGTCGCGGCGGGTGATCACGATGCGCTTTTTCGCCGAACAGTCGCTGGCGGAGATTGCCTCGGAGCTGGATGTGCCACTGGGAACGGTCAAGACCTGGCTGCACCGCGGGCTGGCGCGCATGAAAGCGGCGCTGGAGACCGGCAACATGGAGTCGCAGAAATCATGAACCATGCACCAGATCAGGGCGCAGGCCGCGAGGCACTGCAGCAGGCCTTGACCGACTTGATGGAGCGGGTGCGCGAGGACGTGCAGGCGCAGGAGCGCCTCCTGGCGCAGGACCCGCAGGCCGGTGAGTGCGCGGCGAGGCTTCGCATCTTGCTGAACGAGGCGAAGCGGCGGCTGGACAACGCTGACAGGCCTACCGCGAACAGCACAGGTGATCCACCTGCCGTGCCTTAGAAGCTGCGGCGGCGTAGAACACAACAAAAGATGAAGGGAGTGCACGATGATCGAAATGCTGTTGCCGGAGCGGATGCGGCCCACCCGTCTGGGTTTGCAGGAGCACCTGGGGCCGGCGCTGCTGGAGCACTTTGCGCAGGCCCGGCAGCGCATGGCGCGCGCGGCGTGGCTGTCGTCGCCGATCGGCCTGCTGGCGCTGCTGCCTTCGATCTTCACGCTGGAGGTGTTTGACCGCGTGATCTTCCGCCAGGGCTTTTCGACGCTGGTGGCGCTGCTGGCGGGCGTGGCGGTGGTGTTGATCGTGGAGTGGATGCTGCGGCGGCGCCGTTCGGCGAGCCTGCGCGAGGCCGGTGCCCTGATCGACTGGGGGCTGTCGTCCACGCTGCTGGACAAGATGCTGGGGCAGCCCTTGCGCTCGCTGGAGGAGCGGCCGGCGGCGTCGTGGGTGGCCCTGTTCCGCGATGTCGGCGCGGTGCGCACCTTGCTGACGGGGCCGGTGGTGCAGTCGCTGTTTGATCTGCCGCTGGCGGTGTTTGCGATCGTGATCGTGGGCCTGGTGGCGTTGCCGGTGTTGCCGGTGGTGCTGGGCATGGTGTGTGTCTTTGCGGCCATGGCCTGGTGGTTCGCCGACGAGGTGAAGCAGGGCAAGGTGGCCGAACTGCAGCAGGCGCGCAGCCTGGACATGTTCACGGCCGAGATGTGCCGTGCCCGTGAGTCGGTGAAGGCGCTGGCGCAGCACGAGTCGGTGGCGGCGCAGTGGAAAAACGGATACGAACAATGGCTGGCCGAGAGTTTTTCGCGCGGCAGCGAGATGGAGGAGACCAAGGAGCTGACCCATTCGCTGCTGATCGTGTCATCGATCGTGATCACGGCCACGGGGGCGGTGGCCGTGGCCAGCCAGTGGATGTCGATCGGGGGCCTGATCGCGGCCAACATGCTGGCCCTCAAGGCGATCTCGCCGATCGCCACGCTGTCGGGCGCCTGGCGCCAGCTGGCCCAGTCCATGGAGGCGGCGCGTCGGCTCCATGCGGTGTTTGCCCAGCCGAGCGAGACCGGCAGCGCGGGCCTGTCTTTGCCACGGCCCAAGGGCGCGATGACGCTGGATGAGGTCAGTTTCCGCTTTGACGAGCAGTCGGAGCCGGTGTTCAAGAAGGTGTCGCTGACGCTGGCGCCGGCGCAGTTCTACGCGGTGGTGGGCAAGAACGGCGCGGGCAAGTCGACGTTGCTGAAGCTGCTCACCGGTTTGTACCGCCCCGACGAGGGGCGGGTGTTGATCGACGAATACGACCTGCAGCAGTTCTCCCGGCACGAGACGGCTTCGTGGATCGCGACGCTGTCGCAGAACGTCTATTTTCTGGACGGCACGATCGCCGACCAGTTGCGCCGGGCCGCACCCGAGACCACGGACGAGCAGATCGTGAAGGCGTGCAGGCTCACCGGCGTGCACGCCTTCATTTCGCGCCTGCCCCAGGGCTATGCCACGGTGATGCGCGAAGGCGGGCGCACGCTGTCGGCGGGGGTGCGCCGCAAGATCGCGCTGGCCCAGGTGTTGCTGCGCAACCCGGCGGTGCTGGTGCTGGATGAGCCCACGAACGATCTGGACCACTTGAGCGAGCTGCAATTGATCGCCTCGCTGCGGTTGATCGCGAAGATGCGGACCGTGATCGTGGTGACACATTCGGCCGAGATGGTGGCGAGTTCGGACGTGGCGCTGGCCGTGTCCGGAGAGGGCGATGTCCAGGTGATGACACCGGTGCAGGCGCTGAGCCTGTACTTCACCCCGCCCAAAGCGGAAAAAACCGTCCACGTCGCGCCGCGCCACCGGGAGCCCTCTTTGGGGGCCATCGAGCCGAATCTGACCCTGGTCACCGCGGTGCCCGGCGAGCTGCATTGACACCATGAAAAGAGACCATCCAGAGGTCATCGATGCCTTGCATCGAAAACAGCAAGAGGCGGTGGACCGCTCGCCGTGGCACCGCTGGGCGCTGCCCGCCGTTGGCGTCGTCGCGCTGGGGCTGATCGTGGTGGCCTTGTTCGTGCCGGTGGAGATGTCGGTCACGGCGCCGGGCACGGTGGTGCCGTCGGCTCGCGTCAAGTCGGTCCAGCACCTGGAGGGCGGGATGGTGCGCGAGCTGTTTGTCCGCGAAGGCCAGAGCGTGCGCGAGGGGGAACGGCTGGTGCGCATGGAGCTGGGGGCGCAGGGGCCGAACCTGGAGGAGATCAACGCCAAGGTGCTGGCTTTGCACGCGGCGCGCCTTCGCCTGGATGCAGAAGCCAGCGGCAAAGCGATTTCGAGCGAGATGTTTGGTGCCGGCACGCCGCCGATGGTGGCGCGCACCGAGCAGCTGACCCATGAGGCCCGGCTGCTGGAGCTGCAGGGGCAGTTGGCCGCGGCCCGCGCCCAGGTCGACATGTTCAACGGCCGTGCGGGCGAGGTTGAGGCCAAGATCGAGGGGCATGCGGCGCGCGCGGCCTTGCTGGAGCGCGAGTACGGCATCACGCGGGATCTGGCGAGCGAGAAGCTGGTGTCCGACCTGGAGGCCAACCGGGCGCTCAAGGACCTGGAGGCCAACCGGGCGGAGATGCTGGGTGCGCGCCAGGCCTTGCTGGCGGCGAGGGCGTCGGCGGCGGAGTCACGCGGCAAGGTGGCGGAAGCGGAAGGGCGGTTCCGGCGGCGCGCCTCCGAGGAGTTGCTGGCCATCGAACGCCAGATCGCCACGGCGGAGGAGGAGCTCAACCGAGCCCAGGACCAGCGCAACCGCACCTTGCTGGTGGCACCGATCGCTGGCGTGGTCAAAGGGCTGCGCCTGGTCGAGTCGGGCGGGGTGGTCAAACCGGGTGAGACGCTGATGGAGGTGGTGCCGGCCGATGCCGAGATCGAGCTGGAGGTGCGCTTGCACCCCAAAGACCGAGGGCTGGTGCTGGTGGGCCAGCCGGTCCAGATCAAAGTCAGTGCCTACGACTTCCTGCGCTTTGGTTCGCTCAAGGGGCGCGTGCTGCGGATCGCGGCCGACGTGGACCAGGACCCCGTCGCCGGGCCGTTTTTCAGGATGGTGGTGCAGACGGAGGGCTCGGAGCTGGGCCAGTCGCGGTTGCCGGTGACGCCGGGCATGCAGGCCGACGTGGACATCATCATTGGACACCAGCCGTTCGCCTGGTACCTCTTGCGCCCGGTGCTCAAGGTGGGGGCCGAAGCTTTCAGGGAGCCATGATGTTCTTGACGGCGTGCCGTGTGCCGAACTGGTTGCCAACCGCCTTGTTGATGCTGGCGATGTGGGGGGCGGAGCGCGCGCTGGCCCAGACGGTCGACGGGGTCGAGGCCCGCGCGGTGGTGGCGCGCCGCATGGTCGACGCGCTGGCGAACTCGCCCGAGGTGCTGACCGCGCGGGCCGGGCTGCGCACGGCCGAGGCCGATGTGGATTCCGCCGACTACGCGGCCTACCCCCGGGTGGATCTGGGGATGTCGGGCAGCAATGGGGAGTCACCCTCGCGCAACAACCCGGCGAGCACGGTGGACTCGCGCCTGAGCGCGTCGCTGAAATACACGGTGTGGGACTTCGGTCGCACCAGCGCCAAAAAACAGGCGGTGGCGTTGGCCCGCCAGAGTGCGCTGATGCGGCTGGACCAGAGCAAAGAGCAGTTTCTGCGCCAGTTGTTCGTGGCCTACCTGCAGGTGAGCCGCTACGAACTGCTGGTGGAGGTGGGGAGGGATTCCCGCGCCGCGCTGGAGGAACTCGAACGCCTGGAGTCCCGGCGCGTTCGCCTGGGCGGCGCCGGCATCACCGACGCGCGGGTGGCGGCGTCTCGGCTGGCGCTGTCGATGAACAAGTCCTTGCAGTTCGAGCAGTCGTTGCAGGACGCGCGCCTCAAGCTCGATGCCCTGCTGGGCGAGCCTTTGCCGGTGCAGGGCCTGCCGCCGATGCAGGTGCCCAAGGCCTGGCTGGCGCTGGAGCGGGCGGATCTGGCGAGTGAGAGCGACCGCAGCGCGACCTTGCGAGCGCAGCGGCTGAATGTGGACCAGGCGCGGGCCGACCTGGAGGCCGAGGAAAGCGCGCGGTACCCGGCGGTGGAACTGACGTTCATCAAGCGGTACGAATACCCGGGCGGATTTTCGGAAAAGGCCCGTGTCGGCCTGCAGGTCAGCATGGGCTCGTCCGCGGCGCTGGAGGCGTTGGCCCGGGTGGAGCGCTCGGCCAGCCGCCTGGAGACCGAGGAGCAAAAGCTGGCGACCCTGCGGCGGGAGCTCCGGCAGAAAACGCTGTCGGGTTGGCAGCGGCAGTTGCTGTCGGGGCAGCGCGTGACCCTGTTGTCGTCGGCGGCGGGCGAGTCGGACGCGGTGGTCGATGCGCGGCGCAAGCTCAATCTGGCGGGACGTGAGACGACGCTGGCCCTTCTGGACGCCCAGGTGGAGGCCAATAACACCCTGATCGACTGGGTTCAGGCCATCTACGACATGCGCGTGGGGGAGGTGGAGCTGGCCGGAGACACCGGCCGCCTGCTGCCCGAGGAGGGGCATGAGGTGCCGTGGCTGATGACACTGTTCACCGACGAGGACTACCGCAGGGACGTGCGAACCCGGCTGACCATGGCACGGGCGTCGGAACCGGCCCAGCGCCAGGGGCACCCGGCGCCGGTCTCGCTGGCCGGTGTGCCATCGTTCCGGATCGGTCTCACCGTGGCGCCAGGGGCCGTTTCGGCGTCGGACGCGACCGGATCGGCATCGAACGTGACTTTTTTCCGCATCGAGGTGAAACCATTCGAGGTATCGGCGGGTAGTTGGTGAAGCTGCCAATGAAAGCCTTCCAACCGTTTGATGGTGATGTCGATGACTGATGTTCTTCCTCCTTTGGGCGCGGACGCCCTGCTCATCGATGAGTTCGGCGATGAGTTGCTCGGGTCCGGCCTGATCAACAGCCTGGGTCTGGTGTCGGCGTTGTTGCTGGTGCAGGAGCAGTCGTCTCAGGGCATTCCGACGCTCTCGCCTGCCCGGCTGGCGCTGGACGCGCTGTCCATGAACCTGCTGAATCTGGAGCCAGCGCTCGCTTCGCTGTCCAGCAGCGTGCCGGCGGGGTTGCTGGCGTCCCTGCAGGGCGAGGCCGAGGCGCTGCCCTGGTCGGACCTGCTGGGCCAGGCGCAAACCCTGGTCAATGAGCTGGTGGAGGGGGTGTCGTCTCTGGACGGCTTGCCACTCGAGGCGCTTGGGCTGGAGTCGCTGGCCACGCTGCTGGATGACCTGCAGGTGCTGGATGCACAACTGCCCGATGTCCTGGACATCACCAGTCTGGCCGGGGCCCCGGGGGTGTTGGCCGGCCTGACCGAGAGCCAGCTTCCCCTGGATGTCCAGGGTGAGTCGGTGTCGCACGGGGCCGAAGTGGCTTCGCCGATCCTGGATCAGGAAAGTGATTCGCGGTGGGATGGGGTGGACGAGGTGCTGACCACGGCGGAGTCCGGCGTGGCGCCGGTCGTCTCGGCGACCGGTCCGGCGACCGGTTCGACCGAACAGGGTCAGGTGCCGTCACCCGTGGTCAACGTGCCGGAAACCCTGGCGCCGGTGACCGCCCCCGTCCAAGATGGGGTGGCCACGGTGCTGCCACCGGTCGAGAACCTGGTCGGTGTGGTGCCGGGTGTGGTCGAGCCGGTGGTCGATGGCGTGGTCGCGGTGGTGGACCAGACCACGGACGTGGTGGAGACGGTGGTCGATGCGGTTGACGGCGCGACCGATCTGGTGAGCGAGGTGGTTCAGGATCTGCTGACATCGCCCGGCGATCTGCCAGAGACCCTGGTGGACGGGGTGGATCAGGTGGTGGACGTGGTTGACGAGGTGGTGGGTGAGACCACCGAGCTGGTGGACGACGTCACGGAGGTGGTCAATGACGTCGTGACGGACACCGTGGACAACCTGCTGGATGTGCTGGAGCCGGTGACGGACCTGCTTGCCGGTGGCGACCTGGGTGACGCCGATGGTTTGCTGGAGCCGGTGACGGATCTGCTCGCCGGTGGCGACCTGGGTGACACCGATGGTTTGCTGGAGCCGGTGACGGATCTGCTTGCCGGTGGCGACCTGGGTGACACCGATGGCTTGCTGGAGCCGGTGACGGACCTGCTCGCCGGGGGCGGCGAAGGCGCTTCCCTGATCGACGACATCACCGAGGTGGTCGATCAGCCTCAGAGCCTGCTCGACGGGCTGAGCGAGCTCGATCCGGTGACGGACGTCGTGGCTGACCTGGGCACCGATCTGCCGATCGTGGATGAGGTGGAGTCCGGGTTGCCGCTGGTGTCCGACCTGACCGCGGGCACCCTGCCGCTGGTGCAGGCGCCATCAGACGAAGAAGGCGGTGGGGGTCTTCTGGGGACCGGCCTGCTCGGCTGATGGCCGATTCCCATCGGGGCGACCCGCGTCGCTCTCAATAAAAGCCAGGCTTCATGCCTGGTTTTTTTTGCCCCTTCGGTGGGGGGCTGGTTCGTGCAAATTCACACGCAATGGCAGGTTCGGCAGGAAGTTGTCGCGCGGTGTTGAAACCCATTGGCGAGTGGACCGGTAAACAGAACGTGAGCGTGAGCGCCAGGTTCACGCCATGTTTTTCTTCAGGGACTGATCTCATGGAAACCACCGCCACCACCGCCTCTTCCGCCCCCAACCCGGACATGGTTCCGGTGCTTCGTGGGGGCACCACTGTTCTGGTTCCCGACAACCAGGTCTTGATGCCGGGGGACCGTGTGGTCACGGGGGACAAGCCGGTTGATGTGCTGGTGCGCAATGCCGCCGGCACCAAGCAGGCGGTGGTGCGTGTGGCCCCCAATTCCGAGGTGCTGATCCGCGACAACAGCGCCGCAGCCCCGGGCCAGGATGTGGCCGACATCGAAGTGATCGCCGGCGACGCCGTGTTTGTTGACGATCCGGACCAGGACGTGGTGGCCCTGAGCAAGGCCAGCAAGGCCTTGCTCGGTGGCGGGCTGAGCATGCTCGACGGAGCGCTGCTGGGCGGCGCCGGTCTGCTGGCCGCGGCGGCCTTGACCAAAGACGACAGCAACAATGGTGACGACACCGACACCGACACCGACACCGACACCGACACCGACACCGACACC
>NZ_JADMKB010000037.1 GCF_018780075.1 Hydrogenophaga sp.
CGCAGGTGGTCGTCGATGAAGCTGCTGATGAAGTAGTAGCCGTGGTCGTAGCCGGGTTGGCGGCGCAGCGTGAGTGGTTGACCCGCCTTCGCACAGGCTGCCTCAAACGCCTCGGGGTACAGCTGTTCGGCGAGGAATTTGTCGGCCAGGCCCTGGTCGATCAGGATGCCGCCGGGGTACGGCGCGCTGGTTTGCGCCGTCATCAGCAGGCTGGCGTCGTGTGCGGCCCAGGTGCTCTCGTCCTGCCCCAGGTAACCGGTGAACGCCTTGTGGCCCCAGGGGCATTGCGTGGGCGCACAGATCGGCGCGAAGGCCGACAGGCTCTGGAACACGCCCGGGTGGCGCAGCGCAAGAGTGAGCGCACCGTGGCCGCCCATGGAGTGGCCGAACAGGCTCTGGCGCTGGTCATCCAGCTTGAACTCGTTGGTCACCGCCGGCAGCAACTCCTTCAGCAGGTAGCTCTCCATGCACCAGTGGCCCGACCAGGGCGCCTGCGTGGCGTCGAGGTAAAAGCCGGCGCCCGCGCCGAAGTCCCAGTGGTGGTCTTCGCTGTCCACGCCGGTGTTGCGCGGGCTGGTGTCGGGCATCAGCAAGGCCAGGCCGAGCTGCGACGCCAGCCGCTGCGCCCCGGCCTTCATGGTGAAGGTCTCTTCGGTGCAGGTCAGGCCCGCGAGGAAGGTGAGCAAAGGCACTTGTTGCCCGGCCAGCGCCTGCGGCGGCAGGTACAGCGCAAAACGCATCGGCAAACCGATTTCGCTCGACGCGTGTTTGTAAAACCGCTGCACGCCGCCGAAGCTGCCGTGCTCACTCACCAATTCAAGACGGTCAAACGCCATGGTCAGAACTCGACCACGCTGCGGATGGATTCGCCGCTCTTCATCAACTCAAACCCCTTGTTGATGTCTTCCAGCTTGAGCTTGTGGGTGATCAGGTCGTCGATGTTGATCTTGCCTTCCATGTACCAGTCCACGATCTTGGGCACGTCGGTGCGGCCGCGTGCGCCGCCGAACGCCGAGCCCTCCCACTTGCGGCCGGTGACGAGCTGGAACGGGCGGGTGCTGATCTCGGCGCCGGCCTCGGCCACACCGATGATGATGCTGCGGCCCCAGCCCTTGTGCGTGCACTCCAGCGCGTCGCGCATCACCTTGGTGTTGCCGATGCATTCAAACGAGTAGTCGGCGCCGCCATCGGTGAGTTGCACGATGGCGTCCACCACGTTGGCGTGGTCCTTGGGGTTGATGAAGTGGGTCATGCCGAACTTGCGCGCCATGGCTTCGCGCTCGGGGTTCAGGTCCACGCCGATGATCTTGTCGGCGCCCACCATCTTGGCGCCCTGGATCACGTTCAGGCCGATGCCGCCGAGGCCGAACACCACCACGTTGGCGCCCGCTTCCACCTTGGCGGTGAAGATCACGGCGCCGATGCCAGTGGTGACGCCGCAGCCGATGTAACAGACCTTGTCGAACGGTGCGTCTTCGCGGATTTTGGCCAGCGAGATCTCGGCAGCGACCGTGTAGTTGCTGAAGGTGCTGGTGCCCATGTAATGGAAGATGGGCTGGCCGTCCAGGCTGAAGCGGCTGGTGGCGTCGGGCATCAGCCCCTTGCCCTGCGTGCCACGGATCAGCTGGCAGAGGTTGGTCTTGCGGCTCAGGCAGAACTTGCACTGGCGGCATTCGGGCGTGTAGAGCGGGATGACGTGATCGCCCTTCCTGAGCGAGGTCACGCCGGGGCCCACGTCCACCACGATGCCCGCGCCTTCATGGCCCAGGATCGCGGGAAAGATGCCTTCGGGGTCGGCGCCCGAGAGCGTGTAGTAGTCGGTGTGGCAGATGCCGGTGGCCTTGATCTCGACCAGCACTTCGCCGAATTTCGGACCTTCCAGGTCCACGGTTTCGATGGTCAGGGGCTGGCCTGCTTTCCAGGCGACGGCGGCTTTGGTTTTCATGGTCTTGGGGGTGGTGTTGTGACGGCGGCACAGAGGTTACCGCAGAACAACGCCGCCCCTGAGCACCGAGGTCACTCCACCCGTGCGCCGTCCTTGAACCACTTCGCGATGAGGGCACGCTCGGCATCGGTGATGCCGGTGGCGTTGTTCATGGGCATGAGCTTCATCACCACGACCTGCTGATAGATCATTTGAGCGTGCTGTTTGACGGCAGCGGGCTGGTCCAGCCGCACGCCCTTGGACTGCAGGGCCTCACCGTGGCACATGACGCAGCGCTGCTCGATCACCGGCTTGAGCTGCGCATAGCCCACCGTCTCGGGCACGGCCACCGCCGCCACCGGCGCGGGCCTGAGCCAGACGATCAGCGCCAGCAGCGCCACCACGCCCACCGCCGCGTAAGGCCAGGGGTGCGGATTGCGGCCGAGCTTGAAGCCGTGGCGCATGACGAAGAACTGGCGGATGGCGGCGCCGGCGAACATCATGCCGATCAGCACCACCCCGTTGTGTTCGTTCGCGTAGGTGAAGCTGTAGTGGTTGCTCAACATGGCAAACAGCACCGGCAGCGTGAAGTAGGTGTTGTGCACGCTGCGCTGCTTGCCGCGCTGGCCATGGATCGGGTCCACCGGCCGGCCGGCCTGGATGTCGGCCACCACGGTGCGCTGGCCGGGGATGATCCAGAAGAACACGTTGGCGCTCATGGTCGTGGCGAGCATGGCCCCCACGATCAGGAAGGCGGCGCGACCCGCGAACATCTGTGTGGCGGCGTAGGCCGCGATGCAGACCAGCACCAGCACCAGCGCGCCCACCTTGGCGTCGCCGTTCTCGCTCTGACCCAGTGTGCGGCAGATGGCGTCGTACAGCAGCCAGAACACCACCAGGAACGCCAGCGCGGCGGCAATCGCGCCCGCCGGGCTCCATTCCATGATGCGCGGGTCGATCAGGTAGACGCTGGGGCTCCAGAGGTAGGAGATGAGGAACAGCGCGAACCCCGAGAGCCAGGTGGAGTAACTCTCCCAGTAGAACCAGTGCAGGTGCTCGGGCAGCTTGGGTGGCGCGCCCGCGAACTTGACCGGGTGATAGAAGCCGCCGCCGTGCACAGCCCACAGCTCGCCGCTGACACCGTCTTTTTTGAGCTGCTCGTCTTCGGGCGGCGTGAGGCTGCTGTCGAGAAAGACGAAATAGAAGGAAGAGCCGATCCAGGCGATGGCGACGATCACGTGCAGCCAGCGCACCAGCAGGTTGGCCCAATCGAGCAGGTAGGTTTCCATGGCACCTCAACATGACGGACCCGGCCGTCAGGGTTTGCAACTCACCACCGCGGGCGCTCTGAGTCGACTGAGGGCCGCGATGGCGTGCCTTCATCAGAAAGACACCCAGCTCCGCTGCGACCAGACCTCAAAGTGTATACACTTTTTGAAGACAGACGGGCCCGTGAAAACCCCCAGACGACCGCGGCTCAGGCCGGGGCGGCGGTGTCACGAACTAGCAACAACTGCGCCACGACCGCGGCCGCGATGACGGCCGGGGCTTTGTCCACGATGCCCGGCAGCCCGATGGGGCAGGTAATGTGGTCCAGCTCGCTGTCCGCGAAACCGCGTTCCGACAAGCGCCGCCGGAACGTCGCCCATTTGGTGCGGCTGCCGATCAGGCCCACGAACGGCAGGTCGGCCTGCGCGCGCTGGCGCTCCAGGCAGGCGGCCACGATGTCGAGGTCTTCGGCGTGGGAGAAACTCATGATCAGCACCATCGCGCCACCGGGCAGCTCGCGCACCGCCGCCTGCACCGGGTCGGAGTGTTCGGTATGCACCCCTGCGAGCGGAGGCTCGGGAAACACGCCATCGCGGCTGTCCACCCAGCTCACGGCATACGGCAGCGGCGCGAGTGCCTGGACGATGGCCCGCCCCACATGGCCCCCGCCAAACAGCGCCAGCGGCGTCAGCGCCGGCGCCAGCCGCGCCCGCAGCGCCTCCACCTGCGCAGGTCCCACGGGTTCGAAACGCAGCCGCAGCGCGCCGCCGCAGCATTGCCCGAGGCTGGGACCGAGCGTGACGCTGTGCTCCCAGGCGCCGCCTTCGCCCGAGGCCAGGCGCTCCCGCGCGCGGCGCAGGGCGTCCCACTCCAGGTGACCACCACCAATGGTGCCCAGCTGCCCCTGGGGCCAGACCGCCATCCAGGCACCGACCTCGCGCGGCACCGAGCCGCGCGCCTGCACCACCGTCACCAGGACGGCGGCCTCGATGGCCAGACGCTGCAAAAATAGGGCCAGTTCCATGGGTGTGTGTGGCGTGATTGCCGAACAATCGGTAAGGAAACGTCAACTTGAACGCGAGCGCGCAGTATCCACCGGCACCCCCCTTGGGAGGATGGGCAAAGCCCCATACACTGCATCTCTCTGCCCGTATGGCTCCGGGTCGGGACGGCCCGGCGCGACCCTCCCGCGGTGCCGTGCCGCCAGGAAGACCCACCGAAAGACCGCCATGAGCACATCACCGACCACTCCCTCGTTCTCAGCAGACTGGGCCGCGACCCTCCGGCGCACGGCGGGCCTGCTGGGGGTCTGCACCGCCCTGCTGCTGGTGGCCTGCGCCGCGCCCAAGCCCCCAGCACCGGACGTGTTGCCAGACCTGCCGCCGGTGATCGAAGCCCCGATCGCGGACACCCTCCCACCGCCCACCCTGGTATCGGAGGCGATCACGCCCCGCGAATACCGTCAGGACGGCGCCCGCCACCTCTATGGCAAGAACGCCCACCGCATCTTCAAAGGCAAGATGCCACCCCTGATGCACGCGGTCGGCGTGCTGCAGGTCGAACTCGACAACCGGGGCCTGGTGCGGCGCCTCAACTGGATGCGGGCACCCAGCCACGCGCCCGACGTGGTGCAGGAAATCGAACGCACGGTGCATGAGGCCGCCCCCTTCCCCGCCCCGGTTCGGCTGGGCGGCGTGACCTACACCGAGGTGTGGCTCTGGGACAAGAGCGGCAACTTCCAGCTCGACACGCTGACCGAAGGACAAAGAAGCAAGTAACACCCCCCGCGCCGCCTGCGGCGTCACCCCCCAAGGGGGGCGGCACTGGCCGTCCGGCAAAGCCGGCCCGGCGGTGCCCTGAAACAAACTCCCCCTCCGGCGCGACATGCCTTCACCCAGGATGCGGTGGAACCGGCTTTGCCGGGCCACTCGCATCGCCCCCCTTTGGGGGGTGACGCGAAGCGGCGCGGGGGGGGTGCAGCGTCAGCTGCCCCTATACGTGGAATAACTCCAAGGGCTCACCAGCAGCGGCACGTGGTAGTGCTGGTCGGTGTGGGCCACGCCGAAGTCCAGCGCCACGCGGTTGAGGAAATTCGGCTCGGGCAAGACCACGCCCTGGGCCGCGAAGTAGCCCTTCACGTCAAACACCAATCGGTAGGTGCCTTTTTTCAGGCTCGCGTTGTCGTAGAGCGGCCCGTCCGGGTTGCGGCCATCGGCGTTGAGGGCAAACCGCCTGACCAGCGTGGCCGCGTCGCCCTCGGTGGTGTAGAGCTCGACCGTCATGCCAGCCGCGGGGCAGCCGTTCATCGTGTCCAGAACATGTGTGCTGAGGCCCATCGCTTTTTTCCCAGGTTGAATTCAGTCGACTGAAAGTGTATACACTTTTTGTTTTTCTGACTATGATGACCGCATGGAAACCTCCAGCACCCGCCAGATTGTCGAGTCGCTCACCAAGGCCATCGTGGAGCACCGGTTGCACCCGGGCACCAAGCTGGCCGAGCAGAAGCTCGCTGACCACTTCGGCGTTTCGCGCACCCTGGTGCGCCAAGCCCTGTTCCAGCTCTCGCAGAACCGACTGATACGGCTGGAGCCCGCGCGCGGCGCCTTTGTCGCGGCGCCGTCGGTGGACGAAGCCAAACAGGTGTTTGCCGTGCGCCGCATGCTCGAAGCCGAGATGACCCGCGCTTTCGTGCGCCAGGTGACCCCTAGCAAGATCAAGGCCCTGCGCGAGCACGTGGCGCAGGAGAAGCAGGCCGTGGACAACCAGGACGTGCCCGGCCGCACCGAGTTGCTGGGCGACTTTCACGTGCACATGGCCGAGCTCATGGGCAACCAGGTGCTGGCCGAACTCTTGCGTGAACTGATCTCGCGCTGCGCCCTCATCACGCTGATGTACCAGAGCACGAACGCGGCCGAGCACTCCAACGAGGAGCACGCCGCCATCGTCAAGGCCCTGGCGGCGAAAGACGAAGCCACCGCCGTGCGCCTGATGGACCAACACCTGATGCACGTGGAAGAAGGCCTGACCTTCGACCGCAAGCTGCCGACCAACGACATTTCCATGGCCCTGTCCCCATGATCTACGACGCCACCGCCCCCTACCCCCGCGACCTGATTGGCTACGGCCGCGACGTGCCGCACGCGCGCTGGCCGAATGGCGCCCGCATCGCGGTGCAGTTTGTGCTGAACTACGAAGAAGGCGGCGAGAACTCGGTGCTGCATGGCGATGCGGGTTCGGAGCAGTTCCTCTCGGAAATGTTCAACCCGGCGTCGTTCCCCGAACGCCACATCAGCATGGAAGGCATCTACGAGTACGGCTCGCGGGCCGGGGTCTGGCGCATCCTGCGCGAGTTCGAACAGCGCGGCCTGCCGCTCACCGTGTTCGGCGTCGCCACCGCGCTGCAGAAGCACCCCGAGCTGACCGCGGCGTTCAAGGAACTCGGGTACGACATCGCCTGCCACGGCCTGAAGTGGATCCACTACCAGGCCATCGACGAAGCGACCGAACGCGCCCACATGGCCGAGGCGATGGCGATCATTCAGCGCCTGACGGGCGAACGCCCGCTGGGCTGGTACACCGGCCGCGACAGCCCCCGCACACGCCGCCTGGTGGCCGACTTTGGCGGCTTCGAATACGACAGCGACTACTACGGCGAAGACCTGCCGTTCTGGATGAAGGTGCGCAAGACCGACGGCAGCGACGCGCACCAGCTCATCGTGCCCTACACGTTGGACTGCAACGACATGCGCTTCGCGCTGCCCCAGGGCTATTCGCACGCCGACCCGTTCTTCCAGTACATGAAGGACACGTTCGATGCGCTGTACGCCGAAGGCGACCCGGACGGTCTGGACCGCCCCAAGATGATGAGCATCGGCATGCACTGCCGCCTGCTCGGACGACCGGGCCGCATCACCGCGCTGCAGCGTTTCCTCGACCACATCCAGTCGCACGACAAGGTGTGGGTGGCACGCCGACTGGACATCGCGCGGCACTGGACCGCCACGCACCCCCTGAACGCTGCCTGAGATCGCCGCCATGCCCCTCACCCTGGACCAACTCAACGCCGCGCCACTGGCCGAAGCCGTGATGCTGCTCGACGGCCTGTACGAGCATTCGCCCTGGATCGCCGAGGCCGCGCTGCAGCAGCGGCCGTTCGCGTCGCTGGCCGCGCTGAAACACGCCATGGTGCGCGTGCTGGACGGCGCCGGCGTGGAGCCGCAGCTCGCCCTGATCCGCGCCCACCCCGAGCTCGCGGGCAAGGCCATGGTGAGCCAGTCGCTCACCGCCGAGTCCACGAACGAGCAGACCAAGGCCGGCTTGACCCATTGCACGCCCGAGGAGTTCGCGCTCATCCAGCGGCTCAACGCCGACTACAACGCGAAGTTCGGCTTCCCGTTCATCCTCGCGGTGCGTGGACCCCGCGGCACGGGACTCGCCAAGGCACAGATCATCGCCACCTTCGAGCGCCGCCTGCACCACCCGGTGGACTTCGAGCGCGCCGAGTGCCTGCGCAACATCCACCGCATCGCCGAGATCCGGCTCAACGACAAGTTCGGCTTCGAGCCCACGCTGGGCAACGCGGTGTGGGACTGGCACGAAGACCTGGCCCGCCACACCGACCCGGGTTACGCCGAGCTCGGCCAGCTCACCGTGACCTACCTGACCGACGCGCACCGCGCCTGTGCGGCGCAGCTGCAGCGGCAGATGCTGGCGCTGGGGTTTGACGAGGCGCACATCGACGCGGTGGGCAACGTGGTGGGCCGCTACCACGGCAACACGCCCGATGCGCCCGCCTTGCTCACCGGCAGCCACTACGACACCGTGCGCAACGGCGGCCAGTACGACGGGCGCCTCGGCATCTTCGTGCCCATGGCCTGCGTGCAGCAGCTGAAGCAGGCCGGCCGGCGCCTGCCCTTTGCCATCGAGGTGGTGGGCTTTGCCGAAGAAGAAGGCCAGCGCTACAAAGCCACCTTCCTGGGCTCGGGCGCGCTCACCGGCCACTTCAACCCGGCCTGGCTGGACCAGCAGGACGCCGACGGCATCACCATGCGCGCGGCCATGCAGCACGCCGGCCTGCCCGCGACGCTGGACGCCATTGCCGCGCTGCAGCGCGACCCCTCGAAATACCTCGGCTTTGTCGAAGTGCACATCGAGCAGGGGCCGGTGCTCAACGAGCTCGACCTGCCGCTGGGCGTCGTCACCTCCATCAACGCCAGCGTGCGTTACCTGGGCGAAGTGATCGGCATGGCCAGCCACGCCGGCACCACGCCCATGGACCGCCGCCGCGACGCGGCCTGCGCCGTGGCCGAGCTGGCGCTTTTCGCGGAACAGCGCGCCGCGGCCGACGGCGACTCGGTCGCCACCATCGGCATGCTGCAGGTGCCCAACGGCTCCATCAACGTGGTGCCCGGCGCCTGCCGGTTTTCGATCGACCTGCGTGCGCCGAACGATGCGCAGCGCGACGCACTGGCGCGCGACATCCTCGCGCGGCTGCAGGCCATCTGCGAACGCCGCGGCGTGCGCCACCTGCTGGAAGAAACCATGCGCGCCGCCGCCGCGCCCAGCGCCCCCGCCTGGCAGGCGCGCTGGGAAGCCGCCGTGGCCTCGCTCGGCGTGCCGCTGCACCGCCTGCCCAGCGGCGCCGGCCACGACGCCATGAAGCTGCACGAGGTGATGCCGCAGGCCATGCTGTTCGTGCGGGGTCTCAACAGCGGCATCAGCCACAACCCGCTCGAATCCACCACCAGCGACGACATGGACCTCTGCGTGCGCGCGTTCGCGCACCTGATCGACCAGCTCGCCGCCGGCCACTGAACCCTTCTTTCACCGTTCGGGCGAGCCTGCCCAAGCCCCCACCCACCGCAACACCCTATGACCACCGCCTACCAACAACTCGACCAATGGATCGACGCCCACTTTGACGAGCAGGTGAGCTTCCTGCAGGCGCTCGTGCGCGTGCCCACCGACACGCCGCCCGGCAACAACGCGCCGCACGCCGAACGCACCGCCGAGCTGCTGGCCGCCATGGGCCTGACCGCCGAAAAACACGCTGTGCCCGACGCCGAGGTGAAGGCCGCCGGCCTGGAGACCATCACCAACCTGATCGTGCGCCGCCGCTACGGCGACGGCGGCCGGACCATCGCGCTCAATGCGCACGGTGACGTGGTGCCGCCCGGCGAAGGCTGGACGCACGCCCCCTATGGCGGCGAGATCGTGGACGGCAGGATCTACGGCCGCGCCACGGCCGTGAGCAAGTGCGACATCACCACCTTCACCCACGCCATCCGGGCCGTGGAATCGCTGGGCGCCCCACTCCAGGGCGGCGTGGAACTGCACGTGACCTACGACGAGGAATACGGCGGCGAGGTCGGCCCGGACTGGCTGCTGAAGAAGGGCCTGACGAAACCCGACCTGATGATCGCGGCCGGCTTCAGCTACCAGGTGGTGGTGGCGCACAACGGCTGCCTGCAGCTGGAGGTGACGGTGCACGGCGACATGGCGCACGCCGCCATCCCCGACAGCGGCACCGACGCGCTGCAGGGCGCGGTGCACATCCTCAACGCGCTGTACGCGCTCAATGCCGACTACCTGAAGGTCACCTCCAGCGTCGAGGGCATCACCCACCCCTACCTCAACGTGGGCCAGATCATCGGCGGCACCAACACCAACGTGATCCCCGGCAAGGTGGTGCTCAAGGTGGACCGCCGCATGATCCCCGAGGAAGACCCGACCGAGGTCGAGGCCGCCCTGCGACGCACCATCGCCGAGGCCGCCGCCAGCTTCAACCCGCCACGCGGGGGGCGCGCCATCAGCGTGGACGTGAAGCGCATCCTGCTGGCGCGGGCGCTCAAGCCCCTGCCCGGCAACCAGCCGCTGGTCAGCGCGATCCAGAAACACGGCCAGGAACTGTTTGGCGAAACCATCCCGGCGGTGGGCACACCGCTCTACACCGACGTGCGCCTCTATGGCGAACACGGCATCCCGGGCGTGATCTACGGCGCCGGCCCGCACACCGTGCGCGAGTCGAACGCCAAACGCGCCGACGAAAACCTGGTGCTGGAAGACCTGAGGCGGGCCACCAAGGTGGTCGCGCGCACGCTGCTGGACCTGCTGAAAACCGACTGACCCTCCTGTGGAATGTCCCAGCAGATCGCTGGTCGACCGCGTGCCACAATGACCGCCCGCCCACGCCGGGCGGCCCGATTCTGGAGACACCATGACCCCCGCCGAACAAGCCCTGCGCGACGCCGCGTTTGAATACCACCGCTCGCCCAACCGCGGCAAGATTTCCGTCAACCCCACCAAGCCGCTCTCCAACCAGCGCGACCTGTCGCTGGCGTACTCGCCCGGCGTGGCCTACCCCTGCCTGGCCATTGAAGCCGACCCTTCGCTGGCGGCCGAGTACACCTCGCGCGGCAACCTGGTGGGCGTGATCACCAACGGCACCGCCGTGCTGGGCCTGGGCGACATCGGCCCGCTGGCGAGCAAGCCGGTGATGGAGGGCAAGGGCTGCCTGTTCAAGAAGTTCGCCGGCATCGACGTGTTCGACATCGAACTCGCCGAACGCGACCCGGACAAGCTGGTCGACATCATCGCCGCGCTGGAGCCCACGCTGGGCGGCGTGAACCTCGAAGACATCAAGGCGCCCGAGTGCTTCTACATCGAGAAGAAGCTGCGCGAGCGCATGAAGATCCCGGTCTTCCACGACGACCAGCACGGCACGGCCATCATCTCCAGCTCGGCCCTCATCAACGGGCTGGAGCTGGTGGGCAAGGACATCGGCCAGATCAAGATGGCGGTGTCGGGCGCGGGCGCCGCGGCCATCGCCTGTCTGGACCTGATGGTCAACCTGGGCGTGAACATCGAGAACATCCTGGTCTGCGATTCGAAGGGCGTGATCCACACCGAGCGCGCCGACGCCGTGGGCGGCAAGCTCGACGAATCCAAGCAGCGCTACTGCCGCACCACCACCGCGCGCACGCTGGCTGACGCCATGAACGGCGCCGACGTGTTCCTGGGCTGCTCCGCCGCCGGTGTGGTGGACGCCGACATGGTGAAAAGCATGGGCACGCAGCCCATCATCCTGGCGCTGGCCAACCCCGAGCCGGAGATCCGGCCCGAAGTGGCCAAGGCCGCGCGGCCCGACTGCATCATCGCCACCGGCCGTTCGGACTACCCGAACCAGGTCAACAACGTGCTGTGTTTCCCCTACATCTTCCGCGGCGCGCTCGATTGCGGCGCCACCAAGATCACGGAAGAAATGAAGATGGCCTGCGTGCGCCAGATCGCGGACCTGACCAAGAGCGAGATCAGCGACGAGGTGGCCGCCGCCTACGCCGGCCAGGAGCTGGTGTTCGGCCCCGACTACATCATCCCCAAGGCCTTTGACACCCGCCTGATCCTGAAGATCGCGCCGGCCGTGGCGCAGGCCGCCGCCGACTCGGGCGTGGCCACGCGCCCGATCGCCGACATGCAGGCCTACAAGGAAAGCCTGGGCCGTTTCGTCACGCAGACCGGCATCCTCATGCGGCCGATCTTCAACGCCGCCAAGGCCCTGCCCGAAAACCGCAAGCGCGTCGCCTACGCCGACGGCGAAGACGAGCGCGCCCTGCGCGCCGCGCAGATGGCGATCGACGACAACCTGGCCAAGCCCATCCTGATCGGCCGCCCGGCCGTGATCGCCGCGCGCATCGAAAAAGCCGGCCTGCGCATCCGCCTGGGGGTGGATGTGGAGAACGTCAACCCCGAAGGCGACCCGCGCTTCCGCCAGTACTGGGAGCAGTACCACAAGCTCATGGCCCGCAACGGCGCCTCACCCGAGGTGGCCAAGGCCGCCGTGCGCCGCTCCAACACCATCATCGGTTCGCTGATGGTCTCGCTGGGTGACGCGGACGCGCTGATCTGCGGCCTGGTCGGCACCTATTCGACGCACCTGGAGCGCATCGACGCGATCCTGGGCAAGCAGCCCGGCGTGACCAACTACGCCGCCGTCAACGCGCTCATGACCGACCGCGGCCCGCTGTTCATCGCCGACACCTACGTGAACGAAGACCCGAGCGCCGAACAGCTGGCCGAGATCGCCTGGATGGCGGCGCAGCAGGTGCAGCGCTTCGGCATCCCGCCCAAGGTGGCCTTCCTCTCGCATTCCAGCTTCGGCTCCAGCAAGCGCCCGTCGGCCAAGAAGATGCGGGCCGCGCGCGACCTCTTCGTGGCCCAGCACCCGGGCATCGAATGCGACGGCGAGCTGCACGGCGACGCGGCGCTGAACCCGGAGATCCGCAACGCCTACATGGCCGACTCCACGCTCAGCGGTTCGGCCAACCTGCTGATCTGCCCGAACCTGGACGCCGCCAACATCCTCTACAACGTGCTCAAGACCACCACCAGCGGTGGCGTGACCGTGGGCCCGGTGCTGATGGGTGTGGCCCGCACGGCCTACATCCTCACGCCCGCGGCCACGGTGCGCCGGGTGCTCAACATGACGGCGCTCGCCGCGGCCGCCAGCCCGCGCGGCTGAGCGTTTTTCGCCGGTGCACAAGAGGACGCTGCGGCGTCCTTTTTTTTGCCCTCCATCGGTCGAGCCGGGGTTTTCCCTATCGACCCATCACCTGATCGTACACATAATTTGTATACAGTTTTACATACCATCCAGGCTGTGCGCCGTCGCAAACAGCCCACCCAATGAGGAGACCTCCATGACCACAACGGTTCATCCAGTGGATGAAGTCCTGCCCGCCGGCAAGCTCACGGCCCTGGGCCTGCAGCACGTGCTGGTGATGTACGCCGGCGCGGTGGCGGTGCCGCTGATCGTGGGCCGCGCGCTCAAGCTCAGCCCCGAGCAGGTGGCAATGCTGATCTCGGCCGACCTGTTCTGCTGCGGCCTGATCACACTGATCCAGTCGCTCGGTGCCACGCAGTGGTTCGGCATCAAGCTGCCGGTGATGATGGGCGTGACCTTCGCCTCCGTCGCGCCCATGGTCGCCATGGCCAACAGCAACCCCGGCACCGAAGGCGCGGGCCTGATCTTTGGCGCCATCATCGGCGCGGGCGTGATCTCGATCGTGATCGCGCCGCTGGTCAGCCGCATGCTGCGTTTCTTCCCGCCGGTGGTCACCGGTTCGATCATCCTGGTGATCGGCATCAGCCTCATGCGTGTGGGCATCAACTGGATCTTCGGCAACCCGGTCGGCCCGACCGCGCCGAGCATCGTCAGCCCCGAACACGCCCAGTGGCTGGCCCAGGTGAGCGCCTCGGCCGGCGCCCCGGGCTCGGTGCTTCCGGCCATCCCGAAGGACCTGGCCCTGGTGCCCAAGCTGCCCAACCCCAAGTACGCCGACCTCACCGGTGTGGGCATCGCGGCGCTGGTGCTGGTGTCGATCATGCTGATCGCGCGCTACGCCAGGGGCTTCCTGGCCAACATCTCGGTGCTGCTGGGCATCGTCATCGGTGGCATCGCCGCTGCGGCCATGGGCCTGATGAACTTTGACAAGGTGGCCCAGGCGAACTGGATCGACATCGTGCTGCCCTTCGAGATCGCCACCCCGGTGTTCAACCCCATCCTGATCCTCACCATGACGCTGGTGATGATCGTGGTGATGATCGAGTCGACCGGCATGTTCCTCGCGCTGGGCGAAATGACCGACCGCCAGGTGGACGGCGCCGCCCTCACGCGCGGCCTGCGCACCGATGGCCTGGGCACCCTCATCGGCGGCATCTTCAACACCTTTCCCTACACCAGCTTCTCGCAGAACGTGGGTCTGGTCGCGGTCACCGGCGTCAAAAGCCGCTTCGTCTGCGTGGCGGGCGGTGTGATCCTGATCGTGCTGGGCCTGCTGCCCAAGATGGCGGCCTTGGTCGAGTCGCTGCCCACGGTGGTGCTGGGCGGCGCGGGGCTGGTGATGTTTGGCATGGTCGCCGCCACCGGCATCCGCATCCTGGCGGGCGTGGACTTCAAGAGCAACCGCTTCAACGCCATGATCGTGGCCATCGCCATCGGCGTGGGCATGATTCCGCTGATCGCCCCCAACTTCAAGCAGTGGATGCCGCACGGCATCCACCCGCTGATCGAATCGGGCATCCTGCTTGCTTCCATCGCGGCGGTGTTGCTGAACCTCTTCTTCAACGGTGGCCAAGCGGACGAGGCGGCGGCGATCCGGGCCGCACAACAGGCCGAGGCACACTGAACGGCAAGCGTCCAGGCCACCCCGCCACTCCCACCATCCCTCCCTGTGCGAATGACCAGCATAATCAAGTTCCCTGCTTCCACATCCACCCGCCGGCGTTTTGTCCTGGGCGCGGCCGGCCTGGGCGCCCTGCCCGTCATCACGGCTTGCGCCGGCCCCGCGAAAGCCGCACCCGACTTCAAGGTCGGCGCCCTGCTGGCCGGTCGCATCAACGACCGGGGCTTCATGGAAGCGGGATGGTCGGGGCTTGAGCGCGCGCGCACCGAACTGCGCGTGCAGACGCGCCACATCGACAACATCCCGCCGAAAAAGGAGCAGCTGATGGCGGCACTCACCGAGCTGGCCGGCTCGGAGGTCGATCTGGTGGTGGCCCATGGCGGGCAGAACAACGAGGCCTGCGCAGAGGTGGCCGCGAAGTTTCCCGGCGTGCGCTTTGCCGTCACCCAGGGCGCGGTCCAGTCCGCCAACCTGTGCAGCTACGACGTGCTCCAGGAAGAATCGGCCTACCTGGGCGGCGTGCTCGCGGCCCTGACCAGCCGCACCGGCGTCATCGGTCACATGTCCGGCATCCGCGTGCGGCCAGGCCTCAAGGGCCGCGCCGCCTACGTGGCGGGTGCCAAGGCCGCCCGGCCAGACATCCGCGTCCTGACCAATTTCTCTGGCAATCAGGACGACAACGCCTTGTCACAGCGCATCGCGTCGGCCCAGATCGCGGCGGGCGCGGACGTGATCTTCACCATGCTCAACGCCGGTCGCGATGGCGTGACCCAGGCCTGCCGCGCCAGTGGCGCGCGCCAGATCGGCAACGTGATCGACTGGGTGGCCGTCGACCCGAAGGTGTTTGTCGCCTCGGCCATCGCCGACGTCAGCATCGGCATGTACGAAGCCATCAAGGACGCGCAGGCGGGTCACTTCCCCGCGGGTCAGGTCCAGCACATCGGCATCGCGAACGAACGCGCCGTCCGGCTGTCGATGGCGCCGGACGTGCCCGCGCCGGTGCGCGAGCGGGTGGCGGCCACGGCGCGTGGCATCGCAGCTGGCCAGATCAAGGTGCCGGTCGACTACAACGGCCCCGAATTCGCCATGCCCGCCTGAAGGCCGCGCGAACCGAGCACATGAAAAGGGCCCTTCAGGGCTCTTTTTTCATGGCCGACCCTCGGGATGCCCCCGATTGGTGCCGCACGGGAAGTCGTGCACCATCCTGAGCCGCAATGGAACTATCGGTGGGCAGACATGCGCGCAAACGCTGTATACAAATAGTGTGTTCAGTTTCCGGATCGTGTCGTCCGCTGGTATCCAACTTGCTAACAGATCCCCCAACCCCGCCTGTGGCCCGCCGACCCATCCATCCCTTGAACGGAACCGTCATGAACAAGCGCTTCTTCCTCCAGACCACCGCCGCCCTGGCCGCCGTTGCCGCCTTCGGCTCCGCCCACGCACAGACCGCCATCAAGTTCCAGCTCGACTGGCGCTTCGAAGGCCCGGCCGCGCTGTTCCTGCAATCGGCCGCCAAGGGCTACTACAAGGCCGCCGGCCTGGACGTGACCATCGACTCCGGCAACGGCTCGGGTGGCACCGTGACGCGGGTGGCCTCGGGCACCTACGACATGGGTTTTGCCGACATGGCCGCGCTGATGGAATTCCACGCCAACAACCCGGACGCGCCCAACAAGCCCGTGGCCGTGATGATGGTCTACAACAACACGCCCGCAGCGGTGCTGGCCCTGAAGAAAACGGGCATCACCAAACCGTCCGACCTGAACGGCAAGAAGCTCGGTGCCCCGGTGTTCGACGCCGGCCGCAAGGCCTTCCCGATCTTCCAGAAGGCGAACGCGGTCACCAACGTGGCCTGGACCTCGATGGACCCGCCGCTGCGCGAGACCATGCTGGTGCGTGGTGACATCGACGCCATCACCGGCTTCTCGTTCACCTCGCTGCTCAACCTGGAAGCACGCGGCGTGAAGGCCGAAGACGTGGTGATCCTGCCCTACGCGGATTACGGCGTGAAGCTCTACGGCAACGTGGTGATCGCCAGCCCCAAGCTGATCAAGGAGAACCCCGCCGCCGTCAAGGCCTTCCTCGCCGCGTTCGCCAAGGGCGCCAAGGAGGTCATGGCCAATCCGGCCGCCGGCATCGAGACCGTGAAGGCCCGCGACGGCATCATCAACGTGGCGCTGGAAACGCGCCGCCTGCAGCTCGCCGTGGACTCGGTGGTCGCCAGCCCCGACGCGCGCAAGGAAGGCTTCGGCCAGGTCAACCCGGGCCGCATGAGCCTAATGGCCTCGCAGGTGTCGGACGCCTACGGCACCAAGAACCGCGTGGACCCCAAGGCGGTCTGGGACGGCTCCATGCTGCCCACCGCCGCCGAGCTCAACGTGCTGCCGCCCGCGAAGAAATAAGCGCGGTTCGCGCCCACCGTTTTTGGCCTGGGCCAGCCGCACACCTGTGGCTGGCCTTTTTTTCAGGACCGCCCCATGACCGACGCCCCGACCCCTTCCAGCACCGAAAAACCCTTCGTCGATTTTGACCAGGTCTGGCTCGCCTACAACGACGACCTGCTGGCCAAGAACCTCTTCGCCGTCGAGGACATCAACCTCAAGGTCAAGAAGGGCGAGTTCATCGCCATCGTCGGCCCCTCCGGCTGCGGCAAGTCCACCTTCATGAAGCTCACCACCGGCCTGAAGATGCCGAGCATGGGCAAGATCACCATCGACGGCCAGCCGGTCACCGGCCCGCTGAAGATCTCGGGCATGGCCTTCCAGGCGCCCTCGCTGCTGCCCTGGCGCACCACGCTGGACAACGTGCTGCTGCCGCTGGAGATCGTGGAGCCCTTCCGCAGCCAGTTCAAGGACCGCCGCAAAGAATTCGAAGAGAGAGCCAGCAAGCTGCTCACCAGCGTGGGCCTGGGCGGCATGGAGAAGAAGTATCCCTGGGAGCTCTCGGGCGGCATGCAGCAGCGCGCCAGCATCTGCCGCGCGCTGATCCACGAGCCCAAGATGCTGCTGCTCGACGAGCCCTTTGGCGCGCTCGATGCGTTCACGCGCGAAGAACTCTGGTGCACGCTGCGCGACCTCTGGGAGGCGCAGCGCTTCAACGTCATCCTGGTCACGCACGACCTGCGCGAGAGCGTGTTCCTGGCCGACACGGTGTATTGCATGAGCAAGAGCCCGGGTCGCTTCGTGGTGAAGCGCGAGATCGAGATCCCGCGCACGCGCGACCTGGAGGTGACGTACACGCCGCAGTTCACGGACATCGTGCATGAACTCAGGGGCCACATCGGGGCGATGAGAGGGGCTCCCCCCGCGCCGGCCTGACGGCCGTCACCCCCCAGGGGGCAACACCAGCGGCCTGGCAAAGCCAGTTCCGCGGTGTTCTGGCTCGAAGACATCTCGCTCGCCGCTTTTTCTCTCTTCCGCTTTGGAGTTCTCACCATGAACAAAAAACAAGTCGAAACCTGGTCGCCCTTTCTGCTGCTGCTGGCCATCGTCGTCATCTGGGAGGTGATCTGCAGCGGCTTCGGCGTCAGCGAGTTCATCTTCCCCAGCCCGTCGCGCATCTGGGAGCAGACGATGGAGCACAAGGTCACCATCCTCGGCCACGCCTGGCGCACCTTCTGGGTGACGATGGCCGGCTTTGGCATCGCCATCGTGGTGGGCGTGCTGGGGGGCTTTCTCATCGGCAGCTCGCGCCTGGCCTACGCCGCGATCTACCCGCTGATGACGGCGTTCAACGCCCTGCCCAAGGCGGCCTTCGTGCCCATCCTCGTGGTGTGGTTCGGCATCGGCGTCGGCCCGGCCATCCTGACCGCGTTTCTCATCAGCTTCTTCCCCATCATGGTGAACATCGCCACGGGTCTCGCCACGCTGGAGCCCGAGCTGGAAGACGTGTTGCGCGTGCTTGGCGCCAAGCGCTGGGACGTGCTCACCAAGGTCGGCCTGCCGCGCTCCATGCCCTACTTCTTCGGCTCGCTCAAGGTCGCGATCACGCTGGCCTTCGTGGGCACCACGGTGTCGGAGATGACGGCCTCGAACGAAGGCATCGGCTACCTGCTGATCTCGGCCGGCAGCTCCATGCAGATGGGCCTAGCCTTCAGCGGCCTGCTGGTGGTGGGCGCGATGGCGATGGCGATGTACGAGCTGTTCAGCTTCATTGAGAAACACACCACCGGCTGGGCGCACCGAGGCAGCCAGGGATGATGCTTGAACGCCCCCCGCGTCGCCTGCGGCGTCACCCCCCACTGGGGGGCGACACTGGCGGCCCGGCGGAGCCGGTTCCGCGGTGCCCCCGAATGAACGCCCTCTCGCTCCGGCCACCTTGTCTCCGTCTCGTCTTCTCGCCATGAACCCCGATCAGACCCTTCGCCACCTGCGCCGCGCCAACGCCGTGGCGCAGCGCGCCGCCAGCATGGGCCGCCACCCGTTCGGCGCCTTGCTGGTCGCGCCCGATGGCGAGACGGTGCTGGCCGAGCAGGGCAACATCGACACGGTGAACCACGCCGAGTCCACGCTGGCGCGCACGGCGGCGGACAACTGGCCCGGCGCCTACCTCGCGCAGTGCACCCTGGTCACCACCTTCGAGCCCTGCGCCATGTGCACCGGCACGGTCTACTGGGCCAACATCGGCCGCATCGTCTACGGCGCGAGCGAAGAAGCCCTGCTCGCGCTCACCGGCAGCCACGCAGAAAACCCCACGCTGTCCCTGCCCTGCCGCGAGGTCATCGCGCGCGGGCAGAAAGCCATCGAAGTCATCGGCCCGGTGGCCGAGGTCGAAGCCGAGATGGTCGCCACACACCAGGGCTTCTGGTCGAAGCGCGGATAGGCAACGAGGACAGCGATGTCCTCACCCAGGGCACCGCGGAACGGGCTCTGCCCGGCCGCCAGTGCCGCCACCCAGTGGGGGGTGACGCCGAAGGCGGCGCGGGGGGCGTCAATACCTTTTGTTGAAGTTCGCCCGAATGCGCTCGGCCAGGTAGTCGCCGGCCGTGATCGGCGGGTACTTGCCCGAGGGCGACGTGATCAGCGCGTCGGTGTTGGCCTGGCAGAAGAAGGCCAGGCTGTAGCGCGGTCCCATGGACTCGCCGGGCACCGGGTTCTTCACGCGGTGGAAGTTGCTGGGCAGCTGGTCGTCGCTCCAGCGCATGAGCATGTCGCCGATGTTGCAGGTGATGGTGTCCTCGTTCGGCGGGATCGAGGTCCACTCCTGCGCTTCGTATTCCTTGCCCGGGCACACCTGCAGGCCGCCCTGGCCCTCGCGCTGGTAGAGCATGGTCAGACAGTCGAAGTCGGTGTGCGCGCCGGCGCGCCACAGTTCCAGCGAGTCCTGCGCCTCGGGCGGGATGGCGTAGTAGTGCAGCAGGCGCAGCGTGCTCTGGTAGGTCTCGCTGGCCGGGTCGTGCGCGCGGGTGAAGAACTCGCGGTCGAAGCCCAGCTTGTCGGCAAAACACGAGAGCACCTTCATGCCCACGCTCCAGCTCGCGGCTTCGAACGCCAGCATCGTGGCCTTGAAATCCGCCAGCTCTTCTTCGCTCGGGTAGAGACCGTCCATGCGCGGGCGCGTGATCTGGTAGCTCTCTTTCTGGTCGGGCGTGCCGGTCGAGGGGCGCACCTGCGAACGGCTTTCCCAGCCGGCGTTGCGTGACAGCGGGTACTGGGCCTTCACGCTGTCGGGCAGCGCGAAGAAGCGCTCGCTCATGGCGAAGGCGTGGCGGATCTGGTCGAGCGGCACACCGTGGTGAGCCAGCTGGAAGAAACCGACATCGACCGCGGCGCTCCAGAGCTGGTCGGCGATCTCGGCGCGGCGGGCCTCGAAGTCGGAGAGGTCGATCACGCGGATCTCGCGTGCATGCGTTTCCGAACCCATCGCGCCCATGCGCGATTCCTTTTGCAGTTCGGTGAATTCATAGAGAGCGTTGGTCATTGGAGACTCCTGAAAGTTGAACACTTCAAGAGCAATTTCCGGCCAGCCTGAAGAGGCGGGGTGCCTGCGCGCGCGGTGTGCACAAGGCTGGTGAACGCTTCTACTCTCGCCACAAATCATGCAAATCCTGGGCCAGCCAGCCCAGCGACATCGGTTCACCGGTCGGCCCGGGCCGCACCTTGACGCAGATCAAACGCTGGCACAGCTTGTGCATGCACCGGTCGCTGAAGAGTAGAAGCGTTCAGCGTGGTGCACCCGCCGCACCCGCCCGGAAATTGCTCTTGTGTGTCCCTGGTGGCGGTCCCGCTTGCCAGGGGTTTCAACAAGCCCATTCCGGAGCACCACCATGCAACGCCGCCATTTCCTCGCCTCTTCCGCCGCCGCCGTGTCGGCCCTTGCGGCCCCCGCCGTCTGGAGCCAGTCGGCCCCCAAACTCACCCCGATCAAGTTCACGCTGGACTTCCGCATCACCGGCCAGACCTCGCCGTTTTTCCTCGCGCAACAGCGCGGCTACTACAAGGACGAAGGCCTGGACGTCAGCATCGACGTGGGCGCCGGCTCGGTCGCTTCCATCACCCGCATCGCCAGCGGCGTCTACCAGATGGGCCTGGGAGACATCAGCTCGCTGATCGAGTTCCAGGCCAACACCCCGGGCACACCGATGGTGCAGGCGGTCTACCAGTACTACAACCGCGCACCGTTTGTGATCGTCGGCCGCAAGGACCGCGGCATCACCACCGACTTCCGCAGCCTCGAAGGCAAGAAGATCGCCGCCGCGGCCGTCGAGTCCACGCGCAGGGCCTGGCCCATGGTGGCGCGCAAGCTGCGCGTGAAGAACGACCTGTTCACCTGGTCCACCACCGACTTCGCCTCGCGCGACAACGTGGTGGTGCGCGGTGACGTGGACGGCGCCACCTACTTCCACGACTCCGCGGTCTCGCTGTTCGCGCGCATGAAACAGGAAGAACTCTCGGTGCTGCCCTACACACAGGCCGGCGTGAACCTGTACGGCAACGCCATCCTCGCGAGCAGCGCGCTCACCACGCAGAACCCGGCCGTGGTGGCCGCCTTTCTGCGCGCCACCAACCGCGCCATCCTGGAGAGCATGGCCGACCCGACCGCCGCCATCGCCGCCACCAAGCTGCGCGAACCCATCCTCAACGAAGCCGTGGAACTGGAGCGCTGGCGCATCACGCAGCAGTACATCGCCGCGGCCGACACGCGTGGCCACGGCCTGGGCGACGTCCTCAAGCGCACGCTGGAGCAGCAGGTGGACGACGTGGTCGACGTGTTCGGCCTCAAGTCCCGCCCGGGCACCGAGAGCGTGTTCAACCGCGCGATGCTGCCCGCCGCCAGCACCCGCACAGTGAAGGCATGACACGGCCCGAAAGCCCGCTGGACGAGCGCGACGGCCGCTACCTGCGTCAGGCCATCGCCTGGTCGCGCGTGGCGCGCGAGCGCGGCAACCGGCCCTTCGGCGCGGTGGTCGTGGCCGACGACGGCCGCGTGCTCGCCGAGGCCTGGTGCAACACCAGCGAAACCGGTGACTGCACCGGCCACGCCGAGACCAACGCGGTGCGCCAGCTCGGCGCGTCGGTGGACCGCGAGACGCTCTCGCGCGCCACGCTGTACTCGTCGGCCGAACCCTGCGTGATGTGCGCGGGCGCGATCTTCTGGAGCGCCATCGGCCGCGTGGTGTTCGGCATCGACGCGGTGCGCCTGCGCGTGTTTCGCGGGGAACGCGGCGAGCAGCGCGACGCCGAGCTGTCGTGCCGTGACGTGTTCAACGCCTCGCCCCACGCCATCGAGTGCATCGGCCCGGCGCTGATCGACGAGGCGAGCGGGCCGCACCAGGGCTTCTGGAAGGCCTGAGCCCTCCGGCGTGCGCAAACACGCCCCTTAAACTCGCCCGATGCCCTGGCACGCCCACCTGAATCTCGACTACCGCCTCGACGCCCAGCGCACCGTGCTGCGCCACGACCACAACGGCCCGCTGCGCATCTTCAAGAGCCTCTACCCCGAGGGCGATGCGATCTGCCACAACGTGATCATCCACCCGCCCGGCGGGCTGGTGGGTGGCGACGTGCTGGACGTGAAGGTGCGGGTGGGCAGCGGGGCTCACGGCCTCATCAGCACCCCGGGGGCCACGCGCTTCTATGCCAGCGATGGCCTGCCCACCACGCAGCAGGTGGCGCTGACGCTGGACGCGGGGGCGCGCCTGGAGTGGTTGCCGCTCGAAGCCATCGCCTACCCCGGCTGCCAGGCCCACAACACGCTCACCGCGACGCTCGCCGAAGGCGCCGAACTGCTCGCCTGGGACGTCACCGCGCTGGGCCTGCCCACCGCCGGCCAGCCGTTCAGCGAAGGCCGCTTCAGCCAGCGGCTGGAGCTGCCCGGCCTCTGGCTGGAGCAGGCGCGCATCGACGCCGCCGACATCCGCCTGCTCGACTCCCCGCTGGGCCTGGGCGGCCAGCGCTGCATGGGCACGCTGCTGCTGGCCTGCGGCCACCCGCTCGGGCGCGCGCGGCAGGAACAGCTGCTGGAGACGGTGCGCACGGCCATCGCCGACGGACCGGCGGGGGTGCAGGCCGCCGCCACCTGCCCGAACCCGCAGATGCTGGTGCTGCGCGCCATGGCGCCACTGGTGGAGCCGCTGATGTCCGGCCTGCAGCAGGCCTGGGCGGCCCTGCGCACGGCCGCCTGGGGCCTGCCGGCCACCCCGCCCCGCATCTGGCGGGTGTGAGCGGCGTGGCGCCCCGGCGCCGGAACAAGGCGGCTTTTGCGGCCCTGTTCGGCCGATAGCGCCCGAGGCGGGCGTCCCACAATGGTGGCAGGACACCGAGCGTTCCGCGCTCCCGTTGCACCGCCATCCTCCGAACCGCCCCACCCGACCTGCCCATGGACCCCGTCGCGACCGATCTCTACGACGCCCGCGCGCTCGTCATCGACGGCCATCCGCAATCGCGTTCCATCATCGTGAACCAGTTGCGCGAGGCCGGCGTGGGCTTCATCGTGCAGTGCTCGCGGCTGGTCGACGCGCGCAACAAACTGGAGATGGGCACCTACGACGTGGTGATCTCCGAACAGTATTTCGAACGCGAAAACACCACCGGGCAAGACCTGCTGGACGACCTGCGCCGCAACCAGCTGCTGCCGTTCTTCACGGTGTTCGTGATGGTGACCTCCGAGGCCTCGTACAGCAAGGTGGCCGAGGCGGCCGAATCGGCGCTCGACGCCTACCTGCTCAAGCCCCACACGGCGGCCGGCCTGGTCGAACGCATCCGCCAGGCGCGGGACCGCAAGCAGGTGCTCCGGGAGATCTTCACCGCCATCGAGGCCGAGCAGTTCAACGAAGCCGGCGAGCTGTGCAAACAGCACTTTGAGGCCCGAAAACCCTACTGGCTGTACGCCGCGCGCATCGGCGCCGAGCTGATGCTGCGCAACGGCCACATGGCCGACGCCGAGAAGCTCTACGAAGCGGTGGTCCAGGCCAAGACCCTGCCCTGGGCCAAACTCGGCGTGGCGCGCGCGCAGCTCGAAGGCGGCTACCCCCAGCGCGCGACCACCACGCTGGCGGGCCTGATCGAAACCGAGCCCGGCTACACCGACGCCTACGACATCATGGGCCGGGCGCAGTTCGAGCTGGGCAATTTCAAGAACGCGCTGTCCACCTTCAAGATGGCCACCCAGCTCACGCCCTCGTCGGTCAACCGCCTGCTCAAGCACGGCATGATGGCCTGGTACGCGGGCGAGCGCGACGAAGGCGTGGAGATGCTCGACCGCGCCACCCGCATCGGCCTGGACTCCAAGCTCTACGACGCCCAGGCGCTGGTGCTGCTCGCTTTCGCGAGGCTGGACAGCAACGACCAGCGGGGGTTGCAACGATGCCGGGAGCAGCTCGAACACCTGCGGGAAAAGAACCCCACCAGCGAGCGCAACCAGCGCCTGCAGGACGTGATCGAGGCCCTGCTGGCGATCCAGGAATACCAGACCGCGCGCGCCCTCGACGAGGTGCGCCGCATGGCCAAGACCATCTCACAACCCACGTTCGATTTTGAGTCGGCGAGCAACCTGCTGGCGCTGATGACGCGGCTCGCGGCCCGTTCCATCCAGCTCTACGAAGTGGACGCGGCGGTGGACACCATGGCGGTGCGCTTCTGCACCAGCCGCGCGCTCACCGAGTTGCTGGCCTGCGCGGCCGTGGGTCGCAGCGACTTCATCAACCGTGTGCACGCCGGCCATGCGCAGATCCTCAAGCTCACCGAAGAGGCCATGACCCTGAGCCTCAAGGGCGACCCGCAGGCGGCGGTGCTCCGGCTGCTCGAACACGGCGAACTGACGCTCAACGCCAAGTTGATCGAATCGGCCCACCTGGTGCTGCACCGCCACGAGGAGCGCATTCCCGATCACGCGGCCCTCAGCCTGCAGGCGCAAACGCTGCGCGAGCGCTACCGCACCACCGACATCCACGCCGGGCTGGGCGAACAGAGCCACACCGGTCGCGCGGCGGGCGGCATGTCGCTGCCGGCGGGCTACAAGCCACCGGCGCGGAACGAAGGCTTGCTGGCGCAGGTCAACGCTGTAGGGTAGGAGCACCCCCGCGCCGCCTGCGGCGTCACCCCCTCAAGGGGGCAACAGCTGCGGCCCGGCAAAGCCGGTAGCCAGGCCCACCCCCATCGCGGCTCACTGCGTGTGGCCGCTCCGCCCCTCAAGGGGCAACCCGATGCGGCCCGGCAAAGCCGGTTCCGCCGGGTTCCCGGCTGGGGCACGTGCTCCGGCAAGGCTCGTGTCCATCTTCAGGTTGCCTTTCGTCAGATCGCCACGAGCTGGCGGATGCCTTTGCTCTGCATCTCGCTGCCCGGGCCGCTGGCGATCACTTCGCCGCGCTCCATCACCACGTACCGGTCGGCCAGCTCTTCGGCGAAGTCGTAGTACTGCTCCACCAGCACGATGCCCATGTTGCCGCGGTCGGCCAGCATGCGGATCACCTTGCCGATGTCCTTGATGATGTTGGGCTGGATGCCTTCGGTGGGTTCGTCGAGGATCAACAGCTTGGGGCCGGCGGCCAGCGCCCGCGCGATCGCCAGCTGCTGCTGCTGACCGCCCGAGAGGTCGCCACCGCGGCGGCCGAGCATCTGCTTCAGCACCGGGAACAGCTCGAACAGCTCGGCCGGAATCGGCGTGCTGCCCTTCTTGTAGGCCAGGCCCATCAGCAGGTTTTCCTGCACCGTGAGGCGGCCAAAAATCTCGCGCCCCTGCGGCACGAAGCCCACGCCCATGCGGGCGCGTTCGTAGGGCGTGGCTTTGTCGATGGCCACGCCGTCGAGCGTGATGCTGCCGCTCTTGATGGGCACCAGGCCCATGAGCGACTTGAGCAGCGTGGTCTTGCCCACGCCGTTGCGGCCCAGCACCACGGTCACCTGGCCCAGCTCGGCGGTGAGGTTCACGTTGCGCAGGATGTGGCTGCCGCCGTAGTACTGGTTGACGTCTTTGACTTCGAGCAGGCTCATGGTGTTCTCCGTGTGCGGCTCAACGGCCCAAATAGACTTCGATCACCCGCTCATCGGCCTGCACCTCATCCAGCGTGCCTTCGGCCAACACGGACCCATCGCACAACACCGTGACCTTCTCGGAGATGGTGCGGATGAAGCTCATGTCGTGCTCGACCACCATCAAAGAGTGTTTGCCTTTCAGCGTCAGGAACAGCTGCGCCGTGCGCTCCGTTTCTTCGTCGGTCATGCCCGCCACGGGTTCGTCCAGCAGCAGCAGCTTCGGGTCCTGCATCAGCAGCATGCCGATCTCCAGCCACTGCTTCTGCCCGTGGCTCAGGTTGCCCGCCAGACGCGCCGCGCTGCCGGCGAGGTGGATGGTGGTGAGCACCTCGCCCAGGCGGTCTTTCTCTTCGCCGGTGGGGCGGAAGACCATGCTGTGGCGCACGCGCTTGTCGGTGGCCAGCGCCAGCTCCAGGTTCTGAAACACACTCAGCTGCTCGAACACCGTGGGCTTCTGGAACTTGCGGCCGATGCCCAGCGCGGCGATCTCGGGCTCGCGGTAGCGCAGCAGGTCGATGGTGCTGCCGAAGAACACCTGGCCTTTGTCGGGCCGGGTCTTGCCGGTGATGATGTCCATCATCGTGGTCTTGCCGGCGCCGTTGGGGCCGATGATGCAGCGCAGCTCGCCGGGCGCGATGTCCAGGCTCAGGCCGTTGATGGCCTTGAAGCCGTCGAAGCTCACGTGCACGTCTTCGAGGTAGAGGATGCGGCCGTGCGTGATGTCCACCTCGCCGGGCGTGTGGATGCGGCCATAGGCCGCGGCGCGGCCCCCCGACTCGGTCTGCGCCGACGTGTCGAGCGCGTGAATTTTCTGGTAGCGCTGCGCGCCTTCTTCCATCAGGTCGGGCGTCATGCCTTGGCTCCTTTGCCCATGCGCAGTTTCTTGACCAGCCCCACCACACCCTGCGGCATCCACAAGGTGACGGCGATGAACAGCGCGCCCAGGAAGTACAGCCAGTACTCGGGAAAGCTCACGGTGAGCCAGCTCTTGGCGCCGTTGACGATGAAGGCGCCGATGATGGGGCCGACCAGCGTGGCGCGGCCACCCACCGCGGCCCAGACCGCGATCTCGATGCTGGCGGCGGTGCTCATCTCGCCGGGGTTGATGATGCCGACCTGGGGCACGTACAGCGCGCCGGCGATGCCGCACATCACGGCCGAGATCGTCCAGATGGTGAGCTTGTAGGGCAGCGGGTTGTAGCCGCAGAACATGACGCGGCTTTCGGCGTCGCGCACCGCCTGCAGCACGCGGCCGAACTTGCTGTTGACCAGCCAGCGCGCCCAGAGGAAGAAGCCCAGCAGCACCAGGCCGGTGATGACGAACAGCGTCATGCGCATCTGCTGCGTGGCCAGCGGCATGCCCAGGATGCGCTTGAAATCGGTGAAGCCGTTGTTGCCGCCCATGCCGGTCTCGTTGCGGAAGAACAGCAGCAGCGCGGCGAAGGTGAGCGCCTGCGTGATGATGGAGAAATACACGCCCTTGATGCGCGAGCGGAAGGCGAAGTAGCCGAACACGAAGGCCACCACGCCCGGCACCAGCACGATCAGCGCCAGCGTGGCGATGAAGCTGTCCGACAGCGCCCAGTGCCAGGGCAGTTCCTTCCAGTCCAGGAACACCATGAAGTCGGGCAGCTCGCTCTTGTAGTTGCCGTCGGTGCCGATCTGGCGCATGAGGTACATGCCCATCACGTAGCCGCCGAGCGCGAAGAACAGGCCGTGGCCCAGGCTCAGGATGCCGGTGTAGCCCCAGATCAGGTCCATGGCCAGCGCGCAGATGGCGTAGCACATGATCTTGCCCAGCAGGCCGACCATGTAGTCGGAGAGATGGAACACGCTGCCTTCGGGCACCAGCAGGTTGAGCGCCGGCGCCACGGCGCAGACCATCAGAAGCGCGACCAGCGCACCGCTCCAGCCGGTGCGGGTGAGCAAGGGGCCGGCTTGCGGCAGGGTGACAGAAGGGGAAATGGCTTGTGTCGTCATGGTGTTCATGCCTCTGCGCTGCGGCCCTTCATCGCGAAGATGCCCTGTGGGCGCTTCTGGATGAAGACGATGATGAAGACCAGCACCGCGATCTTGGCCAGCACTGCGCCGGCCCAGCCTTCGAGCAGCTTGTTGAGGATGCCCAGGCCCAGCGCGGCGTAGACCGTGCCGGCGAGCTGGCCCACGCCGCCGAGCACCACCACCATGAACGAGTCCACGATGTAGTTCTGGCCGAGGTCGGGGCCCACGTTGCCGATCTGGCTCAGTGCACAGCCCGCCAGGCCGGCGATGCCGGAGCCGAGCGCGAAGGCGTAGGTGTCGATGCGCGCGGTGTTCACGCCCATGCAGCTGGCAATCGGCCGGTTCTGCGTCACGCCGCGCACGAAGAGGCCGAGGCGCGTGCGGGTGATCAGCAGCGTGACGCCGATCAGCACGGTGGCCGCGAACGCGACGATGATGATGCGGTTCCAGGGCAGCGTGAGGTTGCCCAGCAGCGTGACGCTGCCGCTCATCCAGCTCGGGTTTTCCACGCCCACGTTCTGTGCGCCGAACAGCGTGCGCACGCCCTGCATCAGCACCAGCGAAATGCCCCAGGTGGCGAGCAGCGTCTCCAGCGGCCGGCCGTAGAGAAAGCGGATCACGGTGCGCTCCATGGCCGCGCCCACCAGCGCCGAGGCCATGAAGGCCACGGGCAGGGCCGCGAGCAAATACCAGTCGAAGAGGCCGGGCAGCGCTTCCTTGAAGAAGGCCTGCACCAGCCAGGTGGCGTAGGCGCCGATCATGATCAGCTCGCCGTGGGCCATGTTGATCACACCCATCAGGCCGTAGGTGATGGCGAGGCCGAGCGCGGCAAGCAGCAGGATGGAGCCGAGGCTGATGCCGGTGAAGGCCTGCGAGAGCGCGCTGCTCACGGCCAGGCTGCGGTCGAGCGAGGCCAAGGCGGCGCTGAGCGCGGCCTTCACGGCGGCGCTGGATTCGGCCTCCAGCTGTTTGGCGAGCAGGGGGCGCAGCGCAGGCTGGCCCATCTCGGCGAAGGTCTGTGCGGCGGCGAGGCGCTGCGCCTCGTCTTCGCTGGCGAGCTGCATGGCGGCGCGCGTCAGCTCCAGGCTGTCTCGGGCGGCGGGGTCGAGCTCACCCGCCAGGGCTTTTTCCACCAGCGGCAACTGGCTGGCGTCGGGTTCGTCAAAGGCGCTGCGTTGCAGCAGGGCGGCCGCTTCGCGCTGCGGGCCGGGATCGGGGCGGAACAGGTCGCGCACGGCGAGGGCCGTTTCCAGCGCGCCGCGGATGCGGTTGTTGACGATGGCGTCTTCGGCATCGTCTGCCGGGTTGACGGCCGCGCCGGTCACGGCGTCGGTGCCACTGCCGTCGTCGGCCAGGATGAGCACCTGCTCACCCTGCACCTTCACGGCACCGTTGGCCAGCGCCTGCATCAGCGCCACGGCCTTCTCATCGGGGGCCGCCGCGAGGCGGTTGAGGGTGGCGATGCGGGCATCGCTCTCACCCGCCGCCAGCGCGAGCGCGTCGGCGGGGGTCAGGGCTTGCACACTGGCTGCGCCACACAGGCACAGCAACACCAGGCAGGAACGCAGCCAGCGCATCGTCAGACCCTCACTTCTTCACGGGCATGTTGGCCTTGCCTTTGTTCTCGGCGATGTAGTCGCTCCAGGGATCGGCCACCACCGGCCCCGGCGTCTTCCACACCACGTTGAACTGGCCGTCGGCCTTCACTTCGCCGATGAACACTGGCTTGTGCAGGTGGTGGTTTTCCTTGTCCATCGTGGACGTGAAACCACCCGGGGCCTTGAAGGTCTGGCCGGCCATGGCGGCGATGACCTTGTCGGTGTCGGTGGACTTGGCCTTGGCGACCGCTTGCGCCCACATGTTGATGCCGATGTAGGTGGCTTCCATCGGGTCGTTGGTCAGCGGCTTGTCCTTGTGGCCGGCGATGCCCTTGGCCTTGGCGTAGGCGGCCCACTTCTTGGTGAACTCGGCGTTGGTCGGGCTCTTCACGCTCATGAAGTAGTTCCAGGCGGCCAGGTGGCCCACCAGCGGCTTGGTGTCCACGCCGCGCAGCTCTTCCTCACCCACCGAGAAGGCGACCACAGGCACGTCCTTGGCCGAGAGGCCGGCGTTGCCCAGTTCCTTGTAGAACGGCACGTTGGAGTCGCCGTTGATGGTGGAGACCACGGCCGTCTTCTTGCCGGCGGCCGCGAACTTCTTGATGTTGGCGATGATGGTCTGGTAGTCCGAGTGACCGAAGGGGGTGTACTCCTCCATGATGTCCTCGTCCTTCACGCCCTTGGCCTTCAGGAAGGCGCGCAGGATCTTGTTGGTCGTGCGCGGGTAGACGTAGTCGGTGCCCAGCAGCACCCAGCGCTTGGCCGAGCCGCCGTCCTTGCTCATCAGGTATTCCACCGCGGGAATGGCCTGCTGGTTGGGCGCGGCGCCGGTGTAGAACACGTTCTTGGACAGCTCTTCGCCTTCGTACTGCACCGGGTAGAACAGCAGGTTGTTCTTCTCTTCGAACACCGGCAGCACCGACTTGCGCGAGACCGAGGTCCAGCAGCCGAACACGGCGGCGACCTTGTCCTGGTCGATCAGCTGCTTGGCCTTTTCGGCGAACAGCGGCCAGTTGGACGCCGGGTCCACCACCACGGGCTCGAGCTTCTTGCCGAGCACGCCGCCCTTGGCGTTGATCTCGTCGATGGCCATCAGGGCCACGTCCTTCAGCACGGTTTCCGAAATGGCCATCGTGCCCGACAGGCTGTGCAGCACACCGACCTTGATCGTGTCGGCCGCGTGGGCCGAGAGGCCGAAGGCGCCCAGGGCGGTGGCGACCGTCAGGGCTTTGAGGGTGAATCGACGTTGCATCATGGCGCTTCTCCAGGGGTTCTAAAAAACATCCGTTGGTGGGGTGACTCTGGCCGCCGGACCGCCCTCGCAAGAGGGATTCACAGCGGACACCGGGGATGCTAGGGAGAACCCTGAAGGGCGTATGTACGCCGGGTGGCGTACGCGGGGTGCGAGGTGTCTGGCAACCGGGCACCTGTGGTCGCCCCAAAAAAAAGGGCCATGCGTCGCCGCATGGCCCCAAGGAGGTTTGCGTCATCCCGAAAAATCAGCCCTCGCCCGCCGGCATGCCTTCCAGCAAATCGGCCAGCTCGTCCGCGTGTTCCTCTTCCACCGCCAGGATCTGCTTGAGCAGGTCGCTGGTGGTCGGGTCCTGGTCGCCGAGGTAGCGCACCATGTCGCGGTAGCTGTCGATGGCGATGCGCTCGGCCACGAGGTTCTCGCGGATCATGTCGGGCAGCGTCTTGGCGGGCACGTATTCGGCGTGGCTGCGTTCGCTCAGGCTGTCGGGCGAGAAGTCGGGCTCGCCGCCGAGCTGCACGATGCGCGCGGCCAGCTGGTCGGCGTGGCCCTGCTCTTCGTTGGAGTGCACGAGGAACTCGGCGCCCACGCCCTGGCCGTGGATGCCGCGCGCCATGAAGTGGTGGCGCCGGTAGCGCAGCACGCAGACGATCTCGGTGGCCAGCGCCTCGTTGAGCATCTTCAGCACCTTGCTGCGGTCGGCGGTGTAGCCGGCGGTGACGGCGCCGCGTTCAATGTGTTTGCGCGCCTGGCTGCGCAGGTCTTCGACCGAGGTGAGTTTGTGGGAGGTATTCATGGTGGTCATGGTGTTCACTGCTTGATCATGAGTTCGTTTTTCACGCCCGTCGCGCCCTCGGCGGCGCTGGCGAGCTTGCCGGCCTGTTCGATCTGGTCCTGGCTGTTGACGAAGCCGGTGAGCTGCACCTCGCCCTTGAAGGTGACCACGCTGATGTCGAAGCTCTTGATGGCCGGATCGGCCAGCAGCGCGGTCTTGACGCGGCCGGTCACGGAGGCGTCGTCGATCTTGGTGCCGACGGTGGTCGTGCCGCCCTTCAGGGTCACGCCGTTCTCGACGTCAGTCACGCCGGCCACGGCGCGGGTGAGGGACACGGCCTGGTCGATCTGGGCCTGGCTGTCCACGAAGCCGCTGAGCTGCACGACGCCTTTGCGGGTCTCGACCTGCAGGTCAAAGGACTTCACGAGCTCGTCGGCCAGCAGCAGCGACTTGACGCTGGAGGTGATCACGGTGTCGTCCACCTGGGTGCCCAGGGTGATGGGCGGCGCGGGCGTGGCCACGACCTCGGGTTCGGCGGGTTTGCTGCAGGCGCCGAGCAGGGCCAGGGCGCTCAGGCTGGTCACCAGGACGGCGGTTCGGATGGGGTGGCGAAGGGTCATGAGGGTGCTCCTGAAAAAGGCAGAGGTTCAGCGGGCGAGGTAGCCGCCATCGACCGGGTGGTAAGAGCCGGTCACGAAGGACGCCCGCGTGGAGGCGAGCCACACCACCAGCTCGGCCACCTCTTCGGGCAGGCCGAGGCGGCCGATGGGGTGTGCGGCGATCAGCGCGGCCCGGGCGACGGGGTCGTCTTCGAGCGCGTGGACCATGGGGGTGTGGATGAAGCCGGGGCCGACCGCGTTGACGCGCACGCCCTGGCCGCTGTAGGCGATGGCGGCGGCCTGCGTGAGGCCGAGCACGCCGTGTTTGGCGGCGGTGTAGGCGGGCGCGGTGGCCATGCCCACCGCACCGAGGATGGACGCGGTGTTGACGATGGCGCCGCCGCCGTTGAGCAGCATGGCGGGGATCTGGTGTTTCATGCCGTAGAACACGCCCGAGAGGTTGACCCTGATCACCTCGGCCCAGGCGTCGAGCGGGTAGTCGGCCAGCAGCGCGGTGGCGCCGCCGATGCCGGCGTTGTTGCAGGCCACATCGAGGCGGCCGAAGTGCGCCATGGTCTGGTCCACCAGCGCCTGCGCGTCGTCGGGTTTGCCGGCGTCGGAGGCCGCAAACAGGCCCTCGGCGCCGAGCTCGCGCGCCTGATTCAGGGTCTCGTTGCCCCCGTGGGCGTCCACGTCGGCCAGCACCAGGTGCGCGCCTTCGCGGGCGGCCACGAGGGCGATCGCGCGGCCGATGCCGGAGGCGGCACCGGTGACGATCACCACTTTGTTTTTCAGCATGGGGGTCCATCCATCAATGAGATGGATGGACCTTAGGCGCCAGCGCGCGGTGCGTCTGTGCGCTGGCAGACCGAGCGCTGCGTCAGCCGGCCGGTGCGGGTGTGGCCGCGGCTTCGGTGGTCACGAGCCAGATGCCCCCGCACACCATCGCCAGCGCGATCAGGTTGCGCCACTCGAACACCGCCTCGCCGAGAAACAGGGCCGAGAGCAGCGCGCCGAACACCGGGATCAGGAAGTTGAACACCGTGACCTGCCCCACCCGGTGGTGCTTGAGCAGCGCGGCCCAGAGCGCGAACGCCGCCGCCGACAGCACCGCCATGTAGCCCAGCAGGGCCAGCGACCCGGCGCCCCAGCCGGCGATGGCGCCGCCACCGCCCAGCCCGCCCAGCAGCAGCACCAGGCCGCCGATGGCCAGTTGCCAGGCGGTCATGACCATCGGGTCCAGCCGCTGGGAGACGCGCTTGCCGTAGATGCTCGCGGCCGAGAGCACGAAGGCCGCAATGACGATGAAGCCTTCGCCCAGCAGGGTGAAGCTGGCGTCCAGCCCCTGCGCGCCGCGCAGGTTCACCACCATCACGCCCACGAAGCCGACCGCACAGCCCAGCGCCTTGCGCCGGCTCAGCCGGTCGTTGGCGTAGATGAAGTGCGCCATCAACACGGAAAAGAAGGTGCCGGTGGCGTTGAGGATGGAGCCTTTCACGCCGGTGGTGTGGGCCAGGCCGACGTAGAAGAACACGTACTGCAGCGAGGTCTGCGCCAGCCCGAGCAGGGTCACCTGGCGCCACTGCGCGGGCGCCAGCGCCGTCACCGGTTTGCCCATCAGGCGCGCGATCACCAGCAGCAGGCCGCCCGCGAGCAGGAAGCGCCAGCCCGCGAACACCAGCTGCGCGGCCGTGTCGCCGCGGGCGATGTCCAGCAGCGCGTAGCCGCCCTTGATCGCCGGGTAGGCACTGCCCCAGAGCAGGCAGCAGAGCGTGGCGATCCAGACCACGTGGCGTGGTCGGCTGAAGAATCGGGTGCCGTGGGCGTCGGGGGGGTGGCCGCTCAGCACGGCACGCCGCCGCGCGCGAGCAGCCACGCCGGCGCGTCCTGCAGGCACACCGGCCGCAGGAATCGCTCCAGCGCGGCGTCGCCCACCGAGGTGGTCATGGGCGAGGTGCTCGCGGGCCAGGGGCCGCCGTGTTGCTGCGCCGCCGTGACGGCCACGCCGGTGGGCACGCCGGCGAACAGCACACGCCCGGCGATCTCGGTGGCGCTGCGCACGATGGCGCGGTGCGCGGCCGTGTCCTCGTCGGCGCCCCAGACGGTGACGGTGAGGCTGCCGCCCACGGCGGCCAGCACCTGCGGCACCTCGGCCGCGCTGGCGCAACGCACGATCAGGCTGCTCGGGCCGAACACCTCCTCGCGCAGTTCGGCGTGCTCGATGAAGCGCTGGGCGCTGACCTGCAGCAACTGCGGGCCGGGCGCGGGGCCCACGCCCTCGCCCTGCAGCAGGGGCGACGCGCCCGCGTCCAACAGCGCCTTGACGCCGGTGTCGAAGGCCTTGCGCATGCCGGCGGTCAGCATCGGGTGCGGCTTCTGCAGGGCGAGCGAGGGGGTCAGCTGCCCGATGAAGGCATCGGTCTCGGGGCCATCCACCAGCACCAGCAGGCCGGGGTTGGTGCAGAACTGGCCGCAGCCCAGCGCGATGGACCCGGCCAGCGTCGCCGCCAGCTCGGCGCCCTTGGCGGCAAGCGCGGCGGGCAGCGCGACCAGCGGGTTGATGGAGCCCAGCTCGCCGTAGAACGGGATCGGGCGCGGGCGCGCGTTGGCCTCGGCCTGCAGCGCGGCGCCGCCGCGGGTGGAGCCCGTGAAGGCACCGGCGGCGATCAGCGGGTGGCGGATCAGGCCGACACCGACCTCGATGCCGGCGCCCTGCACGAAACCGATCAGGCCCGCGGGCAGGCCCTGCGCCTGCAGCACGCGCTGGATCATGGCGAACACCGCCTGCGACAGGCCGGGGTGGCCGGGGTGGGCCTTGACCACGACCGGGCAGCCGGCGGCCAGCGCCGAGGCGGTGTCGCCACCGAGCACGGAAAAGGCGAACGGGAAGTTGCTGGCCGCGAACATCGCGACCGGGCCCAGCGGCATGCGCTGGCGCACCATGGCCGGGTGGCCGGCGGGCGGGCCCCCGGCGACGGCCGGATCGTTCAGCACGGCAAAGGGCTCGCCGCGCAAGGCGATGTCGGCGAAGCGGCGCAGCTGGAAGGTGGTGCGGTCGAGTTCACCGTTGAGGCGCACCGGGCCGAGCGCCGTTTCAAGGTCGGCCAGGGGAACCAGCGTCTCGCGCTCGGCTTCCAGTCCGTCGGCCAGGGCGCGCAGCAGGGCCGCACGCTGTTCACCGCTGCTGCGGCCCCAGGCGTCGAAGGCGGCGTGCGCGGCGGTGGCGGCGCGGTCGATGTCCTGCGCGGTGGACGGGGTCAGGGGGGTGCCGTGGGCTTCGCCGGTGCGGGCGTTGATGGATTGCAGGGTGTTCATGTTCCGGTGTCTGTTGGCAGAAAAGAAAAAAGGGAATGGTGGGAAGGATCAGTTGTTCACGGCATCGTCGGCGGGCTGGGCCCGGCGCAGGCGCTCGCGGCTGTTGGAGAGGTGGGTGCGCATGGCCGCGCGCGCGGCCTCGGGGTCGTGGCGCCGGATGGCGTCGAGGATGCTCTCGTGTTCGTGGTGCACGCGCTCCAGGTAGGGCAGCCGCCCCTCGGGCGCGCTGGCGGCGGTCTTGAGCCGGGTGCGCGGAATGATCATGGTGCCCAGGTAGGTCATCAGGTCGGCGAAGTGGCGGTTGCCGGTGGCGCGCGCGACCTCCACGTGGAACTGGAAGTCCGAGGGCACGGCGTCGGAGTCGGCGTGGATCGCGACCTTGAACGCGGCCAGCGCCGCGGCCATCGCCGACAGGCTCTCGGGCGAGCGCCGCAGCGCCGCCAGCGCGGCCGCCTCGCTCTCCAGGCTGATCCGCAGCTCCAGCAGCTCGATCACGTCGGCCGCGGTGGCCACGTCCTCGGGCGCGATGCGGAAGGTGGCCTGCATGGCGCGCGGGGTCATGACGAAGGTGCCGATGCCGTGGCGCGTCTCGACCAGGCCCGAGGCCTGCAGGCGCGAGATCGCCTCGCGCACCACCGTGCGGCTCACGTCGAAGCGCCCCACCAGCTCGGACTCGGTGGGCAGCTTGTGCCCGGGCAGCAGCCGGCCCTCGCGGATGTCGGCCCCCAGCGAGACCACGATTTCGGACACCAGGCCGCGCGCCCGGCGGGGGCGGTCCGGCACAGCGACCGTGACAGCGGTCTCCTCACCTAGGGTTTTCACGGGGTCCATGTTTTTTTCCTTGACAGCCGGCGTGCGGGTTTTCACAATCCGCCCAGTTGTCTGACAACACACAACAGACGTCGGCGGGATGAACGAACTGTAGCAAAGCCCCAGACCTCTGTGCAACCCCTCTCAAAAAAGCCTTCATTGTCATGGTAAACCCTATGAAAACGCACCACAGACTGCTGTTGACCGGCGCCGCCGGCGGCCTCGGTGCCGCCCTGCGCCCCCGGTTGGCCGCCAACTGCGATGTGCTCAGGTTGTCTGACAAGTCGCCGATTGGCGAAGCCCAAGCCGGCGAAGAGGTGGTGCTGGCCGACCTGGCCAACGCGGCCGAGGTCGACGCCATAGTGGCCGGCTGCGACGCCATCGTGCACCTGGGCGGCATCTCGGTCGAGGCGCCGTTCGAGGCCATCCTGCAGGCCAACATCCTGGGCGTGTACCACCTCTACGAAGCGGCGCGCCAGCACGGTGTCAAGCGCGTGGTGTTCGCCAGCTCCAACCACGTGACCGGTTTCTACAAGCAGAGCGAGACCATCACTGCCGACCACCCGGCCCGGCCCGACAGCTTCTATGGCCTGAGCAAGGCCTATGGCGAAGACCTCTCGCGCTTCTACTTCGACCGCTACGGCATCGAGACCGCCTGCGTGCGCATCGGCTCGTCCTTCCCCGAGCCGCGCGACCGCCGCATGCTCGCCACCTGGCTGAGCTTCGACGACCTGCACCGCCTGATCGGCGCCTGCCTCTCGACCCCGGTGCTGGGCCACAGCATCGTGTTCGGCATGTCGGACAACGCCGTGACCTGGTGGGACAACAGCCGCGCCAAACACATCGGCTACGTGCCGCAGGACAGCTCGGACGTGTTCCGCGACGCGGTGTTCGCGCGCACCTCGGCACCCGATCTGAACGACCCGGCGGCCATCTACCAGGGCGGCGGCTTCGTCAAGGCCGACCCGAACAAATGAACACCCCCCTGCGCCGCTTCGCGTCTTCCCCCCGGGGGGACCACACCTACGGCCTGGCAAAGCCAGTTCCGTGGTGTGTGCTGGAACAAACCCTTCTCCATCGTCATTGACATGAGCACCCCACAGGCCGAACTGCTGCTGGACGCGCGCAACGGCGTGGGCGAGAGCCCCGTCTGGGACAGCGTGCGCCAGAGCCTGTGGTGGGTGGACATCCCGGGCCGGGCGCTGTGGTGCTGGCACAGCGCCAGCGGCCAGGCCCGCCACTGGCCCACGCCCGAACAGACCGGCTGCATCGCCCTGGCCGCGGGCAGCGACGCCCTGCCCCACGGCCAGTGGATCGCGGCCATGGAGACCGGCATCGCGCGCCTGACGCCGCAGGCCGACGGCACGGTGGACTGCGCGTGGATCACGCGCATCGAACAGCCCGAGCCGGGCATGCGCTTCAACGACGGCCGCTGCGACCGCCAGGGCCGGCTGCTCGCCGGCACCATGGTGATGGACATGTCGCTGGCGCGTGCCTCGGGCACCCTGTACGCGCTGGATGGCGCGGAGCTGCGCGCGCTGCAGGGCGGCTTCATCACGCCCAACGGCATGGCCTTCAGCCCCGACGGCAAGACCATGTACCTCTCGGACTCGCACCCCAACGTGCAGACCGTCTGGGCCTACGACCACGACACCGACACCGGCACGCCCCACAACCGCCGCGTGCTCATCGACTTCAAGCCCCTGCCCGGCCGCCCCGACGGCGCCGCGGTGGACGCCGACGGGTGCTACTGGATCTGCGGCAACGACGCGGGCCTGGTGCACCGCTTCACGCCCGACGGAACGCTCGACCGCTCGCTGGCCGTGCCGGTCAAGAAGCCGGCCATGTGCGCCTTCGGCGGCGCCGGGCTCGACATCCTGTTCGTCACGTCTATCCGGCCCGGCGGCGATCTCACCGATCAGCCGCTGGCCGGCGGCGTTTTTGCACTGCGTCCCGGCGTGAGGGGCCTGGACGAGCCACGCTGCGTCGCCTGACGCGGCGGCACGGTTTTTTTCACCTCAACCCAACCACCAACGGAGACATCAATGAAACTGCAACGCCGACTCATTGCCAGCATGGTCCTGGCCACCCTGCTGCCCCTGACCGCCCACGCACAGACCGTGCTGAAGTCGCACGACACGCACCCCGCCGGCTACCCGACCGTGGCCGCCGTGGAGAGCATGGGCAAGAAGCTCGATGCCGCCACGCAAGGCCGCATCAAGGTCCAGACCTTCCCGGGCGCGGTGCTGGGCCAGGAGAAGGAAGCCGTCGAACAGGTGCAGCTGGGCGCGATCCAGATGGCCCGCATCTCGCTGGGCGTGATCGGCCCGGTGGTGCCTGAGGTGGACGTGTTCAACATGCCCTTCGTGTTCCGCGACATCAAGCACATGCGCGCCGTGATCGACGGCCCCGTGGGCGACGAACTGCTGGCCAAGGTCACGGCCAGCCCGGCCCGCCTGGTGGCCCTGGGCTGGATGGACGGTGGCGCGCGCAGCCTCTACACCAAGAAGCCGGTGCGCACCCCCGCCGACCTCAAGGGCCAGAAGGTTCGCATGATGGGCAACCCGCTGTTCGTGGACACCATGAACGCCATGGGCGGCAACGGCATCGCCATGGCCTACGGCGAGGTGTTCACCTCGTTGCAGACCGGCGTGATCGACGGCGCGGAAAACAACCCGCCGAGCTACTTCACCGCCAACCACTACACCACCCCGGCCAAGTACTACAGCCAGACCAACCACCTGATCATTCCCGAGATCCTGGTGATGTCCAAGGTCACCTGGGACAAGCTGACCCCGGCCGACCAGACGCTGGTGAAAAAGCTGGCCCGCGAAGCGCAGATGGAGCAGCGCGTGCTGTGGGACAAGAGCGTGGAGGAGTACTCCGCCAAGCTCAAGGCCGCCGGTGTCGAGTTCATCGCCATCGACAACAAGCCCTTCTTTGACGCCACCGCCCCGGTGCGCGCCAAGTACGGCGCCAAGCACGTGGACCTGATGAACCGCATCGCGGCGGTGAAGTAACCCCCCCTGCGCCGCTTCGCGGCTTCCCCCCGGTGGGGGGACCACACCAGAGGCCCGGCGAAGCCGGTTCCTCGGTGTGTGCTGGGTGTTTCGCTCCACCGCTCCTTCTGCTTCTTCTTTCTCTTCTGGATTCGTTTATGAGTCACCACCAACCGGGCGGACACCCCGTCTCACGCGCGCTTGACGCGGTCTACCTGGCCTGCATCTGGGTCGCGGGGGCGTGCATCGTTTCGATGTCGCTCTTCATCCCCTGGGGCATTTTTTCGCGCTACGTGCTGGGCACCGGCTCGCAGTGGCCCGAGCCCATCTCCATCCTGCTCATGGTGGTGTTCACCTTCCTGGGCGCTGCGGTGAGTTACCGCGCGGGCGGCCACATCGCCGTCGCCATGGTCACCGACCGCCTGCCCGAGCACCTGCGCCACCCGCTGCGCGGTGTGGTGCACGCGCTGATGCTGACCATCAGCCTCTTCACCCTCTGGTACGGCGTGAAGCTGTGCATGGGCACCTGGGGCCAGTCGATTCCCGAGCTGCCCTGGATGCCGGTGGGCTTCAGCTACCTGCCGGTGCCGATCGGCGGCACCGTGACCGCCCTCTTCGTGCTGGAACACATGTTCCTGGGTGACCAGAGCCAGCGCGCCGTGGTCACGTTCGACCACGAATCCGCAGAAACAGGAGCCCTGTGATGGAACCCTACGTCCTGCTCGGCAGTTTCTTCGTGCTGATCCTGATCGGCACCCCCGTGGCCTACGCCATGGGCATGGCGGCGCTGATCGGCGCCTGGTACATCGACATCCCGCTCGACGCGGTGATGATCGCCATCGCCAACGGCGTCAACAAGTTTTCGCTGCTCGCGATTCCCTTCTTCGTGCTGGCCGGCGCCATCATGGCCGAAGGCGGCATGGCGCGGCGCCTGGTGGCGTTCGCCAACGTGCTGGTCGGCTTCATCCAGGGCGGCCTGTCGCTGGTGAACATCCTGGCCTCCACCTTCTTCGGTGCGATCTCCGGCTCGTCCATGGCCGACACCGCCTCGGTGGGCACGGTGCTGATCCCCGAGATGGAGAGGAAGGGTTACCCGCGCGACTTCGCCACCGCCGTCACGGTGAGCGGCTCGGTGCAGGCCATCCTGATCCCGCCCAGCCACAACGCGGTGATCTACTCGCTGGCCGCGGGCGGCACGGTGTCCATCGCGTCGCTGTTCATCGCCGGGGTGTTGCCCGGCCTGCTGCTGGGGCTGACGCTGGCCGTCATGTGCCTCTACATGGCGCGCAAGCGCAACTACCCCAAGGGTGACGTGATCCCGATGAAGCAGGCGCTGAAGATCTGCGCCGACGCGCTGTGGGGCCTGATGACCATGGTGATCATCCTGGGCGGCATCCTCTCCGGCGTGTTCACGGCCACCGAGTCGGCCTCCATCGCGGTGGTCTGGGCCTTCTTCGTCACGATGTTCATCTACCGCGACTACCGGTGGAGCGAGCTGCCCAAGCTGGTGCACCGCACGGTGAAGACGCTGTCCATCGTGATGATCCTGATCGCGTTCGCCGCGAGCTTCGGCTACATCATGACGCTGATGCAGATCCCGCTGCAGATCACCACCGCGCTGACCGCGCTGTCGGACAACCGCTACGTGATCCTCGCGCTCATCAACGTGCTGCTGCTCGTGCTAGGCACGCTGATGGACATGGCGCCGCTGATCCTGATCCTCACGCCCATCCTGCTGCCGGTGATCACCAGCATCGGCGTGGACCCGGTGCACTTCGGGATGATCATGATGGTCAACCTCGGCATCGGCCTGCTGACCCCGCCCGTGGGTGGTGTGCTGTTCGTGGGCGCGGCCGTGGCCAAGCTGCCGATGGAGCAGGTCGTGAAGGCGCTCATGCCCTTCTTCGGCGCCCTGCTGCTGGTGCTGGTCGCGGTCACCTACATCCCGGCGCTGTCGCTCTGGCTCCCAGGGCTGCTGCTGAAATGACCTCCCACGCCATCCGCCATGTGCGCGTGACGCCGATCGCGTTCCGCGACCCGCCGCTGCTGAATGCCGCGGGCATCCACGAGCCCTGGGCCCTGCGCTCGATCATTCAGATCGAGACCGACTCGGGCCTGGTCGGCATCAACGAAAGCTACGGCGACCTGCCCATGCTCGACGCGCTGGCCCAGGCCGCGCCCGCGCTCACCGGGCTCTCGCCCTGGGCGTTGAATCAGATGGAGACCCGCGTCGCCGCGCTGGTGACACCGAAGCAGACCGCCTCGGAGTTCCTGGGCCAGCAGGTCTCGCTGGCGCCCGGCACGCACGTCTCCAAGACCGTGGCCAAGGTGATCAGCGCGTTTGAAGTGGCGATGATGGACCTGCAGGGCCAGCTGGCCAACGCACCGGTGGTGGACCTGCTGGGCGGCGCGGCGCGCCCCGCCGTGCCGTTCAGCGCCTACCTGTTCTTCAAGTACGCCGAGCACATCGACAAGCCCTACGCACCCGACCCGTTTGGCGAGGGCATCACGCCCGAGCAGCTGGTAGCCCAGGCGCGCCGCATGATTCACCAGTACGGCTTCAAGAGCATCAAGCTCAAGGCCGGCGCATTGCCACCGGATCAGGAAGTGGCGGGCCTGCTGGCCCTGGCCAAGGCCTTCCCGGGTGCGCCGCTGCGCATCGACCCCAACGGCAACTGGACCGTGCCCACCAGCCTGAAGGTGGTGGAGCAGCTGCGCGGCGTGCTGGAGTATTACGAAGACCCGGCCCCGGGCCTGGACGGCATGGCGGCCGTGGCCGCTGCGTGTGACGTGCCGCTGGCGACCAACATGGTGGTCACCGACCTCAAGGAATTCCGCCGCAACGCGGAGATGGGCTGCCCGGTGAAGATCGTGCTCTCCGACCACCACTACTGGGGCGGCCTGCGCGCCACGCAGCGCCTGGCGCTGATGTGCGAGACCTTCGGCCTGGGCCTGTCCATGCACTCGAACTCGCACCTGGGCATCAGCCTCACCGCGATGACCCACCTGGCCGCTTCGGTGCCGTTGCTGTCCTACGCCTGCGACACGCACTACCCCTGGCAGGACGACGAGGTGGTGCAGGGCGGGCGCCTGAAGTTTGAAGACGGCAGCCTGCGCGTGCCCACCACGCCCGGCCTGGGCGTGAGCATCGACCGCGAAGCCCTGGCCCGCCTGCACGACAACTACCTGAACACCCCCATCCGCAACCGGGACGACCTGGCGCAGATGCGCAAGTACGACCCGTCGTTCACCGGCCATCAACCGCGGTTCTGAGCCCTCTTCTGACCGCTTCCTTTTCCCTCTTTCTCACACGAAAGCCCACCATGCAATACACCCCCCAAGACCTCAAGCAAGTCATGTCCTCCGGCCTGCTGTCCTTCCCCGTGACGGACTTCGACGCCCAGGGCGACTTCAACGCCAAGTCCTATGCCGCCCGCCTGGAGTGGCTGGCGCCCTACGGCGCGACCGCGCTGTTCGCGGCCGGCGGCACGGGCGAGTACTTCTCGCTGTACGGCGAGGAGTACGGCCAGGTCATCAAGACCGCGGTGGACACCTGCCGCGGCAAGGTGCCGATCATCGCGGGCGCCGGCGGCCCCACCCGAACGGCCATCGCCCACGCCCAGGAAGCCGAGCGCCTGGGCGCCCACGGCATCCTGCTGCTGCCGCACTACCTGACCGAAGCCGGCCAGGACGGCCTGATCGCCCACGTGGAAGCGGTCTGCAAGAGCGTGCAGTTCGGCGTCATCGTCTACAACCGCGACCGCACCAAGCTCACACCCGAATCCCTGGCCATCCTGGCCGACCGCTGCCCCAACCTGATCGGGTTCAAGGACGGCATGGGCAACATCGAAGTGATGTCCTCCATCTACATGAAGATGGGCGACCGTTTCGCCTACCTGGGCGGCCTGCCCACGGCCGAGGTCTACGCCGCCGCCTACAAGGCGCTGGGCACGCCGGTGTATTCGTCCGCCGTCTTCAACTTCATCCCCAAGACCGCGATGCAGTTCTACGAAGCCGTGCGCACCGACGACATGGCCACACAACACCAGCTGCTCAGGCAGTTCTTCATGCCCTACCTGAAGATCCGCAACCGCGTCGAAGGCTACGGCGTGAGCATCATCAAGGCCGGCGCCAAGCTGGTCGGCCACGACGCCGGCCCGGTGCGCGCCCCGCTGTCGGACCTCAAGCCGTCCGAGATGGACGAACTCAAGGCGCTGATCGACGCACTCGGCCCGCAATAGAAGCGCCCCCCGCGCCGCCTGCGGCGTCACCCCCCAGGGGGCGGCGCTGGTGGCCCGGCGGAGCCGGTTCCACGGCGCCCTGGGCTGGCTCCCCCTCTTTCACCACCATCAAGTAGAGACACCATGAACAAACGACATTTCCTGCTGGCCGCTGCGGCCGCCACCCTCGCCCTAGGCAGCACCGCCGCCCTGGCCCAGGCCTACCCGAACAAACCCATCCGCATCGTCGTGCCCTTCCCGGCCGGTGGCACCTCCGACGTGCTGGCGCGCCTGATCGGCCTGAAAATGACCGAGAAGCTGGGCCAGCCGGTGGTGGTGGAGAACAAGGCCGGCAACGCGGGCAACCTGGGCGCCGATCTGGTGGCCAAGTCGCCCGCCGACGGCTACACCTTCGTGCTGATGGACGTGGGCAACCTGACCATCAGCCCGGCGCTGTACAAGCTGCCGTTCGACGTGCAGAAAGATTTCGTGCCGGTGGCCATGGTGGGCTACTCGCCGCACCTGCTGGTGGCCAGCACCAAGGTGCCGGCCAACAACCTCGCCGAGTTCGTCAAGTACGCCAAGGCCAACCCCGGCAAGCTGAACTTCGCGGCCGCCGCCGGCATGGGCAGCGCCACCCACATGGCCGGTGTGCAGTTCGCCCGCCGCAACGGCATCCAGTGGAACTACGTGCCCTACAAGGGCGGTTCTCAGGCCATGACCGACCTGGTCGGCGGCCACATGGACGTGACCTTCAACGGCATGGTCGCCACCTACCCGCACGTCAAGGCCGGCAAGCTCAAGCTGCTGGCGGTGTCTTCGGCCAAGCGTTGGGACGAGCTGCCCGACACGCCCGCCGTGGCCGAGACCACACCCAGCTTCCTGACCGGCAGCTGGCAGGGCCTGCTGGCCCCCGCCGGCACACCCAAGGCCGTGGTGGACCTGATCCACGCCGAGGTGCAACGCATCACCGCCCTGCCCGACGTGAAGGAAAAACTGCAGACCCTGGGCGCCGAGCCCTCGAAGATGAGCAGCGCCGAATTCGCCGCCTGGATCAAGGCCGAACTGCCCGAGATGGCGCAGGTCGTGCGCGAAGAAAAAATCACCATCGAATGACCAAAGGGAAGACCCTCACCATGAAAAAACCTCTGATTGCCCTGGCCCTGGCGGCCGCCAGCCTCAGCGCCTTCGCCTGGCCCGACAAACCCATCACCCTGGTCGTGCCGTTCCCGCCCGGCGGTTCCACCGACCTGATCGCGCGCACGCTCTCGGCCAAGATGGGCGAGAAGCTCGGCGGCGGCGCCACCGTGATCGTGGAAAACAAGGCCGGCGCCACCGGCACCATCGGCGCCACCCATGTGGCCCGCGCGCCGGCCGATGGCCACACCCTGTTTGTGTCCTCGCTCGGCCCCTTCGTGATCGCCCCGCACCTGTTCAAGGTGCAGTACGACGCGCTCAAGGACCTGGACCCCATCACCGTGGTGGTGCAGGCGCCCAACGTGCTGGTCGTGCCCGCCGCCTCGGCGCGCAAGTCGGTCGCCGAAGTGATCGCTTACCAGAAGGCCAACCCCGGCAAGATGACCTTCGCCTCCTCCGGCAACGGCAGCAGCGACCACCTCACCGCCGAACTCTTCTGGCAACAGACCGGCACCAGCGGCGTGCACGTGCCCTACAAGGGCGGTGGCCCGGTGATGAGCGACCTGCTGGGCAACCAGGTGGAGTCGTCGTTCATGAACATCAACACCGCCATGCCGCAGATCAAGGCCGGCAAGCTGCGCGCCCTGGCCATCACCAGCGCCAAACGCTCGCCCCTGCTGCCCGACGTGCCCACGCTGGACGAGAGCGGCGTGAAAGACGCGGGCGTGCAGTCCTGGCAGGCCGTGGCCGCGCCCAAGGGCCTGCCCGCCGACGTGAAGAAGCGCGTGTACGACGCCGTGGTGGCGACCATCAACGACCCGTCGGTCACGCCCAAGCTGCTGGAGCTGGGCTTCGAGGTGGTGCTCAACACGCCCGAGCAGTTCGCGGCCTTTCAGGCCAGCGAATTTGCGCGCTGGCAAAAACTGATCACGTCCAGAAACATCAAGGCAGATTGAGTCCCCCATGACCGCACCGATCGTCCAATCGATGCGTGTCATCCCGGTCGCTGGCCGGGACGGCATGCTGCTCAACCTCTCGGGCGCGCACGCACCCTTCTTCACGCGCAACATCGTCATCGTCACCGACAACGCGGGCCACACCGGCCTGGGCGAGGTGCCGGGCGGCGAGAAGATCCGCCAGACGCTGGAGGACGCACGACCACTGGTCGAAGGCCAGACCGTCGGCAACTTGCAGGCGATCCTGAACGCCATGCGCACGAAGTTCGCCGACCGCGACAGCGGCGGGCGCGGCCTGCAGACCTTCGACCTGCGCACCACCATCCACGCCGTCACCGCCGTGGAATCGGCGCTGCTCGACCTGCAAGGCCAGCACATGGGCGTGCCGGTCGCGGCCCTGCTCGGCGAAGGCCAGCAGCGCGACGCGGTGCAGATGCTGGGCTATCTGTTCTTCGTGGGCGACCGTCTGAAAACGGACCTGCCCTACGCCAGCGAGCCGGACCAGGCCGACGACTGGTGCCGACTGCGCCACGAGAAAGCCATGACGCCCGAGGCCGTGGTGCGCCTGGCCGAGGCGGCGCAAAAGCGCTACGGCTTCCAGGACTTCAAGCTCAAGGGCGGCGTGCTCAGCGGCGACGAAGAGGTCGAGGCCGTGACCGCGCTGCACCAGCGCTTTCCCGACGCGCGGGTGACGCTGGACCCGAACGGCGGCTGGCTGCTGAAAGACGCGATCCGCCTGGGCGAGAAGATGCGCGGCGTGGTGGCCTACGCCGAAGACCCGTGCGGCGCCGAAGACGGTTTCAGCGGCCGCGAGGTGATGGCCGAGTTCCGCCGCGCCACCGGCCTGCCCACCGCGACCAACATGGTCGCCACCGACTGGCGGCAGCTGGCGCATTCGCTGGCGCTGCAAAGCGTGGACATTCCGCTCGCCGACCCGCACTTCTGGACCATGGCCGGCAGCGTGCGCGTGGCGCAGACCTGCCGCGACTGGGGTCTGACCTGGGGCTCGCACAGCAACAACCACTTCGACATCTCGCTCGCCATGTTCACCCACGTGGGCGCGGCCGCACCGGGCAAGGTGACCGCCATCGACACCCACTGGATCTGGCAGGACGGCCAGCGCCTGACGAAAGAGCCGATGACGATCGAAGGCGGCTACGTGCAGGTGCCCAAGAAGCCCGGCCTGGGCATCCAGATCGACATGGCCGAGGTCGAGAAGGCCCACCAGCTCTACCTGCAGCACGGCCTGGGCGCGCGCGACGACGCCACCGCCATGCAGTACCTGATCCCGGGCTGGAAGTTCGACAACAAGAAACCTTGCCTGGTCAGATGAAGTACCCCCCGCGCCGCTTCGCGTCACCCCCCGGGGGGCGATGCCTGCCGACGGGCGAAGCCCGATCGGCGGCATCCTGGACGCGATCGCTGCGGGTGGGTCATCGATAGCCGAAGTGATGAACAACAAGAGGAGACAAACATGAACAACGCCCATCCCGACACCCGCCGCCAGTTCCTCATGGCCGCTGGCGCGGCCGGTCTGGCCGCCACCGGTGCACCTGCTTTCGCGCAGGCCTTCGCCTTCACGCCCAACCAGCGCTACCCCGACCCGTCGGTGCAGATCCTCGACCCGTCGTTCGCCAAGTACCGCATCTACAGCAGCACCATCGAGCAGGTGGCCACCGGCATGCGCTGGGCCGAGGGACCGGCCTACTTCCCCGGCGCCAACGGCGCCCCGGGCCACCTGCTGGTCAGCGACATCCCGAACAACCGCATCATGAAGTTCGACGAGAAGACCGGCGCCTTCAGCGTCTTCCGCGACAAGGCCAACTGGGCCAACGGCAACACCCGCGACCGCCAGGGCCGCCTGATCACCTGCGAACACTCGGTCACGCGCCGCGTCACCCGCACCGAGACCAACGGCAAGATCACCGTGCTGGCCGACAGCTTCGAAGGCAAGCGCCTGAACGCGCCCAACGACGTGGTGGTGAAGTCCGACGACAGCATCTGGTTCACCGACCCGCTGTTCGGCATCAACGGCGAGTGGGAAGGCAGCCGGGCCAAACCCGAGCAGGCCACCACCAACGTCTACCGCATCGCCGCCGACGGCAAGCTCAGCGCCGTCATCACCGACCTCGTCAACCCCAACGGCCTGGCTTTCAGCCCCGACGAGAAGAAACTCTACGTGGTGGAGTGGAAGGGCACACCCAACCGCAGCATCTGGGCCTACGACGTCAACGCCGACGGCACGTTGGCCAACAAGAGCAAGCTCATCGACGCGGCCGACTTCGGTGCGCTCGACGGTTTCAAGGTGGACCGCGACGGCAACCTCTGGTGCGGCTGGGGCAGCAACGGCGCCCTGAACGCCGAGCCCAGCGACGTGGGCGGCCGCAAGGTCTACCAGCTCAAGGGCAAGCCCGAAGACCTGGACGGCGTGATGGTGTTCAGCCCCGCCGGCAAGCCGCTGGCCCACATCCGCCTGCCCGAGCGCTGCGCCAACCTCTGCTTCGGCGGCCCAAAGAACAACCGCCTCTACATGGCCAGCTGCCATTCGCTGTACGCGCTCTACGTCGAATCGCACGGCGCCGTCTGACCCTTCTGTCTGCTTTCACCACCGCATGACCGCCCCCGCTGCTCCCCGCGCCGTGATCCTGCAGATCGGCCCCCTGATGCCCGCGCTGGACGCCACGCTGCGCGAACACCACGAGGTGTTGCCCGCGCAGGCCCTGAACGCCGGCGCCCCCCTGGCGAACGCCGCCGACGCGGCGCGCGCGACGGCGGTGGTGACCTCGGCGCCGGTGGGCGTGCCGGCCGCGTGGCTGCCGCAGCTGTCCGCCTTGAAAGTGGTCTCGTCCTTCGGCGTGGGCCTGGACCAGCTGCCGCTGGCCGACTGTCGCGCGCGCGGCCTCCCGGTGGGCTACACGCCCGACGTGCTCAACGATTGTGTGGCCGACCTGGCCATGGGCCTGCTGCTCGACGGTGCGCGCCGCATCGCCGCGGCCGACCGCTTCGTGCGCCGGGGCGACTGGCTGCAGGGCCGCTTCCCGCTCGCCACCAAGGTGAGCGGCAAGCGGCTGGGCATCGTGGGCCTGGGCCGCATCGGCCAGGCCGTGGCGCGGCGCGCGGCCGGCTTCGACATGGACATCGCCTACACCAAGCGCAGCCCGGCCGAGGGCGTGAACTGGCGCCACGAGCCCTCGCTGCTGGCGCTCGCGCAGTGGGCCGATTTTCTGGTGCTCACCGTGGCCGGCGGCGCCGACACCCGCCACCTGATCGACGCCGGGGTGCTGCGCGCGCTGGGCCCCCACGGCCTGCTGGTCAACGTGGCACGCGGCAGCGTGGTGGACCAGTCCGCGCTGATCGCCTGCCTACACAGCGGTGAGCTGGGCGGTGCCGCGCTGGACGTGTTCGACGACGAACCGCGCGTGCCCCAGGCCCTGATCGACATGGAACAGGTGGTGCTGGCCCCGCACATGGCGAGCGGCACGCGCGACACACGCCAGGCCATGGCCGACCTCACCCTCGCCAACCTGCGCGCCGGCCTGGCCGGTGAACCGCTGCCCTCGCCAACCCCCTGACCTTTCAACCCGACGCACCCGCCATGGACACCCCCGCCCCCCGCACCATCCGCATCCACCCAGCCGACAACGTGGCGGTGGTCGTCAACCAGGGCGGCCTGCCGCCAGGCACGCAGCTGGCCGACGGGCCGGTGCTGGTGCACGCCGTGCCGCAGGGCCACAAGGTCGCGCTGACCGACCTGCCCGCCGGCAGCGAAGTGCGCCGCTACAACGTGGTGATCGGCCACACGGCGGTGGACATTCCCGCCGGCGGCTGGGTCAACGAGCAGCGGCTGGTGATGCCCGCCGCGGTGTCGCTGCAGGGCCTGCCCGCGCCCACCCCGCCGGCCGATCTGCCGCCGCTGGACGGCTACACCTTTGAGGGCTACCGCAACGCCGACGGCAGCGTGGGCACGCGCAACCTGCTGGCCATCACCACCACCGTGCAGTGCGTGGCCGGCGTGCTGGACGTGGCGGTGGAGCGCATCAAGGCCGAGCTGCTGCCGCTGTACCCCAACGTGGACGGCGTGGTGGGCCTGGAACACACCTACGGCTGCGGCGTCGCCATCGACGCGCCCGACGCCATCATCCCCATCCGCACCCTGCGCAACATCGCGAGCAACCCCAACTTCGGCGGCGAGGTCATGGTGCTGAGCCTGGGCTGCGAGAAGCTGCAGCCCGAGCGCCTGCTGCCTCCGGGGGCCATCCCGATCAGCGACCAGCGCGGCAGCGAGCTCGACGTGGTCGTGCTGCAGGACGAGGCCCACGTGGGTTTCATGTCCATGATCGACAGCATCCTCCGGCAGGCGCGCGTGCACCTGGAGCGCCTGAACCGCCGCCAGCGCGAAACCTGCCCGGCGTCCGATCTGGTGGTGGGCGTGCAGTGCGGCGGCAGCGACGCGTTTTCCGGCGTCACGGCCAACCCGGCGGTGGGCCACGCCACCGACCTGCTGGTGCGCGCCGGCGCGACCGTGATGTTCAGCGAGAACACCGAGGTGCGCGACGCGGTGGACCAGCTCACGCGCCGCGCGGCGACGCAGGACGTCGCCGACACGATCGTGCGCGAGCTCGGCTGGTACGACGCCTACCTCGCGCGCGGCCAGGCCGACCGCAGCGCCAACACCACGCCCGGCAACAAGAAGGGTGGTCTCTCGAACATCGTCGAGAAGGCCATGGGCTCCATCGTCAAGAGCGGCAACGGGCCCATCCACGGCGTGATCGCCCCGGGCGAGAAGGTGACACAGAAGGGCCTGGTCTTCGCCGCCACGCCCGCGAGCGACTTCATCTGCGGCACGCTGCAGCTCGCCGCCGGCATGAACCTGCACATCTTCACCACCGGCCGGGGCACGCCCTACGGTCTGGCCGAGTGCCCGGTGATCAAGGTCGCCACGCGCGACGACCTGGCGCGTCGCTGGCACGACCTGATGGACCTGAACGCCGGGCAGATCGCCAGCGGCGATGCCACGATTGAAAGCGTGGGCCAGGAGCTGTTTGAGCTGATGCTCGCGGTGGCCAGCGGCCAGAGGACCTGGGCCGAGCGCTGGAAGCTGCACAACGCGCTGGTGCTGTTCAACCCTGCGCCGATCACATGACCCCCCCCCGCGCCGCTTCGCGTCACCCCCAAGGGGGCGGCACTGGCCGTCCGGCGGAGCCGGCCCGGCGGTGCCCTGGGTGGCGCCGCTCCGATCCTGTTTTCCCCTGAAGCCGGCGACACGACCGGCGACTCTTTCCATCCACCACGGAGACACACCATGAACCACCGCCGACAACTGATCGCCGCATCCGCACTGGCCGCTCTGGGCACCGCCCTGCCCCAAATCGCCCTGGCGCAGAGCGACTACCCGAACAAACCCATCAAGATCATCGTGGCCTTCCCGCCCGGCGGCACCAGCGACGTGATGGGCCGCATGGTGGCCGAGCCGCTGGCCAAGGCGCTGGGCCAGCCGGTGGTGGTCGAGAACGTGGGCGGCGCCGGGGGCGTGATCGGCACCGAGCGCGGCGCCAAGGCGCCCGCCGACGGCTACACCCTGATCCAGACCGGCGTGGGCCAGAACGCCGTGGCGCACGGCCTGGACCCCAACCTCAAGTACGACTCGATCAAGGACTTCATTCACATCAGCCACGTGCACAGCGGCCCCAACGTGCTGGTGGTCAACGCCAGCCAGCCCTACAAGACCCTGGCCGACCTGGTGAAGGCCGCCAAGGCCAACCCCGGCAAGCTCGACTACGGCTACACCCACGCGGCCTCGGGCCACATGGCGATGGAGCTGTTCAAGCAGACCGCGGGCATCTTCATGACCGGCATCCCCTACCGCGGCGGCGGCCCGATGATGACCGCGCTGCTGGGCAACGAGATCCCGATGATGTTCATCAACCAGGACGTGGCACTGCCCCACATCAAGGCCGGCAAGCTGCGTCCGCTGGCGGTCTCCAGCCTGCAGCGCAATTCGCTCTACCCCGACGTGCCCACCGTCGCCGAGTCCGGCTACCCGGGCTTCGAGGCGCTGAGCTGGTCGGGCATGTCGGTGCCCAAGGGAACGCCCGCGCCCATCGTCGCCAAGCTCGAAGCCGCGTTCAAGGAGGTGATGGCCTCGCCCGCGATCAAGCAGAAGATGGAAGGCAACGGTTTCGTGGTGCCGGTGCAAGGCGCCAAGCCCTACACGGACTTCGTCGCCAGCGAACTGCCGCGCTGGACCAAGGTGATCAAAACCGCCGGCATCAAGCCGCAGTAAGCCCGGAGCGCTGCCCCACATGAGCACGCCCGCCGACCGCATCGCCTGGATGCGTATCTCGTCCTGTTACCTGCCCCTGGCCACCCCGATCAGCGACGCCAAGGTGCTGACCGGGCGCCAGAAGCCCATGACCGAAATCGCGATGCTGTTCGTCGAACTGCAGACCGAGCAGGGCCACGAGGGCCTGGGCCTGAGCTACAGCAAACGCGCCGGCGGGCCGGGCCAGTTCGCGCACGCGCAGGAGATCGCGCCCGCCCTGGTCGGCGAAGACCCGAACGACATCGCGCGCCTGTGGGACAAGCTGTGCTGGGCCGGTGCGTCGGCGGGGCGCAGTGGCCTGTCGACACAGGCCATCGGCGCCTTCGACGTGGCGCTGTGGGACCTGAAGGCGCGGCGCGCCAACCTGTCGCTGGCCAAGCTGCTGGGCGCGCACCGCGAGTCGGTGCGCTGCTACAACACCTCGGGCGGCTTCCTGCACACACCGATCGACCAGCTCAAGGTGAACGCCGCCGCCTCGGTGGCGCGCGGCATCGGCGGCATCAAGCTCAAGGTGGGCCAACCCGACGGCCGCATCGACATGCAGCGCGTGCAGGCGGTGCGCGAACACCTGGGCGACGCCGTACCGCTGATGGTGGACGCCAACCAGCAGTGGGACCGGCCGACCGCGCAGCGCATGTGCCGCGCGCTCGAAGGCTTCAACCTGGTGTGGATCGAGGAACCGCTGGACGCCTACGACCACGAAGGCCACGCGGCGCTGGCGCTGCAGTTTGACACCCCGATCGCCACCGGCGAGATGCTGACCAGCGCGGGCGAGCACTGGGACCTGATCCGCCACCGCGCGGCCGACTACCTGATGCCCGACGGCCCGCGCGTGGGCGGCATCACACCCTTTCTCAAGGTGGCCGGGCTGGCGCATCACGCGGGGCTGATGCTGGCGCCACACTTCGCGATGGAGCTGCACGTGCACCTGGCCGCGGCCTACCCGACCGAGCCCTGGGTCGAACACTTCGAGTGGCTGGAGCCGCTGTTCAACGAGCGCATCGAAATCGCCAACGGCCGCATGCGGGTGCCGACGCGCCCCGGCCTGGGGCTGTCGCTGAGCGAGCAGGCGCGGGCATGGACGCGCGAGCGCGCTGAAGTCGGTGGCCGGGTCTGAGCCATCTGCGATGGATCTGCGCCTGGACCCACAGCGCTTCTTTGGTGAGATCGGCGGCGAGCCCGTCGCGCTCTTTCGCCTGCGCCATGCAAACGGCATGGAGGTCGCCGTCTGCAACCTGGGCGCCAAGGTGCTGCAGATCCTCGTGCCCGACCGTGACGGCGTGCTGGGCGATGTGGCGCTGGGCCATGACAGCCTGGCCGCGCTGCAGGCGGGCGCGCCTTCCATGGGCGCGTTCATCGGGCGCTACGCCGGGCGCATCGCGCAGGCGCGCTACACGCTGGACGGCACCACCTACCCGCTGGACGCCAACGCCGGCCCGCACACCCTCCACGGTGGACCGAACGGTTCGCGCCACCGCGTGTTCTCGGCCCACCAGGACGCGCCCGACCAGCTCACGCTGCGGCTGCGCTTCGAGCCGTCGAACGATGGCCACCCGGGCATCCTGGACCTGACACTCACCTACCGCCTCACCGACGACCACGCGCTGGTGGTGGAGCACGAAGCGGTGGCGGTCTGCAACGCCAGCCCGCCGTCGCCGGCCAGCTTCACGCCGCACATCTTCTTCAACCTCGACGGCCCGGGCCACCGCCCCATCGACGGCCACCGCCTGCAGGTGGACGCGGGCGAGTGCCTGGTGACCGACGCCGACAACGTGGCCACGGGTGCCCTCGCGCCGCTCGGCGGTCACCCGCTGGACCTGCGCTCACCGCGCCGGCTGGGTGGCGCGGCGCCCGGCGAGCCCCCGCTGGTGATCGACCACGCCTACCGGCTGACCGCCGGCGGCACCGGCGGCGAGCGGTGGTGCGCCACATTGAGCAGCGAGGCCAGCGGCCGCACGCTGCAGGTCTGGACCACCGAGCCGGTGCTGCAGGTCTACACCGCCGACCCGCTGGGCACGGGCGCGGTGCCCGACATCGGCAAACAGGGCGTTGTGCACCGCCCGCGCGCCGGCATTTGCCTGGAGCCGCAGCAATACCCCAACGCCATGAACTGCCCGGCGTTTCCGCTCAACCGCGTGTCGATCGATCGGCCCTTCTCAGCGCGAACAGTGTTCCGATTCGGCACCGATCGCTTCAGCCAGGGCAGCTGACCTCGGGTGAGCAACAATATGGCCCATCAAAGGCTACTGCGGTCACCCTGGGCGAACGTGTCACTCGCAACGCTTCCAGGTGGGACCTGCGTGAAACATGACATTCTCCAGCTTCCTTCGTGCAACCACCATTGCAGCGACTTGTGTCTCCATCGCCTGGCCGGCTGCAGTACTGGCTCAGGTTCACAAGGTGATCGGCCCTGACGGCAAGGTCACCTACAGCGACCAGCCTCCCGAGCCGAACCAGGGCGCCAAAGCAAGCGTTCTGCCGGGCAGGGTGGCCGGTTCATCGGCCTCCAGCGTCGCTCCGAAGTTGCGCCGGGGCTTGTGGGAATTTCGCCGCAGTTTCGTGATCAACGGCGCGAACAAGGACGTCACCACCCAGAACTGCACCGATCCGGTTTCGACCATGTCGTTCTGGCAGCAGTCCATGACCAAAGTCGGCTGCACCTACGAAGACACCCGTCGCAGCGGCAACCGCTACACCCAGGCCTCGACTTGCAAGATCGACGCCCTGGCCATGGACCGGCGTTACATGAAAACGCTCGAAGTCTCTGGCGAGGACGCCTACGTCTTGGAAGAGTCGGCTTCCGGCGGCAGCCAGCCGCCGATGTCGAGCGTCACGCGGGCTCGGCGCCTGGGCGACTGTTAGGGCCCTGTTGCCCTGGAACCGCGCCCAATGAGGGACACACTGCGTGTCGCCTAACCACCCCTCGGCTGCAACAACGGCACCCGGTTGATCGCCATCGCCGCCGCCGCCGTGCGCGTCTCCACCCCCAGCTTGGCGTGGATGCGCTCGAGGTGCTTCTTCACTGTCGCGGGGCTGGAGCCGAGGATGTCGCCGATGTCGCGGTTGATCTTGCCCTTGACCACCCAGTACAAGACCTCGGCCTCGCGCGCGGTCAGGCCGAAGGACTGCGCCAGGGCTTCGAGCACGGCGGCGTCCGAGGTTTCCTGCATCACGATCAGCCAGTCGCCGCCTTCGCCCGGCGCTTCCACCGTCTCGGCGCCGTCCTGGTCGCCCACGCGCTGGTGCAGGCGGAAGGTGAGGCGGCGCGGGCCCTGTTCCAGCGTGAGCCTGGGCGGTTCACGCTGGGCCTGGGCGTCGCTCAGGTGGCGGCGCAGCCATTGCAGAACTTCGGCTGGCGTGTCGGGCGCCACCGTGCCGCAGTAGCGCTGCAGCAGGTCGCGCGCCAGCGGGGTCTGCCACATCAGGCGGCCGTCGCGCTCGCGCACGGTGATGGTGGCGTAGCCGAAGGCGTCGAGCGCGTAACGCGCCTGCCGGCGCTCCACCGCGCCCTGGCGCGCGTGGCGCGCCGAGCGCAGGTGCACACCCATGCGCGCGATCACCTCGCGCGGCTTGATGGGCTTGGTCACGTAGTCCGCGCCGCCCGCGTCGAGCGCGGCCACCAGGTGCTCGGTCTCGGTCAGGCCGGTCATGAAGATGATGGGGATCTGCGCGGTGGCCGGGTCGGCCTTGAGGCGGCGCGCGACCTCGAAGCCGTCGATGCCGGGCATGACCGCGTCGAGCAGGATCACATCGGGCAGGGCCTGCGTGGCGCGGCGGATGGCGGCCTCGCCGTCGAGCGCGACCAGCACGGTGTAGCCGGCTTCGTCGAGCGCGTCGTGCAGCGGGGCGACGTTGTCGGGCACGTCGTCCACGATCAGCACCACCAGCGCGTCGCTCAGGTGCTCGCGGGGGGGCTCGGGCAGGGAAAGGCGGTTCATGCGGGGTTCATGTGTTCAACAGCGGGCGTTCCAGCTCATGGCGAACCGGGCACCGAAGGCGCGGCGCCGTGCGCCAGCAAGCGCTGCTCGATGGCTTCGAACCGGAACTCGCGCGCGAGCGTGCGCAGGCCCTGAGCAAAGTCGGCCTGCTCGGGGCGCTGGCGCACCCAGTCGTCGAGCCAGTTCACGATGCCCTTGTAGTAACCCAGGCGCACCAGCTCCAGCAGCGGCGCGAGTTCGGCCTCGCTGCTGGCGGCGGGGGCCTGGGGGGTGTGGGCGGGGGCCGGCGTGGCGGTGTCGCCCCGGGTCCATTGCAGGCCCAGGCGCTGGCCCAGCCAGGCCAGCAGGTCGTCGCGACGCACGGGTTTGACGAAGAAGTCCTGCGGGCGGTGGCCTTGATCGCCTTCGCCTTCGATCTGCAGGCCCTTGTCAAACGCATTGGCCGAGACGATGGCCAGCGGCACGCCGCCCCAGCCGCGCGCGCGCAGGCGGCGCAGGGTTTCCCAGCCGTCGATGCCGGGCATGGCGAGGTCCATGAAGACGGCGTGGGGCGCACCCTCGCCCGCCGGGTCCAGTGCGTCGAGCATGGCCAGCGCGTCGTGGCCGCTGGTGGCCAGCAGCACCTCGAAGCCCAGCGGCTGCAGCCAGCGCGCGATCAGCTCGCGGTCGCTCTCTTCGTTGTCCACCACCAGCACGCGGTGGCGCGGCCCCTCGTAGGCCGTGATCGCGGGTGCCGCCACGTCGCGCCGCACCACGGCGCCGTGCAGCTCGGGCAGGAACAGGCGCACGCTGAACACCGTGCCCTCGCCCGGCGTGCTGCGCACCGTCATCTCGCCGCCCATGAGGTCGGTCAGCATCTTGGCGATGGTCAGGCCCAGGCCGGTGCCACCCGAGGCCACGGCGGCCTCGGCCTGGCCGCGCGCGAACGGCTCGAACACGCGGTCCAGCTCGGGCGCGCCCATGCCCGGGCCGGTGTCGTGCACCTCGAACAGCGCCATCTCGCGCGCGTGCGTCACGCGCAGCCGCACCCCGCCTTCGCGCGTGAACTTCACCGCGTTGCCCAGCAGGTTGATGAGGATCTGGCGCAGCCGCTTGTCGTCGGCGCGCACGGCGTCGGGCAGGCGGTTGCCGGTCTCGAACGCGAAGTGCAGGCCCTTGGCCGCGGCCTGCAGCTCGAACATGCTGGCCACCTCGCGCATGGCGTCGGCGAAGGCCATGGGCTTCACGTCGAGCGCGAGCTTGCCGGACTCGATGCGCGCGATGTCCAGCGTGCCCTCGATCAGCGAGAGCAGGTGTTCGCCGCCGCGGTTGATCACGCGGATGGCCTGCGCGCGGTGGGGCGCCATGCCGGTGTCTTCCTGCAAGAGCTGCGCGTAGCCCAGGATGCTGTTGAGCGGTGTGCGCAGCTCGTGGCTGATGGTGCTGATGTAGCGCGTCTTGGCGTGGTTGGCCTGCTCGGCGGCCAGGCGCGCCTGCTGCAGGGCCTCGTCGGTGAGGCGGTGCGATTCGATCTCCTGCATGAGCAGGCGCGTCTGCCGGTTCGACTCTTCCTGCGCCACCTCGCGGCTCTTGTGCGCCAGCACCAGCCACCAGGCCACGGTGGCGGCGATCAGCAGCAGCACGGCGTAGACCCGCAGGAAGCCCGAGCGCAGCGCGGCGTCGAGCAGGCTGGCGTCGGCCACCGCTTCGAGACGCTGCCCCAGGCCCTGCACCTGCTGCCGGTACAGCAGCCCCAGCACGGCCGCGAGCACCGGCGCCACCACCAGCATGAGCAGCAGGTAGTGCGCGAGGCCCGCTTCGAGGTAAGGCCACATGCGCTGCGGCATCACGGTGCGCAAAGCGCCCTGCCACTGCTCTGACAGGCGCGCGTGCGGCTTGCACAGGTCGCCACAGCGCGCGTCCAGCGTGCAACACAGCGAGCAGATGTGGCCCTGGTAAGCCGGGCAGTGCGCCATGTCGGGCGCTTCGTATTCACGCTCACAAATCACGCAGCGGAGGAGTGCACCCCCCGCGCCGCCTGCGGCGTCACCCCCCTGAAGGGGGGCAACACCAGCGGCCGGGCGAAGCCCGTTCCGCGGTGTTTCTGGGAGGGCTACCCCGCTTCCCGCACAACCATCGCAAGAACCTTTGTCGCAGGATTGCGAGGTGCGAGCAATGTAATACCGCCCCTGCGTCGCCCACGCGATCAGCGGCGATGCCACCAGCGCCGTCACCATCGCGATCACCGCCGAAAACGCCTGCGCCGTGTCGCCCATCAACCCCATGTGCGCCGCGATCGAGAGCGCCGAAGCCAGGCCCATGGCGCCCACGCCCACGGGGTTGATGTCGTAGAGGTGGGCGCGCTTGAACTCGATGCCCGGCGGGCTCCAGCCCAGGGGTTTGTTGATCACGAGGTCGGCCACCACGGCCATGATCCAGGCGATGGCGAGGTTGCTGTAGAGCCCCAGCACCTCGCCCAGCGCGCGGAACACGTTCATCTCCATCAGCATGAAGGCGATCAGCGTGTTGAACACCACCCAGACCACGCGGCCCGGGTGGCTGTGCGTGAGGCGCGAGAAGAAGTTGCTCCAGGCCAGCGAACCGGCGTAGGCGTTGGTGACGTTGATCTTGAGCTGCGACACCACCACGAACAGCGCCGTGGCCACCACCGCCCAGCCGTAGTTCGGGAACACGTACTCGTAGGCCGCGAGGTACATCTGGTTCGGGTCCACCGCGCGGTCGGGCGGCACCATGTGGCTGATGGCGAGGTAGGCGAGCAGCGCGCCACCCAGCATCTTGAGCACGCCGAGGATCACCCAACCCGGCCCGCCGGCCAGCACGCCGGCCCACCAGCGCCAGGCCCGGCCTTTTTCGGGCGCCGGCATGAAGCGCAGGTAGTCGGCCTGCTCGCCCATCTGCGTGATGAGCGCGATGCCGACCGTGAGAGCAGCACCAAACAGGTGCCAATCGAACGCCACACCCGCACCAGATTCGCCCCCGTAATGCACCACGTTGGAGAACGCACCGGGATCGAGCGTCCACACCGCCACGAACGGCACCAGCATCATCACCAGCCAGAGCGGCTGGGTCCAGACCTGGAAGCGGCTGATGACCGACACGCCGTAGGTCACGAGCGGGATCACCACCAGCGCGCAGATCAGGTAGCCCCAGGCCGGCGGGATGTCCAGCGCCAGCTCCAGCGCGTAGGCCATGACCGCCGCTTCGAGCGCGAAGAAGATGAAGGTGAACGAGGCGTAAATCAGCGAGGTGATGGTGGAGCCGATGTAGCCGAAGCCCGCGCCACGCGTGAGCAGGTCCATGTCCACGCCGTAGCGCGCGGCGTAGATGCTGATGGGCAGGCCCGCCAGGAAGATGATCAGCCCCGTGACCAGGATGGCGAGCGCGGCGTTGACGAAGCCGTACTGCACCAGCAGCGTGGCGCCCACGGCCTCCAGGATCAGGAACGAGGCCGCGCCGAACGCCGTGTTCGCCACGCGCCACTCGGACCACTTGCGAAAGCGCTGCGGCGTGTAACGCAGCGCGTAGTCTTCCATGGTCTCGCTGCCGACCCAGCTGTTGTAGTCGCGGCGCACCTTGATGATGCGTTGGGGAGCCGGGTCATGGCCCCCATGCTCCGCCGCTGCGCGGGTCGCTGCCCCCCAAGGGGGCTGATCCACCTTGGGGCGGCCCGGCGGTGGATCGATTGCGGTGTGGGGTTCAAGGTTCACCCTAGGCTTTGCGCAGCATTCGTGCCAAGGCTGATTTTCCAGTGGGGTTCTGCGAAACTGCGAGACCACACACCAGACACCCTCAGCATGCGACAACTCTCCCCCCAGGGTCAGCAGACCCTCAACGACATCGCCCAGCGCCACGGCTTCAGCTTCGACGCCACGCTCTCCATGCTCGAATCCGTGATCAACGGCAACGGCAGCATGGCGCAGTTCAACCACCCCGAATTCAGCGGCTCGGGCCAGTGGATGCGCGGCGGCATGACCATGGTCTCGGACATGTTCAACAACCACCTGAAGGGCCGGGTCGACAACCTCTGCAGCGAGCTGTCCAACCTGATCGCCAACCAGCCCGACCTGCTGCGCAGCGGCAGCTTTCAAAGCCAAAGCCAGGGCGGCAGCGGCCACCACCAGATCCAGGCCAACCACTCGGGTGGTGGCATGCAAAGCCAGGGCGACAGCGGCTTCGGCGCCAACAGCCTGTTCGTGCCGCCCGCGCCCGGCACCAGTGGCGACTGGTGGCCGGCCGACCTGCGCTGGCCCAACAGCACGGGCGCGCAGAACAACGTGCGCTACGCGTACTTTGCGCAGGCGCGGCGCCTGGCGATCGAGGTCCACGGATCGGTCACGGTCTATGACACGCTGGACCACCAGATCGGCGGCTTTTCGCAGCAGCAATCCGCGGGCGGTACGCTGGGTTTTTCCAGCCAGTACGGTCTGATCGACGTGGCCAGCCTGCCGGTGGTTTCGCGCGATGGCATGGCGGTGCAGCCACCTGCGCCGCAGCCCAGCGGCATGGCGTACCACCCGGTACCCGAAGCCGGTGCCACCGACACCTTCGCCGCCATCGAACGCCTGGCGGGCCTGCACGCCAAAGGCATGCTCACCGACGCCGAATACAGCACCAAGAAGGCCGAGCTGCTGGCCCGACTCTGACAGCAAGGGCACGGAATTTGCTCGACAGTCTCACGAATCGAAACCCGAGCCCAGCGTGGAACTGACCCCGCGTGTTCGGCCTGCAAGTGCGGCCGCGCGCGCCAATTGAGCGAAGCGAAAAAATGGAACTGACTCCGCGTGAGAAAGACAAGCTGCTGATCTTCACCGCCGCCCTGCTGGCCGAGCGGCGCATGGCGCGTGGCCTGAAGCTCAACTACCCCGAAGCGGTGGCCCTGATTTCGGCCGCCGTGATGGAGGGCGCCCGAGACGGCAAGACCGTGGCGCAGCTCATGAGCGAAGGCCGCAATGTGCTCACCCGCGCCGATGTGATGGAGGGCATTGCCGAGATGATCCCGGACATCCAGGTGGAGGCCACGTTCCCGGACGGGACCAAGCTGGTGACGGTGCACGATCCCATTGTTTAACCCCCGCGCCGCGCTGCGCGCGTCACCCCCCAGGGGGCGATGCGAGTGGCCCGGCGGAGCCGGTTCCACCGCATCCCCGGACTCAGACACTTCGCGCCGACCGCCTTCTTTTTTTGGAGCCCTGACATGAAATCGCTGCTCACCCTGTCCGCTGCCTTTGCGTCTCTGCCCGCCTTCGCCCATGATGGACACGGCCTGTTCGGCAGCCACTGGCACCCCACCGACGCGCTGGGTTTTGTGGCGGTCGCCGGCCTGATCGCGCTGGCGGTCTGGCTGTCGAAGAAGTGAGGGAGTCGCCATGATCCCCGGTGAATATTTTGTGGACGCAGGGGAACACCCCCTCAACCCCGGCCGCCGCACGCTGACGCTGGTGGTGCAGAACACGGCCAACCGGCCGGTGCAGGTGGGCTCGCACTACCACTTTGCCGAAACCAACGCCGCGCTCGGCTTCGACCGCGATGCCGCGAAAGGCATGCGCCTGAACATCGCGGCGGGCACCGCCGTGCGCTTCGAACCCGGACAACAACGCACCGTGGAGCTGGTGGACTTCGCCGGCGACCGCATCGTGGTCGGCTTTCGCGGCCTGGTGCAGGGCCCGCTGACCTGAGCGCCAGCCAGCCCTTGCTGCCGGTGCCTCAGTGCGAGAAGGTGGTGCGGGTCACCACCGGCTGGCCCGGCGCGGCCAGCACGAAGAAACCCGGCAGACCGGCGGTGCCGAAATTCGTGGCCGGGTTGCGCGCGAACACCGAGTCGCTGAGGTTCATGCGCCCGCTGCGGTCGTTGCTGACGAAGAACACGGCGCTGCCGCCCTCGACCGCCGTGTTGTCGCTGACCGTGCTGCCATAGACCGACAGGGTGAAGAAGTTGCCGTCGTTGTAAATGGCCCCACCACTGCCACCACCGGGTGTGCCCGCCTGCGCCGGATTGGCGCCATTGCCGAGCGCGGCGTTGTGCGACAGCACGCTGTTGTAGACGCTGTAGGACACACCGATGCCGCTGAGCGCACCGCCGTTGGAACAGCGGTTGCCCTGACCCGCTGCGCCGCCGAAGGTGCTGCCCACCACATAGACCGGCCGGTTCTGGTAGATGCTCAGCACCCGCACAGCGCCACCGCCGATGTCCGGTCCGGTGGTCTCGCACCGGTTGCGGGTGAACTGGCTGTTGACGATCTTGAACTGCCCGCCCCGCACAAAGATGGCACCGCCACCGCCCCCATCGGTGAGCTGGCCGATGGAGTTGCCCTGGGTGAAGCCGATGTTCTGCACCGTCAACCGGGGCGTTTCCTGGTTATTGCACTGCGAACTTGTCCAGACCTGCTCGGGATCGCAGGTGTTCTGATAGAGAATCCGCACCCGGCCGCCGCCGCTGAGCGTCACCAGCCCGCCTCCATCCAGTGTCACGTCCGGTCGGTTGTTGAACACCTTGGCTGTTTGCGGCAGGGTGATGGTGACCGGGTCTGGCCCGCAGCTGAACCGGATCTTGCCCCCCTGGGCCACCGCCTGCACCACCGCCTCCCCTGTGCAGCTGGCCACGGTGCCTGTGCCAACGACCTGGTCGGACTGGCTGGTGTCCACCGCCCGGCCCGCCGCCGGTACCGTCACCCGGCCGCCCGGTGCGCCGGCATTGATCGGAGTGCCGGTGGTCGCATCACTGCCGCCTCCATTTCCGCCATCGGCGCTACTGTCCCCGTCACCACCTCCGCCGCATGCGGCCAGAAGAAACGGTAGCGCAACGGCCATGACAACGAGAGGAGAAACAGCAGACAACCTCATAGACACTCGGAAAGGAAAAAAGGGTTGGACTGGTCCGGTGGGTTGTGAGCCTTGGCACGATTCATGCACCAACCGATTCCGAAGACTATAGGCACCAAAGGCCCTCGGAAGCAAGCCGACAAACGAAAGGACTGTGTACGGTCGTTACCGTGGCCGCTCCACTGTCACGCGCCGATCTCATTCCAGCGAACAACCCAGCCAGAAAAAATACCATGGCCAGCATCCCCAAACGCGCCTATGCCGACATGTTCGGCCCCACCGTCGGCGACCGTGTGCGACTGGCCGACACCGGCCTGATCGTGGAGGTGGAAAAAGACTTCACCCTGGCCGCGGGCGGTTACGGCGAAGAAGCCAAGTTCGGCGGCGGCAAGACCATCCGCGACGGCATGGCGCAGTCGCAACGCACGCGCGCAGAAGGCGCGGTGGACACGGTGCTGACCAACGCGCTCATCATCGACCACTGGGGCATCGTCAAGGCCGACATCGGCTTGAAGGGCGGGCACATCGTCGCCATCGGCAAGTCGGGCAACCCCGACACCATGCCCGGCGTGGACATCGTCATCGGCCCGGGCACCGAGGTCATCAGCTGCGAAGGCCACATCGTCACGGCCGGCGGCATCGACAGCCACATCCACTTCATCTGCCCGCAGCAGGTCGACGAGGCGCTCACCTCGGGCATCACCACCATGCTCGGCGGCGGCACCGGCCCGGCCACCGGCACCTTCGCCACCACCTGCACGCCCGGCCCCTGGCACATCGAGCGCATGCTGCAGGCGGCCGACGGCTTTGCCATGAACCTGGGTTTCCTGGGCAAGGGCAACGCCAGCCAGCCCGCGCCGCTGCGCGAGCAGATTCACGCCGGCGTGATCGGCCTCAAGCTGCACGAAGACTGGGGCACCACGCCCAGCGCCATCAGCAACTGCCTGGACGTGGCCGAGGAAACCGACACCCAGGTGGCGATCCACAGCGATACGCTCAACGAATCGGGCTTTGTGGAAGACACGATTGCGGCCACCAAGGGCCGCACGCTCTGCGCCTTCCACACCGAGGGCGCCGGCGGCGGCCACGCGCCCGACATCATCCGCGTGGTCGGCGAGGCCAACTTCCTGCCCTCGTCCACCAACCCGACCATGCCCTACACCGTCAACACGCTCGACGAACACGTCGACATGCTGATGGTCTGCCACCACCTGGACGCCGGCATCCCCGAAGACCTGGCCTTTGCCGAGAGCCGCATCCGCCGCGAGACCATCGCCGCCGAAGACATCCTGCACGACATAGGCGCCATCAGCATCATGAGCAGCGACAGCCAGGCCATGGGTCGCGTCGGCGAGGTGGTGATCCGCACCTGGCAGACGGCCGACAAGATGAAGAGCCAGCGCGGCTCGCTGCCCGAAGACAGTTCGCGCAACGACAACTTCCGCGCCAAGCGCTACATCGCCAAATACACGATCAACCCGGCCATCGCACACGGCATCTCGCACATCGTCGGTTCACTCGAAGTCGGCAAGTGGGCCGACCTGGTGGTCTGGAAGCCCGCCTTCTTCGGCGTCAAACCCGCCCTGGTCTTGAAGGGCGGCAGCATCGCGCTGGCCGCCATGGGCGACCCGAACGCCTCCATCCCGACCCCGCAGCCGGTGCACTACCGGCCGCAGTTCGGCGCCTTCGGCAGCGCGCTGGCCAAGGGCAGTCTCACCTTCGTCTCGCAGGCCGGCCTGCGCGCCGGCGTGGGCGAGCGCTACGGCCTGCAAAAAGCCACCGTGGCGGTGCAGGGCTGCCGCAGTGTCACCAAAGCCAGCATGGTGCACAACAGCTACCTGCCCAAGATGGAGATCGACCCGCAGCGCTACACCGTGCGTGCAGACGGCGTGCTGCTGACCTGCGAGCCCGCCAGCAAGTTGCCCATGGCTCAGCGATACTTCTTGTTTTAAAACTTTATCGCTCATATTTTCATGCTTCAAGTGTCCAAGCTCATTCCCCAAGGCCAGGGGCTCGCGCCGGTGCTGGTGCGCCGCGCCGCGCACCTGGAACTGGACTGGGATGTGCGCCAGAAAAGCCGCTTCGACGCGACCGCGTCCGATGGCCGCAGCGTGGGCGTGTTCCTGCCGCGCGGCACGGTGGTGCGCGGCGGCGACGTGCTGATCACGCAAGACGGCTCACTGCTGCGGGTGGTGGCCGCCCCCCAGGTGGTGCTCAAGGTCACCGCCTGCACCGATCACAGCCACGGCCATGCGCACGACAGCGCGTTTGACCTCATGCGTGCCGCCTACCACCTGGGCAACCGGCACGTGCCCATCGAGCTGAAACCCGATCACCTCAAGATCGAGCCCGACCACGTGCTGGCCGACATGCTGCGCGCCATGCACCTGACGGTGGCCGAGGTGCGCGAAGCCTTCGAGCCCGAGGGCGGTGCCTACGCGGCGCACGGCAGCGCACCGGCGGGTGGACATGCCCACCAGGGTCATGGCCATGGCCACGCGGGCCACGGTCACCACCCGCACGACCACCACGGCCATGACCACGGCTGAGCCGCCCACGCGGGCGGCCGGCGGCCTGCTGCACCTCCTGTGGCTGGCCTCGCCCACGCTTCCGGTGGGTGGTTTCTCGTATTCCGAAGGGCTGGAGGCGGCCGTTGATGCCGGGCTCGTGACCGACGAAGCCAGCGCCGCGGGCTGGCTGGTCGACCAGCTGCACCTGGGCCTCGCGCGCTGCGACCTGGCCGTGGTGGCGCAGGCCATTCCCGCCTGGCAGGCGGGCGACCAACCCCGCATCCGCCAGCTCAACGCCTGGGTGCTGAGCACGCGCGAGACGCACGAGTTTCGCCTGCAGACCGAACAGATGGGCCGCTCGATGCTGGAGTGGGCGCGCTCGCTGGGTGAGCTCGGCGAGGGCGTGTTCGAACAGTTGCTGGCCGCCGGCCTGAACCCGCCCTGCTACCCGGTGGCCATGGCCTGCGCCGCGGCCCGCAGCGGCGCCAGCACCCGCGACAGCCTGCTCGGTTTCGCCTTCGGCTGGGCCGAGAACATGGTGCAGGCGGCCATCAAGTCGGTGCCGTTGGGCCAGAGCGCCGGGCAACGCATGCTCGCGCGCCTGGCACGCGAGATCCCCGCCGCGGCGGACCATGCCCTGGCGCTCGAAGACGGTGAGCGCCAGGCCTTCACGCCCGGGCTCGCCATCCTCAGCGCCCGCCACGAAACCCAGTATTCCCGTCTGTTCCGTTCCTGAAGACCCGCCCCATGAGCGCCCTGCACCACATCCCGAACCGCACCAAAACCCTGCCCCCGCTGCGCGTGGGCATCGGCGGCCCCGTCGGCTCCGGCAAGACCACCCTGCTCGAAATGCTGTGCAAGACCATGCGCGAGCGGTACGACCTGGTCGCCATCACCAACGACATCTACACCAAGGAAGACCAGCGCCTGCTCACCGTCAGCGGCGCGCTGCCGGCCGAACGCATCATGGGCGTGGAGACCGGTGGCTGCCCGCACACCGCGATCCGCGAAGACTGCTCGATCAACCTCGAAGCCATCGACCGCATGCTGGGCGACTTCCCCAACGCCGACATCGTGTTCGTCGAATCGGGCGGCGACAACCTGGCCGCCACCTTCAGCCCCGAACTCTCGGACCTGACGATCTACGTGATCGACGTCGCCGCGGGCGAGAAGATCCCGCGCAAGGGCGGCCCCGGCATCACCAAGAGCGACCTGTTCGTCATCAACAAGACCGACCTGGCCCCGCACGTGGGCGCCGACCTGGAGGTCATGAAAGCAGACACCGCGCGCATGCGACCAGACACCGCTCGCCGCCCCTGGGTGATGACCAACCTCAAGACCCTGGCCGGTGTCGACGAGGTCGTGCGTTTCATCGAACAGCGCGGCATGCTGCAACCGGGCCCGGTCACCCCTTGACCAGCGCCCTGGCGGCTACAATGCCTGCCACCCCGGAGACGTGGGAGAGTGGTTTAATCCAGCGGTCTTGAAAACCGCCGACCCGCAAGGGTCCGTGAGTTCGAATCTCACCGTCTCCGCCAGGACATCCAGAAAAACGGGCCCTCGCGGCCCGTTTCTGCTTTCTGCCCATCACCCAGCCCATCGTCGGCGGCGGCACGTTGTGGCACCTGGTGAGGCGATGGACTCAACAGGTACAAGGCTCCAACAGCGGCCTTCTTCGCCACGATGGCCGGCCAGCAGATGGCTGGTCGCTGGCGGTGACCCCGCCCACCTGCATGCCGGCCACCCAAGACAGGCCGACTCGGTCTTGCTTCAAGAACCCATCGTTGCGCATCAAATGTGCGGCCTGGATCGACCTTGTCGCGACATCTGCGTCACCAAATTCACGGTCCGAAGTGGCTGCTCAGTTGATGAACCAACGCATCGGCACCAGCACCAGGGACGGGAACAGCACCATCAGGAACATCACGATGAACTGCGCGGTCATGAAGGGGATGACGCCACGGGTGACTTCGTCCATGCGCATCTTGCCCACACCAGCCACCACGTTGAGCACCGTGCCCACAGGGGGTGTGATCAGGCCGATGGCGTTGTTCATGATGAACAGCACACCGAAGTACACCGGATCGATGCCGGCGGCCTTGACCACCGGCATCAGCACGGGGGTCAGGATCAGGATGGTGGGCGTCATGTCCATGGCCGTGCCCACCGCGATCACCAGCACCATGATGGCCATCATCAGCAACGTCGGGCTGTCCAGCAGCGGCGCCAGCAGTGCAATCAGCTGCTTCGGAATATCGGCCACCGTGATCAGCCAGGCACTGACCATGGCCGCCGCCACGAGGAACATGATCACGGCGGTGGTCTTGGCCGCACTGACGAACACCTCGCGCAGCTGGTGCCAATGCAGTTCCCGGTAAACCAGCGTGGCCACCAACGACGCATACACCGCGGCAACCACCGCGGCTTCGGTGGGCGTGAACACGCCCATCTTCAGCCCCACCAGCACGATCACCGGCAGGAACAGCGCCCAGGTCGATTCCTTGAACGCTTGCAGGCGCTCGGCCGAGGTGGCCTTGGGCGGCGGGGTGACGTTCTCGGTTTGCGAAACAACGTACCAGGCCAGGGCAATGGCCAGCCCCATCATCAGGCCCGGCACGATGCCCGCCAGGAACAGCTTGCTGATCGACACGTTGCCGGCCACGCCAAACACCACGAAACCGATCGAGGGCGGGATCACAGGGGCAATGATGCCGGCGGACGCGATCAGGCCACCGGCACGGGCCTTGTCGTGGCCGGCTTTGACCATCATGGGGAGCAGCAATGCGGCCAGAGCGGCGGTGTCGGCCACGGCCGAGCCCGACAGCGCGGCCAGCAAGCAGGCCGCCAGGATCGCGACAAAGCCCAGGCCGCCGCGCTTGTGGCCCACCAGGGTGAGCGCGAGCTTGACGATGCGGCTGGACAGCCCACCCACGTTCATGATTTCGCCGGCCAGCATGAAGAACGGAACGGCCAGGAGCGGGAACGAGTCGGCACCGTTGATCACGTTCTGCGCCAGGATCTGGGCATCAAACAGGTCCAGGTGCCACATCAGGGCAACACCCGACACCAGCAGCGCATAGGCAATGGGCACGCCGATGGCCATGACGGCCAGCAGCGAGCCCAGAAAGATGAAAACGGTCATGGTGTGTTGTCTCCGTGAAGTCGAGTCACTTGTACGTGTCGCTGCGATCGAGATGCAGCCCGTCGATCTGGGTCAACTCTTCTGACTCCTGGATGTGGACCAGGTCCTCGTCACGCACCTGGCCCGACAGCACCAGCCAGAGCTGACGCAACAGCATCAGCCCCGAAGAGACGGCGAAAAACACGCCCGAGGCGTAGAAGATGGCCATGGAGAAACCAGAGACTGGCGCTTCCACGTCCGCGTTGATCAGGGTCTGGGTCAACGCGCCACTGAACAACAACCAGGTGCAGTACAGCATCAGCAGGTAGCTGATGACCAGGCAGGTGCGCTGCACAAAGGGTGGCAACCTGACGAGCAGGAAATCGGTGCCGAGGTGGGCCTTTTCCTTGACGGCCACGACGGCGCCCATGAAGGTGACCCACACAAACAGCCAGCGCGACATTTCCTCGCTGATGGCGATCCCCGAGTTGAAGACGTAGCGCAGGACAACATTGCCAAAAACGAGCAGCACCATCACAGCCAGGGCCAGCGCGATGAGTGTTTCGACGACCCGGCAATACCGGTCGATCAGGTGGTTGATCATGGGGGTCTCCGTCTCGAGGTCTGCGCCGTCGATGGGTTGAATCAGCGTGTTTTTTCGTTCAGAAGGCCGCGCGCCGCCAGGTTGGCCATGAAGGCGCGCAGGCCGAAGCGCCAGGGCGGCGCCGTTTCGCTGTGGGTCACGCGGTTGTGAAGCGCCCCCAGCCAGGCGCTGTGGATGGTGACCACGTCGCCCAGCTTGTGTGTGAAGCCGCCACCGGGCTGGTCACGGTCCTCGATGGGGGCGAACAGCGTGCCCAGGAACAGCATGAAACCGTCCGGGTACTGGTGGGCGGTCAGCGTCTGGGCCACCAGGTCGGCCGGGTCGCGGCTGATGCTGGCCATGGTGTTGATCCCGCGCAGCTCGAAGCCGTCGGCACCGAGCACGCGCAGGTGCACGGTCTCACCACGCACCTGGTCCAGACCAAAGCCTTCGTCGAACAGCCGGATGAAGGGGCCGATGGCACAGGAAGCGTTGTTATCCTTGGCTTTGCCCAGCAGCAGTGCGCTGCGGCCTTCGATGTCGCGCAGGTTGACGTCGTTGCCCAGCGTGGCGCCGACGATGTCGCCGCGGCTGTTCACCGCCAGCACCACCTCGGGCTCGGGGTTGTTCCAGGCCGAATCCGCGCGGATGCCGATGTCGTCACCGCAGCCCACCGATGCCAGCACCGGCGCCTTGGTGAAGACCTCGGCATCCGGGCCGATGCCCACCTCCAGGTATTGCGACCACAGGCCTTTTTCCTGCAACAGCGCCTTCAACGCCATGGCCTGCGGCGAGCCCGGCTGGATGTCGGTCAGGCGCGCGCCGATCAGCTCGGTCACCTGCTGGCGCAGACGCTGGGCGCGGCTGGCATCGCCACGGGCCTGCTCTTCGATCACGCGCTCCACCAGGCTGGCGGCAAAGGTCACGCCGGCGGCTTTCACCACCTGCAGGTCACAGGGCGCCAGCAACCAGGGCAGCGATGCGTCGCGGCGACCGGGCAGGCTGTTGGACAGCAACTCATCGACGCCGCACAGGCGCTGGCCGGCGATCTGTCGCACAGCGTCGGCGGGTTGCGCGGTGTCGAGCAACGCGCTCATGGTCGGGAAGTGCGTGCTCAGGTCGAACACGCCATCGGGGCGCAGGACCACCACGGCGGGGCCAGGCTGCGCGCCTCCGAGCCAGACGCGCCCCACCAGGGTGCCCTCGACGCCGTCATCGGGCAGGATCTGGGAGGGGTGCTGGCCAGGGGTCCAGGCGGCGGCGACAACGGGATTCATGAAAGGTCCTTTGATTGATGGGTTGTTTCGGCCATGCCGCAGCGCCGCCTGGGTGCAGGCGGGCCTGCCGCGTAGGCCAGGTTCAGTGGTTGTGGCGCGGGGTCTGTTCGGAAATGCGGCGGAAATCCAGCGCGAAATCCAGCGTGGCGCCATCGGCGAGTTGGCCGGTTTTTTCCCGGTACAGCGCCTCCCAGGGCGAATGGCTGGGCGGCACGGGTGGCACGGGCAGCTCGCGGCGACGGCGTGCGATTTCTTCGGGCGCCACCAGCGCATCGCAGGTTCCCGCGTTGAGATCGACGCGAATGATGTCGCCGCTCAACAGCCAGCTCAGCCCACCACCCACCGCACTTTCGGGCGACACGTTGAGAATGGACGGACTGTCCGCGGTGCCGGACTGGCGGCCATCCCCCAGCGTGGGCAAGGTGCTGATGCCACGGCGGATCAGCGCATCGGGGGGCTGCATGTTGACCACCTCGGCCGAGCCCGGCCAGCCGATGGGACCGGCGCCGCGCATCACCAGGATGCAACCCTCGTCGATGTTCAGCGCCGGGTCGTTGATCCGGTGGTGGTAGTCGTCCCCGCCTTCAAACACCACGGCACGGGCCTCGAAGATGCCGTGCTGCCCCGGACGGTTCAGGTAGCGCTCGCGGAAGGTCGCCGAGATCACCGAGGTCTTGAGGATGCCGAAATCGAACAGGTTGCCACTCAACACCAGGAAGCCGGCCTTCTCCATCAACGGCGCATCAAAGGCCTTGATGACCTCGCGGTCGCGGGTTTCGCGGCCTTGCAGGTTCTCGGCCATGCTGCGGCCGGTGACGCTGAGGCAATCGCCGTGCAGCTTGCCCGCCTGCTGCAGCTCCCACATCAGGGCCGGCACACCACCGGCGCGGAAGAAGCGCTCGCCGAGGAACTGGCCGGCCGGCTGCATGTTGAGCAGCAGTGGCAGGTCGTAGGCATGCTCAGTCCAGTCGCGGGCCTTCAGCTCGACGCCTGCGTGGCGGGCCATGGCCATGATGTGCACTTGCGCGTTGCTGGAGCCACCGGCACAGCTCACCACCGACAACGCATTGAGGAAGCTCTCACGCGTCAAGATGCGCGAGGGGCGCAAATCTTCGTAGGCCATGTCCACGATGCGCCGCCCGGTCTCGTAGGCCATCTGGCCGCGTTCGCGATACGGTGCCGGGATGGCCGCACAACCGGGCAACGACAGGCCCAGCGCCTCGGCCACGGCGTTCATGGTGGAGGCCGTGCCCATGGTGTTGCAGTGGCCGGCCGACGGGGCACTGCTGCAGGCGCGCTGCAGAAACGCTTCTTCGTCGATCTCGCCCGCCGCCAGCTGGCGGCGGCTGCGCCAGATCACCGTGCCCGATCCCACCAGCTCGCCGTCGTGCCAACCGTCCAGCATGGGGCCGCCCGACAGCACGATGGCCGGAATGTCCACGGTGGACGCGGCCATCACACCCGCGGGGGTGGTCTTGTCGCAGCCCGTGGTCAGCACCACGGCGTCGATGGGGTAGCCGTACAGAATTTCCACCAAGCCCAGGTAGGCGAGGTTGCGGTCCAGCGCGGCGGTGGGGCGGCGGCAGTTCTCGAAGATCGGGTGGACGGGAAACTCCATCGGGATGCCCCCCGCGTCGCGGATGCCGTCGCGCACCCGCTTGGCCAGGTCCAGGTGGATGCGGTTGCACGGCGAGAGATCGCTGCCGGTCTGCGCAATGCCGATGATGGGGCGACCCGAACGCAGCTCCTCGGGCGTGAGCCCGTAGTTCATGAAGCGCTCCAGGTAGAGCGCGGTCATGTCCGACCGCTGCGGGTCGGCGAACCACTCGCGGGAGCGGAAGGGGCGGCGTGGGGTCTTGATCATGGCGTCAGGCTGTTACTTGGTGCGGGCCTTGGCCAGCTCGGCCATCATTTCCTTGGTGGTGTCTTCGCCAAACTCCTTGGCGTACTTGGCCAACACCGGCTGCAGTTTGGTGCGCAGCTTGGCTTGCTCGGCGGCGGGCAGCTCGGTGACCTGCATGCCCACCTTCTTCAACTCGCCCAGCGCCTTGTCGCCAAAGGCGCGGATGGTCTTGCGTTCGTACAGCGTGGCCTCACGGGCGGCGTCCTGCACGACTTTTTGCTCCTGCACCGACAGCCCATCCCAGGTCTTCTTGGACATCAGCAGGACCCAGGCGCTGTACATGTGGCGCGACAGCACCAGGTGCTTCTGCACCTCGTAGAACTTGCTGGCCAGAATGGTGGCGGGGGGGTTCTCCTGACCGTCCACCGCTCCCTGCTCCATGGCCGTGTACAGCTCGGTGAAGGCCATCGGCGTGGCGTTGGCACCCAGGGCGCCGAACGTGTCGAGGAACAGCGGGTTCTGGATCACGCGCAGCTTGAGGCCGGCCAGGTCCTCGGCCTTGGAGATAGGGCGGCGCGAGTTGGTCACATGGCGAAAGCCGTTTTCCCAGAAGCCCAGACCGATCAGACCCTTCTCCGGCAGATTGGCGAGCATCTTCTGGCCCACCGGGCCGTCGAGCACCGCATCGGCCTCTTGCTCGTTGTTGAAGGTCAGGGGCAGGTTGATGACACCGAAGGGCTTGGAGAGGGACACCAGCGTGGAACTGTCCGGCACCGTCATCTCCAGGGTACCGCCGCGCAGCGCCGAGGTCATGCTCACGTCGTTGCCCAGCGTGCCGCTGGCAAACAGCTTGGCGGTCATCTTTCCGCCGCTTTTGGCCGCGAGTTGCTCGGCAAAATATTTGACAGCCAGGGCCTGGGGATGGTCATCGCTCAGGCCGATGCCCACCTTGAAAGCGTGTTCTTTGATCTGGGCCGCAACCGGTGTGGACATGGCAACCAGGATCGTGGCCGCCAGGGCCATGGCTTTGAATTTCATGAATGTCTCCAAATAAGAATGATGGGTCGCGCTGGAATGCGCCATCGGGCCTCTGGGCTCCCGATGCAGGCGTGAGATTAGGTTTGCGGATACCGCGGGTCCACTGACTTTTTTGCTAGCATCCATTCCAAATGCTTATGAGTCACGATCCCTATTCGGGTAAACCCGTGTCCCTTGCACAAGCCTGCGCGCGCCTGCGTTTCAAGCACCTGCAGTTCCTGGACATCCTGGGTCAGGCCCGAAACCTGCGCTTGACGGCTGAGCAGATGCACATCACGCAACCCGCGGCCACCAAGATCCTGATGGACATCGAAGGGATCCTGGAGGCCCGGCTGTTCGAGCGCCTGCCGCGCGGAATGCGCCCCAACGAGCTGGGCCTTTTCACGCTGCGCTACGCCGCCAGCGCATTGGCAGATCACCGCAAGTTCGTGGATGAATTCAATGCACTCAAACAAGGTGGGCACGGTCACCTTTCGATCGGCGCCATCACGGGCTCGGCCGCCCATGCGCTGATCGCCTCTGTCGCGGAAATTCAGCGCTTGCGCCCGTTGCTGGTGTTGAAGGTGCTGGAACAAAGCAGCGACCAGTTGGTGGTCTGGCTGGCCGAGCGCAAGATCGACCTCATGATCGGGCGGTTCACCGATGAGACCCAGCGCACCCAGTTTCAATACGAGCGACTGTCCAGTGAGCCCATGCAGGTGGTGGCGGGTGCCCACCACCCCTTGCGCGGCGCCCCCGATCTGGACCTGGCAGAGCTGTCGCACTGGCCCTGGATCCTCTACCCCTCCTCCACCGCTGTGCGCAAGGTGTCCGATGACATCTTCGGCCGCAACGGACTGACGCTCACCTCGGGCACGGTTGAGACGCCCTCATTCCTGTTTGCCCTGGAGATGATGCAGACCACCGACATGCTGTCGCTGCAGCCCAAAGCCCTGGTCGAGCGCTATTTCAACCGGGGGCTGCTGACGCGAATCCCCATTGAACTGCCCGACCGCATGCCCGACTACGGCATGTTGACCCGCCTGGGCGAAACCCCCACGCCGGCCGCGCTGGCGTTCATGGACGTGATGCGCCACGTGTCCGGCACAACGAACGAAACGGCCTGACATTCCAGCGCGAAGCGCTCAAGGTTCGCGCCGTTGGACGTGCCTGGCACACCTTCGACGCGAGGTCCTGGCGCAGAGCGTTGCCACGGTGCGCGACGAGACACCACCCGGTCACCAGTTGCAGATCGACTTCGGCACCGTGCGTGTGCCGGTGGCCGATGAACCGCTGAAGATTCACTTGTTCGTAGCGACGCTGGGCGACTCCCGGCGCACCTTCGTCGCCATGTTCCTGCACGAGCGCCAATCGGCCTGGCCGCCAGGATTGGAGGGCGCCTTCCGGCACTTCGGCGGCACACAAAGTGGGTGGTCTTGCTCTCCGCCAAGAACTGCAAACCCGGTCTCGCGCCGGGTTTTGGCTTCAGAGGACAGACGCTGCGATGGCAGCAGGTCAGTTCGACAGAAACAGGCCCTGCAGGTCGCTGAGAAAATCGAAACCGCGTTCGGTCGGGGTCACCACACCGCCTGCCGATTCGATCAGGCCCTTCTGCACCGCCTGGTCCAGTGCTGGCTGGATGCTGGAGAGCGGCAGACCGGTTCGGTCCGTGAACTGCTGCAACTCGAAACCGTGGCGCAGGCGCAGCGCGTTGAGCATGTACTCGAACGGCAGTTCCTTGCGCGCCACCTCTTCCACGCTCACCACCGCATCGCCCGCGCGCGCCTTGTCCATGTACAGGCGCGGTTCGCGCGCACGCACCTGGCGCACCACCCGGTGGGCGAAGCTGAGCTTGCTGTGTGCGCCGGCGCCGATGCCGAGGTAGTCGCCAAACTGCCAGTAGTTCAGGTTGTGCCAGCAGCGGTGCCCGTTGCGCGCGTAGGCCGACACCTCGTAGCGCCCCAGACCCTGCTCGGCCGTCAGCTCGGTGATGCGGTCGAGCATGGCGTAGGCGTCGTCGTCTTCCGGTACCTGCGGCGGGAATTTGGCGAACACCGTGTTGGGTTCGATGGTCAGGTGGTAGATCGAAATGTGCGGCGGCTTGAACGAAAGCGCGGTGCGGATGTCGTCTTCGCATTGCGCCAGGTTCTGCCCCGGCAGCGCGTACATGATGTCGAGGTTGAAGGTGTCGAAGGCCTGCGCGGCCTCTTCCACCGCGGCCATGGCCTGCGCCCGGTCGTGCACGCGGCCCAGCGCCTTCAGGTGCGCGTCGTTGAAGCTTTGCACGCCGATGGACAGGCGCGTGACGCCCGCCGCGCGGAAGGCCTTGAAGCGGTCCTTCTCGAACGTGCCCGGGTTGGCTTCGAGCGTGATCTCGGCGTCGGCATCCAGCTTCAGCAGCGCACGCACATCGCCCAGCAAGCGGTCGATCGCCTCGGGGGCAAACAGGCTGGGCGTGCCGCCGCCGATGAAGATGCTGTGCACCTGCCGGCCCCAGATCAGCGGCAGGGCCGCCTCCAGGTCGGCACGCAGCGCGTCGAGGTACGCCTGCTCCGGCATGGGTTGACCGGGCGCGGACGTGGCGCTCCATTCGTGCGAATTGAAGTCGCAGTAAGGGCACTTCTTCAGGCACCACGGCAGGTGGATGTACAGCGAGAGCGGCGGCAGGCCCTGCAGCTGCAGCGTGCCCGGGCGCATCCAGTGGCGGATGTCGCTCCAGTGGGGTGTATCGCTCATGCTTCGGGTGGTTGAAACCAGCGCGTGCGCATGAGTTCCAGCATCTGCTGGGCGGCCTTGCCACGGTGGCTGTTGGCGTTCTTTTTTTCGTCGCTCAACTGGGCAAAGGTGCAACCGAATTGCGGCAGGAACATCACGGGGTCGAACCCAAAGCCGTTCTCGCCGATGGGTTCTCGCGTGATCAGCCCCGGCGCCCGGCCCGAGGCCACCAACGGCTCCGGGTCGTCGGCGCTGCGCAGGGCGACCAGCGTGCTCACCAGCGCCGCGCGCCGGTCGCTCACACCGTCCATCTGCTCCAGCAGCGCGCGCACATTGTTGTCATCGCCCTTGGCGTAGCCGAACTGCGTCGCGTAGTAGGCGGTGTCCACACCAGGCAACCCACCGAAGGCCTCCACACACAGCCCGGCGTCGTCGGCCAGCGCAGGCAGGCCGCTCACCTGCGCCGCATGGCGCGCCTTGGCCAGCGCGTTCTCGATGAAGGTACGGTGTGGCTCGGGGGCTTCGGGAATGCCCAGATCGGCCTGGCGCACGAGCTCGACGCCCAGCGGCGCAAACAGCGCCTGCAGTTCAAACAGCTTGCCCTTGTTGTTGGAGGCCAGAACCAGTTTCATGAACGGTCGCAGCGCGGGGCCGTGCCAAACCAGCCCTCGCCCCCCACGGGGGCAGCGAGCGCACGACGTGACGAGCGTGGGTGCATCATGATGCGAGTGCCTGCTTCTGCAGCACCACCAGTTCGCCGATGCCCTTTTCGGCCAGCGCCAGCAACGCGTCCATCTCCGCACGCGTGAAGGCCACGCCCTCGGCGGTGCCCTGCACTTCCACGAAATGCCCGGCGCCGGTCATCACGACGTTCATGTCGGTGTCGCAGACCGAGTCTTCCACGTACTCCAGGTCCAGCAACGGCTGGCCGTCCAGAAGGCCCACCGAGATGGCGGCCACGGGGCCCTTGATCGGCGAGGCAACAATTTTTCCTTCGGCCAGGAGCTTGTTCACCGCATCCTGCGCCGCCACGAAGGCGCCGGTGATGCTGGCGGTGCGTGTGCCGCCGTCGGCCTGCAGCACATCGCAGTCGAGCGAAATGGTGCGTTCACCCAGGGCCTTCAGGTCGAACACGGCACGCAGCGAGCGACCGATCAGGCGCTGGATCTCCTGCGTGCGCCCGCTCTGCTTGCCTTTGGCGGCCTCGCGGCTGCTGCGGGTGTGGGTGGCGCGCGGCAGCATGCCGTATTCGGCCGTCACCCAGCCTTCGCCACTGCCCTTTTTGTGCGGCGGCACTTTTTCTTCCACCGAAGCGGTGCACAGCACTTTGGTGTTGCCGAATTCGATCAGCACCGAACCTTCGGCGTGGATGGTGTACCCGCGGGTGATGCGCACGGGACGCAGGGCGTCGGCGGCCCGTTGGCCGGGGCGGGAAGAAACGGTCATGAAAACCTCTATCAAACTGTTGAACAATCAATGAGCGGGGGAGCTTCAGGCGCACAAGGCAGCCAGGTCCAGCGTGCGGCGGAACCGTCTCCGCCGGGCCGCTCGCACCGCCCCTGGGGGTGACGCAGCAGGCGGCGCGGGGGGATCCTACCTAAGCGTTCTTTTCAGCGGTGCGCCGGATCGCTTCGTTGATTTCAGCGATCGAGCGTTCGATCGCCTCGTCGTCCAGGTCTTCGATGGTCGAGTCGAGCACGCCCGACTGGATGGTGGAAGCGAACACACCGTCTTCGATGTCTTCGGTGGAAATGCGCGTGGTCTGGTACTCGCCGGGCGTTTCCCACTCCATCGCCAGCACCGTGACGTTGTCGCAGCGTGGTCCACCGCGCTTGAGCGCCATTTCCACCAGGTCGGGAACGGCATGCTCCAGCGACTGGTTGGCCAGCTCGGAGGCGATCTCAAAATCCTTCACCGTGCCCCACAGGCCATCGGAACACAGCAGCACGCGATCACCCTGCTGCAGCTGCACCGGACCGGACAGGTCAAACACGGGCTTGGCCGGCGAACCCAGGCAGGTGAACAGGATGTTGCGGTTGATGTGCGACGTGGCCCGACCCAGGTGGGCCTGCTGCTCCATGTAGGAATGATCGCGGGTGCGGGTGAGCAATTCACCGTTGCGAACCAAGTAGAGGCGGGAGTCACCGCAATGGACCCAGTGCATGTTGCCCCGCTCCATCACGGCCGCCACGAGCGTGGTCCGGGGCGTGTCGAGCATGCCTTTTTCGGCGGCGTAACGGATGATCTGGTGGTGCGCCGCCATCAACGCGCTGGAGAGGAACTCGGGCACCTCGCGCACCGTCGGGTTGGCGGCCTTCTGGAAATAGGCCGAGAACGTCTGCAAAGCCAGCTGGGCCGCCATCGCTCCCTCGGGATGTCCACCCATGCCATCGGCCAGCACGAACAGTCCGGACTCGCGCGTGTAGGCGTAGCCCATCCGGTCTTCGTTGCGCTCACGGCCTCCCTGACGGCTGATCTGGTAAACCGAAAACTTCATTTGAACTTCGTGCCGGCCACGGTCGATTTGCGCGGTGATTTCTTGTTGTCGGAGACGATGTTGTCAAACTGCAGCCGCATCTTCTCGGCCACGGTCAGTTTGGTGTAACTGCGTTCGGTCTCGCGGCTGAGCTCTTTCTGCAGAGCAAACACCGACTGCGGGCGCGACAACGGGTCCAGCGACATGCACCATTCCACCACCTCGATCAGGTTGTCGGAATAGACACCGCGCAAGCGGGAGAGTGCGAGCGACAGCCGGTCTTTCTCCAGCCGTTGCGGTGCGTCGTTGGGCGGGTAACCCTGCATGCTGGCGTAGATGCAGGCTCCAATGGCGTAGATGTCCGTCCATGGGCCCATGCTCGAATCGCGCCGGTACATCTCGGGCGCGGCGAAGCCGGGCGTGTACATGGGACGAATGAAGTTGCCTTCCTTGCTCAGCACCTCGCGCGCTGCGCCGAAGTCGATCAGCACCGCGCGGTTGTCGTCGGTCACGAAGATGTTGGCGGGCTTGATGTCCAGATGCAGCATCTTGTGCTGGTGCACGATGCGCAGCCCCCGCAAGACCTCGTCGTACAGCGAGCGAATGGTCGATTCACGGAAGACCTTCTGCTTTTTCAGCTCGCGGGCGGTGATGATGAATTCCTGCAGGGAAGACCCCTCCAGGTAGTTCATCACCATGTAGACGGTTTCGTTTTCGCGAAAAAAATTGAGCACGCTCACCACCGACTGGTGGGAGATCTGGGCCAGCGCACGGCCTTCTTCGAAGAAGCTCTTGAGACCCAGGCGATAGAGGGAGAGCTTCTCAGGCTGCACCTGTGGCAACAACTCACCCGGCCCACGACTGGCCAGGGACGATGGCAGGTACTCCTTCACCGCCACCTGCTGGCCTTCGGTGTCAACCGCGAGGTAAACCACGCCAAATCCCCCTGCCGCCAGCTTGCGCACAATGCGGTAGCCGCCGATGACGGTGTCCGGTGGCAAGGAAGCAGGTTTGACCTTTGACATAATTCGGGTGGTTTCCGGAACGCTCGTTTTGGACCATTCACTCGGATCGGGCCCCAGTCCAATGGCAGTTTACAGCATGACCGGCTACGCCACAGCCCAGTCGGGCGGCCCTCAGGCCGCCAGCGCCGGAGAGGCCCAGCCGGGTCTCGGCATGGAAATTCGCTCGGTGAACAGCCGCTTCCTTGACCTCACATTCAAGCTGTCGGACGACTTGCGCGGCACCGAGCCCGCGCTGCGCGAGCTGCTGGGTGCACGCCTCAAACGCGGCAAGGTGGAAGTCCGCGCTTGGATCGAAGGCCGCTCGGACGGCGCCGTGCGTCCACCTTCCGTGGCCGACCTGCAGCGACTGGTGGGGCTGCAGGACAGCATCCAGGCCTGGTGCCCGAAGGCCGCACCGCTCTCGGTCGCCGAGGTGCTGCAATTGACGTCGCGCCAGCAAGCCCTGCCCGGCGGCCTGCACGAGCACCTGCTGGAACTGGCCCAGACCACCCTGGACGGTTTTGTCGCCGCCCGGGAGCGCGAGGGCAAGCGCCTCGCCGACATGCTGCTGGACCGACTGAAGCAGTTGCGCCAGCTGGCGCGGGACGCGCAACCGCTGATTCCCCAGCTGGTCGCGCAACAGCGCCAGCGGTTCATCGACCGCTGGAACGAGGCGCTGAACGCCAGCGCAGCCGCCGGTGGCACCGCCAACACCCTCACCAGCGAAACCGTTCAGGACAGGGCCCTCACCGAAGCCACGGCCTTCGCCATCCGGATCGACGTGGCCGAAGAGTTGACCCGCCTGGATTCCCACCTGGAAGAAATCGAGCGCCTGATCAAAAAAGGCAGCGAGGTCGGCAAACGGCTGGACTTCCTGATCCAGGAACTGCACCGCGAAGCCAACACAATGGGCGCCAAATCCTCCAGCCTGGAACTGACCCGCATTTCGGTCGACATGAAGGTGTTGATCGAACAGATGCGCGAACAGGTCCAGAACATCGAATAAGCCATTCCATGGAATACCCCGGAAACCTGTTTGTCGTCGCCGCCCCGAGTGGGGCAGGCAAATCCAGCTTGGTGAAGGCCCTGATGGAGCTCGACGCACGCGTCGTGCCATCGGTCTCCCACACCACGCGCCCCCCGCGCGGTCAGGAACTGCACGGGCGCGAGTACTACTTTGTGAGCCGCGAGACCTTCGACCAGATGGTCTTGCAGGACGGTTTCCTGGAATGGGCACTGGTGCATGGCAACCGCTATGGCACGTCCAAGCAGGCCATCGAACAGCGCATGGCACAGGGCGCAGACGTGGTGCTGGAGATCGATTTCCAGGGTGCGATCCAGGTCAAACGCATCTTCCCCAACGCTGTGCTCATCTTCATCCTGCCCCCGAGCTGGGAGGAGCTTCGCTCCCGGCTGGAGCGGCGCGCCGAGGACAGCGCCGAGGTCATCGAAGTCCGGCTGCAGAACGCCGCTCACGAGATGACGCACGCCAAAGAATTCGACTTCGTTATAATCAACGAGTTGTTCGAGCGGGCCCTGTTTGACCTCAAGGCCATCGTCCATGCCCAGCGGCTCAAGTTCGCCGCCCAGCGTATCGCCCGCAGCGATACCTTCAAAGCGCTCAACATCCTCTGAACCCCACCGCATTTACCGAGGCCCGCACATGGCACGCATCACCGTCGAAGACTGTCTGGAAAAGATCCCCAACCGCTTTCAGCTTGTGCTGGCAGCGACTTACCGTGCCCGCATGCTGAGCCAGGGCCACGCGCCCAAGATCGACAGCAAGAACAAGCCCGGCGTGACCGCCCTGCGCGAAATCGCCGAAGGCAAGATCGGTCTGGAAATGCTGAAAAAAGTGCCGCTCTGAACCTCAGACGCCCATGAAAAAGCCCGCTGCCAGCGGGCTTTTTCATGGGCGCTACCGACAGCCTTCAGGCGGCGCCGATGTTCGGCACCAATGCGCCGGCGTTCTGACCGTTGCGCAATGCGGCAGTGAACGCCAGCATGCGGTCGATGGGCTGGCGGGCAAGCGGGATCAGCGCCGGATCCACGTGGATCTGATTCAGGTTTTTTTCCAGCACCTGCGCCACACCGGCCAGCCCGTTCATGGCCATCCAGGGGCAGTGCGCGCAGCTCTTGCAGGTGGCGCTGTTGCCCGCCGTGGGCGCCTCGATGAACACCTTGCCCGGGTTCTGCTGGCGCAGCATGTGCATCATGCCGTTGTCGGTGGCGACGATGAATTCGCTGGCATCCAATTCGCGCGCGGCTTTCAGGATGGCCGAAGTCGACCCCACGGCGTCGGCCAGTCGCACCACGTCGGCCGGGCTTTCCGGGTGCACCAGCACCTTGGCCTTCGGGTGTTCCTTTTTCAGCGCCTCCAGCTCGAAGGCCTTGAACTCGTCGTGAACGATGCACGCACCGTTCCACATCAGCATGTCGGCGCCGGTTTCGCGCTGGATGTAACCACCCAGGTGCTTGTCGGGCGCCCACAGGATCTTGTGGCCCTTGTCCTTGAGCGCCTTCACGATGTCGAGTGCGCAGCTGGACGTGACGAGCCAATCGGAGCGCGCCTTCACCGCGGCGCTGGTGTTGGCGTAGACCACCACGGTGCGGTCGGGGTGGGCATCGCAGAACGCGCTGAACTCGTCGATGGGGCAGCCTAGGTCGAGCGAGCAGTTGGCGTCCAGATCGGGCATGAGCACGGTTTTTTCCGGGCTCAGGATCTTGGCCGTCTCGCCCATGAAGCGCACGCCCGAGACCACCAGTGTCTGCGCCGCATGGTCGCGGCCGAAGCGCGCCATCTCCAGCGAATCGCTCACAATGCCGCCGGTTTCGACCGCCAGGTCCTGCAGGTCGGGGTGCACGTAGTAGTGCGACACCATGACCGCGTTGCGTTCTTTCAGCAGGGCACGGATGCGCTCCTTGAGTTCGGCACGCTGCTTCGGGCCGGGCTCCACCGGCACCCGCGCCCAGGCGTGTTTCGTCGGGCAGGCCGGCTGCTCGTATTCGACGTCGATGATCGCTTCGTTGCTCATGAGCGTTGCTCCATCCGCATGGAAAAATCGATGGCCTTGACGTCCTTGGTCAAAGCCCCAATGGAGATGCGGTCCACACCGGTGTCCGCCAGGGCGCGCACGGTCTGAAGGTTCACGCCGCCCGAGATTTCAAGGATGGCCCGGCCCGCATTGCGGCGCACGGCTTCCTGCAGCGTGGGGATGTCCATGTTGTCCAGCAGCACCATCTGCGCCCCGCAATCCAGTGCTTCATCCAGCTGCGCCAGGGTCTCGACCTCGATCTCGACGAAACGCGCCTGGGGGGCGGTGTCCTGCACCCGCTTCAACACAGCGCCCACACCACCGGCAGCGGCGATGTGATTTTCCTTGATCAGCACCGCGTCGTAGAGGCCGATGCGGTGGTTCACGCCACCACCCGTCTTGACCGCGTATTTCTGCGCGAGCCGCAGCCCGGGGAGGGTCTTGCGCGTGTCCACGATGGCCGCGCGCGTGCCCTGGACGGCATCGACGAACACCGCCGTCTTCGTGGCCACCGCCGAGAGCAGCTGCAGGAAGTTGAGCGCGGTGCGCTCGGCGGTCAACAGCGCCTGGGCGTTGCCCTCGATCTCCAGCACCACCTGATCGGTCACACAGCGCTGGCCTTCACCGACGTGCCAGGTCAGCCGCGCCGAGGGGTCACACGCCAGCACGGCGGCCTCGACCCAGGATACGCCACAGATCACGGCGGGTTCGCGCGCGAGGATGCGCGCAACGGCAGATCGCGTGCGGTCCACGAGAGCCGCCGTGAGGTCACCGCTGCCCACATCTTCGGCCAGGGCGCGTGCCACGTCGCTGCGGGCGAGTTCGGCCAGGTCGGCCGCGGTGAAATCTGACAGGTGTTTCATGGGCAGAAGCATAACGGGAAGGGGCACACGGGATGGACTATAGTCCGCCCCATTCCGACCACCTGCCGAGGGGACATCACCATGAGCCAGCCCACCGCCCAGCCCGCCACCGGTACGCCCTACGGCACCCTGCCCTCGGCATCGCCGTTGCCGCAACGCAAGCCGGTGAGCCTGCCGCGGCTGCAGGAAATGCGCGACCGCGGCGAGAAAATCACCATGCTGACCGCCTACGACGCGACCTTCGCTGCCGTGGCCGATGCGGCCGGCGTGGAGTGCATCCTGGTGGGCGACTCGCTGGGCATGGTCTGCCAGGGGCTGTCCAGCACCGTGGGGGTGAGCCTGGAGACCATGCGCTACCACACCGAAAGCGTGGTGCGCGGCATGCTGCGCGTGCAGGCCACGGCCTGGGTGATCGGCGACCTGCCCTTTGGCAGCTACCACGAGAGCAAGGAACAGGCACTGCGCAGCGCCTCGGTGCTGATGCAGGCCGGGGCCCACATGGTCAAGCTCGAAGGGGGCGGCTGGACGGCCGATACCGTGCGTTTCCTGGTCGAGCGCGGCATCCCGGTGTGCGCCCACCTGGGCCTCACACCCCAGACCGTTCACGCGCTGGGTGGCTACCGCGTGCAGGGTCGCGGCGACGCCGCCGCCCTCGTGTTGAGACGCCATGCCGCCGAGCTGCAGGACGCGGGCGCCACCATGATGGTGCTCGAGATGGTGCCCGCCGCCGTGTCCACGGAGATCACCAACGAACTCAAGACCTGCCACACCATCGGCATCGGTGCGGGCAAAGGCACGGCCGGCCAGGTGCTGGTGATGCACGACATGCTGGGCATCAACCTCGGGAAGAACCCGAAGTTCGTGCGCAATTTCATGGACGGGGCCAGCAGCGTGCGCGAGGCGATGGCCGCCTACGTGGCGGCCGTGAAAGACGGCAGCTTCCCCGACGACACGCTGCACGCCTGGTAGCTGGATCACCCCCGCAGCGCCTTCGGCGCTACCCTCAAGGGGGCGGCGCTGGCGGCCCGGCAAAGCCGGTTCCGCGGCGCCCCTCGACAAGACTTCCCCTCGCTCCTATGCAACTCGTCCACACCATCCAAGACCTCCGCTCCGCGCTGCGGCCGTTCAACTCGCCAGCGTTCGTTCCGACCATGGGCAACCTGCACGAGGGGCACCTGGACCTGGTGCGAACGGCGCAGCCGCTGGGTGACGTGACCGTGTCCAGCATCTTCGTCAACCGCCTGCAGTTTGCGCCCCATGAGGACTTCGACACCTACCCACGCACGTTGCAGGCAGACTGCGACCGCCTGGAACAAGCCGGTTGCGACATCGTGTTTGCGCCGGCCGAGAAGGAGCTCTACCCCGAACCGCAGGGCTACAAGATCCAGCCGCCCGCCGACCTGGCCGACATCCTGGAAGGGCACTTCCGGCCGGGCTTTTTCATCGGTGTGTGCACCGTGGTGATGAAGCTGTTCCAGTGCGTGTTCTCCGAAGCCAAGGGGCCGCGCCATGCGCTGTTTGGCAAGAAGGACTACCAGCAGCAGATGGTGATCCGGCGCATGGTGCAGCAGTTCGGCATGCCGGTCGAGATCATCGCGGGCGAGACGCAGCGCGCCGCCGACGGACTGGCGTTGAGTTCGCGCAACGGCTACCTGAGCGAGGCCGAACGCGCCGAGGCGGTGCAACTGTCGCTGGCATTGCGCGCGCTGGCCCGCGACGCCCTGGCCGCAACGGGCGCCATGCCCGAACAGCTGGAAGGACTGGAAGCCCGAGCCATGCGCGCATTGGCGATGCGCGGCTGGCAACCCGACTACCTGACGGTGCGGCGCAGGGCCGATCTGCAGCTGCCGAAGGCGGCCGATGCGCTGACCCCTCAATCGCTGGTGGTGCTGGGCGCGGCGCGGCTGGGGCGCACGCGCTTGATCGACAACTTCGAAGTCTAGGTTCACCCCCGCGCCGGGCTTCTCCCGTCACCCCCTCAAGGGGGCGGCACTGGCGGCCCGGCGAAGCCGCTTCCGCGGTGCCCTGGCGCAAACCCCTCCGGCTTGGCATGCATTCATCCTGGGTGCGGTGGAGCTGGCTACGCCGGTCCACTCGCATCGCCCCCTTGGGAGGTGACGCGCTCTTAAGCGCGGCGCGAGGGGGATTGCTCGTCCGTCGGATCGCGCCCCATCAGTGCAGTGACGGCTTGTTCGGGTTTCAGTTGACCGTCGAGCAGCGCCACCACCCCTTCGCTGATCGGCATGTCCACGCCCAGTTGGTGGGCTCGGTGCACCACCGTGCGGGCGCTGTAGACACCTTCGGCCACGTGGCCCAGGGAGTCCACCGCCTGCGTCAGCGTCATGCCTTGGGCCAGCAACTGACCCACCTTGCGGTTGCGGGACAGGTCGCCGGTGGCGGTGAGCACCAGATCGCCCAGCCCTGAAAGGCCCATGAACGTGTCGGCGCGGGCGCCCAGCGCCATTCCGAGCCGTGTCATTTCGGCCAGTCCACGCGTGATCAGCGCGGCGCGCGCATTGAGCCCGAGCTGCAGACCGTCGCAGAGGCCGGTGGCGATGGCAAGCACGTTTTTCACCGCACCCCCCACTTCCACGCCCACGCTGTCTTCATTGGCATAGATCCGCAGGGACGGGCCGTGAAAAGCGGCCACCAGCGCCTCGCGCACGCTGGCGTCCTCGCTGGCCGCCACCAGCGCGGTGGGCTGGCCACGCGCCACTTCCTGCGCGAAGCTGGGCCCGCTGAGCACGCCCGCCCGAAGGCCGGGCGCGACCTGCGCACGGATTTCATGGCCCAGCAACCCGGGCGCATCGCTCCCGGCCGCAGAGGCCTCGAAACCCTTGCACAACCAGGCCACCGGCGCCTGCACGCCCACGAGCCGCTCCAGCATGGCCCGCAACGCCGCCATGGGCGTCGCGATCACCACCAGGTCGGCGGTCTTGATCAGGTCCGAGGGCCACTGCCCGTCGTCGCCTGCCAGCATGAGGCCAGCAGGCAAGACAACACCCGGCAGGTAACGGTGGTTCTCCCCGGAGGCGCGCATGGCCACGACCTGGGCCGCGTCGCGCGCCCAGAGGCTGACCCGGTGCGGTTGACCGGGATGGCGGGCGGCGCTGATGGCCAGGGCCGTGCCCCAGGCACCCGCGCCGAGCACCACGATGTTCATCGACGGGGCCGCCAAGAAGGCTTACTGCGTGACGATGCGCGGTGCGTCTTCGGCCGCCTGGGCCTGCTGCTGCTCGTACATGGCCTGGAAGTTGATTTCAGCCAGGTGCACGGGCGGGAAGCCGCCGCGCTGGATCAGGTCGGCCACGTTGCCACGCAGGTAGGGATAGACGATCTGCGGACAGGCGATGCCCATGATCGGGCCCATCTGGTCCTGAGGCAGGTGGCGGATTTCGAAGATGCCGGCCTGCTTGGCTTCGACCAGGAACACGGTCTTGTCCTTGATCTTGGTCTGCACGGTGGCGGTCACGCAGATTTCGTACACACCGTCGGCCACGGGATTGGCTTCCACGCCCAGCTGGATGTCCACCGAAGGCTGCTCCTGCTCCAGCAGGATGGCCGGGGAGTTGGGCTGCTCCAGTGAGGCTTCCTTGAGGTAAACGCGCTGGATCTGGAAGATGGGATCTTGGTCGGCCATAAAAGCTTTCTGAAAGGGTGAAAAAGGCAGAAACCCGCCAGGGGACGGAGGTCCCGCAGCGGGCTTTGGCGGCGATTATCTCAGCAACGCCACCGGGGAAATCAGGCCTGCAGAAGGGGCACGAGTCCCCCATTGCGGTCCAGGGCGTGCAGGTCGTCGCAGCCGCCCACATGGGTCTCCCCCACAAAGATCTGCGGCACGCTGGTGCGGCCGGTGAGCTTCGTCATCTGGGCGCGCAGCTCGGGCTTGCCATCGACCACGATTTCTTCATAGTCGGTCACACCACGCTGCTGCAGCAGGGCCTTGGCACGGCTGCAATAAGGACAGTAGTCACTGGAATAAATTCTGACTTGGGCCATCTCAAAACTCCAAAAGAGACATTACCGGAGCGCGTGCGCCACACAGAACGCGGTGGAACCGGCTACGCCGGGCCACCCGCGTTGTCCCCCTGGGGGACGCCGCGCAGCGGCGCAGGGGAGATCACTTCTCCACCGGCAGATTGGCGGCGCGCCAGGCGCCCATGCCACCGTTCAACGAGCGGGCGTTCTCGTAGCCCAGCTTCTTGGCGATCGCCACGGCACGCTTGGAACGCATGCCCGAGGCACAGACCAGCACCACCGGCGTGGCCTTGTTTTTCACGGCGCCGGTCAGTTTGGCCTCCAGCTCGCCCAACGGCAGGTGTTTCGCCCCCACCACGTGGCCCGCCGCAAACTCGTCGGCCCCGCCAATGTCCACCACCACCGCCTTTTCGCGGTTCATCAGCTGCACCACCTCGGCCGGCGTGACACCGGCAGCGCCACCGCCCCCACCCGAGGCCAACGCAGGCCACATCAGCATGGCGCCGGAGCTCAACGCCACCAGCAGCAGCATCCAATTGTCGATAAAGAAACTCACAAGCAACCTTTCCAGTTAAGCCTGGGATTTTAGAATGGGTGGCTGGCGCGCGCTGGCATCCGGCCACCGCGCGCTGTTTTTCGTCCCTAACGCCCGTCCACCCCATGTACAAACTCGTCCTGATTCGCCACGGCGAATCCACCTGGAACCTCGAAAACCGCTTCACCGGCTGGACCGACGTGGACCTCACGCCCACCGGCGTCTCGCAGGCCATGTCGGCCGGCAAGCTGCTCAAGGCCGAGGGCTACGACTTTGACGTGGCCTACACCAGTGTGCTCAAGCGCGCCATCCACACGCTCTGGTTCGCCATGGACGAGATGGACCGCAGCTGGTTGCCGGTGGTCAAGGACTGGCGCCTCAACGAGCGCCACTACGGCGGCCTGCAGGGCCTGAACAAGTCCGACATGGCCAAGCAGTACGGCGACGAACAGGTGCTGATCTGGCGCCGCAGCTACGACACGCCGCCGCCGGCCCTGGAGGCCACCGACCCGCGCAGCGAGCGCAGCGACCGCCGCTACGCCGGTCTCCCGGCCGATGCCGTGCCGCTGACCGAGTGCCTGAAAGACACCGTGGCCCGCGTCATGCCGTTCTGGAATGAAGTGCTCGCCCCCACCATCACCAGCGGCCAGCGCGTGGTCATCGCGGCGCACGGCAACAGCATCCGCGCCATGGTCAAGTACCTGGACGGCATCTCCGACGCCGACATCGTGAACCTGAACATCCCCAACGGCATCCCGCTGGTCTACGAACTCGACGCCAACCTCAAGCCCATCAAGAGCTACTACCTGGGCGACGCCGAAGCCGCCGCGAAGGCCGCCGCAGCGGTCGCCGCTCAAGGCAAACACTGAGTTGGCCGATAGCAAGGAACCGAATCAAGGGGCCTTGCTCCAAGGTGTATATTGATTTGCCAGCCCGGTGACGTCACCGTCCAGCTGGCGTCCTTTTTTGGGGTATTTCGATGGGCAAACAAGTGGGTCACAAGCTGAAGATCGCGGGCTGGATCGCCGTGGGCGCGGTGGCCGGGGCGCTGACCACGGTGCAGATGCAGGCTGTGGCCCGCGGTTCGCTGGCCCCTTTGCCACTGGAAGAGCTGCAGCAGCTCGCCGCCGTGTTCGGCATGGTCAAGAGCGACTATGTGGAGCCTGTGGACGAGAAAAAGCTCATTTCCGAAGCCATTTCGGGCATGGTCGCCAGCCTGGACCCGCATTCCCAGTATTTCGACAAGAAGTCGTTCAAGGAATTCCGCGAGGGCACCAGCGGCCGCTTCGTCGGCGTGGGCATCGAAATCACCATGGAAGACGGCCTGGTCAAGGTGGTGTCGCCCATCGAAGACTCCCCCGCTTTCCGTGCCGGTCTCAAGTCGGGCGACCTGATCACCAAGATCGACGACACCGCCGTCAAGGGCCTGAGCATCAACGACGCCGTCAAGCTCATGCGCGGCGAGCCGCGCACCAAGGTGCTGCTGAGCATCTTCCGCAAGGACGAGAACCGCACTTTCCCCGTCACGATCACCCGTGAAGAGATCAAGACCCAGAGCGTGAAGACCAAGATGGTCGAGCCCGGTTACGCCTGGGTCCGCGTGTCGCAGTTCCAGGACCGCACCATCGAAGACTTCGCCAAGAAGGTCGAAGACCTGTACAAGGCCGACCCGAAGATCAAGGGCCTGGTGCTCGACCTGCGCAACGACCCGGGTGGCCTGCTGGACGCCGCCGTGGCGCTCTCGGCCGCGTTCCTGCCGGAGAACGTGACCGTGGTCTCGACCAACGGCCAGCTCGCCGACAGCAAGTTTGTCTACACCGCCGCGCCCCAGCACTACCTGCGCCGTGGCGGCAGCGACCCGATCAAGCGCCTGACCGAGGCCACCAAGGGCGCATTGAAGAACGTGCCCATGGTCGTGCTGGTCAACGAAGGCTCGGCCTCGGCCAGCGAGATCGTGGCCGGTGCCCTGCAGGACCACAAGCGCGGCACCATCCTGGGCAGCCAGACCTTCGGCAAGGGCTCGGTGCAGACCGTGCGCCCGCTCGGCCCCGACACCGGTCTCAAGCTCACCACCGCGCGCTACTACACCCCGGGCGGCAAGTCGATCCAGGCCAAGGGCATCGTGCCCGACGTGATGGTCGACGAGACACTGGAAGGCAATGTGTTTGCCGCGCTGCGCACCCGCGAAGCCGACCTGACCAAGCACCTGACCAACGGCAAGGAAGCCAAGCCGGGCGAAACACCGATGACCGACGCCCAGCGCGCCGCCGAGCAGGTGCGCGAGCAGGACCGCGAAACCGCCCGCAAGCGCCTGGAAGACGAGGCCAAGAAGAACCCCGGCCAGCGCCTGATCCCCGAGTTCGGCAGCGAAAAAGACTTCCAGCTGCAGCAGGCGCTGAACAAGCTCAAAGGCCGCCCGGTGCTGGTCAGCAAGACGCAGACCGAGCGCGAAGAAGAGAAGAAAGACAACTGATCGCAGCGCGACGGACCACGGCCTTGGACGACCAGCAACTCCTGCGCTACTCGCGCCACATCCTGCTCAACGAGCTGGGCATTGAGGGTCAGGAACAGCTGCTGGCGTCCCACGCGCTGGTGATCGGTGCGGGCGGCCTGGGTTCTCCGGTGGCGCTCTACCTCGGCAGTGCCGGTGTGGGCCGCATCACCGTGGTGGACCACGACGTGGTCGATGAAACCAACCTGCAGCGCCAGATCGCGCACACCCTGGACCGCCTGGGCATGCCCAAAGCCGAGTCCGTGCGCGCCGCCATCGCCGCCATCAACCCCGACCCCCAGGTGAACGCGCTGGTGCAGCGCGCCGACGACGCCTTGCTCGACCGGCTGCTGCCGGACGTGAACGTGGTCATCGACTGCTGCGACAACTTCGCCACCCGCCACATGGTCAACCGCGCCTGTGTGCGCCACGGCGTGCCGCTGGTGTCGGGCGCGGCGATCCGCATGGACGGACAGCTCAGCGTGTACGACCCGCGCGATGCGGCCTCACCCTGCTACGCCTGCGTGTTTCCCGAAACCAGCGACGTGGAAGAAACGCGCTGCGCCACCATGGGCGTGTTCGCGCCGCTGGTCGGCATCGTCGGCACCATGCAGGCGGCCGAAGCCCTCAAGCTGATGTGTGGCATGGGTTCGCGCCTGACCGGGCAGCTGCTGATGATTGACGGACGCGACCTGTCGTTCACCCAGGTTGCCCTGCCCCGCCAGCCCGGTTGTGCGGTCTGCGGCCAGTCACACTGAAGCAAGACGAATACTCAGGGCCAGGGACAAGGCCCGTTGCGACGCCGGAAGTCGCGCGGCACTTCGGGCCGCTCCTGGGCAAACAGGCCCTTGCGTGATTTCCGAGCTTGGTCTTCCTGCTCGGCATAGGGGCCGTTGCTGTGGCGCCAGTGGTACGACCAAGCTTGGCCTTCGCTCACCAGCCAGCCGGCCACGTCCTCGCCGCCCAATTGCAGCTTCACCAGCGGGCGGCCGTAGTCGTCGCGGCGGCGTTCGCGCACCACGACCACCTTCTCCAGCACGCGCGCCGACAGCGCGGCCTTGGACGCTGGGCCACCGTCCTGGCAGATCTCCGGCGCGTCCAGCCCGTCGATGCGCAGCTTGCGGTATTTGCCGCCGGTCAGCGGCTTGACCCACAGCGTGTCGCCGTCGGTCACGCGGGTCACGCGCGCTTCGTAGGTGCCGTCGGCACGGAACTGGAAGCCCGGTTGGGCGGCATCCTGCGCGCTCGTCGCGCTGCCCGCGATCGCCAGCAGCGCCGCACTGAAAACAAATGATGGAAACAACATGGCCGCGAGTCTGCCAGCTTTGCCGGCCGACCCACTCACACCGCCATGTAGCGACCGGGCCGATGGTTGATCGCCAGCGTCATGTTGAGCACCACCGCCCCCAGCACCGACCAGGCGATCTGCGGCGGAGCCCGCACCGAGAAGGCGGCGAGCACGATGGCGCAGTCCAGCGCCATCTGCAGGTGGCCCGCGCGCCAGCCAAACCGCTCCTGCAGGTAGAGCACCAGCACGTTGAAACCACCCAGGCTGGCCCGGTGCCGGAACAACATCAGCATGCCCGCGCCCATCAGCAAGCCGCCGGCCACGGCCGCGAAGCCGGGCGACAGTGCGCCGATCTGAATCCAGCCCGGCACCCAGTGCACCCACAGCGAGAGCAGCGCCACCGCTGCAAAGGTTTTCACCGTGAAACGCCCGCCCATGCGCTGCCAGGCCAGCGCATAGAACGGCAGGTTGATCAGGAAAAACACCGCGCTGAAGCTCCAGCCGGTGGCGTAGTGCACGAGGAACGCCAGCCCGGCGGTGCCACCCGTGAGCAGCCCCACGTGGCCGAACAGCACCACGCCCAGAGCCACAAAGAGGGTGCCGGTCAGCAGCGCCTGCGCGTCTTCGTGCGGCTTGTGGCGCCCGGGCGCGGTCGCATTCGAACGCGGCGGCGCAGCCGAAGCGGAGGAGCGGAACAGGCGCAGCAATGCCGACATGGACGAACAGGATGTGAGGAAGGAGGCGCAGAGTGTCGGCCCCGCGGGCCGCGCCGCCCTTGACCCAGGTCAGGACCGGGGCACGCCGCCCGAACCGTCCATCAGTTCGCTCAGCGACAGCGCGTCGATCGGGGACAGCCCGGCGCGCACGGCGGCCAGCCGGCTCTCCAGAGCGTGGACCGACGCCGCAGCGCGAGGATCATCGGGCCAGACCCGGTCGTCGCGCGTCAGCCGCAGGTGGTGGCGCCGGCGCAGCAGGCCGCCCGGCGGCACGATGCGCAGCCGGTAGAAGCGGTCAGTGACCGGCCAGCGCTCGCAAGGCCCTTCGTGCCTCGCCAGCGAGAAGCTGCTGTGTCTCCATCGGCCCGCGCTCAGGGCCGCAGCACCTTGGCCACCGGGTTGTTGCGCAGGCGGTAGGCGTCGGGCATGTCCGAGCCCAGCAGCGGGCGCAGGTAGAGGCGGAAGGCGTCGGTCACATCCGTGCCGCTGGTCGAGATGAATTCGTCCTCCATGGTGCGCGTCTTGCCGGCCACGGCGTCGAGCGGCAGCAGCTCGTAGTCGGCCGAGTAGAAGCCGGTGCGCTTGATCGCCACCGAGCCGTCCACGCTGCCCCACATGGCGAACTGCACCGCCTTTTCGCCCACCTCGCGCGCCTCGCGCTGGTCCACGTCGGACACACAGCCGATGAAGCTGCGCTGCAGGTAGCCGAAGGTGTCGCCGCGCACGCGCTTGATGCCCAGCCTGTTCTTGATCTCCTCGCACAGCAGGTCGGCCAGCGCGCCAGTGCCCGAAAGCTGCACGTTGCCGTGCGCGTCCTTCTCCACGTCCTTGGCCAGCTGGGTGATGATGGGCTGGCCCGAGGCGTCGTGGATGCCCTCGCTCACCGCGATCACGCAGCGGCCGTGGCGCTCATACATCGCCTTCACATCGGCCAGGAACTTGGGGATCTCGAACACCCGCTCGGGCACGTAGATCAGGTGCGGGCCGTCGTCGGGAAACTTCTTGCCCAGCGCGGACGCCGCGGTGAGGAAGCCGGCGTGCCGGCCCATGACCACGCCCACATAGACGCCGGGCAACGACGCGTTGTCAAGGTTCGCCCCGGCAAAGGCCTGCGCCACGAAACGCGCCGCCGAGGGGAAGCCCGGCGTGTGGTCGTTGCCCACCAGGTCGTTGTCGATCGTTTTCGGGATGTGGATCGAACGCAGCGGGTAGTTGGCCTTGTGCGCCTCTTCGCTCACGATGCGCACCGTGTCCGACGAGTCGTTGCCGCCGATGTAGAAAAAGTGCTCGATCTCGTGCGCCTTGAGCACCTTGAAGATTTCCTGGCAGTACTTCAGGTCCGGCTTGTCGCGCGTGGAGCCCAGGGCCGAGGCCGGCGTGCGCGCCACGGCTTCGAGGTTGTGGCTGGTCTCTTGCGTGAGGTCGACGAAGTTCTCGTCCACGATGCCGCGCACGCCGTGGCGCGCGCCGTAGACCCGCTTCACGTTCTGGAAGCGCCGCGCCTCCAGCGCCACGCCCACGAGCGACTGGTTGATGACAGCGGTGGGGCCGCCGCCCTGGGCGACGAGGATTTTTCCAGATGACATGGTGGGCTCCTTGAAGAGGGGGTGAGGCATCAAATGCGGCACTTCAGCGCGACGGGACAACGTGACCACACGCGGTGGGGCAGCCTGCCAGGAACGCGGCGAATCCTTTGACGCCGGACGCCAGATAGATCGCCGTCACCTCGGGAGCAGACAAAGGCATCCACCATCGCCGATGCCCACGTCCCCAGTGGGCCACGATTCCTGTTGCCAATATAGCCCAGCGCTGGTGGGATGAGGCGCGCCCGCCAGCGGCCGGAGGCGCCAGAAGGCGGCGCTGGTGGGCGCGCGCACCGGCGGACCAAACAGCCAGCCGGGCGATGGCGAAACACAGGGCCACCCATCCGGCGAGGCCGACGAGTTGCTGGCTGCGGGCGCGGGTCGGAGCAGGCGAACGCGGGATGGGCCGCAACGCATCACAGTGGGCTCTGCCGCGCCCGTCGGTCCGGCACCGCACCACCTGAGTGAAGTGGTCTCGACCGCCGGCGAGCGCCGTGACACACTGCGCCGATGAAAACCTTCCACAACCCCCACCATGCCCTGCACCAGGGGCGCGAAGAGATGTTCCGTGGCCGCATGGTGCCCTGCCACGAGGTGCCGGCCCGGCTGGACTATGTGCTGGCCGAGCTGCAACGGCGCTCGTTGGGCGGCCTGCACACGCCGGAGGTGAACGACGCCGAGCTGGACGCCGCCATCGCGCGGGTGCACGACGCGCGCTACACGCAGTTCCTCGCCAGCGCGTGGGACGAGTGGGTGGCGATGGACCCGGCGAACGCGCAGCGCGACGCCCTGCCCTCGGTCTGGCCGCTGGGCAACCGGCACGCCTTCCGCACCGACGTGCTGCCGCAGAACTTCGCGGCGCGCCTCGGCCTGTTTTCGTACGACTCGGGATCGCCGCTGACGGCGGGCACCTGGGCGGCGGCGCGCGGTGGCGCGGCCTGCGCGCTGGCGGCGGCGCGCGAGCTGCTGGCCGGCGAGCGCGCGGCGTTTGCACTCACGCGACCGCCCGGCCACCACGCGGGGCCGGACTTCTTCGGCGGTTACTGCTTTTTGAACAACTCGGCCATCGCGGCCCAGGCCTTGCGCGACGGCGGCAAACAGCGCGTGGCGGTGCTGGACGTGGACTACCACCACGGCAACGGCACGCAGACCATCTTCTACGAGCGCGCCGACGTGTTCACCGCCTCGGTGCACGGCGACCCGGCGACCGAGTACCCCTTCTTCCTCGGCCATGCCGACGAGCGCGGTGCCGGCGCGGGAGAAGGCTTCAACCTCAACCTGCCGCTGCCGCGCGGCACCGGTTTCGAGGCCTGGTGCGCCGCGCTGGACACTGCCATCGACGCGATCGACGACTTCAACGCCGATGCGCTGGTGGTGCCCATGGGGCTGGACACCTTCGAGGGCGACCCGATCTCGGGCTTCACCCTCAAGAGCGAGGACTACGACACCGTGGGCCGCCTGCTCGCGGCGGCCGGCGTGCCCACGGTGTTCGTCTTCGAAGGCGGTTACGCGGTGGCCGAGGTCGGCGTCAACGCGGTCAACCTGCTGGAAGGTTTCTGCCGCTCGATCTGAGGTCAGACGACCAGGACTTCCTCAGAAGGAACCCCTGCGCAAGCAGCAACGCCAATCCAAGGGCACCGACGGGCCGGCTTTGCCGGACGGCCAGTGCCGCCCCCCTGGAGGGGGGTGACGCGAAGCGGCGCGGGGGGTGTTACACCGGCCGCCAGAAGATGTAGTCGGCCTGGTAGTTGACGATCTGCTTGCTGCCCATCGAAGCCGCGTCGCAGGCCATGGCTGGGGCCACACCGCCCTTGGTGGCCACGCGCTGGATGTGGCTCACGCCCTGCATCGCGCCCATGCCCATGGCGGGGTTGGCTTTCACCAGTTGCAGCGGGATGCTGCCGGCCATGGCGGGCGCCACGGCGAGCTGGGTGGCGGTGAGCTTGGAGCCGTCCATGCTTTCCCAGGTGGCGGGCGGGCCGTAGTACTTGCCGACCTGTTGGCCCATGCGGTCCATCAGCTTGGCGTCGGGGCCCACGAAGACCCACTCAAACTGGCCGGCCATGTCTTTCTTGGCGCGGCACTCGTAGGTGATCTGGCCCACGCCCACGGTTTCCATCGCGACCTTGTGGCCGGCGGGCACCTGCACGGCGGCGGGCAGGCCATCCTGCGAGAAGCTGGCCATTTTCGGCGCCATGGCCGGGCCGCCGGTGGCGCAGGCGGAGAGGGCGAGCACGGCGCCGGTGGCGAGCGTGGTGAGGGAAGCGGTGCGGAGGGACATGGTGGTTTCCTGGGTGGTTGAGAAAAAGAGGGTCACTGGGCCGGGCGGGCCTGGGCCAGCGACTGGAGAAAAGCGACCACGTCGCGGCGGTCGTCCGCCTGCGACAGGCTGTAACCCATGGCTTGGCCGGGCACCAGCGCTTCCGGGTCGGTGAGCCAGGCCCGCAGCTGGTCGCCGGTCCACACGTGGGTGGCCTGGGCCAGGGCGGGCGAGTAGGTGTAGCCCGGCGCCTTGCCGGCGGCGCGGCCGGCCACAGTGCCCAGCGCGGGGCCGACGCGGTGTTGATCGAGGCTGTGGCAGCCGACGCAGCGCGACTCGAACAGCTGCCGGCCTTTCACGGCGTCACCGCCCTGGGCGTGGGCCCACGGTGCGCCCGCGCTGGCGAGCAGCGCGAGCGACCAACCGGCCAGTGCACCGGCGCGCATCTTCAGGCACCGAACGACAGGGCGCCGGCGGGCAGCGGACGGCCCAGGGCGCTGGTCAGCACGGTGAAGTGCATGGTCTCGTCGGCGGCCAGGCGCGCGGCCACCTTGGCCAGGTCCTTGTTGCCCAGCGAGGGGATCACGCCCAGGTAGGCGTTGATCGCGCCCAGCTCCAGGCGGGCGGCGAGGTCGAGCACGTCGCCCTGGCTTTTGAGGGCACCGGCGTTCAGCGCCTTGGCGTAATCGTCGAGTTTCTTCTCGGCGACCGGGTTGCCGCCGAGCTTCTGGATGGTGGCGATCAGCGCGTCGCGGTGGGCTTTGTGGTGGCCCTGGAACTGCACCGCGATGTCGAGCACCGGCTTCTGCAGCAGGCCGCTGCCGGCGCCGAGCTGGTAGGCGTTGATGGCTTCGTGCTCCAGGCCGAGCGCGACGTTGAGGATGGACACGTCTTTGGAGACGTCGGCGCTCATGCCCTGCGCCAGCACGTCTTTGCCAGCAAGCAGGGCCACGGCCACGGCCGAGAGGGCGCCGGAGCTGCGCATGAAGCCACGGCGAGAGGCGGGGGTGGCGATGACCGAAGAAGGGGTGGTGACGATGCTTGACATGGCGTGGGGTCCTTTGAGGTGTGTGGAGTGGAGCGAACAGCCGGCCAATGGATTGCGGTACCGACCTTCCGGATACGCAGCGGCCCGACGCACTGGATTCAAGTAACCCTCAAAAACCGGGGGAATTGACCTCCACTGAATCCGCCGGTGACCGGTCTGCGTAGTGAGTCCGTCGGGTGCGGTGAATGCGCCTGGCCTGCATCCTCCCCCACCGCCCCACCTTCCAACCACCATGAAACAACCCCACGCCTCCCACCGCCCCACCCCCAAGACCGGCCTGCTGGCGCTGGCCACCACGGCCACCGTGCTCGGCACCCTGCTGGCCGCGCCCGCCCACGCCGACACCGGCAAGCTGCTGCTCACCGGCGGCGTGAGCACCATCGAAGGCGCGGCCGGCGGCGGCCTCTCACCCTGGGCCGTGATCGGCAGCCAGGCCACCGGCGGTGAAACCGGTGTCTCGGCCTACGCGAGCCGCGCCGAAACGCAGGATTACGGCCTGAGCGCCTACGGCGTGGCGGTGGGCATCCACGACCGCGTGGAGCTGTCGGTCGGCCACCAGGACTTCGACACCGGCATCACCGGTACGCTGCTGGGCCTGCCCGGTCTGCACCTGAAACAGAACATCGTCGGCGCCAAGCTCCGCGTGGCGGGCGACGCGATCCTCGACAGCGATTCGCTGATGCCGCAGATCGCCGTGGGCGTGCAGCACAAGCGCCTGGATTCCACCGGGCTGGACAGCACGCTGCAGGCGCTGGGCGCCAAGCGCTCGGGCACCGACGTGTACGTGAGCGCGACCAAGCTTTTTCTCGCCCAGGGCGTTCTGGTGAACGGCACGCTGCGCGCCACCAAGGCCAACCAGGGTGGCCTGCTCGGCCACGGCGCCACGCTGGGCGGCGCCGACAACGGTTATCAGTTCATGCCCGAGCTGTCGGTCGCCTACCTGCTGCGCAAGAACCTGGCGGTGGGCGTCGAGTACCGCGCCATGCCCAACAAGCTGAAGAAGGCGGGCGCCGCCGCCGGCCTGGGCGACGGCCTGCGCTCCGGTGCCTGGAAAGACGTGTTCATCGCCTGGGCGCCGAGCAAAAACGTCTCGCTGACCCTGGCCTACGTGGACCTCGGCACCGTCGTACCGGCGACCACCAAGAACAAGAAGCAGACCGGTGCCTACGTCTCGGCCCAGATCGCGTTCTGACCGCAGCGCATCGACCCCACCCATTCACACCGACACGATCACGATCATGAAAAAACTCATCGCCCTCACCGCCTTCTCGCTGCTGTCCCTCGGCAGCAGTCTCGCCGCCGCACAGGCCATGGACAAACCCATGGTGGCCGTCACGCCCGCATCGGCCTACCCCGTGGCACCCGCCGCCGGCCTCTACCAGGCCTTCGGCGAGCAGGCCGGCATCCGCGCCCTGATGGACGACTTCGTGGTGCGCCTGAAGGCCGACGCCCGCATCGGCGAGCAGTTCAAGGAGACCAACCTCGCGAACCTCGCCAAGCAACTGACCGATCAGGTCTGCCAGCTCTCGGGCGGTCCCTGCGTCTACAAGGGCCCGAACATGAAGGAAGCGCACGCCAGCATGGACATCACCCGCGGAAACTTCAACGCCCTGGTCGAGGTGCTGCAGCAGAGCATGGACGCACGCGGGATTCCGTTTACCCGGCAGAATCAGCTGCTGGCCCTGCTGGCCCCGATGCACCGGGACGTGGTCAACGTCCGTTAACTGAACACTGGAGAACCCATGCGCAAGCCCTCCCTCGTGGCCCTCTGCCTGGCGGCAGGCCTTCAAACGGCCCAGGCCGCCTCGGTGCAAGTCACCGTGCTGGCCCGCGACGGCAAGCCCCTGCCCGATGCGGTGGTGGTGCTCGAACCGGCGGCGGGCCAACCCATGCCGGCCCTGCAACCCACCAGCCCCACCATCACGCAAGAAAAGATGCAGTTCCATCCGGCGGTGAGCGTGGTGCCGGAGGGCTCGCGCGTGAAGTTCGCCAACCTCGACCGCTGGGACCACCACGTGCGCGGCGGTGCCGCCGGCCTGGTGGCCAGCGGCACCTACGGCTTTGAGCTCCGCCTGGCCGGTCGTGTGCAAGGACAGAACCCACCCAGCGCCGAGGTGACCCTGGACAAGGCTGGCCCGGTCCAGCTGGGCTGCCACCTGCACGGCTCCATGCGCGGGTTTGTCTACGTCTCGCCCTCGCCATGGGCCACAAAAACCTCGGACACCGGCGTGGCCACGTTGGCCGAGGTGCCCGAGGGCGCCATGCGCCTGCGGGTCTGGCACCCCGACCAGTTGGTCGACCAGGCCGCCATCACCGTGCAGGTGCAGGCCGTCACCGCCTTGAACGTGCCGACCCAGGTGCAGCCACGCAAAGCACGGCGCGTGCAGTTCGAATCCGGCAGCACCTACTGATCACACCGCCCGCGCTCAATCCCCCCCATGGACGCCGACCAGACCCTGATGACCCTGATCGATCGCGTCGCCCAGCGCGACGAGCTCGCCCTGAAGGCGCTCTACGACCTGACCTCGGGCAAGCTCTACGGGCTGGCGCTGCGCGTGCTCGGCAAGAACGAGTGGGCCGAAGACGCGCTGCAAGACAGCTTTCTGCAGATCTGGCGCAACGCGCCCGACTACCGCGCGAGCCTGAGCCCGCCCATGGCCTGGCTGGGGCTGATCGTGCGCAGCCGCTCGCTCGACCTGCTGCGCCGCCGCAAGGCCGACCGCGAGCACCTGCGCGACGAGATCGACGATGACATGGCCGACACGCTCGCGGGCGACTCGCCCAACCCCATGGACACCAGCCTCGCCAGCCAGCAGGCCTGGGCGCTGCACCAGTGCCTGGGGCGGCTGGAGAACAAGCAGCGCGAGGTGGTGAGCCTGGCCTACCTGCGCGACCTGAGCCACGGCGAGCTGTCCGAGCAGCTCAAGCTGCCGCTGGGCACGGTCAAGACCTGGATCCGGCGCGGGCTGGACCAGCTGCGCATCTGTATGGCGAGGTTTGCATGAACACCCCCCGCGCCGCTTCGCGTCACCCCCCTCTAGGGGGGCGGCACTGGCCGTCCGGCAAAGCCGGCCCGGCGGTGCCCTTGGGTTGGACCGCTCGCTGGCCGGTTGTGCCCCCGGGCGGCGTCGCTTCTTGCGGTGCGGTTGGTGCTGCGGCGCCATGAAAAACTGAAGCTTGTCCATGAACATTCACCACCACCCCGAACTGCTCGACCGCCTCGCGGCGGCCTACGCCGTCGGTACGCTGCGCGGCGGCGCGCGCCGCCGGTTCGAGGCCCTGGCGCGCGAGCGGGCGCCCGTGCGGGCGGCCGCGCTGGTGTGGCAAAGCCGCGTGGCCAGCATGACCGAGTTGCAGACGCAGGCCGAGCCCTCGCCAGCCGTGTGGACGCGCATCCACAACCTGATCAGGGCCGAGCGCGAGCAGACTGCAATGGCGGCCGCGCGCGAGGCCAAGGCCACAACCGCCGGTGGATGGTTCCGCAGCCTGGCGCTGTGGCGTGGCGCGGCCGGTGCGGGCGCGCTGGCGACCGTGCTCGCCGTGGTCACCGCCGTGGGCCTGAAAGACAACCTGGGCGCGCAGATCGGCGAGCTGCAAGCGAAGCTCAGTGCCCAACCGCAGATTGAATACGTGGCCGTGCTCAACGACGAGCAGGCCAGCGCCTCGATGCTGGTGACCTTCGACCCGAAGAACCGGAAGCTGACGCTGCAGCGCGTGGGCGGCTACCAGGAAGCGTCCGACAAGTCGCTGCAACTCTGGGCCCTGCCGCCAGGCGCCGCGCCGCGCTCACTGGGCGTGTTGAGCCAGGAGAAGCTGCTGCAGCTCGCGGCCGATCAGCGCGATGTGAATGAAGTGCCGGCGCTCGCGATCAGCCTCGAGCCCAAGGGCGGTGTGCCGAGCGAAACCGGCCCGACCGGACCGGTGCTGTTCAAGGGCGCGCTGATCCAGAAGATGTTGTGAAATGGCCCACCCCCGCCGCGCTGCGCGCGACCCCCTCAAAGGGGGCGATGCGAGTGGCCCGGCGGAGCCGGTTCCACCGCATCCTGGGTGAGGGTCACGTCGCGCCGGAGGTGACGCCCCCGCGCCGCGCGACCTGGCGTTGCACGGAACTACCGCTCGCCAGCAACCCCTACTGCCGCGCCATGCGCACGTTCGCCGGCGGCAGCTGCGGGTGGCTGCTGCGCCAGGGGTTGATGTCGAGGCCGCCGCGGCGCGTGTAGCGCGCGTAGACCATCAGCCTGGCGGGCTTGCAGCGCGCCATGATGTCCATGTAGATGCGCTCGACGCACTGCTCGTGGAACTCGTTGTGGTTGCGGAAACTCACGATGTACTGCAGCAGCCCGGCCTGGTCGATCTGCGGCCCGCTGTAGCGGATCTGCACGCTGCCCCAGTCGGGCTGGCCGGTGACGAGGCAGTTGCTCTTGAGCAGGTCGCTCACCAGGGTTTCTTCGACCGGCTTCTCGTCCAGCGCGGCACTCAGCAGCTCGGGGGCGGGCTGGTAGCGGTCGCACTCCACGTCGAGCCGGTCGATCGACAGTCCTTCGAGCTCCTTGACCGGCTCGCAGTCGAACAGCTCGGGCAGCAACAGGCGCACCCCGGCCCCGGCCTTCACCGGGCCGCCGCTCCAGATGGCCGCGCTCACGTCGTCGCGGATGCGTTCGCGCACCTCGTCGGCGCTCTGCAGCCGGGTGTTGTTGAAACTGTTGAGGTAGAGCTTGAACGACTTGCTCTCGACGATGTGCGTGCTCTCGCAGGGGATCGTGATGTGGGCGATGGCCACCTGCGGCTTGCCCTTCAGGTTGAGCCAGCTCAGCTCGAACGCGGTCCAGAGGTCGGCGCCCAGAAATGGCACGCTGCCGGTGATGCCGATCTCGGTGCGTTTGGGTTCGCGCGGCAGCGGGAACAGCAGCGAGGGGTCGTACTGGTCGACGTAGGCCGAGGGTTTGCCCAGAGGGGAATGGTCGGGTGTCATGTTCACGGTGGGGGTGTCTCGGCGGTCGGCGGTGGGAGGGGCAACGGGGTCAGGGTGGGCTTGCGACCCGGGGCGCGTTCATTCAAAGACCCGTTCGCGCAGCCACTTGGTGGCCACCCACTTCTCGCCTTCGAGCACGGGCGCACCGCCGTGCAGGCTCATGGTACCGGGGTGCGGCCGGTTGTAGCTGAAGAACACCGCGCTGCCGCGCACGGGCGCCACCTCCAGCCCCACGTCGGGGAAGGTGGTGCCACCACCGCGCGCCGGCTCGTTGAGGTACATCACGACCGTGCCCACACGCTGACCGCCGCGCTTGAGGATGGTCGGTGTGCCCGGCTCGGCCGGGTCGAAGTAGTCGTAGTGCGGCTTGTACTCGGCGCCCACCTGGTAGTTGAGCACCTGGATGCCCTCGCCGTTCTCGATCGGCCAGTGCACCAGGTGCGCGATGCGCGCCTCGAGGCGCCGGATCAGCTCGCTCTCGCCCCGGTTGAAAAACATGCCGTTGCTGGTGCGGTCCGGGTTCAGCTCTTCGCCACCGGTGGCGGTCTGCACCGTGAGCGAGCGGGCCAGGCGCGGGCGAGCGGCCGCGATGAGCCCGTCGCACTCCTCGTGGCTCAGCAAGCCGCCGAGCACCACCACGCGCGGCTGGCTCATCGACACCACCACATCGACCATGCGGTCGCCCGCATCGATGCGGCGCGGCGAACCGGTCAACGCCAGATCAGGCACCTTCACCCCCACCGCACCGCGCACGGCCGTGGCGGGCGCAGGGCTCACCGCCCGGCCCGCGCCCAGTTGCTGCAGGTGGTCGCGCAGGGTCTGCTCCAGCGCGGCCTCGGCCACCTCGGGCCGCCAGCCGGCCTGCACCATCGAGGCCAGCACGGCCTCGGGCAGGCAGCCGGCGGACGACTGCTCGATGATCCACTGGCGCAGCTCGGGCGTGACGGTCTGGGTCATGGTGCAAGGGCTCCTGCAGGCTTTTGCTCACGGCGGAACACCAGCCGGTCGGGGTGGGACACGGCGGGCACATAACGGTAGCCCTCCAGGTCAAAGCCCTGGAGCTGCTCGGGCTTCACGGCGCGCTGCTGCAGTGCGTAACGCACCATCAGGCCGCGCGCGCGCTTGGCGAAGAAGCTGATGATCTGGTATTTCTCGCCTTTGCGCTCTTCAAACACGCACGTCACCACGCGCGGCTTCAACGCCTTGCGGTCCACCACCTTGAAATACTCGTCGCTCGCGAGGTTGATCACCACAGGGCTCTTGTCGGCCCGCGCTCGCTGGTTCAGGTAGTCCGAGACCTGGCTGCCCCAGAAGCGGTAGAGGTTGGCGCCCTTTTCTGTCTGCAGGCGCGTGCCCATCTCCAGCCGGTAGGGCTGCATGCGGTCCAGCGGGCGCAACACGCCGTAGAGCCCGCTCAGGATGCACAGGTGCTGCTGCAGCCAGCCCAGCTGTTCTTCGCTCAGGGTCTTCGCGTCCAGCCCGCCGTACACATCGCCGTCAAACGCCAGCACCGCCTGCTTCGAGTTCTTGGCGGTGAACTTCGGCTGCCAGGCCTGGTAGCGGGCGACGTTGAGCCCCGCGAGCTGATCGGACAAATCCATCAACGCCGACACCTGCAACGGCGACTTCTCGCGCAGCACGGCGATCAGCGCCGCCGCCTGCTCGACGAACAGCGGCTGGGTGTGGGTCTTGGTGTGGGCCGGCGTCTCGAAGTCGAGGGCCTTGGCGGGGGACAATAGAAACAACATGCTGGAAATCCTGTATCGGGACGATTATCTTGCAGCCGTGCACAAACCCCCGGGCCTGCTGGTGCACCGCACCGGCCTCGACGCGGGCGAGACCCGCTTTGCCCTGCAGCTGCTGCGCGACCAGATCGGCCAGCCGGTCTGGCCGGTGCACCGGCTCGACAAAGGCACCAGCGGCGTGCTGCTGTTCGCGCTGGACGCGGGCACCGCGGGCACGCTGGGCAAGGCGTTTGACAGCGGTGAAGGGCTGCGCAAGACCTACCACGCCATGGTGCGCGGCTGGCCATCGGAGGAAGGCCTGATCGATCATCCGCTCAAGCGAATGCCCGACGACATGCGGTCTCAACGCGAAGAGCTGCAGGACGCGCAGACCCGCTACCGCACGCTGGAGCGCCACGAGTGGCCGCTGGCCTTCGGCGGCTTCGAGACCTTGCGCTGCGCGCTGGTGGAACTGCAACCGCTGACTGGCCGGCGCCACCAGTTGCGGCGCCACATGAAACACATCTCGCACCCCATCATCGGGGATTCGACGCACGGCAAAGGTCCGCTGAACCGGGCGGTGGCGGCGTGGCTGGGGGTGCAGCGGATGTGGCTGCACGCGGTGTCGCTGACGGTGGCCCACCCGCACACCGGCCGGCCCTTGTGCATTGAAGCCCCCACCGGCCTCGACTGGGTCCGCTGGGGGATGCCTTCCCCCGGCTGAGGGCGCCTACTTCAAATCCCCCGCCAGGCTCGCCAGCGTCTCCGGCCCAATCTGCACGTGCGCGGGGTAGTGGGTGTGGTCACAGCCCAGCTTGACGGCCGCGCCGGCCTGGATGGCGGCGCGCATGGCGGGCGTGAACTCGAAGCGCACGAAGTGGACCGCGCTGGTCTTCTCATCGTTCTCGCGGTCGAGGTCTTCATCCGCAATCGCATAGACGCGGGCCATGCCTTCGACCTCGACAAACAGGCGGTCTTCCACGCCGATGAGGCGGGCCAGCTCGCGCTTGCGTTCGTTGACGTCGGTGTATTCGATCATCAACGTGCCTTTCCAGTTGCCGCCGTCGGGCACCAGCGGCGCGTAGGCGTCGATCTCCTGCTGGATGCCCTCTTCCTCGAAGATCTTCTCGATGCGCAGCATCTCCTGGATCTGGTAGCGGATGGTGGTCTCGCTCTCGAACTGCAGGTTGAGGTGTTCGCCGAGCTGCACGCTGCGCAGCTTGCGGTGGGCGATGACCTCGGGCTTGTGGGTCTTGCGCCACTTGCTGTAGGCCTCCAGGCCCATGAGGCTGTCGGGGGTGATGTGTCCGGTGAGTTGCATGGTGGTCTTTCAGGGTTTTGCCGCCGGGCCGCCCCAAGGCGAAACGCGCCCCCTTCGGGGGCAGCGACCCGCGCAGCGGCGGAGCGTGGGGGTCATTTCAAACCGTAGGCTTTGGCGACCAACGACAAGGGGTGCTGCAGCTCCGGCGCACCCAGGCCGTTGACCTCGAAGCCCTGGGCGATGTGGTGGCCGCCGAGCGGGCAGTCGGAGCTGATGTAGTCGGGCTTCGCGCCGTCCTTCATGGTGGCCATGGCCTTGAACACGGGCTTGCCGATCTTCATGGCCTGCTGGTGGTAGGCCTTCTTCACGCCGAAGGTGCCGGCGTGGCCGGAGCAGCGTTCGATGGTGTTGACCGTGGTGTCGGGGACCATCTTGAGCATCTCTTCGGTCTTTCGGCCGATGTTCTGCACCCGGCCGTGGCAGGGGATCTGGTAGCTCACGTTGCCCAGCTTCTGCGGGAATTCGGTCTTCAGCAGGCCGTCGCGCTTGCGCGCCATCAGGTACTCGAACGGGTCCCACATGTGTTCCTTGACGAGCTGCGTGTCGGCGTCGTCCGGGAACATGAGCGGGATTTCCTGCTTGAACATCAGCGCGCAGCTGGGCACGGCGGCGAGGATGGCGAAACCGTCTTTCGCGTACTTCGCGAGCACCGGGATGTTGGCGGCTTGGCTGGCCTGCACCGAGTCAAGATCGCCCAGCTCCAGCTTGGGCATGCCGCAGCATTTTTCTTTCTCGACGAGGGTGTACGGGATCTCGTTGTGGTCGAGGATCTTGAGCAGGTCCAGGCCGATGCCGGGCTCGTTGTAGTTGATGTAGCAGGTGGAGAAGATCGCGACCTTGCCGGGCGTTTTTTCGCCGTCCACCACCTTCGACGCCTGGGCGGCTGGCGTGCCCGAGCGGAACTTCTTGGTCGCCAGCTCGGGCAGCCAGGCGTCCTTGTCGACGCCGAACACGTTCTCCATCACGCCGCGCGCGAACTGGGTCTTGTTCACCGCGTTGGCGACCTGGACCACGATGGGGATGCCGGCGAAGCTGCCGTGCAGATCGGTCGAGGCCAGCAGCCTCTCGCTGAGCTTGACCTCACCCTTCTTGAACTTGATCGCCTTGGCGCGCAACATGGTGTGAGGGAAATCGAGGTTCCACTCGTGCGGCGGCGTGTAGGGGCACTTGGTCATGTAGCAGAGGTCGCACATGTAGCACTGGTCCACCACCTTCCAGTAGTCCTGCTTGGCCACGCCATCGACCTCCAGCGACTCGCTGTTGTCCACCAGGTCGAACAGCGTGGGGAACGACCCGCAGAGGCTCACGCAGCGGCGGCAACCGTGGCAGATGTCGAAGATGCGCTCCAGCTCGACCAAGCACTTCTCTTCGTCGTAGAAGTCGGGGTTCTTCCAGTCGAGCGCATGGCGCGTGGGCGCCTGCAGGTTGCCTTCGGTGGCCATGTCTCGTCTCCTCGTCTGTGCGGGTTGGATCGTGGGTTTTTGAAAGCGCTCAGAAAATAAAAAGCGCTTTCAAAAACGGCGTCCGGAGAGAAGTCTCAGAACGCCGCGGAACCGGCTCCGCCGGGCCGCCAGCGTTGCCCCCTTGAGGGGGTCGCGCGCAGCGCGGCGGGGGTGTTCCAGTCAATCAGTCCACCAGCTCGTTGAGCGCTTTTTGATACCGGTTCGCGTGCGAGCGCTCGGCCTTGGCCAGGGTCTCGAACCAGTCGGCCACCTCGTCAAAACCTTCGTCGCGCGCGGTCTTGGCCATGCCGGGGTACATGTCGGTGTACTCGTGGGTTTCGCCGGCCACGGCGGAGGCGAGGTTGTTGCGGGTCGAGCCAATGGGCAGGCCGGTCGCCGGGTCGCCGGACTGCTCCAGGAACTCCAGATGGCCGTGGGCGTGGCCAGTCTCGCCTTCGGCGGTGGAGCGGAACAGAGCCGCCACGTCGTTCTGGCCCTCGATGTCGGCCTTGTTGGCGAAATACAGGTAACGGCGGTTGGCCTGCGATTCGCCCGCGAAGGCGTCTTTCAGGCACTGCTCGGTTTTCGAGCCTTTCAATGCGGCCATGGGTCTATCTCCTTGTCGTGGGTGGAACAACGCCCAGCGAGGCCGCCCAAACACAGGCCGGACCCGCTGAGACGAGGGTCACCTTACGCCCGTTCGCGGAGGGCCGTCAATTGTTCTGGGCTATGCGCAGCATTGCGCGAGGCTATGGGCAGCACCCAACTGATAACCGTTCGCAGCGCCATCGACAAGCCCTCGGGAAACCCTCAAACTGGCGCGGACACCGGCCAGCAAAGAATTTCGTTTAGATAAATTCGTTATGCTCCGTTGAATCACAGGAGACACACCATGAACACCGCCCTGCCCCCGCCCGCCGCCGTTCAGCAGCTGCACCACTACGCCTACCGGGCCAAGGACGCCGAGGAAACGCGCCGCTTCTACGAGGACATCCTGGGTTTGCCGCTGTACCACATCATCCAGAGCGACGTGGTGCCCAGCACGGGCGAGTACTGCCCGTACACGCACTTCTTTTTCCGCCTGCAAGATGGTTCGTTCATCGCCTTTTTCGACCTGGGCGACGATGAGGCCGCGCTGCCGAGCCCGAACACGCCGAAGTGGGTGAACCACATCAGTTTCCGCGTGAACACGGTGCAGGAGCTGGAAAACACCAAGGTGCGGCTGCAGGCGCACGGTGTGGAGGTGCTGGGCGTGACGGACCACCACATCTTCAAGAGCATCTATTTCTTTGACCCGAACGGCATCCGGATGGAGCTGACCGCGCAGCTGGCGGATGAGTTCGAGATGCTGCAGGAGAGCAAGACGGCGCACGCGAGGCTGGCGGAGTGGAACGCACGCAAGGAGCAGTGGCGGCGCGAGCGGGCCGAGGGCAAGTCGTCTGCGCCGTTGAAGCCGCAGCAGAACGACCGGCCTGAGTTTGTGGGTCGTTCTTTGGCTTGACCCGATGTGGGTTGGCATTGACCTTGCCGTTGGCATTACTCCGGTCTGCGGCGGCCGGGGTGACCGGCTCCGCTCGTGTCCCCCGCCAACGGCTTCGCCGTTGTCTCCTCCTTTACCTCGCTGCGCCGGTCACCCCGGCCGCCGCAGACCTCTTTGGCGCGCACACGTTGGGTACCCGTCCGCTCAACCACATGTGGTGGCTCGGTAGGGCATGGCGCTCTGCGCAGCGAAGTAAAGGAGGAGGCACGGCGCAGCCAAGCCGGGGGACATGAGCGGAGCAGAGCGCCATGCCCTACCGAGCCCGCGAGAAAGATGAGCGAAACCTGAACCAGCCAAACAAGACAGAGGACGACAAAGATGCAGCACAACACATACAAAGAAGCAGCCCACACCAACAGCTACGAGTTCACCCAGGGCAGCGGCTACGTGCTGCCCGAATACCCCTTCGTCCCGCCACCCGAACTCAGCAGCGAACAGACCACCAGACACCCGGTGGTCATCGTCGGCGGCGGCATCACCGGTCTCACCCTCGCCTGCTCGCTCTCGCGCCTCGGCGTGCAAGCCGTGCTGCTCGACGAAGACAACACCGTCGGCGTCAAAGGCGCCTCGTCGCGCGGCATCTGCTACACCCAGAAATCGCTCGAAATCTTCGAGCGCCTCGGCATCTTCGAGCGCATCGCGGCCAAAGGCATCCAGTGGAGCGTGGGCCGCACCTTCGCCGGCGACGACGAGGTCTACAGCTTCGACCTGCGCCAGCAGGGCAACTTCCACCTCTCCAGCCAGCCCGCCTTCATCAACATCCAGCAGTTCTACATCGAGGGCTACCTCGTGGACCGCATCCAGGCGCTGGGCGCGGTCGAGTTGCGCTGGCAAAACCGCCTCACCGCCTTCGAGCAGAACGACCAGTACGCCACGCTCACCGTCGACACCCCCGCCGGCAGCTACCGCATCGAAGCCGAGCACGTGATCGACGCCACCGGCTCCAACAGCCCACTGCGCAAGTGGCTGCAGATCCCCGCCGACACCAAGCGCGGCGACGACCGCTGGTGCATCGCCGACGTGCGCTTCACGAAACAGCCACCGGTCGAGCGCCACACCTGGGTCGAAGCCCCGTTCAACGAGAACCGCGCCGTCTGGCAGCACCTGATGGCCGACGACGTCTGGCGCATCGACTACCAGATGGCGCCCAACGCCGACCCCGAACACGTGAGCCGCGAAGACGTGGTGCGCGAGCGGCTGGCGCGCCAGTTCGGCCCCGACGCGGGTGTCGAGATCGTCTGGGTCGGTCCCTACGCCTACCGCAGCGAGTGCGTGCACCGCATGCGCGAGGGTCGCGTGTTCTTCATGGGCGACTCGGCCAAGGTCGTCAGCCCCTTTGGCGCGCGCGGCGGCAACACCGGCGTGTCCGACGCCGACAACCTGGCCTGGAAACTCGCCGCCGTGCTGCAGGGCAAGGCGCACCCCAGCCTGCTGGAGAGCTTCAACGACGAGCGGCTGGAGGCAGCCCGCGAGAACGTGCGCGTCACGCACCGCACCGCGCGTTTCCTGCGCCCGGCCGACGGAATCGAGCGTGTGTTCCGCCACGCCGTGATCGGCCTGGCCAAACAATTCCCCTTCGCGCGCCCCATGGTCAACACCGGCCGCATGGCCGTGGCCAACCCCTACAGCGGCTCCGGTGCCTGCACCTACGCCCACACAGACCGTGGCCGCAGCGCGGCCGGCCAGAGCGTGCAGAACGTGCGCTTCACCTGGGCCGACGGCGGCGAAGGCACGGTCAACCGCCTGCTCGACTGGGCGCATGGCGACCTGCTGCTGCTGGTGTTCGGCGACCAGCCCGCCGCGGCGCTGCAGCGGGTGCGCCGCCTGTGCGCCGACGCACCGCTGCGCGCGGTGCAGGTGGTGCCAACAGAGGGTCGCTCGCAGTGTGTGGAACACGTGCTCGACCCCAAGGGCCACCTGCAGGGCGCCTGCCATGTGTTCGGCCACGCCTGGGCGCTGGTGCGGCCCGACGGCTACCTGGCCGCCACCGGCGAGGCGGTGGACGGCCGGCTGGTCGCCGCCATCGAACGCTCACTCGGCCTGCGCTGAACCCATTGGACACACCATGAAAACCACCCCGAACCTCCAGGACGCCGATGGCTTCTACGAGCAGCTGCTCGACGCCCACCAGGGCCTGAGCCGCGAATCGTCCGAGCTGCTCAACGCCCGCCTGATCCTGCTGCTGGCCAACCAGGTGGGCGACGCGCGCGTGCTTGCCGAGTGCATCGCCGCCGCCCGCCAGCCCCTCGAATAAAATCAGGGACTTCCCGAGCTTTCCCTGACGGCGCCCTGCGGGGCGCCGTTGCACTTTTTGCGCCCACCCCCATGTCTGACACCCTGCTCCAACCCGGCCTGCAATCGCTCTCCAAATCGTTCGAGCCCGCCGCGCTCGAAGCCCACTGGGGGCCGGAGTGGGAGCAACGCGGCTACGGCGTGGCCGGTTTCCGGGGCACCTCCGCCCCCAGCGCCGAGGCCGCCGCGCAGGGCAAGAACTTCGCGATCCAGCTGCCGCCGCCCAACGTGACGGGCACGCTGCACATGGGCCACGCGTTCAACCAGACCATCATGGACTCGCTGACGCGCTACCACCGCATGAGCGGCTTCAACACCGCGTGGGTGCCCGGCACCGACCACGCCGGCATCGCCACGCAGATCGTGGTGGAGCGCCAGCTGCAGGAGCAGAAGCTCAGCCGCCACGACCTGGGCCGCAAGAATTTCGTCGCCAAGGTGTGGGAGTGGAAAGAGCAGAGTGGCAACACCATCACCACACAGATGCGCCGCATGGGTGACAGCGTGGACTGGAGCCGCGAGTACTTCACCATGGACGACAAGCTGAGCAAGGTCGTCACCGACACCTTCGTGAAGCTGTACCAGCAGGGCCTGATCTACCGCGGCAAGCGGCTGGTGAACTGGGACCCGGTGCTGATGTCGGCCGTGTCGGACCTCGAAGTGGAGAGCGAGGAGGAAGACGGTTCGCTCTGGCACATCCGCTACCCCGTGGACGGCTCCACCGAGTCGCTGGTGGTCGCCACCACGCGCCCCGAGACCATGCTCGGTGACACCGCCGTGATGGTGCACCCGGAAGACGAACGCTACGCCCACCTGATCGGGAAGCAGGTCAAGCTGCCGATCACCGGCCGCCTCGTGCCCGTGATCGCCGACGCGTATGTGGACAAGGCCTTCGGCACCGGCGTGGTCAAGGTCACACCGGCCCACGACCCGAACGACTACCAGGTGGGCCAGCGCCACGGCCTGGCCATGTTGACCATCTTCAGCCTGGAGGCCAAGGTGTCTGCCGCCGAAGCGTCTGACATCCCGACCGCCTACGTGAGCCTGGACCGCTTCGTCGCGCGCAAGCAGATCGTCGCCCAGCTGGAGGCCGAGGGCCTGCTGGTCGAGGTCAAGAAACACAAGCTCATGGTGCCGCGCTGCGCCCGCACCGGCCAGGTGATCGAGCCCATGCTGACCGACCAGTGGTTCGTGGCCATGACCTCCAAGGGCAATGAACACAACACCAGTGGTACCTCGATCGCCGACAAGGCCATTGCCGCCGTGCAGTCGGGCGAGGTGACGTTTGTGCCCGAGAACTGGGTCAACACCTACAACCAGTGGATGAACAACATCCAGGACTGGTGCATCAGCCGCCAGCTCTGGTGGGGCCACCAGATCCCGGCCTGGTACGACGAGCAGGGCCAGGTCTACGTGGCGCGTTGTCTCGAAGACGCCCAGGCCCAGGCCGGCGCCGGCAAGGTGCTGACACGCGACGAAGACGTGCTGGACACCTGGTACTCGTCGGCGCTGGTGCCGTTCAGCACCATGGGCTGGCCTGAACAAGGCGAGGCCGCCACCGACGACTACAACCTCTACCTGCCCAGCAGCGTGCTGGTCACCGGCTACGACATCATCTTCTTCTGGGTCGCCCGGATGATCATGATGACGACGCACTTCACCGGCCGCGTGCCGTTCAAGCACGTCTACATCCACGGCCTGGTGCGCGACGCGCAGGGTCAGAAGATGAGCAAGAGCGAAGGCAACGTGCTCGACCCGGTGGACCTGATCGACGGCATCTCGCTCGCGCCCCTGCTGGAGAAACGCACCATCGGCCTGCGCAAACCCGAGACCGCGCCCAAGGTGCGCAAGCAGACCGAAAAGGAGTTTCCTGAAGGCATTCCAGCCTACGGCGCCGACGCGCTGCGCTTCACCTTCGCCGCGCTGGCCTCGCTGGGCCGCAGCATCAACTTCGACAGCAAGCGCTGCGAGGGCTACCGCAACTTCTGCAACAAGCTCTGGAACGCCACCCGCTTCACGCTGATGAACTGTGAAGGCCAGGACTGCGGCCTGAAGGAGCACACCAAGGCCGACTGCGAAGTCGGTGGCCCGGCGCACGGCTACCTGAGTTTCAGCCAGGCCGATCGCTGGATCGTCTCCAAGCTGCAGCGCGTCGAGGCCGAGGTGGCCCAGGGCTTCGCCGAGTACCGCCTGGACAACGTGGCCAACACGGTCTACGACTTCGTCTGGAATGAGTTCTGCGACTGGTATCTGGAAATCGCCAAGGTGCAGATCAACACCGGCAACGAAGCGCAGCAGCGCGCCACGCGCCGCACCCTGATCCGAACGCTGGAAACCATCCTGCGCCTGGCGCACCCGGTCATTCCCTTCATCACCGAAGAGCTGTGGCAAAAGGTCGCTCCCGTGGCCGGCCGTGCCGGTGCATCGGTCAGCATCGCCGCCTACCCGGTGAGCCAGCCCGAGCGCATCGACACCGAGGCCGAGGCCCATGTGGCCAAGCTCAAGAGCCTGGTGGACGCCTGCCGCACGCTGCGCGGCGAGATGAACGTGTCGCCGGCCACGCGCCTGCCGTTGTATGTGCTGGGCGACACGGCCTTCATGCAGGCCGCCGGGCCGGTGCTGCAGGCCCTCGCCAAGCTGAACGAAGTGAAGGTGTTTGACGACGAGGCCGCCTGGGCCGCTGCCGCGCAAGCCGCGCCCGTGGCGGTGGTGGGCGACGCCCGCCTCTGCCTGTTCATGGAAATCGACGTGGCCGCCGAGAAGGTCCGCCTGTCCAAGGAAGCCGCGCGCCTCGAAGGCGAGATCGTCAAGGCCAACGGCAAGCTGGGCAACGAGGCCTTCGTGGCCAAGGCGCCGGCGGCGGTGCTGGAGCAGGAAAGGAAACGTTTGGCCGATTTCACGGCCACGCTGGCCAAGGTGCGCGAGCAGCTCGCGCGCCTGTGATCAGCCCGCGGGCGATGCCTCAGCGCGGGGCATCACCCGGGGCCATCGCGCTCCATTGAGAGGGCGTCTCGATCTGCGGCCACTCGGGATCGGGCGAGCTGTCCAGGCTGTCCAGCACCGAGAAGTCGCTCAGCGGCAACTCGCTCCGCACCACGGTGGGCGACAGCGATTCGTGGATGCGGTGCGCCACGTACCAGCTGGCGCGCAGCTTGGCTTCCCGGGTGTGCGAACCCAGGCGGGGCGTGAGGTGCAGGTTGGGGATGTCGTGCAACGGCGTGCCCGGCGCGGCCAGGCCCGGGTGGGCTCCGTCGAGCAGGCAGGCATCGATGCGCCCATCGGTCAGCGCGAGCGCCAGCGCCTCGGCATCGAACAGCGAACTGCGGCTCACGCCCACCCAGAGCTGCCCCGGCTTGCAATGGTTGAGCAGTCGCTCGTTGATCCAGCCGCGAAAACGCGAGGCGTAGACCACCTGCAATGAGATCGCGTCGGAACGGGCCAGCAAATCGGTGACGGAGGTGGGCTCAACGCCCAGCTTCTCCCAGATGGGCGCCGCGTGGTGCACCGCGGGGTCGTAACCCAGCAGGCGCACCCCCAGGCCTTTGAGCATGGGCGCCAGCGTGTGCGCCACGGGCGCCAGGCCGAGCAGGCCCACCGTGCTGCCCGCCAGCTCGCGCCCCATGCGCACCTGCGCCAGCTTGCGGCCCAGCAGCGCGCTCACCATGCCACGCCGGTACAGCATCAGGAGACCATAGAGCAGGTACTCCGCGTTGGAGCGGACGGTGGCGCTGCGCGCCTGCACCACCCGCACCTGCCGCCGGGCACACGCCTCCAAGTCGGTGTTGTCGCTGGAGATCTGCATGCGCGCGACCACCTTGAGCAGCGGCGCAAAGTCCAGAAACTCTCTGGACACCACCACATGGGGCGGCAGCACCAGCGCGCGTGTTTTGTAGACCTGCGCGCGCAAGGCCATCGGATCGTCTCCCAGCTCGGGGAGAACGGTCACTTCGTGCCGTTCCTGAAGCCAGCTCAGCGCTTCGGGAACCAGCGGATCAATCAGCAGGACTTCCATGGGGGTAAAGATCGGTGGCGATTGCGGCTCACCGCAACCCCCTGAACCGACGCTTCAGCGGCGTTTGAGCACCGTGATGAAGTCGCTGCCCTCGGTGGCCTGCTCCAGCAACTCGTTGCCGGTCTGTTTGGCAAACGCCTGGAAGTCACGGACCGACCCGGCGTCGGTGGCAATCACCTTCAGTGTCTGGCCGCTGGTCATGTCGGACAAAGCCTTCTTGGCCTTCAGAATGGGCAGCGGGCAGTTCAGGCCGCGGGCATCGAGTTCTCTGGTGGCGTTCATGGCGGTTTCCTGTAGATGGCAAATTTTAAGCGGGCCAGCCGCTGGTCCGTCAAAAATGTATCAATTGGTATGCGCCGCCATGCCGTGTCAGCTGGGCGGCAGTTCCATGAACTGCGGTTCGATGCCCAAGGAGCGCAACCAGTCGGCCATGGCGAGCCCGGTGCCCGCGGGCCAGCACTTGACCTGTTCGGGAGGCAGCAGCTTGTATTCGACCAGCTCGGGCGACAGCCGGATCTCGCCCTCGGCCAGTGCGTGGTAGGTGATGAGCACCTGGTTCATGCGCTGAAAATCGTGCACGCCCACCAGGCGCAAGGCGGTGACGGTCAGCCCCGTCTCTTCGGCGATCTCACGCCGAATGCCCTCTTCCGGCGTCTCGCCCGCCTCCATGAAACCGGTGATCAGGGCAAACATGCGGTTCTGCCAGGCCGCGTTGCGGGCCAGCAGCACCTTGTCGCCCACCTGCACGATGCCGGCCAGCACGGGTGTGGGGTTGTTCCAGTGCGTGAAGCCGCAGGCCGTGCAACGCAGGCGCTCCTTGTAACCGCCGTCTTCCTCGCTGCCGACGAGGGCCAGCGGTGTGGCGCAGCTGGGGCAGAAACGAAACTCCGCGCTCATCAGGCAACCTCCGCTCTTCGAGCTGCGGTGCGAGCTTGCTTGGGGCGGTCCGGCGCGGCGCTCATGCGGTCAAGCGGGGAAAACGCCGGTCGAGAGGTAGCGGTCGCCGCGGTCGCAGACGATGAAGGCGATGGTCGCGTTCTCGACCTGGCTCGCGATCTGCTGCGCCACCCAGCAGGCGCCCGCGGCCGAGATGCCGGCGAAGATGCCTTCTTCGCGCGCCAGCCGGCGGCACATCTCTTCCGCGTCGCTCTGGCTCACGAGCACCAGCTCGTCCACGCCGGAGGGATCGTAGATCTTGGGCAGGTACTCCTGCGGCCACTTGCGGATGCCGGGGATGCGCGAGCCCTCGCTGGGCTGCGCACCGACGATGCGGATCGCCGGGTTCTTCTCTTTCAGAAACCGCGAGACGCCGGTGATGGTGCCGGTGGTGCCCATGGCGCTCACGAAGTGCGTGATGCGCCCGCCGGTCTGCTCCCAGAGCTCGGGACCGGTGGTTTCATAGTGGATGCGCGGGTTGTCGGCGTTGGCGAACTGGTCGAGCACCCGGCCCTTGCCCTCTTTTTCCATCTTGTCGGCCAGGTCGCGCGCGTACTCCATGCCACCGCTCTTGGGTGTGAGGATCAGCTCGGCGCCGAACGCCTTCATGGTCTGGGCGCGTTCGATCGACAGGTCCTCCGGCATGATCAGCACCATGCGGTAGCCCTTGATGGCGGCGGCCATCGCCAGCGCGATGCCGGTGTTGCCCGAGGTGGCTTCGATCAGCGTGTCGCCGGGCTGGATCTCGCCGCGCTCCTGGGCGCGCTGGATCATCGAGAGCGCCGGGCGGTCCTTCACCGAGCCGGCCGGGTTGTTGCCTTCGAGCTTGCCCAGCACCACATTGCCCCGTGCCTGGTGGTCGGCGGCGCCGATGCGCTGCAGCGCCACCAGTGGCGTGTGACCGATGGCATCTTCAATCGTCGGATAGTTCATGGGCGCCACTGTGCCATAATTTCGCGCTCCACACAGTCAACGCCCGGGTGGTGAAATTGGTAGACGCAGGGGACTCAAAATCCCCCGCCGCAAGGCGTGCCGGTTCGATTCCGGCCCCGGGCACCACAGACAAGGCCGCACAGTTTTCGCTGTGCGGCCTTTTTTGTTTGTCACGCGGTCAGTGGGGCAACCCCTCGCGTTGGCCGCGCTGACCGTGCTGGCGGCGCCAGGTGGCGGGCGGCTGCCCGAACTCGCGCCGGAAGGCACGGCTGAACGCGGTGTCGGTCTGGTAGCCGACCTCTTCGGCGATGTGCGCCAGGGGCGCGTTGCTGCGGCACAGCAGGTGGCTGGCCAGCAGCATGCGCCACTGCGCCAGGTAGTGCATGGGCGAACTGCCCACCAGTTGCTGAAACCGTTCGGCCAGCACCGAACGCGAGGTGTTGGCCGAACGCGCGAGGGTTTCCAGCGTCCAGGCCTGCGCGGGGGCGGCGTGGATCGCCTTGAGCGCGGCACCGACGACGCGGTCGTTCACGCCGGCCAGCCAGCCGGTGTGGCCGTCCGGGCTCGATGCTTCGTTCATGTAGATGCGCAGCACCTCGATGAACAGCACTTCGGCCAGCTTGGCCAGCACGCCGGCGCCCCCCGGTCGTGGCGAGCGCGCTTCGGCCAGGGCATAACGCAGCGAGGCTTCGAGCCAGGTGCCGGCGTTGGAGCCGCGCACGTTGACGCGCAGCAGCGGGGGCAGGCCGCTCAGCAGCATGCGCGCCAGGCGGGCGTCACAGGCCAGGTAACCACAGACCAGCCGGCAACCCGCACCGCCGCCGCCATAGGCCAGCAGGCGCGGGCGCCGTGACAGCACCTCGTCGAGCCGCGCGCCCGATGCCGGCGCCAGGCCGGGCTCGGAGGCCATGCGGTGCGCGTGGCCCTGCGGAAACACCACGGCGTCGCCCGCGATCAGATGCACCGGCGGCTGGCCGTCGAGTTCGACCCAGCAGTCGCCCTCGGTGATCAGGTGGAAGATCACCACCCGCTCGGCGTGGGGCTCCAGCAAGGGCGCCGCAGCGTCGGCGTGGGGCGACTGGTAGCACCAGGGGGCGGTGAAGCGCCCGTGGATGAAGATCGCGCCGACCAGGCGCACCACCCGCAAGGTCTCGGACAGGGCGTCCATCAGTGGGCCGGCACGTCGATCTGCAGGTCGATGGGCATGGCGGTTTCGATGGCGCCGCCCACCGGAGAGTGGCGGCAGCTGGCCTCGACCAGCGCATGCAGCCGCTCGGCCGCCACCCCCCGGGCGGACAGCCGCACCCGCAGCCGCATGTCCAGCGGGCCTGCGGGCACCGGGCGGCCGTCCACCCCGCTCATGCCCAGCAGGCCACGGGCGTCGCTGCGGCTGCCCGCCTCGACCTCCAGCAGGTCGAGCACGATGCCCTCGGTGGCCGCCGACATGGCGATGCGCGTGGCGGTGCACGAGGCCAGACCCGCGCGCATCAGCCAGCCGGGGCTCACCTGGTCGCCGCTGCCGCCGAGCTCCAGCGGCATGTCGGTGCTCACCGCGTGGCCATCGGCGTGATGCGTGACCACCCGCATGCCGCCGGTCCAGCGCGACAGGGCAGGCGCGTCTTCGTGCAGGCCCGCCTCGGGACGGCGCTGAAAAACCGATTGCACCCGTTGCAGGGCGGCGGCGATGGCGGTGGCGCTCATGGGGAGGCTCCGGTGGATGGGGTCTGACCGCATTGTGGAAGTTGCGGGTCGGGTTGACCAGTGGCGCGCGCCGCGTCCGTGCGCCGGTGGACGAAGGGGCAAGGCGGCGGGACGCTCGGACAGGGTGCACCCACGCCAGGCCGCCCGGCCGGACGATGGAGCAGCCAAGGCCGACGCCGGGGCAGGACGTGGCGCGCCCGAAGGGCCACAGTGCCTCCACCCCCAACCCACTGGAGACACCCCATGAACGCCCCCGTTGATTTCTCTGCCCTCAAGACCCGGCAACAAGGCGCATGGGCCAGCGGCGACTACGCCGTGATCGGCACCACGCTGCAGATCGTCGGCGAGCAACTGGCCGAGGCCTGTGACCTGCGCTGCGACGAGCGGGTGCTCGACGTGGCCGCCGGCAACGGCAACGCCACCCTGGCCGCGGCGCGCCGGGGGTGCCTCGTCACCTCCACCGACTACGTGAACAGCCTGCTGGAACGCGGCGCCGAGCGGGCGCGCGCCGAGCGGCTCAACGTGCAGTTCCAGGTCGCCGATGTCGAGGCCCTGCCCTTCGCGGACGGCAGCTTCGACGCGGTGCTGTCAACCTTCGGCGTCATGTTCGCGCCCGACCAGCGTCGGGCGGCCGCCGAGATGGCCCGCGTCTGCCGCCCCGGCGGGCGCATCGGCCTGGCCAACTGGACGCCCGACAGCCTGGTGGGCCGCATGTTCAAGGTGCTGGGGCGCCACCTGCCACCGCCCGCCGGCGTGTCGCCGCCGTCCTTGTGGGGGGTGGAGCCGCATGTGGCGGACCTGTTCGGGGATCGCGCGGCGGGCCTCCAGGTGACGCCGCGCCATTTCAACTTCCGCTACCGCTCCGCCGCCCATTTTGTCGAGGTGTTTCGCGACTGGTACGGGCCGGTGCACAAGGCCTTCGCCGCGCTGCCGGCCGAGCAGGCACAGACGCTGGAGCGGGAGCTGATCGAGCTGCTGGAAAGCCTGAACCGGGCGGGCGCCGCCTCGCTGGTCGTGCCCAGCGAGTACCTGGAAATCGTGATCACCGTGCGCTGAACCATGGAACCGAGGCTGCAACGCCGTGTCCAGCGCTACGGCTGGGACCTCGCGGCCCCGGGCTACGAAGGGCTGTGGGGCGCGCAGCTGGCGGGTGTGCAGGCGGCGCTGCTGACCGGCGCGGCCTTGCGGCCGGGTGAGCGGGTGCTGGACCTGGCCTGCGGCACCGGCCTGGTGACCCTCGCGGCGGCGCGGGCGGTGGCGCCGTCGGGCCACGCGCTGGGCACCGACCTGTCGGGCGAGATGGTCGCCCTGGCCGCGCAGCAGGCCCAACGGCAGGGCGTGAGCAACGCCGGCTTCACCCGCATGGACGCGGAGCACCTGGCGGTGGCCGACGGCAGCGTGGACGCGGTGCTGTGCTCGCTGGGTCTGATGTATGTGCCCGGGCCCGAGCACGTGTTGAGCGAGGCCCGGCGCGTGCTGCGTCCGGGCGGTCGCCTGGTGGCGTCGGTGTGGGGCGAGCGCGCCCGCTGCGGCTGGGCGGGCGTGTTGGGCATCGTCGACGCCGAGGTGTCCAGCGAGGTCTGCCCGCTGTTTTTCCGCCTCGGGCAGGCGGGGGCGCTGGCACGGCTGTGCGCCGAGGCCAGCCTGGCGCCCGTCGAGGAGCACCGGCTGCGCAGCACGCTGACCTACGAAGACGGCGGGCAGGCTTGTGACGCCGCGCTGGTCGGCGGCCCGGTGGCGCTGGCCTGGTCGCGTTTTGACGAGGCCACGCGGGAGCGGGTGCGGGAGCGCTACCTGGCGTCGCTCGCCCCGTGGCATGTGGGGACCGGGTATGCGGTGCCGGCCGAGTTTGTGGTGCTGGTGGCGCGGGCACCGGCGGCGCCCTGAAAGCCGAGGCTGGCGTGAAGGCCTGCGCGGGCGCGCGCCCTCAGCTCCGGTCGGTTTTCGCCGTGCGGGCTTTGGGCTGGTCCTTGACCGGACGGTTCTCCGCAGTGCCCGCGCGCGCGAGTTCGTCCTTCACCAGGCCCTGGTACACCTTGGGCAGTTCGCGGCTCATGCTGTTGTTCTCGATGCCGTAGCCCAGGCTGGTCCAGGTGCCCGAGAGGCGCCGCAACACGGGCTGGATACGCCCCTGGCGCAACTGGGCCGGCAGGTTGCCCCAGCGCGACTCGGACAGCCAGGCGTGGATCACCTCGTCCTGGTACACCGGGGCGAAGCTCAGGCCCACGGCGTCCATCGCATCGTCGGTGCGCTGCGGGTGGTACTTCGCCGCCAGCTCCAGCCAGGTGCTGTAGAGCAGCTGGTAACGCCCGGCGGCGGTGGAGCAGTTGCCCCGGTTCGGCCCCTGGCCGATCGACTCGCAGCGGTTGGGGTGCCGGTCCAGCGTGCCCACGTAGTCACCGCCATACATCACGTGGTAGGGCCGCCGCACATTGGATTCGCTGGCCGAGATGGTGCGCATCAGCGCACGCAGGTAGGGGTCGCCGCCTTCCATCACCAGCGGCTGCGTGCCGGGCAACAGCAGCCAGGGCCGCCACAACCACAGCAGCAACAGCATGACCAGCACCGCCGCCAGCGTGAGTCCGACCCGGGCGCGCCAGGGAGAGTCCCAGAAGCTGGGCGGACGGACCGTGGGTGGTGGTGGTTCGGTGATCGGTGGCAGGGTGGCTGACATGCGAAGGGCGTCATCGGCCAGCGCGGTGCTGACACAATGAGCCCATTGTCCAACAACCCATGAACCCCGCGCCATGCTGCTGTCCATCCCTGCCTTGCTGGCCGGCCTGATCCTGCTGGTGTGGGGCGCCGAACGGCTGGTGGACGGCGCCTCGGCGTTGGCCCAGCGCGCCGGGTGGTCGCCGTTGCTGGTGGGGCTGGTGGTGGTGGGCTTCGGCTCGTCGGCGTCCGAACTGGCGGTGGCGGTCACGGCGGCGCTGCAGGACCACCCGGCGCTGGCGCTGGGCAGCGCCTGGGGATCGAACATCGTGAGCATGTCGCTGGTGCTGGGTGTGACGGTGCTGGTGGCGCCCATCGCAGCCCGCTCGCCGGTGCTGCACCTCGAGTTGCCGCTGCTGCTCGCCGCCATTGTGCTGACCGCGCTGCTGGTGGCCGACGGCGTGCTCTCCCGGCTCGACGCTGCGCTGCTGCTGGCGGGTTTCGTGGCGCTGCTGGTCTGGTCGTGGCGACAGTCGCGCCGCAGCGAACCCGACGAGCTGGCGCGCGAGACCGCGCAGGAAATGCCCACCCTCCCGCTGGCTCGGGGTCAGGCCGTGCGCCGGGTCTTGCTCGCGCTGCTGGTGCTGGCGGGCGGTTCGGCGCTGCTGGTGTGGGGCGCGGTGGACGTGGCGCACGGGCTGGGCGTCAGCGACCTGACGCTGGGCTTCACCGTGGTGGCGCTGGGCACCACGCTGCCCGAGCTGGCCACCTGCATCGCCGCAGCTCGCAAGGGCGAAGACGACATTGCGCTGGGCCATGTGCTGGGCGCGGGCCTGTTCAACACACTGGCCGTGGCCGGGCTGGCGGGCCTGATCGAACCGCTGGACGTGGAGACCACGGTGCTGGTGCGCGACCTGGCGGTGATGGCCGCGCTGGCCCTGGGCCTCTACTGGGTGGGACGCGTTCCGCAGCGACCGACCCAGCTCGGCCAGACGGCGGGCCGCGTGCTGGTGGCGGTGTACCTGCTGCACACCGCCGCGTTGATCGTCACCTCGGGACCGGGCTGAAGTGAGACACCCCCCGCGCCGCTTTGCGTCACCCCCCTCTCTCGCCTTCGGCGGGAGGGGGACGGCACTGGCCGTCCGGCAAAGCCGGCCCGGCGGTGCCCTTGGGTTGCACCGTTTCATGCGTCGGCGCGGCGCTCCGGAGCCATGAAAAACCGTTTGGAGCGCCTTCAGGAGCGCAACCCTTCGTTGACCGTCGGGTAACGCAGGCTCAGTCGCAGTTCGGCCTTCATGCGCTGGTTGTCCAGCCGGCGCGACTCGCTCATGAAACTCAGCAGCATCAGCGGCAGCTGGTCGCCCGCCGCGTCGCGGGCGATGCGCGGCGGGCGCGGCAGGCCGTACAGGTCGGCCGCCATGTCGAAGTAGTCGCCCATCAGGAACTGGCTGTCGTCCACGACGTTGACGTTGCGTTGCGGCCGGCCGCGCCACAGGGCGAGCGCGCAGGCGCGGCCCAGGTCGTCGGCGTGGATGTGGTTGGTGTAGACATCGTCCTGCGCCCTCAGCACCGGCGTGCCGCGCTGCAAGCGCTCGCGCGGCGTGCCGCCGGCGCGGTCGGGGGCGTAGATGCCGGGAATGCGCAGCACCGAGGTGCGCACGCCGAGCGCGCGGCCGAGCCAGTGCACCGAGGCCTCGGCATCAACACGGCGCCAGGCCCGAGGCGTCTTGGGCTGCGTGGGCGTGGCTTCATCCACCCAGCGGCCCTGGCTGTCGCCGTACACGCCGGTCGTGGAACCATAGACCAGCGACACCGGCACCGAGCGCCGGGCCAGGGCGCGCACCAGGTCCCGCGTGCGGGGGTCGAGCCGCCAGTCGGTCTGGCCTTCGGAGGGCGGTGGCGCGAGGTGCAACACCCGCGTGGCCAGGCCGGCGAGGCGCTGCAGGCTGCGCGGATCGTCGAGGTTGCCTTGCAGCGGCGTGATGCCCTGGGCGCGCAGGTCGGCGTTGCGCTCGGGCGACGAGGTGAGCGCCAGCAGGCGCATCCGCCGGCCCGACCCCAGCGCGCGCGCCGCGCGCTGGCCCACGTCGCCGCAGCCGATGATGAGCACCCGCTCGCGGCGGAAGCGTGCAGGGAGAGCGCCAGAAGGGTTCATGCCAAAGCCAGATTTGCGAGAATGGCGGGTTGCTTGGCCGATCGACGCCGAAGCCATGCACCACCGAGACAACCACTTTAGCCCTTTTCAAACCATGACCTTCACCATCACCGTCGAGCCCAGTGGCCGTGTCTTCAGCGCCGAGTCCGGCGAAGCCATCCTCGCCGCGGGCATCCGCCAGGGCATCGGCCTGCCCTACGGCTGCAAGGACGGCGCCTGCGGCTCCTGCAAATGCAAGCTGGTGAGCGGCAGCGTGGCCCACGGCCCGCACCAGGCCAAGGCGCTGAGCGCTGAAGAGGAAGCGGCGGGCTACGTGCTGACCTGCTGCGGCGTGGCGCAATCGGACGTGACGCTGGAATCGCGCCAGGTCACCGAGGCCGGCGCCTTCCCGATCAAAAAGATGCCGGTGCGCGTGAGCAGCCTGGAGCGCGTGTCGCACGACGTGATCGTGCTCAAGCTGCAGCTGCCGGCGGCCGACGCCTTCCAGTACCACGCGGGCCAGTACGTCGAGTTCCTGCTGCGCGACGGCGACCGCCGCAGCTATTCCATGGCCAACGCGCCCCACACGCAGGCCAGCGGCAACTGGGTCGAGCTGCACCTGCGCCACATGCCCGGCGGCAAGTTCACCGACCACGCGTTCGGCACCATGAAGGAAAAAGACATCCTGCGCATCGAGGGACCCTACGGCAGCTTCTTCCTGCGCGAAGACAGCGACAAGCCCCTGGTGCTGCTGGCCTCGGGCACCGGCTTCGCACCGATCAAGGCGCTGATCGAACACATGCAGCACAAGGGCATCACCCGCCCGGCCACGCTGTACTGGGGCGGCCGCCGCCCGTCCGACCTGTACCAGAACGCCTGGGTCGAGGCCCAGCTGGCCACCATGCCGAACCTGCGTTATGTGCCGGTGATCTCGGACGCCTTGCCCGAAGACGCCTGGACCGGCCGCACCGGCTTCGTGCACAGCGCGGTGCTGCAGGACTTCCCCGATCTCTCGGGCCACCAGGTCTACGCCTGCGGCGCGCCCATCGTGGTGGATTCGGCCCGTGCGCAGTACACCGCCCAGGCCGGCCTGCCGCCCGAGGAGTTCTACGCCGACTCGTTCACCAGCGCCAAGGACAAAGCATGAGCGCCCGCCCGGCCGTTCCGAAGGGCGCTCGCCCCGCAGTGCGCAGCACGGAGGGTCTTCCAGTGAACACCCGCCGCCAGCTGATTGCCCGCACGGCCCTGACCCTGGCGGTCGCCGCCGCCCCGGCCCTTGCGTGGGCCCAGACCGACAAAGTCACGCGCATCGTCGTGCCCTTCGCAGCCGGCGGGCCGATCGACGTGACGGCGCGCATCCTGGCCGAGACGGTGAAGGGCTCGCTGGGCACGGTGATCGTGGACAACCGGCCCGGCGCGGGCGGCAACATCGGCGTGGCGGCGGTGGCCAAGGCCGCGCCCGACGGCCTGACGCTGGGCATCGCGACCACCGCGTCGCACGGCATCAACCCCTGGCTGTTCTCCAAGCTGCCCTACGACCCGGTGAAAGACTTCGCGCCGGTCACGCAGATGCTGCGCGTGCCCAACGTGCTGGTGATGAACGCCGAAGCGGCGCAGCGCCTGAACATCGCCACGCTGGCCGACCTGATCCGCTACGCCAAGGCCCACCCGGGCAAGCTCAACTACGGCTCGGGCGGCAACGGCAGCGCGGGCCACCTGGCGGGCGAGATGTTCAAGCACCAGGCCGGCGTGTTCGCGGTGCACATTCCCTACAACGGCGGCAACCCGGCGCAGCTCGGTCTGCTCTCGGGTCAGGTCGATTTCAACTTCGACAACCTGGCCACCGCCTCGGCCAACATCCGCGCCGGCAAGCTGAGGGCGCTGGCCGTGACCACCGCGCAACGCAGCGCGGCGATGCCCGATGTGCCTGCGGTGGCCGAGACGCTCAAGGGATTCGAGATCGACACCTGGTGGGGCCTGGTCGCGCCCGCCGGCACACCGGCCGACACCGTGCGCAAGCTCAACGCCGCGTTCACCGAAGCGCTGAAATCACCCGAGGTCAGGAGCCGTTTCGCCGCCTTGATGGCCGAACCCGCACCGAGCTCGCCCGAAGCCTTTGCCGGCTTTCTGAACAGCGAGCGCGCCAAGTACGAGCGCGCGGTCAAGCTCAGCGGGGCGAAGGTGGATTGAGGCGCGCGGTGTGGCTCAGCGCTTGATGGCCGCCAGGTCCTCGACCAGCTCTTCGGTGGTGTCCCCCAGCGTCTCGGCCGCGTCTTCGTAGAAGTTGCCACCGAACATCCCGCCGCGTTTGGTGTCACTTTCCTGCTTCGACGCGACCACCTTGCCCGAGCTGGCGTCCGTGGCCTCCAGGGTGATGTCCACCGTGGCTTTGCCCGCGCCCACAATGCCGCCAACCCAGCGCAAGGCCTGATTGCCCGGGTCGTAGCTGAGTTTGGCCTGGACCACGACCGCGCCTTCGCGCTGTCCCGGGTGTTCGCTCAGCACCTGAAGGCCGTTTTCTTTCAATGCCGCCTGGATCACGCCGGGCAGCTTCTTTTCAAACACCTGTTTGTCCTCAAGACGCTTGCTGTCTGGCGCAGCGTCCACCAGGGTGACTGAGATCGCTGAAACATAGGCCTGCGTGTACTTGCTGGGCGCTTCCGGTACCGACGACGCAGCGGATTTTTCGGGGCTGGAACCACATGCGACCAGCACCACGGACACGAGCCCCCATGCGGCGGCTTGAACGAACGAACGAGACATCAACAACTCCCTGAAGTTAAAAAGGCACCCCGATGGGTGCCCGCGGGGATTCTACCGACGACGTTGTTGCTGAAGCCTCGGCGCTCACTCCGCCAGCAGCTTCTTCACGTCGTCGGCCAGTGCCTGTGCGCCGCCGCCGTAGCGGGTGTACAGGCGCACACGGCCTTGCGTGTCGTACACGTAGCTGCCGGCAGAGTGGTCCATGGTGTAGCTGGTGGGCGTCTTGCCCTCGACCTTCTTGTAGTAGATGCGGAAGCTCTTGGTGAGTTCGGGCAAGGCGTTGGGGGCCGCGTAGAGCGCCAGGAAACCCGGGTCGAAATTCGCCATGTAGGCCTTCATGATCTCCGGCGTGTCGCGCTCGGGGTCCACGCTGACGAACAGGCCTTGCAGCTTGTCGCCGTCGGCCCCGAGCAGCTGTTTGGCCTGTGCCAGCTCGGTCATCGAGGTGGGGCACACGTCAGGGCATTGCGTGTAGCCGAAGAAGATCACGACCACCTTTCCCTTGAAATCCGCGAGGGTGCGCGCCTGGCCGTTGTGGTCGGTGAGCGAAAAACCGGTGGCGTAGTCGGCACCGGTGATGTCCACGGCGCTGAAGCTGGGCGCGTCTTTGCAGCCCGCAAGACCCAGCCCCGCAGCGACCAGACACAGGGCGAGAAATGGCCGGCGAAAGCCAAGGTTGGAACGGATCATGGCAGGTAGTGATCGATGAGCAGCGCGGCGAACAGCAGCGACAGGTGGATGAGGGAAAAGCGGAAGGTCTTTCGGGCCAGCGCATCGGAGTAGTGGCGCCACAGCGCGATGGCGTAGCCACAGAAACCGATGCTGAGCACCACCGCCACCGCGAGGTAGAACCAGCCGCTCATGCGCATGATGAAGGGCATCAGGCAGGCGGCGAACAGCACGAAGGTGTAGAGCAGGATCTGCAACCGCGTGAACTCCGAACCGTGCGTGACCGGCAGCATGGGCAGGCCGGACTTGCGGTAGTCCTCGACGCGGTACAGCGCCAGCGCCCAGAAGTGCGGCGGCGTCCAGAGGAAGATGATGAGGAACAGGATCAGCGCCTCCGGCGCAACCACGCCGGTCATGGCGGCCCAGCCCAGCACCGGCGGCATGGCGCCCGAAGCACCGCCGATCACGATGTTCTGCGGCGTCAGCGGCTTCAAGATCACGGTGTAGATCACCGCGTAGCCGACAAAGGTGGCGAAGGTCAGCCACATGGTGAGCGGGTTGACCAGGAAATACAGGATGGCCGAACCCAGCGCACACAGCCCGGCCGAAAAGCTCAGTGTCTGCAGGTTGCCCAGCTCGCCCTTGGCCGTGGGCCGCCAGGCGGTGCGCCGCATCTTGGCGTCGATCTGCTGCTCGACCACGCAGTTGAAGGCCGCCGCCGCGCCGGCCACCAGCCAGATGCCCAGCGAGGCCCAGGCCGCCAGCTGCACCTGCGTCCAGCTGGGCACACCGGGCACGGCGAGCACCATGCCAATCAGCGCGCAGAACACGATCAACTGGATCACGCGGGGCTTGGTCAGCGCATGAAACTGGCGCCACACGGACAGCGGCGCGGCAAGGGTGGAAGGATTCGCGGTGCTCATCAGGTCGATCGGGAAACGTTGAATCGGGGTGCGCTCACGGTGTCGTGGGCGCTGCGGGTGCCGAACACGGCGCCAGTGAGCACGATCACCAGCCCCGCCGCGCCGGCCGTGTGGCCCACGGCGGCCAGCAGGGGCCAGTCGAACACGACGTTGGTGAGCCCACTGGCGAACTGCCACAGCAGCAGCGCCAGCACCCAGCGCGCGGTGGTCCGCATCGCAGGCACCGACCACAGGCGCCATGCCATCCAGCCCAGCGCGGCCAGCACGGCATACGCCGCCAGCCGGTGCACGTAGTGGATGGCGGTGAGCGCGGCGAATGTGATGGGTTGGCCCTCGGCGTTCATGCCCAGCGCGCGCCACAGCGAGAAACCTTCGCGCAGGTCCATCGGCGGCCACCAGCCGCCCTGACAGGTGGGGAACTCGCTGCAGGCGAGCACCGCGTAGTTGGTGCTGACCCAGCCGCCCAGCGCGATCTGCATCCACAGCAGTGCGTACACCAGCACCAACGCCGCGCGGGTCGGGTGGTCCAGTGGAACCCGCCCGGTGCTGTCGGGCGCGGTCATTTGATACGACACCGCCTGCGCGCGCAGCAGCGCCAGCAGCACCAGCCCACCGAGCAGGTGCAGGGTGACGATGGCGGGGAAGAGCTTCATGGTGACCGTGAGGGCCCCGAAAGCGCCCTGAAGGCACACCCAGAACAGCGTGAGCAGCGGCCAGCCAAACGACACACTCAAGCGCCGCCGCTCCACCCAGCTCACGGCGGCCAGCACCAGGATCAACACGCCAACGGCCGTGGCCAGGTAGCGGTGGACCATCTCGACCCAGGCTTTGGAGAACGTGACCGGGCCGGTGGGCATGGCCTCCTGGGCGGCGGTGATGGCGGCGCTGGCCCCCACCGGGCTCACGCTGCCGTAGCACCCGGGCCAGTCGGGACAGCCCAGCCCCGAGTCGGTCAGGCGGGTGAAAGCTCCGAACAGCACCAGGTCAAAGGTGAGAAACAGGGTGAGCAGGGTGAGCACCTGCAGCCGGTGCGCCACGCTCGCCTGCCGGTTGCGCAGCCACACCCAGGCCAGCGGGGCCAAGGCGATCACCACACCCAGCAGCATCAGGCGGGCGACCGGCGCGAAGTCGTACAGGGCGGGCGTGTTCATGGACATCCATCAACCGCCGTTCACGGCCGCCACACCCACTCGACCGCCTTTGTCCCAGAACGCGGAGGCGCGCAACAAGCGATCCAGGTCGCGCTTGATCTGCTTCGGATCGGCCTGCGCAGGGAAACGCATCATCCAGTTGCCGATCGGATCGACCACGTACAGATGGTCCTCCAGCCGCTGGCCCGCGGCGGGGGTGAGCCAGGTCGCCAGCAGCTTCGCATCCACGTGCAACACCGTGGCGCTGGCGGTGGCCTTCTTCAGCGGTTCGGCGAGTTCAGGCGCCCCCGTGCGAAGCCAGACCCAGTCCAGGCGGTCCTTGTCCTTGCCCAGGCCTTCACGCAGCTGGTGCTGCACATACAGGTGCTTCTGGCAGGCATCGTCGCAGGCCGAGTCGGCAACGCTGATGAAGAGCCACTGGTCCTTGAGCTGGGTCAGCGGCACCGCGCGGCCGTTCGCGTCCACACCGGTGAACGCGGGCAGAGGCAACTGGGGATCAATGAGTTCGCCATAGTTGCGCCGTCCTTCCGGCCGGATCACGTAGTAGGTGAAGTACGACGCGATCACCGGTGCCGCGCAAGCCAGCAGCAGCAGGAGCATCTTCCAGCGACCAGAACGGGTCATGGCCGCCGTGTCGGAAACGTCCGCGCGCGGCAGGCTGTGGACCGTGAGGGTCAGGGGTTCATCGGGGGTCTGGGCCATGGGAAGAGTGTGATCGACGGGGAGAAATCAATTGGAACCAGACATACAGGCCGGCGATGACCGCGCACATAGCGAACCACTGGGCCGCGTAGCCGTGGTGCTTTTGCACCGCCGCTTCGAAGCGCGGCCAGTCGCGCAGCAGGCCTTCCGGCGACACGCCGGTCTGCAGCACCGACACGGGCATCAACGACAGGCCAGTGTCCCGGGACATGCCGTCGATGCTGAGATTTTGCCGGATGGGCCCGCGCTCCGCTTCGCCCAGCTCGAACAGCTGGCTCGGCGGCGGGGCCAATCGCCCGCTCACCTCGACCCAACCCTCGGGCGTGGGCACCACCGGCACCTTGCTGCGGTCGGTGAAGTCGCGCGGCACCCAGCCTCGCTGCACCAGCAGCGACCGCCCGCTGCCCTTGAGCCGCAAGGGCGTGACGAGGATGAACCCGCTGCGTCCGCCCATGGGACGGTTGTCCAGAAACACGCTGGCCTCGGGCACCCATTCACCGCGCAACAGCACGGGTCGGTGCAATGCCTCGTCCAGAGCGGCTTCGTCAGGCAACCCGGTCTCGCCCAAGGGCGACAGCGCGGCCCGCTCGTTGATGCGGTCCTCCAGCGTCTGTTTCTGGGCCGCGCGCGACAGTTGCCACAGGCCCAGGGACGCGGTCAATCCTGCACTCAGCACGGCGGCCACCGTGATGAGCCAGAAGCGGAAGCGGGGGGACTTGGAAGGCATGCGAGGGCAATGGGTGGTGGGAGCAGCGGCACGGCCGAGGTGGTCAATGCACCGATAATCCGGCCATGACCTACATCGTGATTGTGGCCTTTGTGGCCATCCTGGGCAGTCTGGCGGCCGCGCTGGTGTTCATGATGCGCGGCGGCTCGACCTCGGACAACCCCACGGAGGCCCCGCGCAAGAACCACATGGCGCGCGCGCTCGCGTTCCGCGTCGGGTTTTCCATCCTGCTGTTCCTGGTCGTGCTCATCAGCTACTGGATGGGCTGGATTCAACCCACCGGGTTGCCCCTCAAGGGTTGAAACAAAAAAAGCGCCATGAGGCGCTTTTTTGGGCCGGTTCCTGGCGATCCCGCCCGGAACCGGGCGTTCACATCCAGTACACGAGGATGTACAGGCCAAGCCAGACCACGTCCACAAAGTGCCAGTACCAGGCCGCGCCTTCGAATCCGAAATGGCGCTGGGCCGTGAAGTGACCTTTCTGGAGCCGCAGCGTGATGAACAGCAGCATCAACATGCCCACGAACACGTGGAAGCCGTGGAAGCCGGTGAGCATGAAGAACGTGGATCCGAAGATGCCGGAGGTCAGCTTCAGGTTGTAAACACTGTAGGCGTGGGCGTATTCGTAACCCTGAACGAACAGGAACACGATGCCCAGGATGACCGTCATCCACATGAAGGCGATGGTCTTGCCGCGGTTGCCGGCCTGCAGGGCATGGTGGGCAATCGTCAGCGTCACGCCGGAGGTCAACAGCAGCGCGGTGTTGATGGTGGGCAGCCAGAAAGGCCCCATGGTCTGGAACGGCTCCACGATCCCGGCGGGCGAAGCGGTGGCACCGGCCTGCAGGCTCGGCCACACCGAGGTGAAATCGGGCCAAATCAGGGAGTTCTCGATGTTGCCGAGCGCAGGCACCGAGTGGACACGGGCCCACCAGAGCGCGGTGAAGAAAGCACCGAAGAACATCACCTCTGAAAAGATGAACCAGCTCATGCTCCAGCGGTACGACAGGTCGATCTTGTGACCGTACATGCCACCTTCGCTCTCGGACACCGATTCACGGAACCACTGGAACAGCACGATCAGCCAGAACGCCATGCCAAAGGCCAGCGAATACATGCCCCAGTCGGCGCCATTGACCCACTGGCCCGCGCCCAGGATCACGAAGAAAAGGCCAATGGCCGCCATCACCGGGTGCCGCGAGGGTCCGGGGACGAAGTAATAGGGCGTCGTGCCGTGTGTTGCTGCTGACATGCTCACTCCTAAGTGCTTTCGCTTGTATGGATATCGGAAATCAATGAACAACCGGTGAAGGGCTCAACCCACCACCCAGCTGACAATCAGGATCAGGGACAGGACAAAAATCAGCGCCATCACAATCCCCACCACGATGAGGTGAACCGGGTTGAGGCGCGCCACATCGTTCTGGTAGTCCGTGTTGCGACGCACGCCCAGGAAGCCCCAGAGCACGGCCTTGACCGTGCCCAGCACCGAGCCCTTGCGCTGGTGAGCGGGTGTGCTCATACCGCGCCCCCGGGCCCGACGACCGGGGCCACCACAGGTACCTTGGCCACATCCTGCGGCGCCTGTGGCACCTTGCCACCCACCTCAAAAAAGGTGTACGAGAGCGTGATCGTGGAGACGTCCTTGGGCAGGCGCGGATCAATCACAAACGCCACCGGCCAGGCTTTTTTCTCCCCCGGCGCTAGCGTGTACTGCGTGAAGCAGAAGCACTCCAGCTTGTTGAAGTGGGACGCGGCCTGCATCGGTGCGTAACTCGGGATGGCCTGCGCGGCCATCGTCCGGTTCTGGATGTTCTGGAACTCATACATCACGGTGGTCAGTTCACCGGGGTGAACCTGCAACGACCGCACCGCAGGCTTGAAATGCCACGGGCCACGGGCGTTGACATCGAACTCCACCGTGATCGTGCGCGAGGTGTCCACCTGGGTGTTGAGCGCGGCCTTCGGCTTGGCCCCGGGCACCTCGCGCTCGGCCAACGCCAGCACATTGATGCCGGTGGCTTCGCAGATGGCTTTGTAAATGGGCACGAGCGCGTACCCAAACGCGAACATGCCCAGCGCGATCACGCCGAGCTTGCCCACCATCTTGAAGTTTTCTCGACGCAGTCCCATACAAGCCGATCAGCCGCCCAGCAACACCATCTTGCCCACGAAGCCGAGGAAAAAGACCACGGCCACGGACGCGAGGATCAGGCCCAGACGGGCGTTCTGCTTTTTTTGGTCGGAGGACATGGCCAATTCTGTGTCTTCAACGCGGGGCAATTCAGCCAATCACCTTGGTGGCGGTGGCATCGAGCTTGGGCGGGGTTTCGAAAGTGTGGAACGGCGCCGGCGAAGGCACTTCCCACTCCAGGCCCTCGGCACCTTCCCAAGGCTTCTGCGAAGCCTTGGAGCCTTGACCGCGCATGGCCGGGATCACCACCGCGATGAAGAAGTACACCTGCGCAAAACCGAAGAAGAAACCACCCACCGACGCGATGGCGTTGAAGTCGGCGAACTGCATCGGGTAGTCGGCATAACGACGGGGCATGCCGGCCAAGCCGAGGAAGTGCATCGGGAAGAAGGTGACGTTGAACGAAATCATCGACCACCAGAAGTGGATCTTGCCGCGCGTTTCGCTGTACATCACACCGGTCCACTTGGGCAACCAGTAGTAGATGCCGGCAAACATGGCAAAGAGCGAACCGGCCACCAACACGTAGTGGAAGTGGGCCACCACGTAGTAGGTGTCCTGGAAGTTGATGTCGATCGGCGCCATGGACAGGATCAGGCCCGTGAAGCCGCCGATGGTGAACACGAAGATGAAGCCCACAGCCCACAGCATCGGGGTCTCGAAGGTCATCGAACCCTTCCACATGGTCGCGATCCAGTTGAAGATCTTCACGCCCGTGGGCACGGCGATCAGCATGGTCGAGTACATGAAGAACAGCTGGCCGGTCACCGGCATGCCGGTGGTGAACATGTGGTGAGCCCACACGACGAAGGACAGGATGGCGATGGAGCCCGTGGCGTACACCATGGAGGCGTAGCCAAACAGCTTCTTGCGCGAGAACGCGGGCACGACCTGGCTCACGATGCCGAAGGCCGGCAAGATCATGATGTAGACCTCGGGGTGGCCGAAGAACCAGAAGATGTGCTGGTACATCACCGGGTCACCGCCGCCAGCGGGGTTGAAGAAGCTGGTGCCGAAATGGCGGTCGGTCAGCGTCATCGTGATGGCGCCGGCCAGCACGGGCATCACGGCGATCAGCAGGTAGGCGGTGATCAGCCAGGTCCAGCAGAACATCGGCATCTTCATCAGCGTCATGCCGGGCGCGCGCATGTTGAGGATGGTCACGATGATGTTGATCGAACCCATGATCGACGACGCACCCAGGATGTGCATGGCGAAAATGCCGGCGTCCATCGAGGGGCCCATCTGCAGGGTCAGCGGCGCGTACAGCGTCCAGCCGGCAGCGGGGGCCCCGCCCGGCATGAAGAACGAGGACACCAGCATCAAGGCGGCCGGAATCATCAGCCAGAAGCTGAAGTTGTTCATGCGGGCGAAGGCCATGTCGGACGCGCCAATCTGCAGCGGGATCATCCAGTTCGCGAAGCCCACGAAGGCCGGCATGATGGCGCCGAACACCATGATCAGGCCGTGCATGGTGGTGAGCTGGTTGAACAGTTCGGGGTTGACCAGTTGCAGGCCCGGCTGGAACAGCTCGGCGCGGATCAGCAACGCGAGCACGCCGCCCACCATGAGCATGGTGAACGCGAACAACAGGTACAGCGTGCCGATGTCTTTGTGGTTGGTGGCGTAGACCCAGCGGCGCCATCCCGTGGGGGCATGGTGATCGTGGTGGTCGTCGTGCGCGTGAGCGTCATGGGGATCGAGTACTGCACTCATCATCGTTTCCTTTGGAATTCAAATAGCTATCAGTGCCCGGCTCACTTGCGCGCGGCCACGACGTCCGCAGGCTGAACCAACTGCTCGGTCTTGTTGGACCAGCTGTTCTTGGTGTAAGTGATCACGGCAGCGATCTCGGTGTCGGACAGCTGTTTCCACGCTGGCATCGCACCGTTGTTCTGGCCGTTGAGGAGGACCGCAATCTGCTTGGACTTGTCGGCATCGAGCACCACGGCCGAACCGTCCAGTGGCTTGATCGGGCCGGCGCCTTTGCCATTGGCCTGATGGCAGGCTGCACAGTTGGCGGCGTACACGGTCTCGCCACGCTTGACCAGATCGGCTTGCGTCCACACCTTGGAAGGATCATCGGCCAAAGCGGCCATTTTCTTGTTCTCGCCGTCCACCCACTTGGTGTAGTCCTCGGCCGACACCACCTTCACATGGATGGGCATGTAGGCGTGCTCCTTGCCACACAGCTCGGCGCATTGGCCGTAGAAATCGCCGGTCTTCTCGGCACGGAACCAGGTGTCGCGCACGAAGCCGGGGATCGCATCCTGCTTGATACCGAAGGCCGGCACCATGAAAGCGTGAATCACGTCGTTGGCCGTGGTGATGATGCGCACCTTCTTGCCCACGGGCACCACCATCGGGTTGTCCACCTTGAGCAGGTAGTCGTCGGTGGCCGGCGGGTTGCCGCTGTTGGACATTTCGCGGTGGCTCACGTCCAGCGTGGAGAGGAAGCCGATGCCCTCGCCCTCCCCCTTGATGTAGTCGTAGCCCCATTTCCACTGCATGCCCGTGGCCTTGATGGTGATGTCGCTGTTGGTGGTGTCTTTCTGGGCCACCAGCACCTTGGTGGCCGGGAGTGCCATGCCGATCACGATCAGCAGCGGAACGATGGTCCATCCGAGTTCGACCCAGATCGGCTCGGGCAACTCCTGCGCTTTGTGACCGACCGACTTGCGGTGCTTGAGGATGGAATAAAACATCACCCCGAAGACGATCACGAAGATCACCGTGCAGATGATCATCATGAACCAGTGAAGCCAGTGCTGCTCTTCAGCGATCTTGGTGGCAGCAGGGGCAAAATTGAGTTGATTGACCGCTGGGCCACCAGGCAGGTCATTCACGGCATGGGCCGCTTCAGTCACCCAGACCGCAGAACCGAAGGTCAGCGAGGAAGCCATGGTGCGCAGGCCACCCAGTCGATCAAGCAAAGAATCACCCGTCTGTTTTGTCGTACTCACGTTTAACGCCTCAAATATAAGTATTGATTTATATCAATGCTGATTAGAACAAAATTTCCGGGGGCCGCCCACTCAGGGAATACCCAACCATCACCCAAACACTTCTCGGTCCAACCCTCCATTCGAGGGCCAGCACAGGACGCACATGCGGGTCGCACAAAACGACCCGCTTGCATGAACCGACCGCCACCGCGCATCCTGAAACCGCACCCGGCTCCAGCAACTCCAAGGCTGAAAAGGGCAACACCTGCGAGATGCTTGGCTCCAGAAAATCAGGTCAACACCAGGGAGCGCACAACACGGACCCGCTGCCAAGCTGCCTCGGTGACCCCAAGCAATGCGCCAGAGGATCCGGCGCACGCCATCGGCGAACACCAAAGCGAGGCCATTCAGATCACCATGCCGATGCTTTCCCGACGACAGAACGTGGACACCAATGGCGCACGAACACGCACAGACGTGGCAAAAAACCCGCCAGAGCGGTTTGATTTATGTCAATTGTAGCCGTCGAAAACCACGGTTTGACGGCCGCCGCCCTTGGGGCCTGCCGCGCAGGGCGGTGCCCTGAGTCTCAAGAGCGACGGTCGCGCAGCATGGCGCGCATCTCATCCATCGACACCGACTGGCTGTCACCCCGCGGGGGGCGGGGGGCTGCCTTGAAGGCGTGGCCATAGATGACTTCAAACGTCAGCAGCAGGCGGCCGTCCTCGGACCTCGGCAGGCCCTGGTCAATGGCCTGCTCCAGCTCTTGCCGCCAGGCACGCCCGCGCAGCGCCCCGAAGCGGGCGGTGTTGAGGTTGCGCCCGAGCGATCGAAGTTCGTCCAGCAAGGGGCCTGCGCCGCTGTAGGACAGCGAGATGCGCTCCATGTCCATCACGGGCTCCGCGAAACCGTTGTGCACCAGCATGTCGCCCCAGTCGTGCATGTCGGTGAATGCGTGCGCAGGATCGGGCCACCCCGCCCGGGCGTACACCGCACGCAGCTCCCGAAGGCTGTCGGGCCCCAGGCAGGAAAACATCAGGAATCCATCGGTCTGGATCTGCCCATGCCACTGTCGGAGCAGGGGTTGCGGACGGGCGACCTGGTGCAATGCCATGTTGGCCCACAGCATCGCGACCGGCGTGTCGACCCCGGCAGCGACATGGCCCCGCTTCCACTGCAAGGGGTTCCACGAACGCCGGGCCGGTTCCCTGGTCGCCTCCAGGGCCCGCGGTGTGTCGTGCGCCGCCACTTGGCAACGGGCGGCTGGCAAACGCTCCGCCAGAGTGCGATGGGCCTGCAGGCCACCGAGCACCGGCTCCCAATGCAGCCAGCTGGCGGGAGGGTCGCGAAACCATTGCAACCGGTCGATCATGCGACGGGCCACCTCTTCATGCAGCCAGGGGCTCTGATCGCGGATGCGTGCCAACCACCGCTCCGCGGCCACAGGATCGAGGCCGGGCACAGGGATGTCTTCGGGTGCGTGGTTCAACGGGAAGGCAGGTGATGATGAAGGCCCTTGCGGGGCTGGCGCCAGTATATTGGCGCCACCATGACCCGTCTGCTTCCGCCACTCGAGTACGCGTTTTCGCTGCCCGGCACTTGCCAGGTGTGCGGACGGTGGCCGGCCCAGCCTGTGTGCTCGGCCTGCATGCAGCGCTTTGCGTCATCGACGGCGCGCTGCCCGGCGTGCGCGTGCCCGGTCCCATCCGGCTGGGGGCTGTGCGGGCGTTGCCTTGCCAGCGCGCAACCGCCGCTGATCGCTCGCTGCGCGGCGGCTGTCGACTATGGCTACCCATGGGACGCGTTGATTGCGCGGTTCAAATTCCGGGGCGAACCCGGCTGGGCCACCGTTCTGGCCGAACCGATGCTGGAACAGGCGATGGCTCGCGGACTGCTGCCTTCAGGCGTGCTCCTGGTACCCATCCCCGTGACGTCCCGCCGCCTGGCCGAGCGCGGTTACAACCAGGCTTGGGAACTCACGAAGGTGTTGCAGCGCCGGACCGGTCGGGCGGCGCTGGCCGACGCGCTGGTGCGTGTGATCGATGCGCCAGACCAGCATCGGTTGCCGCAGGCACAGCGGCTGAACAACCTGCGCGGTGCGTTCGCGGCTCACCCCGATCACGTGCCGCGCCTGGCCGGTGCCCGCGTGGTGCTGGTGGACGACGTGCGCACCACGGGCGCCACGCTGAACAGCGCGGCACAGGCCCTGCAACAGGCGGGCGTGGCCGACATCGCCGCGCTGGTGCTGGCACGCACACCATCGGATTGAACAGAATCCAACGCACCGAGCACGGTGTGTCTCTGCCCACAACAATGCGCTTATCATCGCGGCGTTGCAGGGGAGCACCACAAAACCAGACCACTGGTTGACACTGCCAAACCGCGTCCATTGAACCCATGTTCCGCATTGTTCTGGTAGCACCACAGATCCCTCCCAACACCGGGAACGTGATCCGCTTGTGCGCCAACACCGGCTGCGATCTGCACCTCATCGAGCCGCTGGGTTTTTCAATGGACGACAAACAGATGCGCCGTGCCGGTCTCGATTACCACGAATACGCTCGCGTGCGCCGCCACGCCGACTGGTCCACATTCATCGCGACAGAACAACCCGATCTGCACCGGATGTACGCCTTGACCACCCGAGGTCAGGGCAACGCGTATGGGCAAAGCTACATGCCTGGGGACTGGCTGGTCTTCGGGTCGGAGACCGATGGCCTGCCGGGCGAGGTCCGAGAACACATTCCCACCCCCCAGCAACTGCGCCTGCCCATGCTCGACGGCCAGCGCAGCCTGAACCTGTCCAACGCCGTGGCGGTGCTCGCCTACGAAGCCTGGCGGCAACAGGGATTTGGAGCCACACCACCGTGACGCAGTTCACCAATGGGCTGAGGTACGCACCTCACACAGACCCGGCACCCGATCACACAATACGACCCTGCCGTCGCGCCCAGCGATGCGCCGCTGCTCGGCCATGCCGATGGTTCAGCCTCCCCCACCAGGCATCCCGGAGATTTGTTTGATTCCGCTACTCACCAGGCTCATCAAGGGCAAGATGGCGCCGCGCAAGCCCGTGAGCGCAACGGCCAGCCTGAAAGACCTTCAGTCCATTCGCACCGCCTTGTTGCAATGCATGGACGATTGCGACAGCGTGCAGGCGCAGCGCCTGCGACACAAGATCGTCCAGACGAAGACAGCCCAGGAGCTCTGGATGCTGCGCAACGACGCCTATCAACTCATCTCACAGCAAACCAGCCAGGCGGTCGCCGCCGAACGCATCAACAACCTGATGTCGGCGTTTGAGGGCTGGCTCGAACCCCGTCAGCTCGTGCGCATCAAGTAGGCCGCGCACACGATAGGCGTTCAGGGGTAGCTGCGCACCAGCGCCTCAGCCACACACACCGGTTTGTCGACCCCTTCGCGTTCGACAGAAACGCTCCAGGTCATCTGAAAACCGTGGTGCTCGATGGGCGTGGCCGCCATCAAAGTCATGCGCGCGCGCAGCCGGCTGCCCACCGGTACGGGGGCCGTGAAACGCACCTTGTTCAACCCGTAGTTCACGCCCATGCCCGACTGGCGGATTTCAAATGCCGTATCGAAGAACACGGGGATCAAGGACAAGGTGAGAAAGCCGTGAGCGATCGGTGACCCGAAAGGCCCCGCCTTGGCGCGCTCCACGTCCACATGGATCCACTGGTGATCGCCGGTCGCATCGGCAAAGCGGTTGACCTGGTCCTGGGTCACGGTCACCCAGTCGCTCACGGCGACTTCTTCGCCCACGCAAGCCACCAGATCGTTCAGGGTTTCAAAGCTTCTCATGGCTGAGGACTCTAGTCGGCCCCACGGGGCCTCGCTGTCGGCACGGCGACAGGCCCCTCAACGGGCCACCGTTCAGCGCTCCAGCCAGTCGCAGATGCCCTGCCACTGCTCCAGGTCTTTCTCCACCCGGCTGGGCGCCACATCGAACAGCGTCAGGCCACGCGCCGCGAGATGGATGTAGTTCTGCGTGTCGCGCAGGAAACCCAGCACCGGCAGACCCAGCCCGTTCACGAACTCGTGCAGCTTTTCGGCCGCGATGGTGCGCGCGTCCACACGCATGCCGACGATGCCCACCTGCAGCTTATCGGCACGCCGTGACTCGGCCAGCTCGTCCAGAAAGGCACGCGTGGCGTAGATGTCAAAGATGCTGGGCTGCAGCGGCACGAGCACCTTGTCGGCCTGCTTGAGCGCGTCCTTGAAGAGCCCACCATGCAAGCCCGCCGGCGTGTCCAGCACCACATGGCTCGTGCCTCTGGGTGCCCGGGCGATCTGGTCGCCCGAGAGGTCCCATGTCTGGATGGGTCGGGCGGCCTGGGGGCGCAGGCGCAGCCACAGCGCCGACGACTGCTGGCGGTCGGCGTCGCCCAGCATCACCGAATGCCCTCGGCTCGCGAAGAAACCGGCCACGTTGGTCGACAGGGTGGATTTGCCCACACCCCCTTTGGGATTCGCGATCACCACCACCGGCATATCCAGCCTCCTTGGGCGCAAGACAAACGGCTGCTATGTTAACGGCCAGCCGTCCCACACCAGCTTGATCCCGGTGAGGAACATGCCGGTGTACACCAGCCGGTAGAACAACACCGGGTGAATGCGGTGCGCGATGCGCACCCCCACCCAGACACCGATGGGCGCGAACGGCAACAGCGCCAGCGAGGTCAGCATGTTGCGCATGTCGAGCAGGCCCAGCCAGGCGTAGGGAATCCACTTGGCGAGGTTGATGAAGAAAAAGAAGAACGCCATGGTGCCGGTGAACAGCACCGGTGTGAGCTTCAAGGGAATCACGTAGGCGTTGATCGGCGGCCCCCCTGCGTGGGCGATGAAGCTGGTGAACCCCGAGGTCGTGGTCAGCAGCGCCCCCAGCCACCGGGGTGGTGGTGGGCTGTCGGCCTTGGGCGGAAACAGCAGGCGCTGCGCGAGAAACAACAGCGTGAAACCGCCGACGATGCCCGCCACCACCTTCGCATCCAGCACCTTGAACAAGAGCGTGCCAATCACGATGCCGAGCAGGCCGAAGGGCAACAGGAAGCGCAAGAGCTGGCGGTCCACGTTGTTGCGAAACGCCGCCATGCCCAGCAGGTCCATCACCAGCAACACCGGCATCAGGATCGCCGCTGCCTGCGGCACCGTGACCGCCAGCGCCATCATCGGCACGGCGAGCGAGCCGAAGCCGGCCCCAAAGCCGCTCTTGCTCACGCCCAGGAGCAGCACCGCGGGAATCGCGACGGCGTAAAACAGCGGATCGGTGATCAGCAGCACGTCACACCACGCTTCCGGTTGCCCAACACCCTGCCACGTTGGTCACCGTTCACACGCGCTCGATGATCAGCGCAATGCCCTGCCCCACGCCGATGCACATGGTGCACAGCGCGTAACGCCCGCCGGTGGCGTGCAGGCGGTTGACCGCCGTGGTGGCCAGGCGCGCGCCGCTGGCGCCCAGCGGATGACCCAGCGCGATGGCGCCGCCCCAGGCGTTCACGCGCTCATCGTCGTCTTGCAGACCGAGCTGGCGCAGCACGGCCAGCCCTTGTGCGGCAAAGGCTTCATTGAGTTCGATCACATCCAGCTGGTCGAGTTTGAGTCCGGTGAGGGCAAGCACCTTCTGCGTTGCCGGTGCCGGGCCGATGCCCATGATGCGCGGCGCCACCCCGGCCGTGGCCATGCCGACGATGCGGGCCTTGGGGGTGAGTCCGTTCTTGGCGGCGGTGGCTTCGTCGGCCAGCAGCAGCGCGCAGGCACCGTCGTTCACGCCGCTGGCGTTGCCCGCGGTCACCGTGCCGTCGGGCCGCACCACGCCTTTGAGTTTGGCCAGCGTTTCCAGGCTGGTTTCGCGCGGGTGTTCGTCGGTGTCCACCACCAGCGAATCGCCCTTCTTTTGCGGGATGCTCACGGGGCAGATCTCGCGCGCCAGGTGGCCGGCCTTGATGGCCGCCACGGCTTTCATCTGGCTGGCCAAGGCCATGCGGTCCTGCGCTTCGCGTTCGATCTTGAAGTCGGTCGCCACGTTTTCGGCCGTCTCGGGCATCGAGTCCACGCCGTACTGGGCCTTCATCAGCTTGTTGACGAAGCGCCAGCCGATGGTGGTGTCGTACACGGCGTTGTTGCGCGAAAAGGCACTTTCGGCCTTGGGCATGACGAAGGGCGCACGGCTCATGCTTTCCACGCCGCCGGCGATCATCAGGCCGGCTTCACCCGCCTTGATGGCACGCGCCGCGCTGCCCACGGCATCGAGACCGGACCCGCACAGGCGGTTGATGGTGCCACCGGGCACCTCCAGCGGCAGGCCGGCGAGCAGGCTGCTCATGCGCGCGACGTTGCGGTTGTCTTCACCGGCCTGGTTGGCGCAGCCGTAGAGCACGTCGGTGATGGCGGCCCAGTCGACGTTCGGGTTGCGCGCCATCAGGGCGCGAAGGGGAATGGCGCCGAGGTCGTCGGTGCGCACGCTCGAGAGCGCGCCGCCGTAGCGGCCGAAGGGCGTGCGGATCGCGTCGCAGATGTAGGCTTGGGTCATGGCTTGTCTCCGATAGGGTGGTGGGTCGCGTCGGGCGTTGAAGTGACAGGTCATCCACCGCCGAAACCGAAAAACACATGCAGGATAATGCATCCATGTTCAATCCGTCCCAAGCCGATGTGCGGCGCTTTTTCTGTTCGGTCCACGCCAAGCGCCTGGGCGGACAACCCATGGAGGCCATCGAGACGCTGGCCGGTCAGTGGATCGCCGAGCACCCCGAGTACCACGCCGAGCTGTCCGATGTGGACACTGCGCTGGCCCGCCTGGGGGAGCCGGGCAGCGGCACCAACGAGAACCCGTTCCTGCACCTGTCGATGCACCTGTCCATCAGCGAGCAGTGCAGCATCGACCAGCCCCCCGGCATCCGCCAGGCGGTGGAGTTGCTGGCGGCGCGCCGGGGCGATCTGCACGCCGCGCACCACGAGGTGATGGAATGCCTAGGCACCATGCTCTGGGAAAGCCAGCGGGCCGGCCGCCCGCCCGACGGCCAGGCCTACATCGACCAGGTGCGGCGCCGGGCGACACAGGATTGACCTCCCGGCATGGCTTCAGCTTCAAGATCCCCACAACAAAAAAGCCGCTCTGAGAGCGGCTTTTTCATGGGCGTTGGCGCGGATCAGCGGAAGCGCGATTGCGGCACGGTCTGCAGGTCGCCATCCAGCGAGCCGAGGTACTTGGCGATCTCGCGCATTTCGGCCGGCTTGAACTGCTTGGCGATGCCGGCCATGATGCCGTTGGAGCGGCCAACCACGTTGTTGCCTTCCACCGAATAGGCCTTGAGCGCCACGTACAGGTAGTCGGCGTGCTGGCCGGCGATCTTGGGGTAGGTCGGGTCGATGGGTTTGGCGAAGTTGGCGCCGTGGCAGGAAGCGCAGGCACCCTTCTCAATCAGTGCGGCGGCTGCGGCGCTGGCGGTCTTGGGCGCATCGCCCGGTGCCTTGCCCGCTTGAGCCGAGTAGAAGGCGGCCAGATCGGCCATGTCCTGCTCGGACAGCGAGGCAGCGATGCCACGCATGGACGGGTGCTTGCGGTCGCCCTTTTTGTAGGCGGTCAGCGCGGACACGATGTACTTGTCGGACTGGCCCGAGATTTTCGGCACCTTGTGGATCTCGGGGAAGCTGTTCTGGTACCCCGCGATGCCGTGGCAACCGATGCACATCTCGGCCTTCTTCTTGCCCGCATCAGCGGAGCCGGTCACGCCCTGAGCCTGAGCGGCCGTGGCGGCCACCAAAAGGGTCGCAGCGGCGACAACGGTACGGGTGATCAGGGGCAACAGTTGGTTCATTTTGCAAGCACAATGAGATGGACGATTGATAAAAATCAACAGACGATTATATAGACTCGATCATCGCCGACCGCTTATTGAATACCCTGATCCGCTGGCCCGCCGCAGCGTCAACCGCGTCACCCCCATGAAATTCCAAGGCTCTGAAAACTACGTCGCCACACAGGACCTGATGCTGGCCGTCAACGCTGCCATCACGCTCAAGCGCCCGCTGCTGGTCAAGGGCGAGCCGGGCACCGGCAAGACCATGCTGGCCGAAGAGGTGGCGCAGGCGCTGAACGTGCCACTGCTGCAGTGGCACATCAAGAGCACCACCAAGGCGCAGCAGGGCCTGTACGAATACGACGCGGTGAGCCGCCTGCGCGATTCGCAGCTCGGCGACGAAAAGGTCAAGGACATCCACAACTACATCGTCAAGGGCGTGCTGTGGCAGGCCTTCACGGCCGACGAGCCGGTGGCGCTGCTGATCGACGAAATCGACAAGGCCGACATCGAGTTCCCCAACGACCTGCTGCGCGAACTCGACCGCATGGAGTTCTATTGCTACGAGACGCGCGAGCTGGTGCGCGCCAAGCACCGCCCGCTGGTGTTCATCACCTCCAACAACGAAAAAGAGCTGCCCGACGCCTTCCTGCGCCGCTGCTTCTTCCACTACATCAAGTTTCCCGAAGCGGAGACCATGCAGAAGATCGTGGACGTGCACTTCCCCAGTCTCAAGCAGGACCTGCTGAAGGTGGCGATGAAGACCTTCTACGATGTGCGCAACCTGCCCGGCCTGAAGAAGAAACCCAGCACCAGCGAACTGATCGACTGGCTCAAGCTGTTGATGGCCGAAGACATTCCGCTCGAAGCGCTGCAAAGCGCCGACAGCAAGGTCGCCGTGCCACCGCTGGTGGGCGCGCTGCTCAAGAACGAACAGGACACCACGCTGTTCGAGAAGCTGGTGTTCATGAACCAGCGGAACCGCTGAACGGCTCCCGCGACCTCGATACGGAGGATTCGCCATGCTGATCGACTTCTTCTACACCCTGCGCGCGGCCAAGCTGCCGGTCTCGGTCAAGGAATACCTCACACTGCTTGAAGCCTTGAAGCAGGACGTGGTGGGCCCGACCAACCCCGACGCCTGCACCATGGACGACTTCTACTTCCTCAGCCGCACGGCGCTGGTGAAGGACGAGAAGCACTACGACAAGTTCGACCGCGCCTTCGCCGCCTACTTCAAGGGCGTGGAGATGATCGCGGACTTCACCAAGCCCATTCCCGCCGACTGGCTGCGCCAGGAGATGGAGCGCATCCTGTCTGACGAGCAGAAGGCCAACGCGCCAAAAATGGACTGGGACGAGCTGATGGAGACGCTCAAGAAGCGGCTCGAAGAGCAGAAGGAGCGCCACGAGGGCGGCAGCAAGTGGATCGGCACCGGCGGCACCTCGCCGTTCGGCAACAGCGGGCAGAACCCGCAGGGCGTGCGCATCGGCGGCAAGGGCGGCAACAAGAGCGGCGTGAAGGTGTGGGAGCAACGCGCCTACCGCGACTACGACGACACGCAGGAACTCGGCACGCGCAACATCAAGGTGGCGCTGCGCCGCCTGCGCAAGTTCGCGCGCGAGGGCAACGAGTTCGAGCTGGACCTGCCCGACACCATCCGCGCCACCGCGGCCAACGCCGGCTACCTGGACATCAAGATGATCCCGGAGCGGCACAACAACGTGAAGGTGCTGCTGCTGATGGACGTGGGCGGCACCATGGACGAACACATCCAGCGGGTCGAAGAGCTGTTCAGCGCGGTCAAGAGCGAGTTCAAGCACCTGGAGTTCTATTACTTCCACAACTGCGTCTACGACTTCATGTGGAAGAACAACAAGCGCCGCTACGCCGAGAAGTTCCCGACGCTGGACATCATCCGCAAGTACAACAAGGACTACAAACTGATCTTCGTGGGCGACGCGACCATGAGCCCCTACGAGATCCTGCAGCCCGGCGGCAGCGTGGAATACAACAACGAAGAGGCCGGCGCCGAGTGGTTACAACGACTCACACACGCGTTTCCCAAATTTGCCTGGATCAACCCGGAACCTCAGGGCGTGTGGCAGTATCGACAGAGCATCAGCATCATCCAGCAGCTCATGGGCCAGCGCATGCACCCGCTGACCTTGAGGGGCCTGGAAGAGACGATGAGAATGCTCTCGAAATAGACCCGAATGAACCTTCGCTTGCGGGGCCGTGTGGTGAGCACACGGCTCTTTTGCTTTCTGGCGCTCTGGCCGGTCGCGGTGGTGGCGCAGAGCCCCGAACCCGCAGTCCTCAGCGCCCCGGCACCTTCGCCAGGCGCGTTGCCTGAGGCCGAGGGTGACGCACCCGCGAGCGAGCGCTTCGGCATCCGCGTCGACACCCCGTCGCCGGCGCTGCAGGCCTTCCTGCTGCGCCACATGGAACTGCAGCGGTTTCGCACGCTGTCCGATCTCGATACGGGCGAACTCGACCGCCTGCTGGTCGCGGCGCCCGAAAACCTGCGCGACCTGCTGGGCACCCAAGGCTATTTTTCCCCCGAGATCTCGGTGACCCGCGAGCCGTCGGCGGGCGGCGGCCTGGGCGATGTGCTCGTGCGCGTGACACCGGGCCCGACCACCCAGGTGGCCGCCGCCACCGCCTACCTCAGCGGCGACATCGCCAGCGCCGACGCGGCCGCCGGTCAGCGTGAAGCCCTGCGCCAACGCAGCCAGCAGGCGGTGGGCCAGGGCTTCACGCAGGCCGGCTGGAGCCGCTTGAAGTCGGACCTGCTGCGCGAACTCACCGCCGAACGCTACCCGCGAGGGCGCATCGTCAACAGCCTGAGCGACATCGACAACCGCGCGAACCAGGCGTTCTGGCACATCGAACTCGACTCCGGTGCGCCGGTGAAGGTGGGCGAGGTGCGGCTGAACGGCGCCGAGCGCTACGACCCGGTCACGGTGCAGCGGCTGGTGCGGCTGGCCGGTCTGGGGCCGGGCACGGACTACAGCCTCACGCGACTGCAGGACGCTCAGCAGCGCATCGTCGACACCGGCTACTACAGCTCGGTGTTTGCCTACGTGGACCTGGACACGACCGCCAACGACCCGGGCTCACCCGCGCCGGTGGTGGTGCAGGTGAAAGAAGCGCCGCTGCAGAGCATCGTGCTCGGCGTGGGCGGCAGCACCAACAACGGCCCGCGCCTGTCCGCCGAACACAAGCACCTGCGCCTGCCCGGCCTGGGCTGGCAGGCCCTGAGCAAGCTGCAGCTCGAACGCAACGACCAGTTGCTGTCCTCGGACTGGACCGCACCGATCGAAGACAAGGGATGGCAGTGGCTCGCGGGCGGCCGGCTGGCGCGCCAGATCGACGACGAGACCACCGTCTCCAGCCTGCGGCTGAGCCTGGGCAAATCGCAGCCCACGGCGCGGCTGGACCGGCGCTATTTCGTGCAGTACGACCGCGCGCGCACCGTCAACACCGTCTCGGCGCAGGCCTCGTCCGACGGCAACGAGGCCGCGGTGTCGGCCAACTACGGCTGGACCTGGCGCCGCTTCGACACCCTGCCCTACCCCAACGAGGGCTACGGTCTCGGGCTCACCCTCGGCGTGGGCACGACGCTGGACGGCGCGCGCAAGCCCTTCTTCACCAGCCAGGCCCGCTGGCTGGCCTACTGGCCGCTGGGCAGCGTGCCCGCCACGGGCGCGGACAACCGCCCTTCCGACACCACCGCCGCGCGCAGCCAGCTCGGGCGCCTGGCGCTGCGGCTGCAGGGCGGCGCGGTGCTGGCCCAGCAGAACGCACCAATTCCCGACACGCAGCTGTTCCTGACCGGCGGCGACAACACCGTGCGCGGCTACGGCCTGCGCGACATCGGCGTGATGCAGACGGACGGCAGCGTGACCGCCGGCCGTTACCTCGCGGTGGCGAGCTTCGAGTGGCAGCGCCCCATCTGGCGCCAGGGCGTGCGCACCGACTGGGAAAGCGTGCTGTTCGTGGACGCCGGCACCGTCACCAACCGCACCACGCCCTCCACGGCGCGGGTCGGCGTGGGCGCGGGCGTGCGCTACAACAGCCCGGTGGGGCCGCTGCAACTGGACCTCGCCTACGGCGTCACGCCGAAACGCCTGCGCCTGCACCTGAACGTGGGCTTCAGCTTCTGACACCGATGAGCGCCACCGACGACACGCCGCCCCCACCGCCCACCCCTTCGCCGCGCGCGCGGCGGCGCATCGGCCGGTTCGTGGTCCGTTCGCTGGCCGTTCTGCTGGTGGTGGTGATCACCACGCTGGCCACCACCTGGTGGTGGGCCGGCACGCCGGGCTCGGCGGCGCAGGCGGTGGGCTGGGCCGTGCGCTGGATGGAGCGGCGCGCCGACACGGTGGGCACGCTGCGCACCCTGGGCGTCGAAGGCAGCGTGCGCAGCGGCGTGACGGTGGCGGCGCTGGACTGGCGCCGGGGCGCGCTGGCCGTGCACGCGGAAGGCGTGGTGCTGCAGTGGGACGACGCGCTGTGGCTCGGCCTCCTGCGCGGGCGGGGTGTGCACCCCAGCTCGGCGCACCTGCGGCTGCTGCGGATCACCGACACCCGCGAACCCACGCCCACCGAGCCGCTGGAGCGGCTCGTGCTGCCGCTGCCGGTGAGCCTGGCCTTTTCGGTGGACCGTTTCGAGCACATCGGCACCGACGCCTCGCCGTTCACGCTCAGCGACATCCGTGGCCACTACCACTACGGGCTTCTCGACCCCTCCAGCGACGCGCCAACGCTGCCCGCCACCACCGGCCTCGCCTTCGCGCACCGGCTGCGGCTGGACACCCTGCAACTCGCCGACGGCCGCTACCAGGGCGCCCTGACCCTGGGTGCCGAGGCGCCCATGCCGCTGGCACTGGACCTGCAGGGCACGCTGCCCACCCGGGTGCCCGACGGCGAGGCCATGAGCCTCACGGCCCAGGCGCAGGTGCGTGGCAACCTGGGCGGCGCGGCGGCGGCGCTGGACATCACGGCCCAGGTGCAAGGCAGCGCCACCCCCACGGGCAAGACCGAACCCGGCGCCCATCCCTCGCTCGCGCTCACCGCGCGCGTGATGCCCTGGGCGACCCAGCCGCTGGTCAGTGCCGACGCCAACGCCCAGGCGCTGAACCTCGCGGCGCTGTGGCCCACCGCGCCGATGACCGCGCTCAGCGGCCGCCTACAGGCGCAGCCCGACGGCGCCGCGTGGCGCGCGAGCGTGACGCTGGCCAACGCCCTGCCCGGCCCGGCCGACAAGGCGCGGCTCCCGCTGCAGAGCCTGAGCGCCGAGGTTCAACAGCGCGGCGTGCGCTGGACCGTGTCGGACCTGCAGGCCGAGCTGGGTGGCGGAACGTTGAAGGCCCAGGGCGCGTTCGACCTCGACACCGCCGGCGGCGCCCGCCTGCCCAGCGCCTGGCAAGGCGAAGCCACGGCCAGCGGCGTTCGCCCGGCCCTGCTCTGGAGCACCCTGCCACCGGCGGCCCTGGACGCCCAGGCCAGCGCGCGCGCCGCGCCCACCGCCAGCGCGCCGCAGGCCGTGGAGCTGAGTGCGCGGGTCACGCCCTCGGCGCGCCAGCCGGCCGGCGTGTCGCTGGCCGCGCTTCGGCAAAGCGAGGTGCGGGTCAAAGGGCTGTGGCAACCGGCACCGGCCGTGGCGGGCACCGCTGCGCCACCGGCCTGGCACGGTCTGCTGCAACTGGCGGAAGCGCACATCGCCATCGCGGGCGCGCAGCTCGACGCCCAGGGACAACTGGACACGGCGCGGCTGCGCCACGACGGCCAGGGCAGCCTGGCGCTGCCCGGTCTGGGCCTGGCGTGGAAAGGCCTCGCTTCGCACGCGCAGGGCCAGGGCGAAGCGACGTTGCAACTCGCGAGCGCGGCGCGCGCGCTGGCCTGGGTGCGCAGCCTGCAGACCCTGCCCTGGGTGGGCGAGCGGGTGCGCGCGGCGCTCGCGGCGCAGGGCGTGCACAGCGCCGAGGGTGACGCGAACGCTTCATTGAAATGGAACGGCGGGCTGGGCGCGCTCGGCTGGCCGGCCGCGCCGGGCGCGGACCCGGACGCCGTGGCGCCGCTGCGCCTGGAGGCGGCGTTGAACGTGCCCCGGCTGGCGCTGGAGAGCGACGCCACCGGCCCGCTCGCGCTCGCGGGCATCGCGCTGCAGGCGCAAGGGCCCTTGCAGGCGCTGCAACTCAGCGCGCAGGGCAGCGCCACCGTGGCGCCGTGGCGCGCTTCGATCGACACGGCCGGGCAGTTGCGCGCCAACGCGGTGCTGCGCGAAGGCGGGCACATCGACCTGAGCCGCCTCGCGCTGCGCCTGAACCCGGTGCCCAACCCTGCCGACCCGAAAGCCCCCGCGCCGGGCTGGGCGCTGGAGAGCCCGCAGCCGCTGCGCCTAGGCTGGACGGGCGTGCCGGGTCAGAGCGTGTCGCTCGACGCCGGCACCGGCAGCTTGCTCCTGCGTCCGCTGAACGCGGGCGCCCCCACCCCCGACACGCCGCTGACCCTGGCCTGGCAGCATTTGCGCTGGCAAGGCGCCTCGCTGGAGACGCAGGGCCGGCTGCAGGGCCTGTCGCTGCCCTGGGTCGACATGCTCGCCGCCCTCGCGCAACCCGATGCGCGTGGCCCGCTGCAGGCGGCGGGACTGAGCGGCGACCTGCTGTTCGATGCCGATTGGGACGTGCGTCTGCCCGCCGACGCCGGCACGCCGCCCGCGCTCACCGCCAGCCTGCAGCGGCGCAGTGGCAGCCTGCGCTGGCGCCAGGGGGGAGGGGCGGCCGGTCCGGCCGACGCCACGGCCGCCAACGGCAACGGGGCGCTCGACGCTGGCGTGCGCGACGCGCGCGTGAGCCTGGCCCTTCAAGACCGCCGCTGGCGCGCACAGCTGCGCTGGGACACCGAGCGCCTGGGCCAGGCCAGCGCCGAGCTGAACGCCACCGTCGCCCCGGGCAACGCTGCGTCCGAGGCCGGCCTGCTGGAGCGCTGGTGGCCGGCCGACACCCCGATCCAGGGCACCGCGCAGGTGCGGCTGCCGCAGGTGGGCGTGTGGTCGGTGCTGGCGCCACCCGGCTGGCGCATGCAAGGCACGCTCAACGCCGACGCGACGGTCGCGGGCACCCGTGGCGCGCCCACCTGGAGCGGCACGCTGGCGGCCGACGAGCTGGCCCTGCGCTCGGTGGCCGACGGCATTGCACTCACCAACGGCCAGTTGCGCGCCACGCTCGCGGGCGACCGCATCCGCGTCGACCGCTTCAGCCTGCAAGGCCCTGGCGGCGCCGAGAGCGGCGGCACGCTCGACGCCAGCGGCGAGGCCACCTGGCGGCCCACGGCCAACGGCCTGGCGCGCGAACCCGTCATCACCCTGCAGGCCAAGGCCCAGCGCCTGCGCGTCTCCAACCGGCCCGACCGCCGCCTCACGCTCTCGGGCGAGATCAACGCCCAGCTCGAAGGCGCGTTGCTGCGGCTGCGCGGGCAGCTCACGGCCGACAGCGCGATGTTCGTCCTGCCCGACGAACTGGCGCCGACCTTGGGGAACGATGTGATCGTGCGCAGCACCCGGACCCTGCCCACCGAGGCGGGCTCGGCGCAGCGCGTGCAGACCGACGTTTCGATCCAGCTCGACCTCGGTCCGCGTTTCGAGGTGCGCGGCCAGGGCCTGCAGACGCGGCTCGAAGGCCAGCTCACGGTGCAGGCCACACCGGCGCTGCCCACGCCGCGCGTGCTGGGCGAGGTGCGCACCGCCAGCGGCACCTACCGCGCCTACGACCAGCAGCTCAACATCGAGTCGGGCGCGCTGCGTTTCACCGGCCCCTACGACGACCCGGCGCTGGACATCCGCGCGGTGCGCAAGCTGCCCGCCAACGTGGAACAGCGCGTGGGCGTGCAGATCAGCGGCAACGCGCAGGCGCCCCGCGTGAGCCTGTTCGCCGACCCGGACATGCCCGAGGCCGACAAGCTGGCCTGGCTGGTGCTGGGGCGCCCGGCCTCGACGGCCGGGGCGCAGGCCTTCGTGCTGCAGCAGGCCGCGCGCCGCCTGCTCTCGCAAGGCGGAGAACCGCTCGACGGCGCGCTGGCGCGCACCCTGGGCCTGGACGAAATCGGCTTCGCGGCCCCCAGCACCGGCAGCGACGGCACCACCACCCAGGCCGCGCTCACCGTCGGCAAACGCCTCTCCAGCGACCTCTACCTGAGCTACGAACAGAGCCTGGCCGGGGCGATGAGCACCGTGTCCATCCTGTACGACCTCTCGCGCCGCCTGACCCTGCGCGCCCGCGCCGGCACCGAAAACGCCATCGACCTGATCTTCACCCAGCGCTTCGACTGAAGCGGGCGCGGACCCCACTTACAATCCACCGCCCGCCGCCATAGTTCAATGGATAGAACGAGTGCCTCCTAAGCGCTAGATACAGGTTCGATTCCTGTTGGTGGTACCAAATTCAAAGCCGGAAAGGTCCAAAGCCTTCCGGCTTTTTTCTTTTTCACTCTGTGGCGCCGCATTTGTGGTGCGATAAGGTCCGGGAAAGTCTAGCAACATCCGGGGGCACAAGGGGGCACATCTGGGGGCACCAAGCCCGGAAGTGGGGGCACATGGCCAAAAGCCCTGCCCTCCTTGTGTTTTCACCGCTCCCCTGCCCGTGTCGCAGCGCTGCGCAGAAGGTGCAGGGGGCACAAGCTCCCGGCTGTCACACCCACCACTGCAGCCGCACCAGCCACGGGGCCAGGGGCGGCTCATGGGGCTGGCGATCAGTCGCACCAGGTCAAGGGCTTGCCGCGCTGGGGCTTCTGTGCAGCGGCCATGGCTGCAGTCTTCGCCGATCAGGTCCACCAGGTCGGGGGCTTGCCCGTGGGGCTGGCGCTGCCGGCGCCGGGGCTGGCGATCTGACCCGAGCAGCAGGCCCACCAGGTCGAAGGGCTGGGGGCACCGGCTCAGGGTCGGTGGTGCTGGCGCCGACCCGAGCTGCAGGCGCTGCTGATCAGGTGCACCAGGTCACCGACTTGCCGTGGTTGGGCGGGAGCAGGCCAGGGGGCACATGGTCGTGATCTGTGGGCATCAGCCCGGGCCGGTGGCACTGTCCGGCGCCCAAGCTGTATGTCAGGCGCAACAGATCAAGAGGCCGGACCTTCACTTAACCCCCTTAGGGCCACCCGTGAAACAGTCCGCCATCGCGGCGCGAATTACCCGCATCAGAGAAAGCCAGGGAGGACCCGTTGACCCCCCCTTGATCACCATGCTTACTTACCCCCTGCGCCGGCACATGACTGGCAAAAATTTGAGGCGCGAACTACCCTCATTCGGCATGACCAGGGAGGACCCGTGAACTTCCTGTCGCATCACAGGCCTGCCGACACGGATGCGGATGCACCTTAACCTGCCAGCACCGGGAGGGCCCAGCGTCCACCATTCACCATTCACCGTTCACCCTTTTTGATCCGCACTCACTGACCTGACATTGGGGCGCGAATTACCCTCGGGAAGGATGGCCAGGGAGGACCCGGCAAAGTGGGTTGGCTCTCCAGTGCCACAACCAGGGGAAGCCCAGCAACCCGCCCTCCAGCGCCGCGCCGAACCCACCCGCGACCGGAAGCGCCAGCGTGCGCCTTGAGTGGGTTCCTTCAGGGTGTCGCCCTGATTTGGTGGGAACACTGGGAACAAACTCGAAAAACGCATGCAACCCATTGTCATCATTGAGATTTTCTGTTCCCAATGCCACTGGGAACAAACGCAAATCGACTGGGAACACTGGGAACAACTCATTCCGGCAACGTGCGCGGGCTTCCGGTGTTGCCGCTTGCGCCCCTCGGTCTGGTGTCTGGTACCCCCAAACCAAGGGCACATCGGCGCGAAAGAAACTCCCGCACCACCGCCCATCGGCGGCCCGCCCGGCGCTCACGCCGTGGCCACCTGAGCCACCCGGCCCGCGTTGCACGGGCTCGGGCTGGTGGGCTCAAAGGTCAAGTTCAAAGATGCGGGCCGGGATGCGGTAGCACCAGGTGGGCCCCATGCTGGGCAACCGTTCCTTGACGGTGAAGCGTTGGGCATCCTTGCGCACCAGGCATTCATGATCCAACAGCACACGGGCCACCGCTTGTGGGTCGAAGCCTTGACACAGTTCGCCCTTGAACACTTCGGGCAAAACGAAATACTCCACGGTCACGCCCTCCCCCATAGCCGATGGCATTCGGTCGCCGTAGTCCGTGGCGTGGTCGTGGTTGCTCTTGATCGGTTCACCCCTGTCATTCAACAGGCGCCGGAAGCCTGCCCGGTGCAACGTCTTGGTGTTGTGGTCGTCGGCTGCCCGGTGCCACCACGTAAAGCGGCCTTCACCGTGCGCCTCAAGGAATCGCCGCACCTGTCGCAGCATGGCCACCACTTCACCGTTACCGATGCCCCCACGGGCCGCCAGCCAGGCATTGAAGCATTCACGGGCGGCCCGCTCGCTTTCACCCGCTGCCCAGCCCGTCAGACCCGCCGCTGTGGCCAGCTCGCCAGCCGCGCCCACCAGGGCAAAGCGTGCGCCCACCCGGTCAACCTGACCGCCTGCAGCTTCGGGCACGATCTGGAGCGCCAGGGCCGCCGATGCCGTGCGGATGCGGCCCTTGATGGTGTCCGCGTTCTCGGTCAACCACTGCAGCCAGGCGCGGCCCGTGGCCCCGTACACGCTGCCCGCCTGCCCCACCAGGTAGCGCGAAAAGTTCGACCCGCCTTCGTGGTCGTGAAGGTTCTCAAAAGCGCCCATGCCCTTGCCCGCATCGGCCGGAATGTCTGCCATGCGCACTTCCTGCCCGGTGCGGGCTCGCTTCATGCCTTCGGCCATGTGATCAGCGAGCCCCAGCTCGCCAGCACTCAGGAACAGCAAGCGCCAGGACAGGCGTGCGCGTGGCGTGCCCGTTCGGGTCGCTCGGGCCTTGCTCTGTTCGTTCGCCAGCATGTACGCGCATTCGCCCGCCGTCTTGGGGTCCACCTGTGCCAGTTCGTCCAGGATCAGCAGGCCGTCGCAGTGCTGCGCCGCGATGGCTTCCAAGGCGTTGTCAGTGGTGCGCCAACGCTGCAGGTAGGACGGGCCACCGTACACGCTGGCCGCCACCTTGAGGGCCGTTGTCTTGCCGCTTGAGCTGTCGCCCCGGAAGTGAAAACCCCCGCTCTCCACACCAGCAGGGCGCAGCAGCGGCCCGGCAAAGGCGCAGGCCAGGGCAAACACCAGGCGCGAATTGCCCGCACACGGGGCCGCGATGCGCTGCGCCCATTCCTCGGTCGTGCCCTTCACGCGGAACGTGTTTTCTTGTGCGTTCTCGGTCTGAAAAACGATGCGCTCGGCATCGTCGCCGATGGTCTCGTGCGGCAACACAAAGGCCCGCCCGTGCCAGCCAATGCGATCGGTGCACGTGGCGTATTCGGCGGGCTGTCGGGTCTGTATGTACTGCGTCAGCAGGTTGCGGGCTCGGGGGCTCGGGGCGATGCGCAGGCCCATGCCCAGCAGCGCGGCCCGGTATTCGCCGCCATCGCCGGCCAGCATCCGGGCGGGCATGGCCCATTGCTTGGGCTTGCCCACCGGGTCGGCAAAGGTCAGCAGGTAGCCCCACCCCTGCCCGTCTTGATCGCGGGTCAGGGCTTCCACGTCCATGCGGCTGCACACCCATTCGGGGGCCGTGGGCTTGCCGTCGCGGTCAACCCCTTGGAAGTGCACGCCAGCATCGGCCACCGTGAATCGGTCCCACTCGGGGGCGGGTTCGCCGTGGGCGTGCTCGGGCTTCGCAGGCGGGCCGCCAGCGCCGCCGCTGGGGGCTTGCCCTGCCCTGCCCCTTGCCTTGCCCGCTGGCGTGCCTTGCGCGGGCTGTGCGGCTGTGTGCGCATCGATCACAGCGGCCACGATGCCGCGCACTGCCTCAAGGCCTGCGGTCCCGCCGTGGTGCAGGTGCAAGTCATTGAAGTCTGAACCCCCATCGGGCAAGCCGTTGGGGAACAGCGCCAGGCCATGCACCGCACGGGCCGCCGCTGCAGCTTTCACGCGGCCCGGGTTCGTGCCGGTCTGGGCTTCGGTGGCGCGGTCGTCGTCGCCACACACCACCAGCAGCGCAGCCGGGTACAGCGTGCGCAGGGCGCGGGCCACATGCTGCAGGTTGCCCGCATCAAAGGCCACGGCCACCGGGTACCCCGTTGCTTCATGCAGCGTGGCCGCCGTGGCGTAGCCCTCGGCAATCAGCACCACGGGCGGGGCGGCATTGGTGGCCAGGTCGCCCACTAGGTGCCACAGCCCGGACTTGCGGCCACCCTTGAGGAACAGCTTTTCCGGGGCGCCGTCTTGGGGCTTCACGGGCGCGATGCGTTGCACGTTCCACAGCGTGCCCGCACCGTCGCGCAAGGGCACCAGCAGCACGCCACCGGCTGCGAAGCGCACGCCGTGGGGCTGCACACCCTTGCGCACCAGGTAAGGGCTATTGCCTGCGTCACTGGCGGCCTGCCACTGCGCCGCCGTTTGCTCGGCTGCAGCCGCGTGCGCGGCATCAATGCGGGCCTGTTCGGCTTGCTGGCGCTGTGCCCGCTCACGCTCACGCCGCGCCAGTTCTTCGGCGCTGGGGGGCACGGGGGCTTGCGTGCCCTTGGGCAGCGTGAAGCCGTGTTCTTTGGCCAGGTGCAACAGCGTCGCAACACCCACACCGCCGCCCGCCTTGACGCTGCGCCATGTTGACCGCGTGGCCTTGGGTTCGTATCGGTCGGGATCGCTGGCGCTCCATTGGTCGAACAGGTCAAAGCCAGTGCCGTCCGGGTACTCACTTTTGATGGCCATCGCCACCCGCGCCCATTCGTCGCGCTGCAGGTTAGCCGGTATGTGCGCCAGGGCCGCGCGGATCAGCTCGGGCGTGATGTTGGTTTGCGTCATGTGGGGGTAAAGAGATCGGGCTGAGTGCGCGGGCGGTGCAACAGGGCATAGGTGCGCACCTGTCGCGTTCGGCTTCCGTTCGCACATGGCACGGTGCGCCAGCCGTAGGCCAGGCCGTAGCCCATGCCCACCAGCTCGGGGCGCGGCATGTCTGACAGCACCTTGGAAATACACCCGGTGTCACAAACCGCGTCAATTTCCTTTTGCGTGCTGTGGGGGTGCTTTTCCAGGTGGTCGGCTACGCGCACCGCTTGGGCGGGGCGGTCGTCGGGCTGGGTCTTGGGTCGTGACTCGGGCGCGGTCACAGCGGCCCCCGTTCGTCGTCGCCGCCAGTGGGCTCGCTGGCCTTGCGCTTCCTGCCCAGGTGGTAGGCCGTCAACACGCCATGCACCAGCACATCAAGGCCGTGACGCAGGGTGCCGTCATTGCCTTGCCAGGTGGTCATGGTCGCTTCACCCGTTACCGCGATGCTGTCGCCGTCGCTCAGGCGTTGCACGGCATCGATGGCGGTCTGTGAAAACGCGATGCAGGAACACAGCAGGCTTTCGCCCTTGCGGTCGCTGGCAGACACGCGGAAGGAAGCGAAGGGGGTCCCGTTGGTAGCGGTGCGGAATGACGGGGCACCGCGGAGGCGGCCCGATATCAGGGCGTCAATCATGGTGGCCCCCGGTGTGCTGGCGCTGGGCTTGCCAGGTGGCAATGTCGGATTCACGCCAGGCCACCGCACGGGTGGACAGACGAACGCAATAGGGGAAGGTGGGCGGGCTGGCCTTCATGCCCGCATAGATGCTTGATTTTTTGAGGCCGGTCAGGCTCTCAACATCGGGAAGGCGCAGCAGCTTTTCAGGCTTCCGCTGTTGTTCGCTGGGGTTGGTTTGCACTTGTTGCGCTCCATGTTGGTTGAACATGGGCGCGATGGTCTCTGCCGACCTCCAAAGACAAAAGGCAAGAAATTAATTTCTTGCCGGTGCAACCACTAACTTTTAGATCCAAACTGCCAGCTCTTACCACTGGGCACGTGAAGCCGCTCAATCCTCCCGAGTCGAAACAGCCCTACAGATTGCGCGATTGCGCAGGCAACGAAGGTTCGTCCTTGTCGATCCCCCATAAGCGTTGGCACCTCACCCAACCGGTCCTCAATGGCAACGCCGTGACCATGTATGACAGACCTGAAGCCAGGTCCCCAGATCATCACCTTGGGCCGTCCGTGAAGGGCGAACTCCATCGCAGAGATGAAACACGCGTCAAGACAGAAGTCACCAGGCAGGCTGCTCACATCCCGCCAAATACACCTATCTGGATCAAGCACCACCATTGATGTTGATTCGGAAGCGGAACCCAGGCCATCGGTCAGGGAAAAACTTGCGTCCTTCAGCCATGTCTCACCACAGCGACGTATCGCGGCCCGAATGTGGGCGCTATCGGTGATGCCGGGTTTTTGGCCTTGCTGTGTGTTTTCTCGCCAGTGTTCAATGATCCACTGGTCAGCGTCTGAAACAGACTCGTGCAAACAGTTCACCCGCCACCATCGCGCCAGGAACACAGCCGCATCGCGGCCCCTCATCTTGGGCCGCCCAACCTTGCCATCTGGCTTTCGCAATGCACACCCCCTTCACGGTGCGGCCTTCATGGGATGCCAGCGCCAGGCCGGTGAAGGATTCCGGCTTTTCACCCTCGGGGATCAGCCTCGGGCTAGGCGTGGCGAAAACTTCGCAGGGCTACACCAGCCCCATTTCGGCCATGGATGCGCAGCCTTTTCCGGTCACGATGAAATGATCCAACACCCGCACGTCCACCAGCGCCAGCGCGGCCTTGAGGGTGGCTGTAAGGGTTTCATCGGCCCGGCTTGCCTGTAGCGCTCCGCTCGGGTGGTTGTGCGCCAGGACCACGGCTGCCGCGTTGTGCGCAATAGCTGCGCGGGCGATCTCCCGGGGGTACACGCTCGTTTGTGCCAGGGTGCCATTGAATGGCGTTTCAAAGGCAATGGCCCGGTTTTGGCTGTCAAGGTACAGCACCGCGAACACCTCGGTTTTCTCCGCGCCCAAGTGCAGTCGCAGGAACTCCCGGACCGTGTCGGGGCTGTCGAACGATGCGCCGGGCTCACCCAGGTAGCGCCCAAGGATGGCAAGGGCCGCATCGATCACGCTGCGCTCATGCTCAGGCATCCCATGGCGAAACGATGAAGGCCCGGCGCCGGCCCGGTAGCAGGGCACCAGCTCGCGTGCCTTCACTCGGTTGCGGGGTGTGGCCCGCGTTGCTGCAAAATTCACATCAGCCATTGTCGAAGCTCCGTTCTTCGGTGGTGGTCAGGCGGGGCCGGTGGTAGTGACACCGAGCCCCGCCGCCTTTTGTGCCCAGCAAACACCGCCGCTGGGCTTGGCGTGTCAGGCTTCCTCTGCCGCCCAGGCGTTGAACTTCTCGTGATTGCAGCCGGCCACCATGACGCGGGCCGCTGCGCATTCGGCCAGTTCTGCAACCCCGCGCATCCGCTCTGCAAAGTCCTGCAGCATCGAAACCGTGGGTGCCAAGGCTTGGGCTTTCTCGGGATCGTTCGCCAAGTCCTTGAAAAATGCCCCGTCCTTCGTGGCCAAGAGCGCGGCCAGTCGCCACGGGCGGCCGGTTGCCTCTTGATCCATCACCATGCCGGCAACTCTGTCAAGTTGATCCGGCGCCAGCGCCGGCTCGCAGGCCATCACCTTCTCATACAGCGCATCAAGTTCACCGTCTGCCGTCTGTTGCTCATCGCTTGTCTGGTTCATTGGTCATCCCCTGTTGCTGCCCAGCTCACACCGCCGCTGGGCATGGCGGAATTCATCGGCTCCGAATGGGCGTCTTGCGCGATGCCTTGCGGATCAATGCCAGCAATGCCGGATCGCTGCGGGCGGCACGCGCCTTCAGGTAAAGCCCGTGCTCCGGGTTGGGTTCGATGGCGCCGTGTTCTACAAGCCTCACCAATTCAGCGGCCAGCGCTTGGAAACGCGATTGCACCGCATCGCTGTAGCGGTACGGGACCTCTACCTTGCCGCAGTGATTGAAAGCTCGCGCCACTGCCGCCATAGCGTAGTGCGCAACTTCTCGGGCTTCCGCCCGGCTCGCCTCTTCAAAGCCCGCTTGTGTCGGTCCGCTCATGTTCTTGCTCCCCTTGTGTGCCCAGCTCACGCCGCCGCTGGGCGTGGCGGGAATCGGTTTATGCGGGCACCAGAGCCGGGCGAATGCGCAGCGGCGCGGCCTTGAGCAACTGACGGGCTTGCCATTCGTCATAGGCGGCCTGTTGCGCGAGCCACAGGCGGGCGGCGCCGCCACGGTCTACCCCTAGCCAGGCCTCAAGGCGCAATGCCAGCGCGGGGGATATGGCCGCATGGGCGTTCAGCACGCGAGACAGGGCCACGCGGGACACGCCCAACTGTTCGGCGGCTTGGGTGACGTTCAAGCCCAGCGCGGGCAACACGTCGTCACGCAGGGTCAGGCCAGGGTGCGGGGGGTTCTTCATCATGGCGGGTGCTCCGGTGGTGTGTCGGTCAGTGGTAATCGAGGTAATCCAGCAGCACCGCGTCGGTGCCTTCAAAGGTGAATGTCATCCGCCAATTGCCGTTCACCGACACGGCCCAATGGTTTGCAAGGTTGCCGTGCAAGGGGTGCAGCCCCCAGCCGGGCAGGTTCATATCGGTGGGGCTTTGGGCATCATTCAGACGTGCCAGTAGCCGGGCCAGTTTGGGGGCGTGGACGGCCTGAATTCCGGCCTTGGTGCCCCGCTCGAAATAGGCCTGCAGGCCCTTGTGTCGGAATGACTTGATCACGGCTTGATTGTATCGCGTTGCGTTACGGGTTGCAATTGAAGGGCCGGGCTTTTCGTGGCACGGGCCACCGTTGAACGCGAGCGCCGCCCCGGTGGGGATGGGCACCAGGGGAAGCCCATCGCGCCGCTTTCCGGCAAGGTGCGCGAGCCTCCACGTAGCAGGGCACCAGGGCGCAAGACCAGCGGGGCCGGGAAGGCATGGCCAGCAGACAGCCCCAGAAGGGCAAGACATGGGGCGGCTTCTCTGTGTGAATGAATGAACTTTTTCATCATCTAAAAGTGTTCCCGCTCTGTTCCCGCTCTGTTCCCTGTTTGTTCCCGCTCTGTTCCCGGTGCCACTCGGGCCGCCATGCCCCAGCCCCGCTGGGTTCCGCTGGTTTGTTCCCGGTGTTCCCGGTGTTCCCGGTGTTTTGGGGATCAGCACCGGAAGTAAAAGCATGGCGGCCACCTCAGGCGGCCCGCTTGGGCATCTTGAGCACCTTGCCCGCCTTGCGCCCGTCCAAGTAGTCAGCCCACCACTGCAGCAGCTTTTCGCGATCCTGCATGTAGGTGCTTCGGTGGTACGCGGCCCGCACGCCGTTGCGCTCTGCGTGGGCGAGCTGGCGCTCGATCACGTCAGGGTTCCACCCGCATTCATTGGCCACCGTGGAGAATAGCGCCCGGAAGCCGTGCGCCGTGGCGCTGCCCTTGTAGCCCATGCGAGCCATGGCCGAATTGAAGGTGTTTTCGCTCAGGGACTTGCCCGGATAGAAGGGGCTGGGGAACACCAGATCACGCCCACCGCTCAGGGGCTGCATGGTGCGCAGCACCTCAAGGGCTTGCCGGGACAGTGGTACGCGGTGTTCGGTGCGCATCTTCATGCGCTCGGGCGGGATGGTCCACAGCGCGGCCTCAAGGTCGAACTCTGCCCAGCGTGCGCCGCGCACTTCACCGGGCCGGGTGGCGGTCAACATCAGCAGGCGCAGGGCGTGCACGGTGTTGGGGTCGCCATCGTAGGCGGCCAACTTGCCCAGGAACTCGGGCAGCTCCCGGTCTGACAGCGCGGCACGGTGCGCCACCTGTCGCGGCTTGAGGATTTCTGAGGGCACCAGGTCAAGCATGGGATTCGACTCGATGCGCTCATGCGTGACGGCCCATCGGTAGATCGCTTTCACCCGCTGCAGCACCCGCGATGCCTGATCGGCAGCGCCGCTGGCCTCCACGGTCTTGATGGCGGCCATGACTTCACCGGGCCGGATGCTGGCCAGCGGGCGGGCACCCAGCGCCGGGAAAATGTGCCCCTCAAGGGAGGCCCGCACGCGGTCGGCTGTGATTGAAGCCCAGCGCCCCGACTGGTGCGCCAGCCATTCACCGGCCACCGCTTCCAGGGTGGTCGCGTTTTCGTGGGCGGTCTGGGCTTTGGCGGCCTTGCGCAGCGCCCCAGGGTCGTCGCCAGCGGCCAGCACCTTGCGGGCCTCGGTCGCAGCGTCGCGGGCGGCCTTGAGGGAAACAGCTGGGTACACCCCAAAGGCAAGGCGCTTTTCCTTGCCCCCGTGGCGGTACTTCATGCGCCAGTACCGGCCGCCGGCTGCGGTCAGCTCCAGGTACAGGCCCGCACCGTCAAAGTGTTTGCCGGGCTCGGTCAGGGTGCGCAGCTTGGCATCGGTCAACGGCATGGAGGGGCATCCTTCGCAGTTTGGGGGCACATTTGGGGGCACATTCTGCACCCATCGCGCCGAAAACCAGCGTTTATGCGGGTCTACAGCCTATCTGCGGTTCCTGTTGGTGTACCAGTTGCCCGGCCGCCACACCACGCTCACGCCGCCGCCATCCAGCGGGTCAGTCGCGGCTTGATCAGGAAGGTCATCACCAGGCCGATCACCACACCGACCGGCAGGGAGCGAAGGAAGGCCGCCAGCCATTGGCCGGGGAACGCCGCGCTCAGCCCCTGGTTGCTCAGCGTCACGGCACTGGCCAGCAGCAACTCCATCACCACCGCCGTGCACAGCGCCAGCAGCACCTGGGCCACCACGCGGGGCCACACCGACAGGCGAGGCCCCAGCACACGCTCCAGCGTCAACAGGGTCAAGAAGCCCAGCGGCATCACCGGCAAGGCGGTGGCAAACGCCATCATCCAGCGCCCAAAAAAGCCGTCGACCCAGCCCAGGTTGAGCCAGGTGATCACGCCGCTGAGGATCAGGCCAATCACCGGCATGACGGTGAACAGGGGCACCAGGCGGCGCCAGCGAAAGCCCGGGGTGGGCGAAGGCGCCGGGGTTGTGGGTGCGGAGGACATCAGGGCAGAGGTTTTCATGTGGATCGATTTGGTTGACAATATCAACACAATAACGCATTTGGTTGACCTTATCAACCAGTCAAGCATGAATCCCCACCCCACGACCCCGCAGACCGCCGCCCTGGAATCCCTGATGTCGTTGCTGGGCAGCGTCAAGAAGGCCTTGCGCCACGAACTGCAGGACGGCGCCGAGCCGGCCGTGGCGCCCATGCTGCTGCGCATGCTGCAGCTGTGCCAGCGCCACCCGGGCATCACCCAGCAGGGCCTGGCCCAGCAAACCAGCCGCGACAAGGGTCAGGTGGCGCGGCTGATCAAGGAGCTGCTGGACCTGGGGCTGCTGAGCAAGGAAGAGCACCCGGAGGACCGGCGCAGCCACCGGCTGTTGCCCACGCCGGCCGGTGTGGCGAAGGTGCGGCGCTTCGAGCAGGCCGAAGCGGGTGTGGCCGAGCTGCTGTTTGGCGCGCTGGGGGCGGCCGATCTGCGCGCGCTGACCGAGCAGCTCGGGGCACTGAAGCAGCGCGTCGAAGAACGGCTGCCTTCAGGCGAGGCAGGCTGACACACCCCCTTGACCTGGACACGCCATGCACCTGAACCCCCTTCCTGCCCTGTTCCTGGCCCTGGGCCTGGCCGCCGCACCCGCTGCCGCACTGGCCCAGGCCAGCTTCGTGCAGACGCCCTACAAGAACCCCAAGGCGCTGTTCGACATCTACCTCGACCACCCGGCCAAGATGGGGGCGGCGCTGCACTGGCTGCGCTCGTTCATGAACCCCCTGGTCGAGGCGCCCTACAGCTTCTTTGCCGAAGACATGAGCGTGGTCGTGGTGCTGCACGGCACCGAGCTGGTGACGGTGGCGAAAAAGAACGAAGCGAAATACGAAGAGGTGGTGCAGCGCATGCGCTACTACGCCCAGCAGGGCGTGAAGTTCAAGGTCTGTGGCCTGGCGCTGCAAGACTTCGGCTACCGGCGCGAAGACCTGCAGCCGTTTGTGGAGGTCACGCCCTCGGCCATGACCGAGCTGGTGCACTGGCAGAACCAGGGCTACGGGTTGATCACGCCGGTGGTGACGGACAAAAAGCTGTCAATCGAAGAGATCCGCTGAGGGCTGGCGCTTCAGAACCCCAGCCGCTTGGCCGACGACAGCGCCAGCACCACCTCGCTGGTGGCCTGCGAGAACGGCGTGCCGGGTGCCAGGGCGTCTTCGGCCTGCCGGTAGTGCCGCTGGTTGACCATCTCTGCCACGCCGCCGGCCACGCGGTGGAAGTGTTTGTGGCGCTCGATCAGGTCCACGAAGCCGGACCGCGCGCTCAGGCGCTGGCCGTCGCCATAGATCCACTTGCCCAGCGCGCAGCAGTCGTCGCGTGACAACGCAGCCACGTCCACCTTGTCGCGGCTTTCAATCGCGTCGCGCAGCTTCACCTTCCACTGACGGTGGGCATCGATGAAGACGTCCACATCGACGCCCTCGACCAGCGCCTTGGTGCCCGTGCCGGCACCGGGCAGACGGAACTCGTCCACCTGAGCCGCCATGCGCACGGCCGCCGTGCGCTGTGACGCAGCGGCCACGGCCGTCTGGTCCACCAGCGTGGCGTTGGCCTGGGTGTTGCGGTCCAGGTCCTGCACGGCCTGGCCGATCTGGCCGATGCCCATGCTTTGTTCGCGCGTTCCGTTGGCCACTTCGTCCAGCAGCTGGCGCACCTGGTCGGCGTGGGTCACGATCTCGTGCATGGTCTCGCCCGCGCTGCGCACCACGGTCATGCCGCTGCTCACGTCGTCCACGCTGGACGAGATCAGGGCCTTGATTTCCTTGGCCGCCTGCGCGCTGCGCTGGGCGAGGCTGCGCACCTCGCCCGCCACCACGGCAAAGCCCCTGCCCTGCTCACCCGCGCGGGCCGCCTCGACGGCGGCATTGAGCGCGAGGATGTTGGTCTGAAACGCAATCCCGTCGATCACCCCGATGATGTCGTTGATCTTGCGCGACGAGCTCTGGATGCGCTCCATGGTTTCAACCACCTGTGTCATCACCGCGCCGCCGCGTTCGGCCACCTGGGCGTTGTCCACGGCGATGTGGGAGGCCTGGCGGGCCGACTCGGCCGTGTGTTCCACCGACGAGGTGGTTTCTTCGAGCGCGGCGGACGATTCTTCCAGTGCAGCGGCGGCGGCTTCGGTGCGCGACGCCAGGTCGCGGGTGCCGGCGGCGATCTCCATGCTGGCCTGCACCACCGAGTCGCTGGCGCCCTGCACTTGCTGCACCGTCTCGCGCAGCGAGGCCTGCATGTAGCCCACTTCGCGCAGCAGGTCGCTGACCTCGTCGTGGCCTTTGCCATTGATGTTCGCGCGCAGGTCGCCCATGCTGATCGCCAGCAGATGGCGGCGCAAAGCCTTGAACCCGCCGAACATGGAACGGTAAAACCCCATGGCCAGAAACACCGCCAGCAGCAGGCCGATGGCCGTCACCGAGAGGTTGATCCAGAGCTGGGTCTGCAGGCGGTTGGCGCGTTGCCCCAGCAACTGCTCCAGCACGCCCAGGTTGGCGTCCACCTGCCGGTATTGCGTCGCCAGGGTCTGGTTGGCCTGGTCGATCAGGGCCTTGGCATCGCCCTGCACCGTGGTCGCGCCCGATGGAAAGAGGCGGTCGAGCGACTGAATGAACGCAGCGGTGGCCCCAGGCGCTTCCAGCACGAGGTCTTGGGCGAGCACCGGCTCGGCCCCCTGCACCTTGCCCAGATCGTCACGCGCCTTGCCCATTTCGTGCGCCACGATGGAGCGCAGCTCGGCCATGCGAACGGCCTGCTCGGGCTCGATGCGACCGGCGCGCAAAGCACCACCCGCCAGGCCACGCAACTCGCTGGTGCCGCGGATGATGTCCGGACCGCGCATCAGGGTCGCGCTCATCAGGTAATAAGAGGACATCTCCGGGTCCAGCGCCAGACCCGAGCGGTCGGTCACCTGGGCCAGCAAGGCCGAAATGCTGCGCGACAGCCCCGTCATGGCGCCGTAGATGTCGGCGGGGTTGGCTTTCGATACGTTCTGAACCGCCGCCAGGTCCTGGTCGATCCGGGTCCACAGCGGGTCGAGCGCCCAAGGCGCGTTGTGCGGTTGACTGAGCTGGCGCAGGGAGGCCATGCGCTCGTCAAACGCCTGGCGGGCCGCAGCGACATCCACCCCGGCATCGCCATAGGCCTGGGTGCGCGCCGCGTAGCGCCATTGGTCGGAAGCATCCAGCAACCGGTAGACCGCCTGGTTGTAGGCCACGCCTTGCCGTTCCTGCGCCACAAATTCAAGGTCTTCGCGTTCCCCCGCCAGGAAGCCCATCAGCAGCCAGGCCAGCGGCAACAGGAAAGCGACCGAGATCAGCGCCATCTTGCCGGGGAAACGCAGCTGGCGCATCAGGCCAGCCGCAGGCGCCCACACACCCCAATTGACGATCCGGAAACCCTTGTTCTTCATGCGCATCTCCAATGACTTGTATACAAAGTATCGGTCGATGGACACGTGGAATTGAGGGGAAAAGCGAACAGAAATGGCCCCAGTTCCGGGCTTGGTTGCAACCTTTGGCTGCCTTTGCGTGACGGTCGTCACGCACGCCCGGTTCAGCGCTGGCGCAAGGTGCGGCTGAGCAGAATCACGGGCAGCAGGCCCACCAGCACCAGGGTGAGCGCGGGCAGCGCCGCCTCACCCAACCGCTCGTCGCGCGCGAGCTGGTAGGTGACCACGGCCAGGGTGTCGCTGTTGAACGGCCGCAGCACCAGGGTGGCGGGCAGTTCTTTCATCACGTCCACGAAGACCAGCAGCGCCGCCGCCGCCGTGGACCGCCTGAGCAATGGCCAGTGCACGCGCAGGGCCAGGCCCAGCCCGGTGGTGCCGAGCATGCGCGCCGAGTCGTCCAGGCTGGCCGGGATGCGGGCGTAGCCGCTCTGCACCGACTGCAGCGCCACGGCGGTGAAGCGCACCAGGTAGGCCCAGACGATGCCCAGCGCGGTGGCGGTGATCCAGTAGCCCACGCTGGACTCGGGGCGCGCGGTCATCCACCAGCCCACGGGCAGCAGCAGGCCGACCACGATCACCGCGCCCGGCACCGCGTAACCGAGGCTGGCGAGCTGCACCACGAACCGGGTCACGAAGCCCGGGCGCGCGCGCGCGGCGAACGCCAGCGCCAGCGCCAGCGCCGTGGCCACCGCGGCGCTCAGGGCCGCCAGCCGAACGCTGTTGCCCGACCACTGCACGAACTGCGTCCAGGGCAGGGATTCCCAGCCGCCGAGCAGCGGGCGCAGCATGAAGACCACCGGCAACACGAAACCAAACAGGATCGGCAACCCGCAGGCCACCCAGACCACCGCCGCCCGCGCGCCGCGCAGGCGCACCGGTTGCGCCTCGGCGCTGCCGGCGCGCTGGCCCCGCAGCGACGCGAAACGCATGCGCCGCTGCGCGCGCTGCTCCAACCACAGCAGCAGCGCCACCAGCGCCAGCAGCATGGTGGCGAGTTGCGCAGCCGCCAGCGGCATGTCCATCGACAGCCAGGCCTTGTAGATGCCGGCGGTGAAGGTCTGGATGCCGAAATAGCTGGCCACGCCGAAGTCGGCCAGCGTCTCCATCAGCGCGAGCGCCACCCCGGCCGCGACCGCCGGGCGCGCCAGCGGCAGCGCCACCTCGCGGATGCGGCGCGACAGCGGCGCACCCAGCAGGCGCGCGGCCTCCATCAGCTGCGCGGCGCGTTCGGAGAGCGCGGTGCGCGCCAGCAGGTAGACATAGGGGTAGAGCGAGAAGGTGAACACCCAGACCGCGCCCGCGGTGTTTCGGATTTCGGGAAACACCCGACCGCGCAGCCCGAAGCTGTCGCGCAAACCGGTCTGCAGCGGGCCGCTGAACTGCAGGAAGTCGGTGTAGGCGTAGGCCACCACATAGGCCGGCATGGCCAGGGGCAGCAGCAGCGCCCATTCAAAGAAGCGCCGGCCCGGGAATTCGAACAAGGTCACCGCGCTGGCGGTGAGCATGCCCACCACCGCCACACCCAAAGCCACCGCCACGCACAGCGCCACGGTGGTGAGCGCGTACTCGGGCAACACGGTCTGCGCCATCTGAGAGAGCACGTCGCGCGCCGCGGCGTCGAACTGGAACCACGAGCCGCCGAGCGAGAGCACGGGCAGCGTGAGCAGGCACGCGAGCAGGATCAACGGGGCGAGGGCCAACCAACGCAGCATGAAGTGGGGGAGGTGGGGGAGGAGACAGAGGGCTGGGCGGGATGATGGCACGCAGGCCCGCCGCGTTCAGCGAGGGGCTTTTGATGCACATCAATGCAAATGCGAATTGTAGTTATCTACAATGACCCACCCACAAGCACCACCATGTTCCTCAACGTCTCCCAACTCAGCGTGCACTACCCCGGCCTGCCCCATGCCGCGGTGGACGGCGTCTCGCTCGGGCTGCGCGCGGGCGACATCGGGGTGCTGATCGGCCCCTCGGGCTGCGGCAAGACGACTCTGCTGCGCGCGGTGGCGGGCCTGGAGCGCGCCAGCGGCGGCAGCATCACGCTCGAAGGCGAGAAGGTCAGCGACGGCACGCACCACATGCCGGCCGAGCAACGCCGCATCGGCATGGTGTTCCAGGACTACGCCCTCTTCCCGCACCTCGACGTGGGCAGGAACATTGCCTTCGGCATCGACCGCCTGCCACGTGCCGAGCGCGACGCGCGGGTGGCCGAGGTGCTCAAGCTGGTGGGCCTGGACGGCATGCAGAAGCGTTTTCCGCACGAGCTCTCGGGCGGGCAACAACAGCGCGTGGCGCTGGCCCGCGCGCTGGCACCGCGCCCACGCCTGCTGCTGCTGGACGAACCTTTTTCCAACCTCGACGTGGACCTGCGCGAGCGCCTGGCGCACGAGGTGCGCGGCATCCTGAAAGCCGCTGGCGCCACGGCGCTGTTCGTCACGCACGACCAGCTGGAGGCCTTTGCCATCGGCGACGTGATCGGCGTGATGCACGAAGGCCACCTGCACCAGTGGGAAGACGCCTACGCGCTCTACCACCGCCCGGCCACGCGCTTCGTGGCCGAGTTCATCGGACACGGCGTGTTCGCGCCGGCGCAGATCCGCATGAACGGCAACGAGGTCTCGGTGCAGACGCCGCTGGGCGCGCTGCAGGACGTGGACGAATGCCCACTGCCCACGGCCTACGCCTCGGGCCTGTGCGACGTGCTGCTGCGTGCCGACGACATCGTGCACGACGACAACGCGCCGGTGAAGGCGCAGATCTTGCGCAAGGCGTTTCGTGGCTCGGAGTTTCTCTACACACTGCGCCTGGCCAGTGGCGAGGTGCTGATGACGCACGTGCCCTCGCACCACAACCACGCGGTGGGCGAGTGGATCGGCATCCGCGCCGAGGTCGACCACGTGGTCACCTTCGCGCGCGGCGGCCTGGCCACCTCGCCGCCCGCGCCGGGCGTGGCGCGCGTGGCGGGTCTCGCCGCTCAGCGCTGAGCGGCGCGCCTCTCGAAGTTCAGCTCAGCGCGGTCTTCACGCCGGGCAAGCGGGACACCACCAGCCAGTCCAGCACCAGCACGCCCAGCAGCACCGCGCCCGACAGCGGGAAAGCCAGCGAGGTCACCAGCATCACCAACGCGCCGGTTTTCCACCGCGCGGTGTCCTGCGGCACGGGCGGCGCGGCCAGGCGCCCCGCGCCCGCCGGGCGGCGCTTCCACCACATGACGGTGCCGCTGACGCACAGGAACGCCACACCCGAACAGAACAGCACGTTGAGCCAGGCGCTCCACAGGCCCAGGTCGCCCTGGTGCAGCGCGATGCCCACCGCCATGACCTTGCCCATCAGCGGGTAGTCGGCGAACCGGGCCTCGGCCAGCACCCGCCCGGTGTAGCGGTCCACGTGCAGGGTGCGGTCACCCCAGGGGTTGCGCAGGTCCCCGCTCATGCTGTCGGCCGAGAGGGTGTAGACGCCGTCGGCGGCCTGGGGCACCTGGATGTGGTGCTGGCCGGTGAAGCCGAGCGTGAGCGCCAGGCGGGCCACGCCGTCCAGATTCACCGGCTGGTCTGCGGGCACACCGGGCGTGCCGGCGGTCGAGCCTGACGCGGGCAGGCGCGTCTGCTCCAGGCCCCAGGGCACCTCGTGCAGGCCGTCGGGGTTCAGGCTCGCGTGCGTGGCGTCCGATGTGGGCACGTTGTCCCACTTGGTGTCGGGGAAGCTGCCCCAGGGTTGCATCAACTGGCTGCCCCACACCCCGGTCCACGACAGGCCGGTCAACAGAAAGCCCAGCAGCACCGCGCTGAGCCAGAAGCCCACGCTGGCGTGCAGGGACTTCCACCACGCCCGCCCGCGCGCCCGCAGGTTGGGCACCAGCACCTGGGTCCAGGCCGTGTCGCCCCGCGGCCACCAGAGATAGAGGCCGCTGACGATCATCACGATGCCCAGCCCCGCCGCCACCTCGATGAGGCGGTCACCCACGTCGCCGATCAGCAGCGTGCCGTGGATGCGTTCGGCCCAGGCAAACAGGGTGTGCTCCTTGTCCACCACCTTCAATATGTCCGCCGTGTACGGGTTGACGGCGATGGCCTCGGTCGTGTCCTGGTGTTTCACCACGAACCAGCTCGGCGCATCGGGTCCGCGAGGGGCCACGTACTCCTTCAGGCTCGCCTGGGGAAACCGGGTGAACACGGCCTGGGCCTGCACCGTGACCGCCTGGGCTTCGGCCTGCGGGACCACCTTCACCGTCCAGCCCAGGCGGTCCTGGAAACCGGTGAAGAACACCATGACCAGGCCAGTGAGGGCCAACATGAGCAGAAAGGGGACCACGTAGAGGCCGGCGTAGAAGTGCCAGCGCCAGGCGGTGGCGTAAAAGCCGCGCGCCAGCGGGGCGGCGGCGGGGGGTGAGGGAGGTGCAAAAAAGCTCATCGATCGATTCCGGAGGTGTCTGACAACGTGCGGGCGCACTGGCCCTGAGCCAGAACGCCCACCCATGAGGGCCACCCCTCCCGATGGGGAGCGGCGCCCGGGATCAGGACACGACCGGAGGGCCTCGGGCAGACGGCCGAGGCGTGGACCACGCGGTGAACCGCCAGGGCAAGGCCTGGGGCGGCGCCGATCCGCCCCGCATCGGCGGCGCCACCCACGGGGTGGGCATCAACGGCGCCAGGCGCTCCGACGCCAGCACGCACAGGGCGCAGGCCTCCAGCGTGCCGTGCTCGGGCTGGGGCGGTGCCTCGGGGCCCGGGTCCCCGATCAACCAGCGCTGCACGCCGTCGGCAGAACACAGCTCCACCCAGCCACCCTGCCCCGGCGCGCGCCACGAGGCCAGCGTGCGCGACACCGCCGGCGCCAGCGCGGCCAGCAACAGGGCAAACACCAGCCCGCGCGCGATGCGCCGCGACAGGGATGGCCAAGCGTGGGACATGGTGAAGACCGGGCGGCTGGAGGCTCAGCGAACGGGGTCAGTGTTTGTGCGCCTCGGCGGGCTTCATCTCGCCCTTCATGCCGCCCGCGGGGGCAGCGATGTTCAGCGGACGCGCCAGCGCCTTGATCTCGACGCTCTCGCGCTGGCCGTCCTTGCCTTCGAACACCAGCGTGAACGGCACCACATCGCCCACCTTCACCTGCGCCTTGAGGTCGAGCAGCATCACGTGGAAACCACCGGGCTTGAGGTCGACGGCCTTGCCGGCGGGCAGGGCCAGGCCCGGCACCTGGCGCATCTTCATCACGTCCTTGTCCATCGCCATTTCGTGGATCTCGGCCACACCGGCCACCGGGGACTTGACCTCGACCAGCTTGCTGTCGGCCTTGGCGGTCAGCTGCATGAAGGCGCCGGTGGCCTTCTGCTGGGCGACGGTGGCACGCACCCAGGGGTCTTTGATCTCGACGCTGGCCGGGCTTTGGGCCCAGGCGCTGGCGGTCACGGCGAGCAGGGTGGTGATGAGGATTTTTTTCATGGGAACTCCTGTGGAGGTTGAGGGAAGGGAACGGGAAAGGGAAAGGGTTGAACGGTCAGGCCGGCTGTTCCTGGAGCAGACGCTTCACGTCGGCGGCGCGGTCGTCGGCGGTCTGTTCGTGGCGCTGGGCAACGCGGATGCGGCCCTCGCGGTCAAACAGGCTGCGCGCCTGACCGTTGAAGTCGGTCAGCGTGAACCCGCGCGCACAGGGGGCGCCGGTGATGTCGATGCCTTTGAACGCCGGCGCCGCGCGGGCACCGGACAAGCGGTCACAGGCGCTCAGGCCTCCGGCGAGGGCGAACGCCCCCAGCCATGCGCTGAACGCGAGGCGATCACAGCAGGCAGGCGCCTGCGAAGCAGGGGATTGACGGAACATGGAACCATCCAGAAACCAGGAAACACACGCAGCACCCCCTGAGGGATGTGCGACCGTGGCGATTTCAGATGGCGAGCGGCGGAGCGCGGGCGTGGGCGACGGCCCAGGTGCCAGAGAGCGTGACAGCGTGGAAAAAGGCGGGGGGTGGCTCGGTCTGCCGCGGCAACGGCTCGGCCAGGGCAGACACCGGGGGCAGGTGGGCGGCACCGCCGTGCAGGGTGCACCACGGGCAGTGCATGGTGGCGTCGGCGACCGGTGCCGATGGGCTGTCCGACGGCGTGGCGTCGGTACCGGCCTGGACCCAGATCATCCCCGAGACGCTGCAAACCTCGACCCAGTCGGCGCGGTCCGACGAAGCCACCACGGCCTGCGCCACCGTGGGCGCCAGCGCGCCCAGCACCATGGCGAGCAGGGTCAGCCAGGTGGTGAAACGGCGGTGGACGCGCGAAAACGGCATCGGCGCAGTTTATCAGCCCGCCTCTTGGACAGGCGAAGTGCCCTGGGCGACTGGCCTTCCCCGTCGGCCGCCACTACGATGGCCACTCACCACCCCACTGGAGACATGCATGCTCACCCTCTGCGGCTTTTCAGCCAGCAACTACTACAGCAAAGTCAAGCTCGCCCTGCTCGAAAAAGGCGTGCCGTTCGATGAAGAACTGGTCTGGGTCGGTCAGACCGATCCCGAGGCCAGCCCGCTGGGCAAGGTGCCCTACCTCAAGACGGACGAGGGCGCGCTGAGCGAGTCCACCGTCATCCTCGAATACCTCGAAGCGAAGTACCCGCAGCACCCGCTGCTGCCCGCCGACCCGTTCGCGGCGGCCAAGGCGCGCGAGCTGGTGCGCTACATCGAGCTGCACATGGAGCTGGTGGCGCGCAACCTCTACCCCGAGGCCTTCTTCGGCGGCAAGATCAGCGACGCCGCCAAGGAAAAGACCGGGGTGCAGCTGGAGAAAAGCGTCGCCGCGTTCGCGAAGCTGGCGAAGTACTCGCCCTTCCTCGCCGGCGACAGCTTCACGCTGGCCGATGTGGCCGCTGCGGTGCACCTGCCGCTGGTGAGCAGCGCCAGCAAGCTGATCTACGGCCACGACTGCATGGCCCACCTGCCCGTGCGCGACTACCTCAAGCGCATCGGCGAGCGGCCCACCGTGCAGCGCATCAACGCCGACCGCAAGGCCAACACCGAGCTGATGCTGGCGAAGATGAAGAAGTGACCCCCCGCGCCGCTTCGCGTCACCCCCCTCCAGGGGGGCGGCACTGGCCGTCCGGCAAAGCCGGCCCGGCGGTGCCCTGGGTTAGGTTGCTTCATGCGGTGCGGGTGACGCTCCGGCGCCATGCAAAACCGCGTGAGTCTCAGTCGCCCGCTTGGCCAGGCTGCATCAGTCGGGCCACCTCGGTCCGCAGGTCCTGCGCCCAGGTGCGGCGGTCCCGGCCGTGGTCGCGCTGGGGCTCGCCGTAGCGCACCACCGCCTGCACGCCGTCGGCCCGCAGCGTGGACCAGATCGATTGGAAGAGCGTGGTGTCGCCGATGAACAGCGGCGCGTCGCTGCGCTGGCCGCTGTCGCGGTCCGCGTAACGCAGGGCCATGGGCAACACCGGCGCGCCCGCGGCAATGGCGGCCTGCAGCAGGTTGGCGTGAAAGGTCAGCAGGGTCTGGCCATCGCCCGTGGTGCCCTCAGGGAACACCGAAATCACGTCCTGCGTGCGCAGGCGTTCGGCCACCTGGTGCACCACCCGCATGGCGTCGCGCCGGGACTCGCGCTCGATGTACAGGGTGCCTGCGCCATCGGCCAGCCCGCGGATCACCGGCCAGTGCCGGACATCGGCCTTGGAGACGAAGCGCGACGGCTGCGCGGCGTTCATGACCAGGATGTCGAGCCAGGAAATGTGGTTGGCCACCTGCAGCAAGGGGCCATGGGTCGGTGGGGTGCCCTGCACCACCAGCTCCACGCCCAGGATGCCCAGCATCTGGCGCGTCCACTCCCGCACCATCAGCTGGGTCTGGGCGGGCGTGAGCTTCCCGAACTCGCTGCGGATGATCCACAGGCCGTGCAGCACATGCCCCGTGGCACGCACCAGCCGCCACAGGGCGCCGGCCCGCGAGCGGCCAGCGCTCACGCCACAGCCTGCCGGCGTTCCGCCTCGTGCGCCACCTGGCCACCGACCAGCGTCATGCGCACGCGAACCGGCAGCTCGTGGCCCTCGAACGGCGTGTGGCGGCCCTGGCTGCGCAGCGCGGCGGGGTCCACGCGCCAGCTCGCGTCGGGATCGAAGAGGCAGAGATCGGCCTGCCCACCCACGGCGATCTGACCCACGCTGTGCTGCAGGGTGCCCAGCGCATGCCCGAGCACCGCCTGCGGCCCGGTGGTCAACACCGTCAAGGCCTGCATCAGTCCCAGACCGTCCTGTTGCGCCCACTTGCAGGCCAGCCCGAGCAGCAGCTCCACGGCCGTGGCGCCGGGCTCGGCCTCGGCGAAGGGCAGGGTCTTGGCGTCGGCGTCCACCGGGTTGTGGTCCGACACCAGCGCGTCGATGCTGCCGTCGGCCAGGCCCTCGCGCAGGGCGTCGCGGTCGCGTTGCTGGCGCAGCGGCGGCTGCAGGCGCGTGCGGCTGTCGTAGTAGCCGATGTCCGTGTCGGTCAGGTGGAGGTTGTGCACGCTCACGTCGCAGCTCACGGGCAGGCCCTCGGCCTTGGCCTGGCGCACCAGCTCCAGACCGGCGGCGCTGCTGATGCGGCACAGGTGCACGCGCGCTTCGCTGCCCTTGCCGTGCACCGCGCGCAGCAGTTCAAACAGGGTGTGCAGCGCGATGGTTTCGGCCATCACCGGGATGCCGGCCAGGCCCATGCGCGTGGCCAGCGGGCCGCTGGCCGCCACGCCTTTGCCGAGCCAGAAATCCTGCGGCCGCAGCCACACGGTGTAGCCGAACGTGGCCGCGTACTGCAGCGCGCGCTGCAGCACCTGGGCGTTGACGATGGGCACCTCCGCCTGGCCGAAGCCGATGCAGCCGGACTCGGTGAGTTCGGCCATCTCGGTCAGCACCTCGCCCTTGAGGCCGCGCGTGAGCGCGCCCAGCGGAAACACGCGGGTGCGGTGCATCTTCTCGGCACGGAACTTGAGCATGTCCACCAGACCGGGCTCGTCGAGCACCGGCTCGGTGTCGGGCGGGCAGACCAGCGAGGTCACACCGCCGGCCACGGCCGCCGTGGTCTCGCTCTCGAGCATGCCGGCGTGTTCCTGCCCGGGTTCGCGCAGCCGCACCGCGAGGTCCAACAGCCCCGGCGCCACCACCCAGCCGCTGGCGTCGATGGTGCGGTTGGGGTGGAAGTCGGGCGCGATCTTGCCGATGGCGATGATGCGACCGGCGGCGATGGCGATGTCGGCCATCTCGTCACGGCCGCTGGCCGGGTCCATGACGCGGCCGTTCTGGATCAATATCTTCATAGCTTTACCTTGAAAAGCGTGGTTTCGCCGCCGGGCCGCCCCAAGGCGAAACGCGCCCCCTCGGGGGGCAGCGACCCGCGCAGCGGTGGAGCGTGGGGGTCAAGCCTCATTCCCTGCAACGATGCCGAGCACAGCCATGCGCACGGCAATACCGAACGTCACCTGCGGCAGGATCACGCTCTGCGGTCCGTCGACCACGGCCGACTCGATTTCGACGCCGCGGTTGATCGGGCCCGGGTGCATGACGATGGCGTCGGGCTTGGCCCAGCGCAGGCGCTCGGGCGTGAGGCCGAAGCTCTTGAAGTACTCCTGGCTGGACGGCAGCAGCGCGCCGCTCATGCGCTCGTTCTGCAGGCGCAGCGTGATCACCACGTCGCAGTCCCTGATGCCCTCTTCCAGCGTGTGGCAGACCCGCACGCCCATGTGCGAGAGGTCGCTCGGCACCAGGGTGCGCGGGCCGACCACGCGCACGTCGGGGCAGCCCAGCGTGGTGAGCGCGTGGATGTCGGAGCGCGCCACGCGCGAGTGCAGCACGTCGCCCACGATGGCCACCGAGAGCTGGGTGAAGTCTTTTTTGTAGTGCCGGATGGTGTACATGTCCAGCAGGCCCTGCGTGGGGTGCGCGTGGCGGCCGTCACCGGCGTTGACCACGTGCACGTGCGGCGCCACGTGTTGCGAGATCAGGTAGGGCGCACCCGACTCGCTGTGCCGCACGACGAAGATGTCGGCCGCCATCGCGGAGAGGTTGGCAATCGTGTCGAGCAGGCTCTCGCCCTTGGCGGTGGAGCTGCGCGCGATGTCCAGCGTGTAGACGTCGGCCGAGAGGCGCGTGGCCGCGATGTCGAAGGTGGTGCGGGTGCGGGTGCTGTTCTCGAAGAACAGGTTGAACACGCTTTTGCCGCGCAGCAGCGGCACCTTCTTCACCTCGCGGTCGCTCACGCTCACGAAGTTGGCGGCGGTGTCGAGGATCTGGGTGAGGATGTCTCGCGACAGGCCCTCGGTGGAGAGCAGGTGGATCAGTTCGCCGTTTTTGTTCAGTTGGGGGTTGCGAGCCACGTCAGAGATCCTTGTTTTCAAGCACGAAGCGGAAGCGGCCGTTGTCGTCGCGCGCCAGTTCGAGCTGCTGGCTGGCCGGCAGACTCAGGGTGGCCGCGCAGACATTGGCCTGGATCGGCAGCTCGCGCCCGCCCCGGTCCACCAGCACCGCGAGCTGCACGCTGGCCGGACGGCCGTAGTCGAACAGCTCGTTGATCACGGCGCGCAGTGTGCGGCCGGTGTAGAGCACGTCGTCGATCAGGATCACGTGCGCGCCATTCACGTCGAAGGGCAACACGGTCTGGGCCGACATGGCCAGGCCGCGCTGTGCGAAATCGTCGCGGTGCATCGACGAGGAGATGACGCCCGCGTCACCGGGCAGGCCCAGTTCGCGCTGCAGGCGTTCGGCCAGCCAGGCACCCCCAGAGGTGATGCCCGCGAGCACCACAGGCTGGGCGGTGGCAGCGATCAGCGTTTGCACGCCGCGCAGCAGATCGGTGTAGAGCAGCTCGGCGTCGAGCTGGATGGTTTGGGTCAAGGCAGGCTCCTCAGAAACTGTTCCAGGATGATGCAGGCGCTGGCCGCGTCGGCGTCCTTGGCGCCCAGGCTGTGGGCTTCGGTGGTGCTGTAGCGCTCGTCCATCTCGAACACGGGCAGACCATGGCGGCCGCGCAGCTGTCGGGCGAACTTCTGCGCCCGCGCGGTGTTCTCGTGGGGCGCGCCGTCGGGGTGAAAGGGCACGCCGACGACCAGCGCGTCGGGCTGCCATTCTTTCAGCCGCGCCGCGATCTGTGCGAAGCGGGCATCGCCCTCGGCGGCGATGGTGGCCTGCGGCGTGGCGGTGCGGGTGATGCGGTTGCCGCTGGCGACGCCGGTGCGCTTCAGGCCGTAGTCAAACGCCATGAACATCTGGCACCGGGCCGGGACGTCGGGACCGCCGGGGTGGTCGTCGGAAGGCGGCGGGACAGCCGCCGGGCCGCCCCCAAGGCTGGCCCCGTCCCTCTGGGGGGCAGCGGCCCGCAACGCGGCGGAGTGTGGGGGCTCACAACCCTTCATGCGTGCCCAGCGTCGGGCGACAGCATCCAGGGCTGCAACCCCAGCAAGGCCATGGCCCGTTCGTAACGCTGCTCCACAGGCGCATCAAAAATCACGCTCGGATCGGCCTCCACCGTGAGCCAGCTGTTTTCGGTGATCTCCGACTCCAGCTGCCCCTGCCCCCAGGACGCGTAGCCCAGGGTCACGAACACGCGGCGCGGGCCGGCGCCCGAGGACATGGCTTCGAGCACGTCGCGCGAGGTGGTCATTTCCAGCCCACCGGGAATGGAGAGCGTCGAGGCGTAAACCGTTTCCCCCTCCCCGGCGTCGATCGCGTCGTGCAACACGAAGCCGCGTTCGGTCTGCACCGGGCCGCCCTGGAACACCGGTTGGTTCACCAGGTCTTCGCGCCCGAGCGCGAGATCGACCTTTTCAAACAGGCGCGGCAGCAGGATGTCGCTGGGCTTGTTGATCACCAGACCGAGCGCACCGCGCTCGCTGTGTTCGCACATGAAGACGACGCTGCGACCGAACAGCTCGTCGCTGAGCCCGGGCATTGCAATCAGGAAATGATTGGTGAGGTTGATCGGGGCAGAATCGGCGGACATGCGGTGATTTTAAGCCGCCGATGCCCAGGCCCCATGCCCTTCCCCACACCCGAGCGCGCCCCATGAACCGCTACGACCAAGGCCTGATGTGGTTCCGGCGAGACCTGCGGGCCGACGACAACGCCGCGCTCCACCACGCGCTCAAACAATGCCGCCAGCTCTGGTGTGTGTTCGTCTTCGACACCGACATCCTCGACCCCCTGCCCCGCGCGGACCGCCGGGTCGAGTTCATCCACGCCTCGGTGATCGAGCTCGATGCCCGCCTGCGCGAGCTGGGCCGGGCCGCAGGGCGCGAGGGAACCGGGCTGATCGTGCGCCATGCGCGCGCGCAGGACGACATCCCGGCACTGGCCCAGCAGCTGCGGGTGCAGGCCGTGTTTGCCAACCACGACGACGAGCCGGCGGCGCACGCGCGCGACGCCCATGTGCGGGGTCAACTGGCCCACGCCGGCATCGTGTTCCAAGGCCACAAGGACCACCTGATCTTCGAGCGTCGCGAGGTGCTGACCCAGGCGGGGCACCCCTACGGCGTGTTCACGCCCTACAAGAACGCCTGGCTCAAGCAAGTGGATTCGTTTTACCTGAAGGCCTACCCGGTGGAGCGGTACGCCGCCTCGCTGGCGCCACTGCCGGCAGCCCTGGAGGCACCGGTCCCGCGCCTCTCGGACATCGATTTCGAGCCCACCAACCTGTCACAACTGCCCATGCCCACCGGCGCCAGCGGCGCGCAGCACTTGCTGGACGACTTTGTCGAGCGCATCGACCGCTACGAGGCCACGCGCAACTTCCCGGCGGTCAAGGGGCCGAGTTACCTGAGCGTGCACCTGCGCTTCGGCACGGTGTCGATCCGGCAGCTGGCGGCCCTCGCCTACCAGATGCACCTGCAAGGCATGCAGGGCGCCAGCACCTGGCTGTCCGAGCTGATCTGGCGCGATTTCTACCACCAGATCCTGGCCAATTTCCCGCACGTGGTCGAGAAGGCCTTCAAGCCCGAGTACGACCACATCAAGTTCGAACACGGCAAACACGCCCATGAGCTGTTCGCCGCCTGGTGCGAAGGCCGCACCGGCTACCCGCTGGTGGACGCCGCCATGGCGCAGATCAACCAGACCGGCTACATGCACAACCGGCTGCGCATGGTGGTGGCGAGCTTTCTGGTGAAGGATCTGGGCATCCACTGGCAATGGGGCGAGCGCTACTTTGCCGAGAAGCTGATCGACTTCGACCTCGCCGCCAACAACGGCGGCTGGCAATGGGCCAGCTCCAGCGGCTGCGATGCACAGCCCTGGTTCCGCATCTTCAACCCGGTGACGCAGAGCGAGAAGTTCGATCCGCAAGGCAAGTTCATCCGGCGCTACCTGCCGCAGCTGGCGCAGCTGCCCGACGCCGTGATTCACGCCCCCTGGACGGCCCGCGAACTGGAGCTGGTGGGCGCGGGCGTCGAGCTGGGCAAGACCTACCCGCACCCCATCGTCGACCATGCCCTGGCGCGCGAGCGCACCTTGCTGCGCTACGCGGTGGTGAAAAAACCGGGTTCGACGACCACATGAAAAACCCCGGCGCGAGGGCCGGGGTCTGGATCGGGGGTGAGGCCGGCGCCTGCTCAGACTTCCGCAGCGGCGCTCTGCACGTAGTGCCCCACCAGGGCCAGCAACTCGTCTTCCGAGTACGGCTTGCCCAGGTAGTGGTCCACGCCCAGTTCGCGCGCATGTTCGCGGTGCTTCTCGGCAATGCGCGAAGTGATCATGATCACCGGCAGCCCCGACAGGCGGGGGTCGCTGCGGATGTTGCGCACCAGGTCGAACCCGTCCATGCGCGGCATTTCGATGTCCGACAGCACAACCGTCGGGCGCTCGTGCTGCAGGCGTTCGAGTGCCTGCAGGCCATCGGCCGCCAGTGACACGCGGTAGCCCTCGCGCTGCAGCAGGCGCTGCGTCACACGGCGCACGGTGATCGAGTCGTCGACCACCAGCACCAGCGGGACGGCGTTGACCACCATCTCCACCGACAAGCCGGTGTCGTCGTTGGTCGTGTTCAGCAAGCCATGCCGCTTCTTCGCCTCCACCCACGGCTGCACCTGATCGCCATACACCGTGGCCAGCGCCACCGGGTTGTAGATCAGCGCCACCGCGCCCGAAGCGAGCACCGACATGCCAGCCAGACCGGGCAGGCGGGACAACTGGGGGCCGAGGTTCTTCACCACGACTTCCTGGTTGCCGAGCACTTCGTCCACGTGCATGGCCACCCGCTGCGCAGCGCTTCGGAAAATCACCACGGGCAGGGTGCGTCCCTGGACTTCCTGGGTCTGGGCAGACGACTGCAACAGCGCGCCGGCCCAGTAGAAAGGCACTTCTTCGCCAGCCACCGTCAAGGTGTTTTTCAAATAAGCCTGCGCCAGCTCGTCGGTACCGACGCGGCGCACGAGTTCCACCTGCGTGGAAGGCACCCCGATGGTCAGCTCACCCGTGCGTAGCATCACCACCTGCGTCACCGCTGTGGTGAGCGGCAGCACCAGCTTGAAGTTGGTGCCCTGCCCGGCGCGGGTGTGCGTCTCGACGCGGCCACCCAGGGCAATCACATCGTTTCGCACCACGTCCATGCCCACGCCACGGCCTGCCAACGACGACACTTCGCTGGCCGTGCTCAGACCGGGGGTGAAGATCAGCTGCGCAGCCTGTTCGTCGGAGAGCACCACACCGGCCTCGACCAGGTTCTGGGCCACGGCCTTCTCACGCAGGCGAACGAGGTCCAGCCCGGCGCCGTCGTCCTGGAACACCACCGACACGTCATTGAGTTCCTGGGCCAGGCGAATCTCGATGTGGCCTTCCGCGGGTTTGCCCAAGGCCAGCCGCTGCTCCGGCATTTCGATGCCGTGCACCACGCTGTTGCGCAACAGGTGTTCGAACGCGGCGGTCATGCGGTCCAGCACGCCGCGGTCCATTTCGATGTAACCCGCCGTGATGTCCAGTCGCACCTGTTTGCCGGTCTCCTTGGACGCCTGCCGCACCACCCGGTACAGCCGCTCGGAGATGCCCTCGAACTCCACCATGCGGGTGCGCAGCAGATCGCGTTGCAGCTCACGGGTTTGCCGCCCCTGCGCCACCAGACCGTCTTCGGTCGCCTCCACCGCCCGCTGCAGGTTGCGCTGCACCGTGGCAACGTCGTTTACCGACTCGGCCATCATGCGGGTGAGTTCCTGCACCCGCGTGAAGCGGTCGAACTCCAGCGGATCGAAGGACAGGTCCGCGTCGCGGGCTTGCGCCAGGCGCGACTGCATCTGTGTTTCAGCCTGCAACTCGATGTCGCGCAGTTGGTGGCGCAAACGGTCGAGGTTGCCTGCGAGGTCCTTGAGCGAGCCACGCAAGGTCACCAGCTGGGACTCCATGCGCGAGCGGGTGATCATCACCTCGCCGGTCTGGTTGACCAGGCGGTCGAGCAGCTCGGGACGGACCCGGACCGCTGCACCGGCTCGCTGCGGCACCAGCACCGGTGGCTGCAACAGGGTCATCCCGGTCAACCCCTGCACGCCAGGCGCACTGGTGACGACCGGCAATGCCTCAGACTCGGAAATGGTTTCCGCCAGAGGCGCATCTTCCACCGCAGCGACGCCGACGGACGCCGCATCGAACGTCTGCTCGGGGGCGGTCTGCAACACGCCATGCGACTCCACATCGGTGTGGCGCAGCAGGTCGAAGCGCGCGCACAAGGCATCGTAAGACGCCTGCAGGGGCTCCAGATCGGCTCGCTGTGGCGCTTCAGACCCCAGTCGCTCCACCGCCGTTTCAATGCGGTGAGCCATCTCGCCGAGTCGCAGCGCGCCCGCCAGACGCGCACTGCCCTTCAAGGTGTGCAGGTTGCGCAGCACCTCGCCCCGGGCACTGGTGTTGTCGGGCCGCCCCATCCACTGCCGCAGTGCACCACCCAGTTGCGGCAGCAGTTCCTGAGCCTCCTCGGCAAAGATCGGGAACAGGTCCACGTCAATCGTGTCGAGCACATCGATGTCGTCGTCGATGTCTTGCGCCGGCCCCCTCTCGGCAGCCTCCGGAGGCAACGGGGACAACAACGTGTCGAGTCCAGCAACCTCGGACGGCTCGAAGTCCGGGGGCGCAAAAGCAGAAGGACCCGCGTCCGCCTCCGCCGGCAGATCCAGCTCCACCACCGGATCATTCCCGGGTTGGGTCTCTTCCTGGTCCAGGATCTCGGCGTCGGACTCGACATGGACGTCGACTTCCGATGGTTCGCCCAGCCCGGTGTCCGCTGGCGCGGGCAGGTGCAGCAGGAGGTCCAGCGCGTTCAGCAGTTCGGCATTGGGCTCCTTGAAGAAACCGGCAGCAAACTGGTGCAACAGTCGTCGGATGTCTTCGGCAGCGTCCACGAACAACTGGGCCTGTTCGGCCGTGGCCGCTTGTCCGCCCTGCTGGTGCAAGGCCACCGAGGCCAGCGAATGCTCCAGCGCTCGAGCGATGTCAGACAGTGGCTGGAAACCGACCGTGGCGGAGCTGCCCGCGAGCGAGTGGGCCAAGGCCTCGGCCTGATCGGGAACGGGTTCGTGGCGCTCCAGCGCCCATTCGGACAGGCAGGTGCCCAGGCGGCGCGACCATTCGTCGGCCTCGTTGAGGTAGACGTTGTACAACCGGATGCCGATGCGCAACGGCCCGATCTGGCGGGTCTGCTCGTCAGGCACGTCATCGCCGATGGGATCCACAACAGGCGTTTCCGGCGCCTCGAAGGAGACGTCCACCACGTCAGTGAAAGACACCTCCAGCGGTTCTTCGGGAGCTGCCTCCCATGCCGGGGCCTCAGCGGTGACCTCTTCCACCAACACACTGTCGGGTTCGTCCGGATGGAACAGTGGCCCCGGCATGCCGTCCTGCAAATCGGGAGCCTGCGGCAACGCGGCCTCGGTGTCCAACGAAATGTCGTCGAAGATGGAGGACGGGTCATCGGATAAGGAGCCATCGTCTTCCGGTGCCGGCTGGGGCGAAGACTCGGTGTGCTTCGAGGCGTGTTGGGCCAGGTCCTCAAAATCGATGTCGCTCAGCAACGGTGCTGGCTCATCCGACACGGGCGGTGTCGCCGGCGGCGAATCGAAACTGAAATCGAGGTCCACTGCCGCGGAATCACCAAAGTCCGCGGCCGGCGCCTCCAGCACATCCTGAGCGACGACCTGCGCGTCTTCCGTCTCGACTTGCACGGGCGCTTCACCCGGCTCCTCCACGCTGACCACCGTCTCGACCGGTTCCTGCGCCTGCACGTCGGCACCCAACGGGAGGTACTGGGCGTGATCGCGCCAGGCCTGGGCACTGACCCGGAACGGCTGGGCCTTGCGGTCGCCGTCGCGGTGTTGGGCAATGTCTTCCACCCAGTGACCCAGCGAGTTCAGCGAGTCTTCGGCCAAGGATCGCAACGGCGCCCCGGTCGGGCGCTGCTCGGCGAGCGCTGCGTTGAGCACCTGCTCCATCGCCCAGGCGGCTTCTCCGAACTCCGACAAGCCCACCATGCGCGAGCTGCCCTTGAGGGTGTGATAAGCGCGGCGCAGGGTACTGAGGTGCTCCAGATTGGACGGCTCGTGCGCCAGTGCCGCCACGGCAGCCTGCCCCTGGTCCACGACTTCGCGTGCTTCCTCCAGGAAGATGTCCAGGAGGTCGTCGTCATCGTCTCCACCCGCATCCAACACCGGCACAACCGGCGGCCTGGCAGCTTCTTCTCCACCAGTCTGCGCCAGACCGATCAGCGCCTGAGCGCCGGCCACCGCATCCTCGCCGACCACCGCCTGCGCTGCTTCTCGCGCGGCACGCGCCACGCCAGGCTGCTCGACCAGGGAGGCCTGATCGGCCAGCGAACCCAGCTGCTCGCTCAGGTTGGCCAGGTCCACCGAGTTCTGCGCGCTGTCGACCACTCGCTGCACGTCGGCGCTCAGCGCATGGGCCTCCTCGTGTGAGGCCTGCGCGCGGGGAACGTCCACCACGGTGCGCCCCATCAGGGGCTTGAGTTCACCGGACTCTTCGTCGAAGACAAACAGCTTCTTGGCCAGCGCGGGCTGGTAGTTGAGCATGTCCACCAGGAAACTGAGCGCACTCAGGTTGTTGCCCAGCTGCTGAAACGTCCCGGCCTGACGGGCCATCACCTCGTCCACCTCGGTGTCCAGGATCTGCTCCACCGAGCTGCGCATTCGTCCGACCGTGTTCACCGCCTGGTCCAGACCCAGGACAGAGAGCACGCCGCGCATCTGCACCAACTGCGAGACCGCCACATGCAAACAGGCTTTCTCCCGGGGTGCCCGGAAAAACTGGTCCAGCGATTTTTCCACCTCACCCAAGGACACCTTGAGCTCGCCCACCACACTGCCCAGCGTCTGCCGGTCACTCACGCGCCGGTACAGCTGCTCCATCCAGGGCTCAAGGGGCTGCGCGGACTCACCGGCCAGCACCCGCTCCAGACGCTCGGCCAACGCCTGCGTGCGGGCGGTGAGTTCCTGATCGTTGGGGTCAAAATCCTCGAACGCCGCTTCCAGATACAACGTGGTGGTGGCCACCTCCATGGACAGTTCCGGCTTCAGTGTGCCTGGCACACGCGCCACCTGTTCGGCCGCCTTGACCAGCGCACGGGCCAGCACGGTGCTGGCCGGGTGCAAGCGCAGCAAGGAGTCACCGATCAGGCTGTACTGGTCCTGCACCTGCCGCGCACGGCCCATGTCACCACCGGCCATCAGCGACCAGGACTCTTTGCCGGCGTTGATGCGCTTGCGAGCCTGCACCAGGAGGGCGGGATCAAAACGCCCCAGCGTCGCCTGGTTGTAGTCCACGGCGACGGCATCGGTCAGACCAAAAGCATGGCGCACGGCCACCAAGTGGGGAGCGGCCACGCCTTCCTTGGGTCGGGCCTGCGAGCAAAAGAACAACAGGTCATGAAGCAGGGTCTCTGACACGTCGCCGCGCGTCTTCTCCTGTGCCAGTCCGGACAATTGCAGCAGGATGCGCGAAGCCGCGCGCTTGACGTACAGGTCGGAGGGCACGAGGTTCTGCGCCACCGCCTCGAAATACGCGGCGGCCACGCGCCAGAAAGTCACCACCCTGGGCACATCCGCACCGGCCGACAGCCCGGCGCACATCCGTGCCAGCTGGGTCCCGACGGCAGGGCTCGGCGACTTGATCATGAGCAACACGACCCGGTCGAACCGCGAACGCATCTGGGCATCGGCCTTTTGCGGCTCCACACCCACCGGCGCCGCCACCTCGATGCCACGCTGGTCAAAGGCCCACAAGTCCGACGGATGCACCCGCTCGGCCGCGGCCAGCTCCTGCACCTCGCGGTACTGGCTGAAGAGCGCCACCGGCTGAACCTGCTTGTTGTTGAGGATGGCTTCGAGGTATTCGACCAGGGCGAAACTGGCGCGCTCCACCTTGCCCGCCGCTTCAGTCGTGCAGGTCTGAGGACGCTGCACAAACCGCTGCACCGCGGCCTCCATGCCGCGCAGCACCTGGGCCGGCGCGAGCAACCCCACCATTTCAAGCGCGCCCACGGCCTGGTGCAGTTGCTGGCGCGCCACCCGCAGAGAGCCCGGGTCCACCGCCTCCAGGTCGCTCAGCCGGGATTGCTCCGTTTCACGGACGAAACGCTTGATGGCCTTGTTGGCACCATCCAGCGATTTGCGCAACTCTTCAAAGACCCAGGCCAAAGGGCCCAGATCGGCGAGTGGAGCATCCGTGGAAAGGCTGTCGTGCTGGGTGTCGAGCATGTTGTTTCAGGCCTGACGGCAAGGAGATCAGGCGATCTTGAATCGCGACACCGATTGGCGCAGTTCTTCGGCCATGGCCGAGAGTTCACGCACCTGCTGGGCGGTGGAGCGTGTGCCCTCGCCGGTTTGCTCTGTCACCGCAAAGATGTGCTGGATGTTGCCCGCCACCTCGTTGGCCGATTCGGCTTCCCGCAAGGTCGCGCTGGAAATCTGCTCAATCAGCTCGGCGAGTCGGCGCGACACGCGATCGATCTCGGACAGCGCGGTACCGGCGTTGTCCGACAGTTTGGCCCCTTCGACCACACCCTGGGTGGAGCGCTCCATGGCGGCCACCGCGTCTTGGGTGTCGGTCTGAATCGCCTTCACCAGCGCCGCGATCTGGCGCGTGGCGTCGGCAGAACGTTCGGCCAGTCGCTGCACTTCTTCCGCCACCACCGAGAAGCCGCGACCGGCTTCACCGGCCGATGCGGCCTGGATGGCGGCGTTCAGGGCCAGCACGTTGGTCTGCTCGGTAATGTCGGAAATCAGCTCCGTGATTTCACCGATCTCTTGCGACGACTCACCGAGGCGCTTGATGCGCTTGGAGGTTTCCTGAATCTGGTCCCGGATGGCATTCATACCGCCGATGGCATCCTGCACAGCCTGAAGACCGGACTCGGCGGCCTGCAGCGACGTGCGCGCCACATGGGCCGACTCCTGCGCCTGCCCCGACACCTGGTTGATGCGTTCCGCCATGTCCAGCACCGATTGACCCGTTTCACGGATCTCGCGCAACTGTTCGGTGGACGCCGCCAGCAGCTCGGTCGAGGTGCTTTCCACCGCAGACGTCGTCTGCGCCACTCGCGTGGCCGTGGCCTGCACGTTGCCGACCAGCGATCGCAGTTCTTCCACGGTGTAGTTCACCGAGTCAGCGATGGCACCGGTGATGTCTTCCGTCACCGTGGCTTCCTGCGTCAGGTCGCCCTCGGCCACTGTCTGCAATTCGTTCATGAGCCGCAGAATGGCCGCCTGGTTGGCGTCGTTCACGCGTTTGGCGTCCTGCTGCTGCGACTCGGCCACGACCTTTTCGCCCTCAGCGACCAACTGCCGCTGCCGGCTGTCTTGCAGCTGGAGGTACGCCAGACCGGCACCGCACAGCAGCGTGAACAGGGAAGACAGCAGCAAGGCCGCGAGCTCGGTGCCGCCCACGCCCGCGCTGGAGGACAGGTCGCTCTGGAGCTTCTCCAGACCGAGCCGGAGCGGCTCGCTGTCCGCAATGATGCCGGCCTGCGCTTCGCGCGCCGACACCAGCCCTTGCAGGTTGCCCAGAATGGCGCCGGCTTCGGTTCGGGTCTGTTCGTACAGCTTGAGCAACGCCTCAAGACGCTCACGAATCTGCGGATCGCTGGACGACTTCAGGCGCAGTTCGGTGCTGCCATTGAGCAGGCCATCGGCGATTTCCTTGAAGGTGTTCAAGTCCTTGCCCAGCAGGAACACCGCTTCGGGACTCACGCCTTCCATGGTCAGGAATTCGTTGGCCGACTTGCCGATGCGCTGAGTCAGCATCACGAGTTGGCCGGAGGCCGAAATCTCGGTGGCAGGCGCGCCCAGCTGCAACTTCAACGAAGACACCGTCTCCGCAATTTCCAGCAGGTCAGAGGACTGGCGGTTGATGGAACGCAGCGCATCGCCCACCTGGGTCAGGGTCTTCTGCTGGCCCAGAATGACTTCTGCGTTGGCGCGTGCACGCTCGACCACGGGCCCGAGTTGCGCCAGTTGCTCTTGAAACTGTGGCGCCAGCGCGTCCATGGTGGCCGCTTGCTGGGCCGCACCCGATCCACCACTCCCACCTTGCCGGAAGGCCACGACGTTGCCGGAGAGGATGTCCGAGCTGTCCCGCACTTCGACAAAGGCCGGAGGGCTGCCGATCAAGGCCTGCGATGCGCTTTTGGCCAGACGCTGCGACTGCATCAGGGCCTGGCCGCTGGCCGCCACCTGCTGACCCACTTTGTCGGTCTTGTTCAGGACGAAAAACACCACCGCCGCAAGCACCACCACCGCGAACAGCAACAGGGTACCGAGGATGCGTCGATGCTGTTCAGCCGTCCTGCGGCCCAGCAGTGGCAGGCTGAGCAGGCCGGAGCCCGCCGAATCCTCGAGTGGCTCACTCAACCGACTTTCGCCGAAGCCGTCGTCGTCCGCATCGGCGGGCGCCAGCCGTTCTGCAGCGACGCGAGCAAGCTCTTCGGGCGATGCATTGCTCAGATCAGGCTCTGCGGCATTTTTGTTTTTGAACAGTCGATCAAGCAGGGCCATGAGAAAACCTTCCAACTGAAAATCAGGGTCGAAACCGACCCGGTCATCCAAACAAGACGAACACCGAAAGCGCCAGCATCAAGCCGGTGTCAGGCCGCGATCGAAAGAAACTCCGTGTCACCCGCCAGTGCCTGAAGGTTCAGCTCCTGCCACGAACGGCCTTCGCCGTCGATCAGGCGCCGCGCAAACCAGGCCGGCGCATTCGGCAGGCTCTCGGCCAGGCGTTCAAACATGGCGGGGTTGCGAAGACCCAGCAGGCGATCAATCCACAGCACAGCATTGACACCCAGGGCAGCGTGCAAACTGACCAGACGCGACTCGGACGTCACGCGATCGGACACCCGCGCATCGGGGCCTGCCGCCACCGCACCGCTGAGCTGTCCCAGATCGACGACGCCGTGAAGCCCCCCGCGCAGGCTGGCCACGCCAACGTACCAGGGCTTGGTGTAGGGCACCGCTTGCAGGTTGGCCCAGGAGAAGATTTCCCCGGACTGCACGAGGGGCACCAAAAACCGGTGACCTCCCGTCTCCACCGCCAACCAGGACGCTGTGACCGCCTCGGACTTGGCGGCGGTCAACCGCTCCGCCAGACGCACCTGCAAATCTTTGAGTGACTGTCGTTTGGCCATGCTCGAGGGGTTTCAATGGACGGAGGGCGACGCCTCAGTCGAGTGCCCGGATCTTGGAGATCAGTTCCTCGGCATTCACCGGTTTGGTGACGTAATCACGCGCGCCCTGGCGCATGCCCCAGACACGGTCGGTCTCCTGATTTTTGCTGGTGCACATGATGATCGGAATGTCGGAATATTGGGGATCCCGGGCGATCGCACGGGTCAACTGAAAACCATTCTGACCGGGCATCACCACGTCCATCAGGATCAATTCCGGCTTTTCCTCGCTGAGCCGACGAAAGGCCTCTTCGGCATTCTCAGCGGTTCGAACTTTGTAGCCATTTTTCACCAGCAGATCCGACAGGACCATCAGCTCGGTCTTGGAATCGTCCACCACCAGTATTTTTTGGATCGGCATCATGGGGCTCCTGTGAGATGGGCGCCAAACTGTTGCACGGCTTGCAGCAGCTGGTCTTTGGTGAAGGGTTTGGTGAGGTATTCCTGCGAACCGACCATGCGCCCACGCGCCTTGTCGAACACGCCGTCTTTGGACGACAGCATCACCACGGGAATGCTGGCGAAACGCGCATTGCGCTTGATGATGGCACAGGTCTGGTAGCCGTCCAGGCGGGGCATCAGGATGTCGCAGAACACCAGATCTGGCTGGTAATCGTTGATCTTGGCCAGAGCGTCGAAGCCGTCCTCCGCCAGCAGCACCTCGTGCCCACCCTGCTTGAGGAAAATCTCGGCGCTGCGTCGGATGGTGTTGCTGTCGTCCACCACGAGGACCTTGAAAGTGGGCGTTGTGTTCACGGCAGGTTCACTCCAGAAAGCGGTTCAGAACGGATCACCAAACAGTGTCGCACGGGTCAGACGGGACAGGACACTGGCGATCCTCAGATTTGGACCATCTCGAAGTCTTCCTTGCGGGCGCCACACTCGGGGCAGGTCCAGTTCATCGGCACATCCGCCCATGCCGTTCCGGGCGCAATACCCTCATCTGGCGACCCGGTGGCCTCGTCGTAAATCCAGCCGCAAATGAGGCACATCCAGGTCTTGGTATCGGTCATGGTGATGGGGGCAGTGTCTTAGAATCCGGCCATTGTATCGACCCATAGAGGGCCGCCAGTGGACTCTCTCTGCTGGAAATCCCGAGGACAACCGCTTCGGTGAAACGCGTCACGCACCCCTCACTTTCATGCCCCAAACCCCTGCCCCCCCTGCGCCCGACACCATCGCGGAGCCCGGTGAAACCTCGCTGCCCTGCGTGATGGTGTTCAACGCCAACGATCCGAGCGGCGCGGGCGGCCTGTCGGCGGACCTCACCGCGATGTCCAGCGCCTCGGCCCATGTGCTTCCTGTGGTCACAGGCACCTACGTGCGCGACACCTCCGAGATCCACGACCATTTCGCGTTCGACGAAGAAGCGGTGACGGACCAGGCCCGCGCAGCGCTCGAAGACATGCCCGTGCAGGCCTTCAAGGTCGGCTTTGTCGGCAGCCCCGAGAATCTCGCGGCCATCGCGGGCATCACCACCGACTACGCGGAGGTGCCGGTCATCACCTACATGCCCGATCTGTCGTGGTGGGACGAGCTGGCGATCGAAACCTATCTCGACGCCTGCGTCGAACTGTTGCTGCCGCAAACCACCGTGCTGGTGGGCAACCACAGCACGCTGTCGCGCTGGCTGCTCCCCGAGTGGGAGGGTGACCGCTCACCGAACGCGCGCGAGGTCGCCCGGGCGGCCGCCGTGCACGGAGTGCCCTACACGCTGGTGACCGGTTTCAATGCCGCCGACCAGTACCTCGAGAGCCACCTGGCCAGCCCGGAAGCGGTGCTGGCCACGGCCCGCTACGAACGGTTCGACGCCACCTTCAGTGGGGCGGGCGACACCTTGTCGGCGGCGCTCTGCGCGCTGATCGCCTCGGGCGCGGATCTGCAATCGGCCTGCGCCGAAGCACTGACCTACCTCGACCAGTGCCTGGACGCCGGATTCCAGCCTGGCATGGGCCACGCCGTGCCCGATCGCCTGTTCTGGGCCCATGAAGACGACGAGGACAGCGATGCGCCGGGGGAAGAACGCGATGGCGAAGCCCCTGACAGTCGGCTGGATTCCAGCGACTTTCCGCTCGACACGACCAAACACTGATCCCTCTGCATCCTGACAGGCACGCTCCATGACCGACCGCAACCTCGCGCTGTTTGAACGCGCCAAACAACTTATTCCTGGCGGTGTGAACTCGCCCGTGCGCGCGTTCCGTGCCGTGGGTGGCACACCGCGTTTCGTTCAGCGGGCACAAGGCGCGTACTTCTGGGACGCCAACGGCCAGAAGTACATCGACTACATCGGTTCCTGGGGTCCGATGATCCTGGGCCACGGCCACCCGGCCGTGTTGGACGCGGTGCAGAAAGCCGTGCTCGAAGGCTTCTCCTACGGCGCGCCGACCGAGCGCGAAGTGGAGCTGGCCGAAGAGATCATCAAGCTGGTGCCCAGCATCGACATGGTGCGACTGGTGAGTTCGGGCACCGAAGCCGGCATGAGCACGATCCGCCTGGCGCGCGGCGCCACCGGCCGCAAAAAGATCATCAAGTTCGAAGGCTGCTACCACGGCCACGCCGACGCCCTGCTGGTGAAGGCCGGCTCGGGCCTGGCCACCTTTGGCAACCCGACCAGTGCCGGCGTGCCACCCGAGGTGGTGCAGCACACCATCGTGCTCGAATACAACAACGTCGAGCAGCTCGAGGCTGCGTTCATCGAGCACGGCGCCGATGTGGCCTGTCTGATCATTGAGCCGATCGCGGGCAACATGAACTTCGTGCGCGCCAGCGTGCCGTTCATGAAGCGCTGCCGCGAGCTGTGCACGCAACACGGTGCGCTGCTGGCATTTGACGAGGTGATGACGGGATTCCGCGTCGCGCTCGGTGGCGCGCAGAGCGTGTACGCCAAGCTGATCCCAGGCTTCGAGCCCGACATGACGGTGATGGGCAAGGTGATCGGAGGCGGCATGCCGCTGGCGGCCTTTGGCGCCAAGCGCGCGGTGATGGAGCAGCTCGCCCCCCTGGGTGGCGTCTACCAGGCCGGCACGCTGAGCGGCAACCCGGTGGCCACGGCCTGTGGTCTGGCGACGCTGAAAGAAATCCAGAAGCCCGGCTTCTACGAAGCGTTGTCGGCGACCACACAGTCGCTGGTGAGCGGCCTGACCTCCGCCGCCGCAGCCGAAGGCGTGACCTTGTGCGGCGACAGCCAGGGCGGCATGTTCGGCTTCTTCCTGTTCGATGAACTGCCGCAGAACTACGCCAAGGTCATGACCACCGACGGCCCACGGTTCAACACCCTGTTCCACGGCCTGCTGGACCGCGGCGTGTACATCGCCCCGGCCCTGTACGAAGCCGGGTTCGTGAGCGCCGCGCACACAGCGGCAGACATTGCGGACACCGTGGCGGCTGCGCGTGAGGTGTTCAAGCAGCTAGGCTGAGATACCGCTTCACCCGCAGAAAAAAGGCCGGTGTTTCCGGCCTTTTTTTGTGTGCAGCTCTTCGGTCACCGCCCCTCCAGAAACGAACCGGCAGACCGGGAGAAGGTCTGGATCAAGGTCGCCGCGGAACCGGCTTTGCCGGGCGGCAGGTGACGCCCCCTTGAGGGGGTGACGCACCGAGGGTGCGGCGCGCGGGGGAGGGCTCAGTGCCGGAAGTGGCGCACGCCGGAATACACCATCACAACACCACGCTCATCGGCCGCATCGATCACCTCCTGATCGCGCATCGAGCCACCCGGCTGGATGACGCAGGTCGCGCCCGCATCCACCACCACGTCCAGACCGTCGCGGAACGGGAAGAAGGCGTCGCTCGCCACCGCCGTGCCCTGCAGCGTCAGCTTGGCGTGACCGGCCTTGATGCTGGCGATGCGGGCCGAATCGAGGCGGCTCATCTGGCCGGCGCCCACGCCCATGGTCATGCCGTCCTTGCAGAACACGATGGCGTTGGACTTCACGAACTTCGCCACCTTCCAGGCAAACAGCAGGTCTTCGAGTTGCTGCTCGGTCGGCTGCAGCTTGGTGACCACCTTCAGATCGGCGCGCTGCAGCACGTGGTTGTCGGCGCTCTGCATCAGCAGACCCGAGCCGATGCGCTTCACGTCGTTGAGGTTCAGGCCCTTGTCCCACGCGGTGGGGCCGCCCGGCGGGAGCGCGATTTCGAGCACGCGCACATTGGCCTTGGCCTTGAAGACTTCCAGCGCTTCGGGCGTGTAGCCGGGGGCCATCAACACTTCAACGAACTGCTTGCTGATCGCCTGCGCACCCGCGCCGTCGAGCACGCGGTTGAGGGCGATGATGCCGCCGAAGGCACTGGTCGGGTCGGTCTGGAAGGCCTTGCTGTAGGCCTCCAGCGCATCCTTGCCCACGGCCACGCCGCAGGGGTTGGCGTGCTTGACGATCACGCAGGCGGGCACGTCGAAGCTCTTGACGCATTCCCAGGCCGCGTCGGCGTCGGCGATGTTGTTGTAGCTCAGCTCCTTGCCCTGCAACTGCTTGGCCGTGACCAGCGAGCCCGGGGCTGGGTAGAGGTCGCGGTAGAAGGCGGCGGTCTGGTGCGGGTTCTCGCCGTAACGCAGGTCCTGCAGCTTGACGAAGCGGCCGTTGGACTGGCCGGGGTATTCGGTGCGCTTCGGCACGCTGGCACCCTCTTCGAACTGAATGGACGAGAGGTAGTCGCTGATCGCGCCGTCGTACTGGCTGATGCGGTTGAACGCGGCGACGGACAGGCCGAAGCGCGTTTGGTCGCTGAGCTTGCCGCTGGCCTTCAGTTCGTCGATCACGGCCGGGTACTGGGTCGCGTCGGTCAGCACCGCCACGTCCTTCCAGTTCTTGGCGGCGCTGCGCACCATGGCCGGGCCGCCGATGTCGATGTTCTCGATCGCGTCTTCCAGCGTGCAACCGGCCTTGGCCACGGTGGCTTCAAACGGGTAGAGGTTGACGATCAGGATGTCGATGGTGTCGATGCCGTGCGTCTTCAACGCGGCCATGTGCTCGGGCACATCGCGGCGCGCCAGCAGGCCGCCGTGCACCTTGGGGTGCAGGGTCTTGACGCGGCCGTCGAGCATCTCGGGGAAGGCCGTGACTTCGGCCACCTCGGTCACGGGCAGGCCCTTCTCGGCCAGCAGCTTGGCGGTGCCGCCGGTGGAGATCAGGGACACGCCCAGACCGTGCAGGGTCTGGGCCAGTTCGACGATGCCGGTCTTGTCGGAGACGGAGATGAGTGCTCGCATGGGAAGGGGTCTCGGGGAGGTTTTGAATTCGGTTCGCGCAGGAAAGCCAGGGCGGCTCAATCGATGAGTTTGTGTTCCAGCAGCTTCTTGCGCAGGGTGTTGCGGTTCAGGCCCAGCCATTGCGCCGCGCGCGACTGGTTGTTCTGCGACTGCTGCATCACGACTTCAAGCAAGGGCTTCTCGACCGCCTTGACCAGCATGTCGTGCAGGCCGGCGGGGTCGGTGCCGTCGAGGTCTTGAAAATACGCCTCAAGGCTGGCACGCACACAGTCGTGCAGGTTGTTCGGTGAGCTCATGCGGCCAGCTTCCAGTTGTCTTCTCGGGTCATGGGGTGGTCGGGCCCGATGGCGGCCCAGGCGTCAAAACTGTCGCGCACGCAGTCCAGCTGCGCCTGCGCGGTGGTGAGCGCGTTGATGCGTTGGCGGAACACCCCCGCGGCGCCCGCAGGCAGGGGCAACGCCTGCGCGTACCAACCCAGGTGCTTGCGCGCGCTGCGCACGCCGGTGTACTCGCCGTAGAGGCTGTGGTGGTCTTCCAGGTGATCGAGCAGCCAGGCCTTGACCTCCAGCAGGTCGGGCGGCGGCAGCATGTCACCGGTGGCCAGGAAGTGCGCGATCTCGCGGAAGATCCAGGGCCGGCCCTGGGCGGCGCGGCCGATCATGATGGCGTCGGCACCGGTGCGGGCGAGCACGTCGCGCGCCTGCTGCGGGCCGGTGATGTCGCCGTTGGCGACCACCGGAATCTTCACCCGGCTCTTGATGAGGGCCACGGTGTCGTGTTCGGCAAACCCTTTGTAACCCTGCTCGCGGGTGCGACCGTGCACGGTCAGCATCTGCACGCCGGCGGCCTCGGCCGCGAGTGCGATGGCCGGCGCGTTCTTGCCGTCGGCACACCAGCCGGTGCGCATCTTGAGCGTCACCGGCACACCGTGCGGCGCGGCGGCGGCCACCACGGCTTCAACGATCTCGATGGCCAGCGCTTCGTCCTGCATCAACGCAGAACCCGCCCACTTGTTGCAGACTTTCTTGGCCGGGCAGCCCATGTTGATGTCGATGATCTGGGCGCCGCGGTCGATGTTGTAGCGCGCGGCGTCGGCCATCATGGCCGCGTCGGTGCCCGCGATCTGCACCGCGATCGGTCCGGGCTCACCGCTGTGGTCGGCGCGGCGCGAGGTCTTGAGGCTGTCCTGCAGGTCGGGCCGCGAGGTCACCATCTCGCTCACCGCGTAGCCCGCGCCCAGGCGCTTGCAGAGCTTGCGGAACGGCCGGTCCGTCACACCCGCCATGGGGGCGACGAACAGGGCATTCGGCAGGGTGTACGGGCCCAGTTGCATGGCGCGGGATGAATTCGGGTGGGGGTGTGGCGGGGCCCCGCCCGTCGACAAAGCCGTGGATGGGGAGGGGCATTGTATCTGCCTGTTTTTTCAGCAGACGATATGCTCTCGCCTCTTTCACCGCACATCCCGCCCATGCCCGACTGGCTTGTTTCACTGCTCCATTGGCTGGCCATGCCCGAAGCGGGTCTGGGGGCGCTGTTTGTGGTGTCGCTGCTGTCCGCCACCTTGCTGCCCGTGGGGTCCGAGGCGGCGCTGTTTGGCCTGCTCAAGCTCAACCCCGACCTGTTCTGGCACGCCATCGCGGTGGCCACAGTGGGCAACACCCTGGGCGGCGCGGTGAGCTGGTTCATGGGGCTGGGCGCGCACCGGGTGATCGACAAGGCGCGCCACCAACCCACCGAGCTGCACGCGCTGCGCTGGTTGCAGCGCTTCGGCCCCAAGGCCTGCCTGATGGCGTGGCTGCCCCTCATCGGCGACCCGCTGTGCGCGGTGGCGGGCTGGCTCAAGTTCCCGTTCTGGCCGTGTGTGGCCTACATGGCGGCGGGCAAGCTGCTGCGCTACCTGGTGCTCACGGTGCTGCTGCTCAAGGTGTTCCCGGGGGGACTCCCGGTCTGAGCGCGCGGGCGGGTTCGCGCCGATACTGGCGGCCCCACCCTCACCCTCACCCTCACCACCATGACCCCTCCCCGTTCCGGCGCCGCGCCGGCGCCCGCGCTGTGGGCCCTGATGATGGGCAACTTCGTCATCGGCACCGGCATCATGGCCGTGCCGGGCACGCTCAACGACATCAGCCGGTCGCTGGACGTGTCGATCCCGCAGGCCGGGCAACTGATCACCGCCGGCGCCATCCTCATGGGGCTGGGCGCGCCGGTGTTTGCCACCCTGGTCGCGGGCTGGGACCGGCGCCGCCTGCTCACGCTCTCGCTGCTCTGGTACGGGTTGCTCATGGGCCTGAGCGCCCTGGCGCCCAGCTACGGCGCGCTGCTGCCGCTGCGCGTGCTCGCCGTGATCTCGCCCGCCATCTTCACGCCCCAGGCGGCCGCCAGCGTGGGCCTGATGGTGTCGCCCGAGCGGCGCGGACGCGCCATCACCTTCGTCTTCATGGGCTGGTCGGTGGCCTCGGTCATGGGCATGCCACTCTCGGCCTGGATCGGTGGCGCGTTTGGCTGGCGATGGGCCTTCGGGCTGGTGAGCGTGATGGCCGTGCTCAGTGCGGCCTGGGTCTGGCGCGCCATGCCCGACGGCATCCGCCCCGCGGCGCTGTCGCGCGACGCCTGGCGCCAGACCCTGGGCTCGGCGCCGCTGATGTTGACCCTGGGCGTGACCCTGCTCTCGGGCTTCGGGCAGTTCATTCTGTTTGCGTATTTCGCGCCCTACCTGCAACAGACGCTGGCCACCAGCGCCACCACGCTCTCGCTGTTGTTCCTGTGGTTCGGTGCGTTTGGCCTGGCGGGCAACGTGGCGCTCACGCGCTGGGTGGACCGCCTGGGCGCGCCGCGCGCGGTGTGGCTCACCTTGTGCCTGATGGCCCTGAGTCTGGCGATCTGGCCACTGGGCCGCCACGGCCTCTGGGTGCAGGCGCTGGTGATGGTGCCTTGGGCGCTCGGCTGCTTTGCGGCCAACTCGGCGCAGCAGGCGCGACTGGTGCAGCTGTCACCCGTGCTCGCCCCCGCGACCGTGGCACTCAATACCTCGGCCATCTACGCCGGTCAGGGCTTGGGGGCGGCGTTGGGTGGGTTGCTGATTGCGCAGGGTCAGATGCTGAACCTGCACAACGTCGGCCTCGTGCTCATGCTGTCGGCCATGGGCCTGAGCGTGTGGGCCGCCCGGTTTCAGAACCGTTCGTAACCCAGCAGGTAACGCCACTCGCCGACCGGCAGACCGGCCAACGAGATGCGGCCGAGCCGCAGGCGACGCAAAGCGGTGAGCTGCAGGCCGGCACGCTCACACAGGTGCGCCACCTGACCGGGGCGATTGCCCTTGATCGCCAGGCGCAGGCGCAGTTCGCTCTGCCAGCTGGCGCGCGCTGAAGGCACGGCCCAGCCGTCGAAAAACAGCGCCTTGCCCAGCGAGCGAAGCACTGCTTCGCGCCTCGCATCGTCTTCCAGCTCGGGATCGGCGGCCACCTCGGCCAGCCACTCATGCTCCAGCTGCGCGGCGTCGTCGGTCATCTTGCGCGCCACGCCCGGGTTCTGCGTGAACACCATCAGGCCGCTGGCTTTGGTGCCCAGCGGCGCCACGGGCAGCAGCTTGTGCAGGTGCGCCTTGAGCGGACGCACGCCGGAACGGTCGCCCTTGAAACGGTTGGCGTTGGTGAACCACTTGGCGGCCAGCGCGTCCGGCAGCAGCGGCTCGTCGGGCAGCACCCGGGTGGCCGGCTTGTGCCAGATCAGCGTCATCGACTCCAGCGACTCCAACTTGGCCTTGGGGTCCAGCGTCACGGTCTGGTGGTCGCTGACCCGCTCCATCGGTTCTTCGACCACCTTGCCATCCACCCGCACCCAGCCCCCGGCGATGTAGTTCTCGGCGTCGCTGCGCGAACAGGGCAACTGGGCCGCCAGGCGTTTGGCCAGGCGTTGGGGTTCGGGCCGGCCGGTGTCGGTCATGGCGCTTCAGCTGCTGAAAAGGAAGTTCATCACGTCGCCATCTTTGACGACGTATTCCTTGCCTTCGGCGCGCATCTTGCCGGCGTCTTTGGCGCCCTGCTCGCCCTTGAACTGGATGAAGTCGTCGAACGCGATGGTCTGGGCGCGGATGTAGCCCTTCTCGAAATCGGTGTGGATCACGCCGGCCGCCTGCGGGCCGGTGTCGCCCACGTGGATGGTCCAGGCGCGCACTTCCTTCACACCGGCGGTGAAGTAGGTCTGCA
>NZ_JADMKB010000091.1 GCF_018780075.1 Hydrogenophaga sp.
CATGCCGTTGCGCGCCAGGTTGAGCAGCACCTGCTCGACCATGGTGCGGTCGCACAGCACGGGCGGGCAGCCCGGGGACACCGAGGTCTGCACCCTGATGCCAAGCTTCTTGGACTGCAGCGTGAGCAGCGGCATGATGGCCTCGATCAGGTTCTCGGGCGCCACCGCCTCGCGCACCTGCTCGCGCCGGCGCACGAAGTCGGCCACGCTTTTGATCACGCGGCCGGCGCGGTCGGCCTGTTCGCTGATGCGCTGCATGGCCTGGCGCAGGTCGCTGGTGGGCAGGCCTTGGCCCGCCTCGGCGGGCTCGTCGAGCAGGTTGAGCGTGCCGCTGGCGTAGCTGGCGATGGCCGCCAGCGGCTGGTTGAGTTCGTGGCTGAGCAGCGAGGCCATCTCGCCCACGGTGGCCAGGCGCGCCGTGGCCTGCAGGCGCTCCTGCGAGGCGCGGTTGAGCTCTTCGACGCGGCGCTGCTCGCTCAGGTCGAGGATCGCGCTCATGAAGCCGGTCTGGGTGCCCTGGGCGTCGATCAGGGGCGCCTCGATGATGAGCACCGGAAAGCGCGTGCCGTCCTTGCGCTGGAACACCGACTCGTAGCCTTCGCGCGGCAGCGTCTGACCGGCCAGGCGGATGGCCAGGCGCTGCTGGTACTCGTCGATCAGCTCGGGCGGCCACCACGGTGCGGGCAGACCGGTGCCGATCAGCTCCTCGGCCTCGAAACCCACCATCTGGCAGAAGGCAGGGTTGACGTAGGACACGCGCCCGTCCATGCCGCGCGCGCGCAGGCCGGTGACCAGCGAGTTCTCCATCGCCTTGCGGAACGCCAGCGCGTCGGCCACCTCGGTCTCGGCGCGCTGGCGCCGGCGCATGTCGCGACCGAACAGGGCCATCACGGCGAGCAGCGCCAGCGAGAGCGCGCCGACCACGGCGGTGAGCACATTGGGGAACAGGCCGGCCACCCGGCGCGGGCTCTCCAGCCGCAGCATCAGCGTGTGGCCGGGCAGGTCGAGCAGGGTGGTGGCGACCTGGGTGCGGCGGCTGCCGGGCGCGCTGCTGTGCAGCGCCAGGCGCGTGCCATCGACCTCGGTGAAGGCCAGGCCGCGACCGCGCAGCAGCTCCTTGTTGCTGAACTCCGAGAGCATGCCCGGCAGCGAGTAGGTGGCGACGAGGAACCCGTCGTTGACGCCGGCCCGCACGACCGGCAGGCACATCTCGATGATCTCGATGCCCATCCCGTTGGCCATGGGCCAGAAGAAGCTGGGCGAGAACGAGGAGCCCGAGACCCGCTGCGCGCTCTCGCAGGCCTGGCGCACATCGGGCAGGGCCTGCTCGCGCGGCAGGTAGCTGAACAGGTCGGCCACGTAGACCGAGTCGCGGTGGGCGAGCAGGCGCAGGGCGTTGTCGCGCCACTCCAGGCGCACGAGTTCACGCTGCGCCGACAGCACCTCCGACGCGGGGCCGAGCCACGAGTCGGGGGAGGGCGCCACGCTGTGCAGCGACTGCAGGGTCTGCACATTGCGCACCAGCCCGCTGCGGATGTCGCTGGCCACGGTGGCGGCGTCGCGCTCCAGCGCCGCCTGATCGCGCGCCTCTTCGTACTCCCCCGCCAGGAACACCAGCACCCCCAGCAGCGCCGCCACGAGCAGCAGCAGCGCGCCCCACAGCAGCCAGCGGCGCGAGCGCAGGCCGGAGCGGGCCGGCGGCATGGCATCGGCCGGCGTTGGCGTGGTGGCTGGATGCGCTGGCATGTACCGATGAACCCCAGCGTCTCAGGACCCGGACGGAGCGCGAAGGCCCACCCAGCAAACACCGTGGAACCGGCTCCGCCGGGCCACTGGTGTTGCCCCCCAGTGGGGGGTGACGCGCCCCTGGGCGCGGCGCGGGGGGCGTCTCACAATCTGCGGTGCTGGAGCGAAGGCAGTTGCTCGCGCACGTTGCGCAGGCGCTCCAGATCGATGTCGGCCAGCACCACGCCGGGGCCTTCGGCCTGCAGGGCCATGACCTGGCCCCAGGGGTCGATGACCATGCTGTGGCCCCAGGTGCGGCGGCCGTTGTCGTGCACACCGCCCTGGGCGCTGGCGACCACATAGGCCTGGTTCTCGATGGCGCGGGCCCGCAGCAGGATTTCCCAGTGCGCCTGGCCGGTGGTGTAGGTGAAGGCGGCGGGCACCAGCAGCAGGTCGGCCGCGAGCATGCGGTAGAGCTCGCCAAAGCGCAGGTCGTAACACACGCTCATGCCCACGCGCCAGGGCTCGCCGTGGTGCGGCGTGAAGTCGAACACCGTGGGCGTTTCGCCCGCGCGCAGCACCGCCGATTCGTCGTAGGCCTCTTTGCCGTTGTCGTAGCGGAACAGGTGGATCTTGTCGTAGCGGCTGACGCAGTGGCCCTTGTGGTCGTAGACCAGCGAGGCGTTGGCGGCGTGGGTCGGATCGTCGGTGGCCATGGGCAGGGTGCCGCCCACGATCCACATCTTCAACTCGCGCGCGGCGTCGGACAGAAAGTCCTGCACCGTGCCCAGCCCCGGCGTCTCGGCCAGCAGCAGCTTGTCGGCGTCCTGCTGACCCATGAAGCAGAAATACTCCGGCAACACGGCCAGCTCCGCGCCACTGCGGGCGGCCTGGGTGAGCAAGGCGCGCGCGGCGCTGAGGTTGGCGTCCAGGCTGATGCCCGAGACCATTTGAATGGCAGCGACTTTCATGAGAACTCCTTAACGAACCCGACAACGAACCGTTTGTACCGCAGTAACGGAAACCAGCAGCACCATCCGGCGCGAGGACCCCACCCAGAACGCGGCGGAACTGGCTCCGCCAGGCCGCTCGCGTTGCCCCCTGGGGGGTGACGCCGAAGGCGGCGCGGGGGGTCACTTCTTCTCGACTTTGGGGTCCGCCCAGCTGCCGCTGATGTGAAACTGCTGCGTGGCCGCGCTCTGCAGCGGCTCGCGCAGCAGGAACTGGGCGAGGAAGGTGCCCAGACCCACGGCGGGGTTGATGGCGGTGGCGATCAGCGAGGCGGTGCCGGCATTGATCTCGGGCACCACCACGACCTTGAGGTCCTGCTGCTCGCGCGCGATGTCGGCGCTGCCCTCCATCAGCACGGCGGCGTTGATGCCCTTCATCTGGAGGTTGTTGGTCTGCGCCACGCCCTGGGCGATGCGCACGTCGCCGCGCACGAAGTCGAAGGCAAAACCTTCGGAGAACACGTCGCGGAAATCCAGCGTCAGCCGGCGCGGCAGGGCCTGCAGGCTGAGCACGCCCAGCAGCTTGGCGGCCCCGGGATCGACCTTCAGGAACTGGCCGGACGCGATGTCGGCCTTGAGAGCGCCCGAGAGGCTGGGGTAGTCGAGCGAGAAGGGCGAGCCCTGCCAGCCGATCTCGCCCTCGAAACTGCCGCTGCCGCCGCGCACCACGCCGGCCCGGCCAAAGCGCGAAAGCAGCTGGCCCGAGTCGTCGATGTCGAGGCGGAAGTCGAGGCGGGTGCGCCGCGCCGCGTTGCCCTCGGCGACCCAGTTGCCGCTGGCGATCAGGCGTGCCTCGGGCACGCGGATGTTGAGCCTGTTGAGGCGCCACTCGCGCGTGCGCCCCGAGCCCTGGTTGACGGCCTGGATGTCCACCAGCCCCAGCTGCCGGCCCGCGAGCACCAGGTTCTCGACCGTGATGTCGAGCGCGGGCACGCTGCTGGGCTGCTGCAGCAGCTGCTCCACGTCGGCCGCCGCCGAGGGCGCGAGGTTGAGCCGGGCCAGCCGCGCGTAGACGCTGCCGGCGCTGGCGCCGCCGGGCTGGCGGTATTCGACATAGCCGTTGACCTCGTCGGCGTCGATGTTGGTGCGCCACTGCGTGCCCTCGCGCGAGCCCCCGAGCACCACGTCGTTGAAGGTGCGGCCGTCGACCGCCACCTGGTCGGCCCGCACCGCCAGCACCGTGGGCAAGTAGGCCAGGCTGGCACTGGGAGACGCGGGGGTGGCCGCCGTGGCGGTGCTGCGCACGTCGACACCGCTGGCGGCGCTGAACACCTGCTCCCAGGCGTCCACGTCGATGCGGCTGAAACGCAGGTTGGCGGCCACGCCCTGCGCAGGCAGCGGCGCCGACTCGCCCGGCAACAGCCCCACGCCCAGGCTGCCGCGCAGCACCCGCGGCTCGGCCTCGGTGATGTCGCGCTCGAACACCGCCGACAGCAGCGGCTGCGGGGCCGAACCGATCTCGACCGTGAGCCGGTCGCTGCGGGCGACCTCGCCGCTCGGGTCGCTGACCACGCCCACGACCACGTTGTCGTAGCGCAGGGGCAGGCTCTCTTCGGCCTTTTTCGCCAGCGGCGCCGGCAGGTTGATCGCCATGCCCTGCAGGTTGGTGTTGACCAGCAGCTCGGGCACGCCCCCGCGAAACCCGAGCCGCGCCTGGTAGGCGGCGCTGCCGCTGGCGTGGGCCATCAGGCCCGAGACAAAGCCCAGCCCGCCGTCGCGCACGCCTTCGGCGCTGGCGGTGCCCTGCCCCCGGAACTCGACCCTGGCCGGCCCGCCCCTGGCGTCGGGCACCATGCCGCCCTCCAGCGCGATCTCGCCGCCATAGACCCGCGCCCTGGCGTCGCTCAGCTTGAAGCCGCGTTCGGTGAAGGCGATGGTGCCGACGCTGCGTTCCAGCAGCGGCGAGTCGGGGGTGATCTTCAGGTCGTTGCCGGCGAGCTGCACCTGGCCTTGCAGCGTGAGCCGATCCACCGTCTCCAGTGGCAGCTGCAGCTTGATGCCCACGCCGGCCGCGCCGGTCCCGGTGGTGCGCGCCAGCGCCCCGCCGAGGAGCCCGTTGACCGGCGAGCCCTGCACAAAGCCCAGCACCTCGCTGGCCGGCCCCTGGGCGCGCGCGCTGAGCGCCAGCGTGGGCGAGACCATGAGGTTGGCCACGGTGACCTCGCCCTCGCTCAGCCGCACCTTGGGCAGGCCGTCCACGCCCGCCGTCAGGCCCTTGAGCTGCAGGGACGCGCGCTCCAGCACCATCTGGCCCTTCACCGCCGTGAGCGCCGGCCAGGCGGGCTCGCCGGCCGACTGCAGGTAGGCCGGGAGGTAGGCGAAGTCCACGCCGTCCAGGTTGGCCACGACGCGGAACTCGCCGTCGGCGCCGGGCAGGTGGTAGGGCAGGTCCCAGAGGTCGCCACGGACCCGGAAGTCGATCTTGTCGGACGAGCCGCCGCGAATCGCTTCGCGCAGGTAGCGCCGCACCTCGGGGCTCAGGCTCAGCGGCAGGTAGCGGTGCGTCTGCAGGGCGTTGGCGCGGCTCAGGCTGGCGGTGAGGTCGAGCACGCCTGGAAAGCGCGATTTCGAGGTGCTGCGGGCCGGGTCGCTGGTCTGCCAGTGCGCCTTCGCGGTGCCGGCGGCGTCGGCGTTGGCCATGCGCACGTTGTCCAGCCAGGCCTCGACGCGCTCGCCGCTGAGCTTCCAGCGCGCATCGGCCTGCAGGCTGGTCAGCGGAATCACCGAGGCCTCGAACATGCCGGGCAGGTCGATCGAGCCGTTGGCGATCGAGAGGCGCGCCTGACCGCCGTCCTGGTTCAGCTCGAAGTCACCGCTGGCGCCGGTCACGCCCGGCCGGCCTGGCACGGGGTAGGGCCCGTAACTCGACACCTGGCCGCTGGGCTGACCGGCGAGCGCGAGACCGACGGCACGGCCCTTGGCTTGGTAGGCGGTGATGGGCGGGGCGGGGGGGGCCGGCTGCCCCGCGACCGCCGCGGGGGCGACCGGGCCTTGCCAGCGGGCGCTCAGCCCCTCGACGCTGCCGGCCGGCTGGAGGCTGGCCAGCAGACTGCGGCTGCCCTCGGGCAGGGGCAGGCGGGTCGCGAGCGCGGCGAGCGCGGCCAGGTCCACGCGGTCGGCGTTGACCGCGGTCGAGGTCGTGCGGCTGGACAGGCCGTTGTCGTGCTTCACCCTGAGCTGGCCACCGGGCCAGGCCTGGCCCTCGCGGGTGCGGAAGGCGAGGTTGTCGGTGGTGATCTCGAAGCCCTGGGCGTCCCAGGTGGCCGCGAGGCGACCTTGCACCTGCTCCAGCGCCAGTTCCGGCAGCTTGAGCCCCAGGCGCGTGGCGACGTTGCGCAGGCCGAGGTCGGTGGTCACGCCCGCGAGTTGGCCGCGGTGCACGTCGGCCCAGGCGCGCAGCAGCCCCTGGCCGGTGCGCACCTCGGCGCCCCATTCGGAGAGGTCCACGTGCGCGCGCAGCCGGGACACGTCGACGCTGGGGAAATCGGCGTAGAGCTCACCGCTCCAGTTGTGCCAGGGGGCCTGGTCGGCGCGCTGCGGCGCCAGGTCGATCAGCGGTTCGCGCAGGCTGGCCAGCAGGCTGAAGGGCTGGCCCCACTCGGCCGGCGGTGTGGCGTCGAGCCGCATCAGGTGGCTGCGCGCGCTGTTGCGGGACACGAAGTTGAGCGCGTTCAGGGCCAGCGGCGGCTGGCGGCGCAGGTCGTCGGTCCAGCGCACGGTGCCGTCCCGGATCACGAACTCGGTCTGCGAGAAAAACCAGTCGGTGGCCCGGTGGTCCTGCCCCTGCGGGCTGGAAAAGTTCAGGCCAGCGACCTCGATCTGGCCCTGCGCGGTGCGGCGCACGTCGAGCACCGGGCTCTCGATCAGCAGCTGCTCGAAGCCCAGGCGCCAGAGCGAGGTGACCGTGACCGCCGCGCGCACCTTGGGCAGCAGCAGGGCCTCGCGCCCGGCGGGGTCGAACAGGCGCACGTCGCTGAGTTCGAGCGCGGGCACCAGGCGGAACAGAAAGCCGGCCTCCGCGCTGGCGTCGCCCTGGGTCTCCGCGCGCAGGCCACCGACCTTGACCGGTACCCCCACAGCGGCGCTGGCCCAGCGTTCCAGGTCGGGACGCCATTCGCCGATTCGCGGCACAATCCAGAGATGCAAGGCGCCCCAGGTCAGCGCGAACAGCGTCCAGGCGGCCAGCACCATCCACAACAGCAGCCGCGTGAACACGGAATAGGTTTTCTGGGTTCGCGAGGTGAGGGCGACGGGGGCCGGGCTTTGATTCATATCCACTGCAAATTATGACGGTCAGCCCTCACCACGGTTCCGCAGCGGCGGTTTCTGCTTTGTCATCAAATGTGAATCCCGCCCTCGCACCCTGGCCACCGTTCACCGCGGCCGACCGGCAAGCCGACCATTCGCGGTTCGTGCAGCGCGTGCGGCGCCGCTACGCCAGCGAAATGCACTGCCTGGCGCCCGGCGCCCCGACCCACGCGACCATGGCCGACGGCCTGGCACAGCTGCGCGAACGCGGCCTGCCCTTGCCCGCGGCCCTGCGTGCGCTGCGCCAGCTGGTGATGGAGCGCCTGGTGGTGCTCGACTGCGAGCAGGGCGCACCGCTCGCCGACGTCACGCGCGCCGTGACCGAGCTGGCCGAACTCGCGCTCGACCACGCCTGCCAGCTGGCCTTCGCCGAGCTGGACGAGCTGCACGGTGCGCCCTTGGTTTCACCTTTCGAAGGACAGGGGCAGCCGCCGGGCCGCCCCAAGGCTGACCCAGCCCCCTCGGGGGGCAGCGAACCACACACCGTGGGGAGCGCGGGGGCCAGTGGCCTTCAACGTGCGCAGCTGTGGGTCATTGGCATGGGCAAGCTCGGCGCGCGCGAGCTCAACGTGTCGAGCGACATCGACCTGATCTATGTCTACGACGCCGATGGCGAGACCGCCGGCAACGCGCAGGGCCGCCACCGCATCAGCAACCACGAGTACTTCGGCAAGGCCGTCAAGCACATCTACAACACGGTGGGCGAGACCACCGAACACGGCAACGTGTTCCGCGTCGACCTGGCGCTGCGGCCCAACGGCAACTCGGGGCCGAGCGCGGTCTCGCTGGGTGCGCTCGAAGAGTATTTCCTGGTGCAGGGTCGCGAGTGGGAGCGTTTTGCCTGGCTCAAGAGCCGCGTGATCGCGCCGGCCGCCTGCATCGCCGACAAGAGCGCGGGCGCGCTGCGCGGCGCGGTGCTGCCCTTCGTGTTCCGCAAGTACCTGGACTACAACGTCTTCGATTCGCTGCGCACCCTGCACCGCCAGATCCGCGAGCACGCGGCCAAGCGCGCCGCCGGCAACCCCGGCCGCGCCAACGACGTGAAACTCTCGCGCGGCGGCATCCGCGAGATCGAGTTCACCGTGCAGCTGCTGCAGGTGGTGCGCGGCGGCCAGTTCCCCGAGCTGCGCACACGGCCCACCCTGGACGCGCTGCAGCGCGTGGCCAAGGCCAACCTGATGCCCCGCGCCACCGCCGACGCGCTGGCCCAGGCCTACGAATTCCTGCGCAAGGTCGAGCACCGCATCCAGTACCTGGACGACCAGCAGACGCACCTGATCCCCACGGTCGACGAAGACCTGGCCTGGATCGCCGCGACCATGGACTTCCCCGATGTCTGCGCCTTTCTCTGCGCGCTGGACACCCACCGCGAGGTGGTGGCGAGCGAGTTCGACATCCTGCTCGGCGGCGCGCCGGGGGGCGGCTGCAACGGCAAGGGCTGCAACGGCAAGGCCGGTGCGCGCAGCGCGGTCGAAGACCTGCAGGGCGTGATGGCCCAGCTGCCCGAGGCCTTCGCGGCCAAGGTGGCCCAATGGTGCGAACACCCGCGCGTGCTGGCGCTGCGCGAAGACGCCCGCGTGCGGCTGGTGCGGCTGGTCGAGCGCACCGGCGCCTGGCTCGACGAAGGGCGTGTCTCCGAGGTGGCGGCGTTGCGCCTGGCCGACTGGATCGAGCCGCTGCTGCGCCGCGAGAGTTACCTCGCGCTGCTGCAGGAGCGCCCCTCGGTGCACGAGCGGCTGCTGCGCCTGCTGGGCGCGGCCAAGTGGCCCGCGCGTTACCTGCTCCAGCACCCCGGCGTGATCGACGAGCTGGCGAGCCAGCAGTTGCTGACCGACCGCTTCGAGGCGGCCCAGTTCGAGGCCGACCTCGAAGACCGCCGTGCCTCGCTCAAGCGCACCCAGGAAGACGACGAGGAGGCCCTGCTCAACCTGCTGCGCCGGGCCCACCATGCCGAGGTGTTCCGCACCCTGGCACGCGATGTGGAGGGCGTGCTCACGGTCGAGCAGGTGGCCGACGACCTGAGCGCGCTGGCCGACGCGGTGCTGCGCGTGACGGCGCGCTGGTGCTGGAGCCGCCTGAAAAACCGCCACCGCGAGGAACCCGCCTTCGCCATCATTGGTTACGGCAAGCTCGGTGGCAAGGAGCTGGGCTACGGCAGCGACCTGGACATCGTGTTCGTGTACGAAGACGAAGACGAGAACGCCAGCGAGATCTACGCCGCCTTCATCCGCAAGATGATCAACTGGCTCACGGTGAAAACCGGCGAGGGTGACCTGTTCGAGATCGACACCGCGCTGCGCCCCAACGGCAACTCCGGCATGCTGGTGACCAGTTTCACCGCCTACGAGAACTACCAGCGCGGGCGCGGCAGCAACACCGCCTGGACCTGGGAACATCAGGCCATGACGCGCGCCCGATGTGTGATCCCCCCCACGCTCCCCGCTTCGCGAGGTTCGCTGCCCCCTGAGGGGGCTGAGCCCGCCTTGGGGCGGCCCGGCGACGGGCTCGTTGTGCCGTCCGCTGAGACTTCTTCGCTCGCCGCGCGCTTCGACGCCGTGCGCGAGAGCGTGATCAGCGCCGGGCGCGACCGCGACGCGCTGGCACAGGAAATCCGCAGCATGCGCGAGAAGGTGCGCGCGGCGCACCCGGTGCGCGGCGAGAAGTTCGATGTAAAGCACAGCGTGGGCGCGATGGTGGACGTGGAGTTCGTGGTGCAGTACCTGGTGCTCGCGCATTCGGGTGAACACCCCGAGCTGCTCGGCAACGTCGGCAACATCGCCTTGCTCCAGCGCGCCGAGGCGGCGGGCTTGCTGCCCCCGGGTGTCGGCAGGGAGGCGGCCGACGCCTACCGCGAACTGCGCCACATCCAGCACCGCGCACGGCTGGACGAGGCCCCCACCCAGATCGACGCGACCGCCGCGCAGACCCTGGCCGCCGCCGTGCAAACCCTCTGGCAACACGTGCTCGGCGACCGGGCGTGAGAGCCTCGCGCGCCTGGCTGCTGCTGTGTGCCCTGCACGGGGTGGCCAGCATGTTGCTGTGGTGGGGCCAGACCAGCGCCGTGGACATGCTGATCTGGCGCGCCGACACCTGGACCGTGCGGCCCTGGACGCTGTGGACCAGCGCCTGGGTGCACGTGAACACCCCGCACCTGATCATGAACCAGATCGCCCTGGGCGCACTCACCGCGTTCGCCTGGGTGATCCGCCCCACGCTGCTCAGCGCCCTGGCCTGGTGGCTCTGCTGGCCCCTGATCCAGGTGTCGATGGTGCTCTGGCCCCAGGTCGGTTACGCGGTGGGGCTCTCGGGCCTGCTGCACGCGGGCGCCATGGTGCTCGCGGTGCAGCTGCTGTTGCGGTGCATCGTGATCCGCAAGGCGCGGCGCTGGGGGGGCCTGCTGATGCTGGCGCTGCTGGTCGAGTTGCTGCTCGAGCGCGGCTGGGCCCACCCGGTGGTGTGGGACGACGGCAACGAGACCTCGGTGGTGCAGGCCGCCCACCTGGCCGGCGCCTTCTGGGGCCTGTGCCTGGGCCTGCTGGCGGCCTGGTGGCTCAGGCGACGCCAGGCGCCCGCCTCGAACACCCACCCCCCGGCCGGCGCCCCACACCGCGCCTGACCGGCGGCCCGCCCCCCGGGCGACGCCACCGGGCACCGCCCCATCACCGCCCGCTCGGTCGTCGCGGCCCCGCCGTGGCCGCCTGAATCCATCCGCCAGCCCGCTGCGTATCCAGTGCACCGGGCACCCACCCGACCAATAACCCCATTGATCGCAGGGATGGAGCCGATATTCATCAGGACAAATTGTGACCAATCAGTCACAATAAAACCAATCGGTTCAAACGCCGCCCCACCCACACCCCACATCCGGAGGATCCATGGCCACGACAACGCGGAACTTTTCCAACGGGTGGTTGCTCGAAACCCCCACGACCCCGTCTTTGGTGGCGGTGTCGGGTATTCCGGTTTTTGCACTGCGAAGCCTTCCGGCCCCTGGTGGGTCGGTTGAAATCCCGAGGCGCTTTTCCTCCTCCTCCCTCCCTCCCTCCTTCGCGTCGGGGCGCTTCGCAGTCTTTTGTTCAACAGGCCACCCGGCCGCCGGGTTCTGAAGATGTATTCAGAACCCGCCCCCCAGCCCATCGGCGGTGCCTCGCGCCGTCCCCGTGTCGCCATCGTCGGTTCGGGCATCTCGGGCCTGGGCGCCGCCCACGCCCTCGCCGGCCTGGCCGATCTCACCCTGTTTGAAGCCGGCGCTTATTTCGGCGGCCACACCCACACGGTGGACGTGACGCTGCCCGACGCCCAGGGCCGGCCGACCACTTTCGGCGTGGACACCGGCTTTCTGGTGCTCAACGAACGCACCTACCCCCAGCTGCTGGCGCTGTTCGCCCAGCTCGGTGTGCCGGTCGCGAAGTCGGACATGTCGTTTTCGGTGCAGGCGCCCGGCGCCGGCCCGAAAGGCGCGGCGCTGGAATGGAGCGGCTCGGACCTCTCCAGCGTGTTCGCCCAGCGCGCCAACCTCGCCAACCCGCGCTTCTGGCGCATGTTGTCCGACATGGTGCGCTTCAACCGCATCACGACGCGGCTGGCCGAGCGCGGCGAAGACCTCGCGCCCGACAGCCCGCTGCTGCAGCCGCTGGGCGACTTCCTGAAGGCCCAGAACTTCTCGGCCGAGTTCCGCGACTGGTACTTCCTGCCCATGATGGGTTGCATCTGGAGCTGCCCGACCGACCAGATGCTGGCCTTCCCGGTCGCGACCATGGTGCGCTTCTGCCACAACCACGGCCTGATCCAGATCACGA
>NZ_JADMKB010000088.1 GCF_018780075.1 Hydrogenophaga sp.
GCTGATCGCCCACATCGGCAAGACCCGCAACGTGCGCGCCGGCTCCATCGTCGGCAGCGGCACGGTGAGCAACAAAGGCATCGAGATCGACGGCAAGAAGGACTGGCCCAAGGGTTACAGCTGCATTGCCGAAAAGCGCTGCATCGAGACCATCCTCGACGGCCAGCCGAGCACCGAATTCATGAAGTTCGGCGACACCATCCGCATCGAGATGAAGGGCAAGGACGGCCTGAGCATCTTCGGCGCCATCGACCAGACGATCGCGCCGCTGGAGAAGTAAGCCCCCGCGCTCCGCCGCTGCGCGGGTCGCTGCCCCACGAGGGGGGGGCGAATCCCGCTTGGGGCGACCCGGCGCTGGATTCTCCGGCCCCCAAGCGTCCCGCGCCTTTGTCGGCGCGGACCGGGGCTTCGCCGCCGCGCGGGGTGACCGCTCAGCTGGCGAACATCGCGTCCAGCGTGGCGAAGCCCTTGACCTCGATCGGGTTGCCGAAGGGATCGAAGAAGAACATCGTCCACTGCTCGCCGGGCTGGCCTTCGAAGCGGCATTGCGGCGGCAGGACGAAGTCCACGCCCGCGGCCTGCAGGCGCGCCGCCAGCGCCTGCCACTCGGGCAAGCGCATCACCAGGCCGAAGTGCGGCATCGGCACCAGGTGCTCGCCCACCTTGCCGGTGCGCGTGGTCTTGAACGGTTCGCCCAGGTGCAGCGAGATCTGGTGGCTGAAAAAATCGAAGTCCACCCAGGTCTCGGTGCTGCGGCCTTCGGTGCAGCCCAGCACACCGCCGTAGAAGCGGCGCGCCTCGTCGAGATCGGTGACGTGGAACGCGAAGTGAAACAGGCTGCGCGCGGGCAGGGCGGAGGGCTGAGTGGACATCGCCGCAGAATAACAAAAGCCCACCGGCGAGTGCCAGTGGGCTTTTCTCTTCCGTGTTCCATCGTGTCGAAGCGCGACCCGCAACGCATGGAGCGGTTCAGCCCAGGGCACCGCCGGGCCGGCTCTGCCGGACGGCCAGTGCCGCCCCCTGGGGGGTGACGCGAAGCGGCGCGGGGGGAGTTACCCCAACCTTTTGAAGTACTGGCGCGCCATCGCGACCACCTGGGCGTCGCTCGGGTGATCGGTGGTGACCACCTCGACCACCTCGACCACCGCCTTGTCGATGGCGTGGGCGTTGTGCTTGCAGAAATCGCGGAACTCGATCTTGGCGTTGGCCGGGCCGGTCAACAGCACCTCGGTCACGCCGGCAAGCGCGTCGGCGATCTGCTTGAAGAAGTCTTTGTCGGCGCCCACGTGGCCGTGTTTGGGCGTGTGGTGGCTGCGCGCCTTGATCCGTTGTGCCTCGACGTGCTCCTTGTCGAACATCATCACATGGGCTTCGGTGTGGTCCATCCAGACAACGGCGTGGAAGGTGGTCATGCAGGGGTTTCCTTTAAAGAAGTGGGTGTGGAAAGGGGTCAGTGGCCGGCCGGGCGCGCCGCGCCGCCGGCCTGTTCGGCTTTGTCCTGGCAATCCACACAGCGCAGGGCCGTGGGGCTGGCGTGCAGGCGGGCGTTGGCGATGGCGTCGCCGCAGTCGACACACAGGCCGTAGCTGCCGTCGGCGATGCGCTGCAGCGCGGCGTCGATGGCGACCAGTTCGGCCGACTCGCGCTCTTCCAGCGCAATGGCCAGGTCGCGTTCGGTGTCGGCCTTGGCCCAGTCGTCGCTTTCATGCTCGCGGGCCTCGGCGGCCGCTTCGGCGCGGCCGATCTGGCCGCCGCGCTGCGCCCGCAACTGGGCCAGCACGTCTGCGCGCAGGCCGTGCAGCTGTTGGGCAAAGGTGTCTGAGAGAGGGGTTGTCATGGGTTCTCCTCGTGAATCGGTGGTCTGAAAAGGCGGTTCCTGAACTGTGAACCCATGTTGCGCCCGCCGTCTGTGCGCTGCCTTGACCAACGTCAATCTGTGCCACCGCGGTCGCATGGGCTAGGGGCAAATCCCCGGCGGACGCCCGGCGAATCCGACGCAGAATCGGGCGGGTGTTCCGACCCTTTTCCCAGGAGTGCCATTGATGTCCGCCGTCGACTACAGCCGTTACCAGACCCTCGCCATCACCCGACGCGGCCCCGCCGTGAACGGCGTGCCCTCGGTGCTCGACATCCAGATGCGCGCCGACGGCCCGGGCGGCAACGGCAAGCTGCCCACCGCCGGCCACGACGGCCACTGGGAGCTCAGCGAAATCTGGCGCGACGTGGGCCGCGACGACAGCGTGCGCTGCGCCGTGCTGCGCGGCAGCGGCCAGGGTTTCTCGGGCGGCGGCGACCTGGCCCTGGTGCAGGACATGGCGACCGATTTCGAGGTGCGCACCCGCGTGTGGAAGGAAGCGCGCGACCTGGTCTACAACGTCATCAACTGCGACAAGCCCATCGTCAGCGCCATGCACGGCCCGGCCGTGGGGGCGGGCCTGGTGGCCGGTCTGCTGGCCGACATCTCGATTGCCGCCAAGAGCGCCAAGATCGTCGACGGCCACACCCGCCTGGGCGTGGCGGCCGGCGACCACGCGGCCATCGTCTGGCCCTTGCTCTGTGGCCTGGCCAAGGCCAAGTACTACCTCATGCTGTGCGAGCCGATCAGCGGCGAAGAGGCCGAGCGCATCGGGCTGGTGTCGCTCGCGGTGGACGAGGCGCAGCTGCTTGAAAAGGCCCACGAGGTCGCCGACCGCCTGGCCTCGGGCAGCCAGACCGCGATCCGCTGGACCAAGTACTCGCTCAACAACTGGCTGCGCCAGGCCGGCCCCGCGTTCGACACCTCGCTGGCGCTGGAATTCATGGGTTTTGCCGGTCCCGATGTGCGCGAAGGTGTGGCATCCTTGCGTGAGCGCCGCGCGCCCCGGTACGGCGTGGACGACTGAGCGCCCGATCCGGCGGCGACCCTTTCCCCCCGATCACCCCAGAGGAGACAGCCATGAGCGACGCCAGCGGTTTTGGCAAATTCGTGCCCGGTTTCGAGTTCCTGCAAAACCTCGCGGGGCAGGCCGCCGGCGGGGTGGTCCAGGGCCTGGGCAAAAGCGTGCCGCAGATGCCCAACCTCGGCAACTGGGTGGCCCCCACCTTCAACGTCGAAGACCTGGAGAAACGCATCGACGAGCTCAAGGCCGTGCAGTTCTGGCTCGACCAGAACGCCAAGGCGCTGGCCGCCACGATCCAGGCGCTGGAGGTGCAGAAGATGACGCTGGCCACGCTCAAGACCATGAACTTCAGCCTGGGCGACGTGGCCAATTCGCTCAAGCTCAAGGCCACCGAGGCGATGGCCGGTTTCGCCGGGGTCGCGCCGGCCCCCGCCGCGCCCAAGGGGTTTGCCGGTCTGGAGATCCCGCCCCGCACCTATGGCGAGCGGACGCCCGAGCCGGAAGTCGAAGACAACGAGGAAGACGCGGATGACGAAGCCCCCGAAGAAGACGCCGCGCCCGAGCCGGTGAAGACGCCACGCAAGGCCACCGCAGCGGCGGCGGGCGAGCCGTCCGCGCTCACCGGCGGCGTGATCGACCCGCTGCAGTGGTGGGGCGCGCTGTCCCAGCAGTTCCAGCAGATCGCGACCACGGCGATGAAAGACGTGGCCAAACAGGGCGCGCTCGACGCCACGCGCAACGTCGCCAGCGGCCTGACCGAGCAGGCGGTGAAAACCGCCACCGGCATGGCCGGCAAGGCGGGCCGCAAGATCGGCGACAGCGTGGCACGCAACGTCGGCATGGCGGCCGGCATGGGCCAGGCAGCGGTGCGCGCGGTCAGCGGCAAGAAGGCCCCGACCAAGGCCAAGGCCCCAGCCCCGGCGCCCGCTCCGAAAGCCAAAGCCAAACCCCAGCCCGCCGCCAAGAAGAAGCCGGTGCGCCGCCCGGCCGCCAGCCCGGCGCCCGTGGCGGCCCAGCCCCTGTCCACCGGCGACTGGCCGATGCCCACCGCCTTTTTTCCCGGCTTTATGCCGGCCCAGAAGCCCGCCGCCGCACCGGCCGCGCGCAAGGCCGCCGCCAAAAAGAAACCCGCTGCGCGCCGCTGAGCGCCCAGCCCGCGAAACCGCCCCGCATGAAGCTCTTTCCCTACGCCCACGCCACCCACCCGCAATGGCGCATGGCCGCCGCGCTGGTGCTCGCGCAGTTGCGCGCGCAGATGGCGCTGCCGACCTACGCCCACGCGCCCGCGCTGGCCCTGCTCTACATCACCGACCACTACGCCGCACAGGCCCAGGACATCCTCAGTCACCTCAGTGCCGAACTGCCCGAGGTGACCGACTGGGCCGGCACGGTGGGGGTGGGCATTGCGGCCAACAACGTCGAGTACTTCGACGAGCCCGCGCTCGCCGTGATGCTCTGCGACCTGAGCCCCGACCAGTACCGCGTGTTCAGCGGCGTGGCGCCGCTGCCCGCGAGCGGCTCCGAGCCCGGTGGCTTTGTGGCCCACACCGCGCTGCTGCACGCCGACCCCGGCTCGAACGATCTCGCCGAACTCATTGCCGAGGTGGCCGAGCGCACGCAGTCGGGTTACGTGTTCGGCGGGCTCGTGGGCAGCCGCTCGGCCAGCGTGCAGTTCGCGGCCAGCAGCGCCGGCAACCTGAACGGGCAGGGGGCGGCCGGCGGCGTGTTGTCGGGCGGGCTCAGCGGTGTGGCCTTCGGGCCGGACGTGGCCCTGGTGTCGCGCGTCACCCAGGGCGCGCAGCCCGTGGACCGCGAGCGCGAGATCACCGCCGTGGACGGCAACCTGGTGCTGGAACTCGACGGCGAACCCGCGCTCGACGTGTTGTTGCGCGAGCTGGGCGTGTCGCTGGCCCAGCCGCAGCAGGCCATGGAGCGCCTGCGCCGCACCCTCGTGGGCCTCACCCTGCCGCAGCACCGCCTGGCCGACGGCGAGGGCGCGTTGCGGCGCCAGGTTCGCGGCCAGTTCGGCCCCGAGGTCCTGGTGCGCCACATCATCGGCCTGGACCCGGCGCGCAAGGGCGTGGCGATCGCCGAGCACCCGCCGCTGGGCGCGCAGCTCGCGTTCTGCGAGCGCCACGCCAAGGCCGCGAGCGCCGACCTGGTGCGCGTGTGCAGCGAGATCCGCGAAGAGCTGGAGCCCGAAATCCTGAGCCTGAGCGCCACCACCGGCGACGCGTCCGAGACGGAAGCGCCCGCCGCCTCGCGCCAGATCGTGGGCGCGGTGTACGTGAGTTGCTCGGGACGGGGCGGTTTGCACTTTGGCGCGCCCAGCGCCGAGCTGCAGATCGTGCGCCGCGCGCTGGGCGATGTGCCGCTGGTCGGCTTCTTCGCCGGCGGCGAAATCGCCCACCAGCAGCTCTACGGTTACACCGGCGTGCTGACCGTGTTCACGGCGCCCGTTCCGGCACCCTGACCGTGTCGCGGCGCGCGCCGCAGCAGGAAGACCACGATCGCCAGGTTCAGCAGGTTGAAGCCGATGCCGTTGATGAACGCGGCCTGGTAGGAACCGGTCAGGTCGAAGATCACCCCCGACATCCAGCCGCCCAGCGCCATGCCGAACAGCGTGGCCATCAGGATGGTGCCGGTGCGCGCGCCGGCCTGCGCGGGCGAGAAGTGCTCGCGCACGATCAGCGCGTAGCTCGGCACGATGCCGCCCTGGAACAGGCCGAACAGGCCCGAGATCAGGTAGAGCGGCACCAGCCCGTCGAACGGCAGGAACATCAGCAGCGCCACACCCTGCAGCACCGAACCCAGCAGCAGGGTGCGCAGGCCGCCGATGCGGTCGGAGATCCAGCCCGAGATCAGGCGGCTCGCGATCCCCATGCCGAGCATCACCGACAGCATCTCTGCGCCGCGCGCGGCGCCAAACCCGAGATCGGTGCAGTAGGCCACGATGTGCACCTGCGGCATCGACATCGCCACGCAGCACGACACGCCGGCCACGCACAGCAGCGCCTGCAGCGTGCCGGGCGAGAGGCCGAGCGGGCGTTCGGTGCTCACCTGCGGGCCGGGTGACGCAACCGCCGCGACCGGCCCGGGCAGCTCGGGCGGCCGGCGGCGCAGGACCAGGGCCAGCGGCAGCATCACCACCAGGCAGAAGACGCCGATGCCCATGTAGGTCTGGCGCCAGCCGTGGGACTCGACGAAGTGCTGGATCACCGGCGGCCAGACCGCGCCGGCCAGGTAGTTGCCGCTCATGCAGATCGCCAGCGCGATGCCGCGACGCCGCGTGAACCAGCGCGAGGTGTCGGCCACCAGCGGTGCGAACGTGGCCGAGGTGCCGAGCAGGCCCATCAGGAGGCCCTGCGCCAGGCTGAACTGCCAGAGGCTGCCCGACGCGCCGGCGGCGATGAGGCCAAGACCCAGCCCGACCGAGCCACCGAGCACCGGCACCATCACGCCAAAGCGGTCGGCGAGCTTGCCCATCAGCACCCCGCCGAGGCCGAAGCCCACCATGGTCAGGGTGTAGGGCAGCGAGGCGTCACCGCGCGCCACGTTGAAATCGGCCTGGATGCGCGGCAACACCACGGTCACCGAGTACATGCCGACGCCGCCCAGCGTCATCAGCGCCAGCGACACCATCAACCGGCACCACGCGTAGGGTGATTCGGCGCTGGCGTCGGGCGGGCGCGGGTTCATGCTGCGGTCGGAGGGGCCTCTGGCGCCGGGTCGGCTTCGTTGGCCGCGCTGGCCACCACGGCCGTGTCCGGCGCGGGCACCAGGGCCTGGCGGGCCAGGTGGGCGCGGGCGCGCTCCAGCGTGCGGTTGGCGTCGAGCACGTGCATGCCGTACATGTCGGCAAAGGCTTCCACGGTTTTGCCGCTGGCGTCGAAGGCGCGCAGCAGCGCTTCTTCACGCGCTTCGCGCGTCGCGGCCACGGCCAGCGCGTCCTGGGTGAGCTGGTTCACCTCTTCGTCGCGGCCGCGCATGCGCTGGGCGTACTCGTCGCGCGGCAGGCCCGAGGCTTCATAGGCCTGCAGGATGCGCTGGCGCAGCTTGGGGCGCAGGTCTTCGCGGCTGCGCGCGCCACGGCGGCGGAACACCTCGATCAGCGCGTGGTGCACCTGCTCGGGCGTGAGGGCCTCCACCGGCTGGCCGCTCAGATCGTGGCGTTGCAGGCCCGAGGCCACCACCGTGAGGTAGCGCGAGGAGCGCGCGTGCAGTGCCAGCGCGGCCTTCAGGCTGTCCTTGTCCAGCACATCGGGGTGGGCCGCGAGCAGGTCTTCGTAGATGCCGCGCTTGAGCGGCAGCAGCGTCTCGCCAAACAGCACGGGGACGAGGGTGGCCAGCTGATCCAGCACCGGGTGCTGGCGCGCGGGCGCCTGGCCCACGGGACGCTCGGCGTTGGCCGGGCGCTGTGGGCGGCGGCCCCCGCCGTTGCGGCCACCCGGGTTGCCCCCGTTGCGCCCCTCGTTGCGGCGGGGCGGGCGGGCGGCGCCGGACGGCTGCGCAGCGGGGCTTTCAGCGGGTGCCGGTGCGGCGTTGTCGGGCGTGTCGTGGGCGGTGGCGGTCATGGCAGATCAGACATAAAAGAAGCCCGGTTCCCGGGCAAGCCCGACATCATGCCAGCCCGCACCAGCGAACCCAAATCCGGGCACGCTGAAACCGGCGTGCAGCGAGCGAAATGCCTCCCCGCCAGGGCACCACGAAACCGGCTTCGCCGGTCCGCCGGTGCCGTCCCGCCGCCGTGTCGATCCGGTGCGGTGAATCGACGATCAGGCGCTTCAGCACACCGCTTGACGGCCCGTGAACACCCTGGCGATCGATGCGAGAAGCCCCGGTGGCTGCGGCCGTCGGGCTGGAGGCTGTACGCGGATCACGATGTCATCGAGCGCCTGCACCAGCACGCGGCCGGGGTGCTCGCAGGTGTGGCCCGTGCCGGCGGTCAGCATGATGTCGCGCGGGTGGTGGTCGTGCGTGACCCAGGCCGTGCCCGCCTCGCACTCGATGCGCCAGCCCAGCGGGTGCCCGATCGGGTACAGCGCCGACCTGGGCAGCGCAATGCGTTGCGCGTGCAGGGCCCGCCTCACAACGCCACCGCCAGGGCCGCGAGCCGTTCGGGCCGGCGCTGTCGCGCGAGCGCCTGCCGTTCCTGTTCCAGGGCGCGCGCCAGGGCCTTCTGGCCGCCGCGCTGCGCGGCCGCGATCAGCGTGAGGTCGATCAGGTCGCGCTGCGCGTGGCTGCCGCCGAAGCGGTGCGACTGGCTGCGCACCGGGCGCAGCAGGGCCACCGCACGCGCCCAGTCCCGCTGGCCGAAGGCGATGCAGGCCTGCGTGACCGCCGAGCCGACCTCGCGCGTGAAGGCCGCGTTGTCGCCCTCGCTGGCCATGGCCTGGCGCTGGGCCTGCAGCAGCGTCTGCAGCAGGTCCTCGCGCCCGGCGGCCACGAAGGCCATCGCCGCGTGCCAGTCGCTGAAGGCGTAGTGCCCATCGCCCGCAAACGGCGCCCAGCGCTCGGCCAGGTGCGCCCAGCGCGCGCCCACGTCGGCCCCCTGCAGATCCAGCCGCCACAGCAAGGCGCTCGCGTCCACCAGCTCCACGTGGACCTCGGGGTTGTGGCCGTGGATCGGCCCGTCGTACAGGGCCAGCACCTCGGGCAGGTCACCCTGCGCGAGGTGGTGCAGCGCGAGGTGCCACCAGTTGTGCACGGCGAGGAAGTTGTCGGTCTGCCAGCCTTCGTTGCCGCGCATCCACTCGATGCCTTCGTCGCGCCGGCCCTGCATCTCCAGCACGTGGGCCACCGCGTGCTGCGCCCAGGCGTCGCGGGGCTGCAGGTCCACGGCCTGGCGCCCCAGGCGCTCGGCGCGGGCGTAGTCGCCGGTTTCTTCGAGCCCGAAGGCCTGCATCCCCAGCACCGCGTGCCAGCCGGGCAGGGTGGCCGACCACGCGGGCAGGGCGCGCGCGATGCGGTCGCGCAGCATGCGCGAGTCACCCAGGAAGAAGTCGAGCTGCTGGCCGGCCTGCAGGGCCAGCGCGTCCAGCGGGTGGTGCACGCTCAGGTCTTCCAGCGTGAGCGCGGCGGCGTGCCACTGGCCGTCGCACAGCTGCGCGATGGCCCGCAGGTGCCAGGCTTCGCGCTCGTTGTGCGGCAGCTCGCGCGCGGCGGCCAGGGCCTCGCGCGCTGGCGCCACGCCAGCCGCTTCCGAGGACAGCAGGTACAGCCAGGCGCGCAGCACCTGGGCCATCACGAGGTCGGGGGCTTCGGTCAGCGCCGCTTCAGCGGTGGCCAAGGGGTTGTCGGCAAAGCAGCGGAACTGGTGCAGGGCCTGCTCCAGCAGGTCCAGGGCATGGGTGTTGCCGCCCGAGAGGGTGTGGCCGACAGCGTCTTTCGTGGTCATGGGAATGCTCCAAGGTGGGGGTGGGGGAAAGGAAAAGGAAAAGGAAAAGGAATGGGATCAGTGCCTGGCGCGCGACACGTCGCGGAACGCCAGCATTTCGGGAATGCGCGCGGAGGCGCCGTCGTGGAAACCCGTTTCGGGCCAGGGGCCGTGTGCCGGCCCGTTGCGGAAGCTGCCGAACAGCAGGTCCCACAGCGGCAGGTCGGCGTAGTTGTGCGCATGCACACCACGCTGGTGGTGGATGGCGTGGCTCTCGGGCCGCTGCACGACATAGCCCAGCCAGGTCGGAGTGCGCACGCGGGCGTGCTGGAACACCGAGAGGAAGGTCCGCACCGCCACCGCCCAGGCCCCCGCCTCGGGGCTCAGGCCGAGCAAGGGGAACAGCACGGTGCTGGAGAGCGTGGTGAAGAGCGCGGCATCGAGCGGGTGCAGGTAGAAGGCGCCCCAGGCATCCAGCGACTCGGCGCTGTGGTGCATCTGGTGTCCCAGGCGCCACAGCGCATCGAAGCGGTGCGCGCCACGGTGGTAGCCGTAGTGAAAAAATTCGCAGACCACCACGCCCACGACCGCGCCACCCACCGTGCCGAGCACCGCACCGTTGAACACATGCAGCTCACCCAGGAAGCGGCCCCACAGCTCGCCCACCCACAGGGTGAGCCAGACGTTCGCGGCGGTGACCAGCGAGGCTCGCGAGCGCCACCAGCGTGAGCGGCTGGCGGTGGCGGGGGTGGCAAAGTCGAGCAGCAGGAAGGCGGGCAGGACCGCCAGCGTGAGAATTTCGGGCCAGGACACGGGGTACTCCAACAGGGGTGATGAACAGGGCATGCGGTTCTAGAATCGGTCAGCCAATGTAGGCAGACCCCCCGTTTTCACCTGCAGCCAAAACCGACGCCCATCCGACAAAACCGCCATGTCCGACCCCGACGGTGCCCCCGTGCTCACCACCGTTGCCATCCTGGCCTTGCCCGAGGTCACGGCCTCGGTGCTGTTCGGGATGAGCGACATGTTCATGGGCGTGGGGCGCGACTGGCCCCTGGTGGTTGAGGATCGCCCAGGCACCCCGTCGCTGCGGGTGCAGATCGTCTCGGCCGATGGCCTGCCCCTGACCATTGCCAACGGCGTGCACCTGGTGCCCGATGCCGCCATCGCCGACGCCGCCAACCCGCAGGTCATCTGCATCCCCGAGGTGTTCGTGGTGCCGAGCGCCGACCTGCGCGGGCGCTACCGGGCCGAAGCGGCCTGGCTGCGCGAAGCCCATGCCCGTGGCGCCATCATCGCGGCGGCCTGCTCGGGCGCGCTGCTGATGGCCGAAGCCGGCCTGCTCGAAGGCGAGGACGCCACCACCCACTGGGCGTATTGCGATGTGCTGGCGCAGCGCCACCCGGGCATCCGCCTGCACAGTCGGCGCGCGCTGGTGGCGGCGGGCGAAGGACAGCGCCTGGTGATGGCCGGCGGCGGAACGTCCTGGCAGGACCTCGCGCTGTACCTGATCGCCCGGCTGGTCGGCATCGAGGCGGCGATGCAGATGGCGCGCCTGTACCTGATCGACTGGCACGAAAGCGGTCAGCAGCCGTTTGCCCGTCTCTCGGCGAGCCGGCAATCCGACGACGCGGTCATCACGCGCTGCCAGCTCTGGGCCGCCGAGCACTACCGCGAGCCGAGCCCGGTGGCGGCGATGACGCGGCTCTCGGGCCTGGCCGAGCGCTCCTTCGTGCGTCGTTTCCAGCAGGCCACGGGCCTGTCACCGCTGCAGTACGTGCACAACGTGCGGCTCGAAGAGGCCAAGCAGTTGCTGGAGGCCAGCGACGACTCGATCGAGTCCGTGGCCGAGCAGGTGGGCTACGAGGACGCCGGCTACTTCGCGCGGCTGTTCAAGCGCGAGGTCAACCTCACGCCGGCCCAGTACCGCAGGCGCTTTGCGGGCCTGCGTGAGGTGCTGCAGCAGGGGCGCTCGCCCAGGTGAGCCCCCTGCGCGGTGGGATGGGCGTGACCTTCAGCGGCGAAGTCGACCGAACGCCTCGAACTCCCAGCTGCGCATCGCCAGCACCAGCGTGTAGCCCTCGCGGTCCTTGTCGGCGAGTTTCTGGTCGGTCTGGTGCTGCTGCGCGAAGTCCTGCGCCACGCGCTGCAGCCGCTCCAGAAACAGCGGCGCGAGCGTGCGGCTCACCGAGCCGTGCACCAGCATCAGCCCTTCGCCGCTGCCGTCGAAGCCGCCCGCGAAGTAGTCGAGCAGCGCATGGTCGCGGAAGTAGTTCATCACCGGGCCGTGCGGCCGCCAGCGGAAGGTCTTGGCCAGCTTGAGGCGGTAGCGGTTCAGGGGCCGCAGTTCGATGATGCCGATGCGGTCGAGCTGCACCAGGTACTTCACGCAGTCCGCCTCGCTGAGCCGGTAGCTCGCCGTCATCTGCTCCAGCGTCCACTGGCTGAGCACGCAGATCGCCACCAGCAGCAGCTTCTTGTCGGCCACCAC
>NZ_JADMKB010000074.1 GCF_018780075.1 Hydrogenophaga sp.
CGACCTTGCCGGTCAGGCCCAGGGTCATCATGGTGCGGCCGTGGTAGCCGCCGGTGAAGGCGATCACGCCCGAGCGGCCGGTGTGGGCGCGGGCGATCTTGATGGTGTTCTCCACGGCTTCGGCGCCAGTGGTCAGGAACAGGGTTTTCTTGGCGAAATCACCCGGGGCCTTGGCGTTCAGTCGCTCTGCCAGCTCCACGTAGGGCTCGTAGGCCAGCACCTGGAAGCAGGTGTGGGTGTACTGGTCGAGCTGGGCCTTCACGGCCTCGATCACGGCCGGGTTGCGGTGGCCGGTGTTGAGCACGGCGATGCCGCCGGCGAAGTCAATGTAGCGGCGACCTTCCACGTCCCAGATCTCGGCGTTTTCGCCCTTGGCAATGAAGATCTGGTGACTGTGGCCCACGCCGCGCGGGATGGCGGCCTGGCGGCGGGCCATGAGCATGGCGTTGGTGGCTTGGGATTCGCGTTGCATGCAGTGGGCTCCGATCAAGAAGAGATTTCAGACTGGGGCGGACTGTAGGGCGCTTGGGCCACGGCTAACATATACAGACAGTGCCTGCACAGCGATGCACTGTGCAGCCCCACAGACCTGTACAGCATTACCCTGATAGCCGCCCATGTTTACCTTGAACCCCAAAAGCACCAGCCCGCTTGTGGTGCAGATCGTCGAGGGGTTTCGCGACCTGATCCAGAGCGGCAACCTGCGCCCGGGCTCCAAGGCCCCCTCCATCCGCCAGTTCGCCCACGCCCACGGCGTGAGCGTGTACACCGTGGTCGATGCCTACGACCGGCTGGTGGCGCTGGGGTATTTCGTCTCGCGCCCGCACTCGGGCTTTTTTGTGCGCAAGCGCGAGGGCGTGGCGCCGCAGGCGCCCGGCACCGTGCCCGCCGAGACGGCGAACTACAACTTCGATTCCATGTGGTACCTGCGCCGGGTGTTCGAAGCCCGCGCGCTGCGCATGAAGCCCGGTTGCGGCTGGCTGCCCGGCGACTGGCTGTTTGAAGAAGGCCTGCGCCGCAGCCTGCGCACGCTGGCGGCCGAAAACGTGGACCTGGGTGGCTACGGCGAGCCCAAGGGCTTTGCGCCGCTGCGCCAGCTGGTGCGTGACCTGCTGGCCGAACAGGAGATCGCGGTCAGCGCCGACCAGGTGCTGCTGACCCAGGGCTCCAGCCAGGCCATGGACCTGGTGGCGCGCCGCCTGGTGCGCCCGGGGGACGCCGTGCTGGTGGACGACCCCGGTTACCCCAACCTGCTGTTTTCGCTGCGTTTCCTGGGCGCGCGGCTGATCGGTGTGCCGCGCACACCGGCCGGCTACGACCTGGCCGCGCTCGAAGCCTTGGTGCTGGAGCACCAGCCCAAGGTGTTTTTCACCCAGCCGCGCCTGCAAAGCCCCACCGGTTCGGTGGCCAACCTCGCGCACCTGCACCGCGTGGTGCAACTGGCCGAGCAGCACCAGTTCACCGTGGTCGAAAACGACATCTACGCCGACCTCGACCCCGAGCCGCGACCCTCGCTGGCGAGCCTGGATCAGCTGCAGCGTGTGGTCTACATCAGCAGCTTCTCCAAGACCATCTCGCCCAACATCCGCGTCGGCTTCCTGGCCGCGCCGCCCGATCTGCTCGAAGACTTTGCCCAGCTCAAGATGATCTCGGGCCTGACGTCGTCGGAATTCAACGAGCGCCTGGCCTATGGCGCGCTGGTCGACGGGCGCTGGCGCAAGCACCTGCGCGGGTTGCGCGAGCGGCTGGCGCAGGCGCACCAGCGCGTGGCGCAGCAACTCGAAAACCTGGGTTTCGAGCTGTTCTGCGAGCCCAAGGCCGGCATGTTCCTCTGGGCACGCCACCCGGACATCGCCAACGCGACCGAGCTGGCCTACAAGGCCGCCGAACAGGACATCCTGCTCGGGCCCGGCCACCTGTTCGCGCCCGACCTGCAGCCCAGCCCCTGGTTCCGCTTCAACGTGGCGTTCACCGAAGAGCCCCAGGTGCTGGCGTTTTTGAAGACGCAGAGCCGGGGCTGAGTTTTTGTGCTTTGTGTTGGGCCAAGGCCCAAGCTGCGAAGCCTCAGGTTTTCTCGGCGCCGGAGCGCGGCCCGAACCGCACGAAAAAAACGCCACCCAGGGGCACCGCCGGGCCGGCTTTGCCGGACGGCCAGTGCCGTCCCCCTCCCGCCGAAGGCGAGAGAGGGGGAAGACGCGAAGCGGCGCAGGGGGTGCTTCCTAGTGCTTGACCATGATGTGCCTCGCGCAGCTGTAGTCCTCCAGCGCGTAGACCGACATGTCCTTGCCGTAGCCCGAGTGCTTCATGCCGCCGTGCGGCATTTCGGACACCAGCATGAAGTGGGTGTTGACCCAGGTGCAACCGTATTGCAGGCGAGCCGCGATGTTCATCGCGGTGCCCACGTTGCTTGACCAGACCGAGCTGGACAGGCCGTACTCGGAGTCGTTGGCCCAGGCGACGGCCTGTTCTGCGTCTTTCACGCGGGTGATGGACACCACCGGCCCGAACACCTCGCTGCGCACGATCTCGTCTTCCTGCAGCGCACCGGCGATGACCGTGGGTTTGTAGAAGAAGCCCTTGTTGCCCACCGTGCCGCCGCCGGCGGTGACCTCGGTGTGGGCCAGCTGGGCCGCGCGGTCCACGAAGCTGGCGACGCGGTCGCGCTGGCGCGCCGAGATCAGCGGGCCCATCTCGACGCCGGGTTCCTGCTGGCTGCCCACCTTGATGGAGGAGACGGCGCTGCTCAGGTCGGCCACCAGTTTTTCGTAGATGCCTTCCGTGGCGTAGACGCGGCAGGCGGCGGTGCAGTCCTGGCCCGCGTTGTAGTAGCCGAAGGTGCGCAGGCCTTCGACCACGCTGCCGAGGTCGGCGTCGTCGAGCACGATCACCGGCGCCTTGCCGCCCAGCTCCAGGTGGGTGCGTTTGATGCCGCGCGCGGCGGCCTCCATGATCTTGCTGCCGGTGGAGACGTCGCCGGTGAGCGAGGCCACGCGGATGCGCGGGTCGCGGATCAGGGGCGCGCCCACCGAGTCGCCCCGGCCGCACACGATGTTCACCACGCCCGGGGGCAGGATGCCGGCCAGCAGTTCGCCGAAGCGCAGCGTGGTCAGCGGTGTGTTTTCCGAGGGTTTGAGCACCACGGTGTTGCCCATGGCGATGGCCGGGCCCAGCTTCCAGGCGGCCATCATGAGCGGGTAGTTCCAGGGCGCGATGGAGGCCACCACGCCCAGTGCGTCGCGCCGGATCATGCTGGTGTGGCCCGCCAGGTATTCGCCCGCCAGCGGTCCCGACATGTTGCGGATGGCGCCGCCGAAGAAGCGGTAGACGTCGGCGATGGCGGGGATCTCGTCGTTGCGCGCGGCCGCCAGCGGCTTGCCGCAGTTCAGCGACTCGAGCATGGCGAGTTCGTCGCCATGGGCTTCGATGGCATCGGCGATCTTGAACAGGTAGGCGCTGCGGTCGCGTGGCGTGAGCGCGGCCCAGGCGGGGAAGGCGGCGCTGGCCGCGTCCACCGCCAGACGCAGCTGGTCGGCGCTGGCTTCGCGCACCTCGCACAGCAGGTCGCCCGTGCAGGGGTTGAGGATGGGTTCGACGCGCCCTTCGCCGGCGACGCTGTGGCCGTTGATCAGGAGCTGGGTGGTGAAGCGGGTGGCGGCCATGTCGGGTTCCAGAAGTGGGGTTGAAACAGAGCGGACGGGATCGGGGTATTCAGCGGGTGTTCGGGCTGGCGTCGCCGTCGCGGGTGAGGCGCCAGGCCAGCAGGATCAGCGGCATGGTGATGACCATGATGGCCAGCGCCACCACGTTGGTGATGGCCGCCTCGCGCGGGCGCCCGAGCTGGCCCATGAGCCAGATGGGCAGGGTCTTGTCGGTGCCGGCGGTGAAGGTGGTCACGATCAGCTCGTCCACCGAGAGCGCAAAGGCGAGGATGCCGCCGGCCAGCAGGGCGGTGCCGAGCTGCGGCAGGATGATGTACCGCAGCGTGGTCAAGGTGTCGGCGCCCAGGTCCATCGACGCCTCCCACAAACGGTTGGGCAGACGCCGCAGGCGGGCCACCACGTTGTTGTGCACGATGACCACGCAGAAGGTGGCGTGGCCGACCACGATGGTCCAGAAACCCGGGTTGACCTCCATGAGCCGGAAGGCCGAGAGCAGGGCAATGCCTGTGACGATGCCGGGCAGGGCGATCGGCAGGATCAGCAGGGTGGTGAACGCGTCCTTGCCGAAGAAGCGGTCGCGGTTCAGGGCCGCGGCGGTCAGTGTGCCCAGCACCATCGCGATGACCGTGGCCATGGCGGCCACCGCCAGCGAAAGATAGATCGCCTCGTGGATGTCGGTGCGTTCGAGCGCGCGGGCGAACCAGCGCAGGGTCACACCCTCCATGGGGAAGCTGTAGTTGCTGTCGGCGCTGTTGAAGGCGTACAGCGCGATGAACAGCAAGGGCAGGTGCAGGAAGGCCAGGCCCGCGTAGGCGGCGAGGCGCAGCGGTGTGAATCTAGAGCGCATTGAAGGCCCCCAGTCGGCGCGCCATGGCGAGGTACAGCGTGATCAGCACGATGGGCACGCAGGTGAAGGCCGCGGCCATGGGGATGTTGCCGATGGTGCCCTGCATGGTGTAGACCATGTTGCCGATGTACAGGCCCGAGGGGCCGACCAGCTGGGGAATGATGTAGTCGCCCAGCGTGAGCGAGAAGGTGAAGATGGAGCCCGCCACCACGCCCGGGAAGGCCAGCGGCCACAGCACGTTGCGGAAGGTCTGGAACGGGCGGGCACCGAGGTCGCCCGAGGCCAGCAGCAGGTTGGCCGGCACGCGTTCGATGGCGGCCTGGATGGGCAGCACCATGAAGGGCAGCCAGATGTAGGTGAACACCAGAAAGCGGCCCAGGTTGGACGTGGCCAGTGTGTCGCCGCCGATCACCGGGATGGACAGCACGGCCTGCAGGACGCCTTGGAGGCCGAGCGCATTGATCACCCAGTAGATGACGCCGCCCTGCGCCAGCAGCACGGTCCAGGCGTAGGCCTTGACGATGTAGCTGGCCCACATGGGCAGCATCACGCCGACGTAGAAAAAGCCCTTTTCGGCCGGGCCGGCGTGGTGGGCCATGTACCAGGCCATGGGGAAGCCGATGAGCGCGGTGGCGAGCGTCACGGCGACGGCCATGCCCAGCGTGCGCAGCACGATGTCCAGGTTGGCCGGGACCAGCAGGTTGGCAAAGTTGTCGGTGGTGAACTCGGTCACCACCGACATGCTCATGTCGTCGAACACGAAGACGCTCTGGCTCAGCAGCGTCAGCAGCGAGCCCAGGTACACCACGCCGAACCACAGCAGCGGCGGCGTGAGCATCAGCAGCAGCGTGAGCGTGCGCCGCTGGTAGAAGAGGTTGGAGAGGGCGCGCATGTTGGCCTCAGGCGTCCAGCATCACCATGTGCTGCTGCGACCAACTGATCGCGACCCGCTGGCCCGCCCGGGTGTGCGCGGCCAGCGCCGAGGCGGCTTCGCTTTCCGCCTGCAGGGCGGTGATGACCTGTCCGCCTACCTGCACCTCCAGGCGCTGGCTGGCGCCGAGGAACTGGATGGCCAGCACCTCGCCCTCGACCTGCAGGCGGCCGGCGGCAGAGGCCGCGCCCGCCGGGTGCATGGCGATGTGTTCCTGACGCACCGCAAACGCCTGCGGCCGGCCCGTGAGCGTTTGCGCCAGCGCGGTGTCGATCACATTGGCGCTGCCGACGAAGTCCGCCACGAAGCGGGTGCGCGGCTGGTGGTACAGCTCGCGCGGGCTGGCGATCTGTTCGATCCGACCTTGGTTGAAGACCGCGATGCGGTCCGACATGGAGAGCGCTTCGCCCTGGTCGTGCGTCACGTAGACGAAGGTGATGCCCAGCTTGCGGTGCAGCACCTTGAGCTCGACCTGCATCTGCTCACGCAGCTTCATGTCCAGTGCGCCCAGGGGCTCGTCCAGCAACAGGATGCGCGGGCGGTTGACCAGGGCGCGAGCGAGCGCCACGCGCTGGCGCTGGCCACCCGAGAGCTGGGCCGGCGTGCGCTCGGCATGGTCGGGCAGGGCGACCATGGCCAGGGCCTCTCGGGCCTGGGCGTGGCGCTCTGCCTTGGACACCTTGCGCACCATCAGGCCGTAGGCCACGTTGTCCAGCACGTTCATGTGCGGGAACAGCGCGTAGTCCTGGAACACGGTGTTCACGTCGCGCTCGTAGGGCGGTGTGCCCGAGGCTTCCCTGCCCATCAGGGTCAGGCTGCCGTGGCTCGGTTGTTCAAAGCCGGCCATCAGCCGCAGGGAGGTGGTCTTGCCGGAGCCTGAAGGCCCCAGCATGGAGAAGAACTCACCTTCCTGCACGGTGAAGCTGACACCGTCCAGCGCCTTCACGTGGCCGTAGTGCCTGGAAACGTCCTTGAACTCGATGGCGTCGGTCATGCAGAAATCTTCAGTCAGGGGTGCGGTTCGGTTCAGTTGTCCATGGCGCCGGAGCGAACATCAGCACGGGGCGCGACGGCTCCCCCAGCCCGGGGCACCGCCGGCCCGGCTTCGCCGGACGGCCAGTGCCGTCCCCCTCCCGCCGCAGGCGAGAGAGGGGGGTGACGCGAAGCGGCGCGGGGGGCATGAATTCAGCGCCGGGCCGCCCCAAGCTGAATTCGCGCCCCCTCCGGGGGGCAGCGACCCGCGCAGCGGCGGAGCGTGGGGGCCACGTACTTACCTTCCGCCCATGATCGCGATGTAGTCCATCGCCCACTTGGCGTAGGGCACGCAGCTGCCCTGGCTGGCGCACTTGGCCTGCGGGGTCTTCCAGAACTTGATCTTGGCCAGGTCATCAAAGCCGTTGACCTTGCAGAAGTCGCTGCCGCCGGGGGCTTTGGCCTTGCAGGCGGCCGGGGTCACCGGCACGGTGCCGAACCATTCGGCCAGCGGGGCCTGCAGCTGGTCGCTGAGCTGGTGCTCCATCCACTGGTAGGCGCAGTTCACGTTCTTGGCGTTCACATGCAGCATGGTGGTGTCGGCCCAGCCGGTGGCGCCTTCCTTGGGCACCACGGAGGCAATGGGCTTCTTCTCGCCCTTGAGCGAGTTCACCATGAAGCCCCACGAGCCTGAGGCGACAACGCCTTCGCTCTTGAAGTCGTTCATCTGCACCGTGGCGTCGTGCCAGTAGCGGTGGGTCAGCTTTTTCTGGCCGCGCAGCAACTCCAGCACGGCGGCGTACTGTTTTTCGTTGAGTTCGTAGGGGTCCTTGATGCCCAGCTCGGGCTTCTTGGACATCAGGTACAGCGCGGCGTCGGCGATGTAGATGGCGCCGTCGTAGGCCTGCACGCGGCCTTTGTTGGACTTGCCGTCGGGCAGGTTCTGTTCCTCGAACACCACCGACCAGGAGTCGGGCGCCTTCTTGAAGACGTCGGTGTTGTACATCAGCACGTTGGGCCCCGACTGGTAGGGCACGCCGTAGTGTTTGCCGTCCACGGTGTGCCAGGCGGCCTTCTGCAGGCGGGGGTCGATGTTCTTGTAGCTGGGCACCAGGCCCACGTTCACTTCCTGCACCAGCTTGGAGGCGATCAGGCGCCCGCTGGCGTCGCCCGAGGCGGTGACGATGTCGTGGCCACCCGCCTTCATCAGCGACACCATTTCGTCGGAGGTGGCCGCGGTCTTGACGTTGACCTTGCAGCCAGTGGCCTTTTCGAAGCCGGTGGTCCAGTCGTAGGCCTTGTCGGTTTCACCACGTTCGATGTAGCCGGCCCAGGCAATGATGTTGAGCTGTCCCTCGCCCTTGCCGACGGCCTTGGGCGGGGCTGCGAGGCTGGAGGCGGCGGAGGCAACCGCCAGCAAACCAACGAGAAGTGTGCGGGTCTGGGACATAGGGAACTCCTGACAGGGGTGGTTGGGGCGCGCTGGTGCGGGCCTGAGAGGCATCTTAGGTATTGCCCCTGTGCCGAACCATCCCGGGCAGACAATAGAATCCATCGGTAAAACAGAAACCTCGCACCAGAAAGCGTTTTTTTAGGGGGTTACCCTGTGCCTTGAAGCGGTGCGCTTGCGGGTTTACCCTTTAATTGGTCCAAAAGAGTGCCTGAAATGGCGAAATGACCCGATGAGCACCTCGTTCAAGAGCATTCGGTATTTCATAGCGGTCGCCGAATCGGGCTCCATCTCGGCCGCCATCCACGAGCTGGGGGTCTCGCAATCGGTCGTGTCGCAGGCCATCGCGCAGATGGAGGCCGATCTGGGCACCTTGCTGTTCGAGCGCCGGGCGCGGGGCATGTCGCTCACGCACGCGGGGCACCAGTTTTTGCGCCACGCGCACCAGATCGACGTGGCCATGCGCAACGCGCGCGACGCGCTGGCCTCGCGGCCGCACACCGTCACCGGCAGCCTCAACGTGGGCGTGACCAGCCTGATGGTGGGCTACTACCTGCCGTTCCTGCTCGACCGGTTTCGCCGCGTGTTCCCGCGCATCCAGGTGCAGATCACCGAAGACCGGCGCGACTACCTGGAGCACCTGCTGATCAGCGGCGAGCTCGACGTGGCGCTGATCGTGGTGTCGCAGCTGCAGAACCGCCAGGCGCTGGACACCGAAACCATCCTGCGGTCCGGCTGGCGGGTGTGGCTCCCGGTCAACCACCGCCTGGCCGGGGAAGAAAAAATCGAGGCCACCGAACTGGCCCGGCAGTCGCTCGTCCTGTTGCAGGTGGATGAGTTGGGTGACGCCACCACCGCCTTGTGGAACGCCGGCGGTGCGGACCCCACGGTGCTGATCCGCACCTCGTCGGTGGAGGCCGTGCGCAGCCTGGTGGCCACCGGCGCCGGCTGCTCCGTGCTGCCCGACATGTTGTACCGGCCCTGGTCGCTGGAGGGCGACCGCATCGAAGCACGGCCCCTCGCCCAGGGCCTGCCGCACCTGGAGGTGGGGCTGGCCTGGCGCAAGGGCGCTGGGCTGCCGGAATCGCTGAGCAACTTCCTCACGGCCGTGCGCCCGACGCTCGAAGGTCACGTGCTGGGCGGTGGCGCGCTGATCCGCTAGCCCGGCCGGGGCGCGGCGAGCTCGGTGGACGGCAGGCCGGGCGATAATGCCAAGCTGTTCTGAACCTGCCCGAAGCACCACCGACATGACCCGCCCAGCCTCCGTCGCCGACATCCGCAAGACCTTCCTGGACTTCTTTGCCTCCAAGGGCCACACCGTGGTGGCGTCCAGCCCGCTGGTGCCGGGCAACGACCCCACGCTGATGTTCACCAACTCGGGCATGGTCCAGTTCAAGGACGTGTTCCTGGGCACCGACAAGCGCCCCTACGTGCGCGCCGCGTCGGTGCAGGCCTGCCTGCGCGCTGGCGGCAAGCACAACGACCTGGAAAACGTGGGCTACACCGCCCGCCACCACACCTTCTTCGAGATGCTGGGCAACTGGTCCTTCGGCGATTACTTCAAGCGCGAGAGCCTGAAGTGGGCCTGGGAACTGCTGACCGAGGTTTACAAGCTGCCGCCCGAGCGCCTGCTGGCCACGGTGTACGAAGAGGACGACGAGGCCTACGACATCTGGACCAAAGAGATCGGCCTGCCGCCCGAGCGCGTGATTCGTATCGGCGACAACAAGGGCGGGCGCTACAAGAGCGACAACTTCTGGATGATGGCCGACACCGGCCCCTGCGGCCCCTGCTCGGAAATCTTCTACGACCACGGTGACCACATCGCCGGCGGCCCTCCCGGCAGCCCCGATGAAGACGGCGACCGCTTCATCGAGATCTGGAACAACGTGTTCATGCAGTTCAACATGGACGAGACCGGCGCCGTCACGCCGCTGCCCGCGCCCTGCGTGGACACCGGCATGGGCCTGGAGCGCCTGGCCGCCATCCTGCAGCACGTGCACAGCAACTATCAGATCGACATCTTCGACGCGCTGATCAATGCCGCGGGCCGCGAGACCGGCACGGCCGACCTGGACAACCCCTCGCTCAAGGTGATCGCCGACCACATCCGCGCCACGGCGTTCCTGATCAGCGACGGCGTGATCCCCAGCAACGAAGGCCGCGGCTACGTGCAGCGCCGCATCGTGCGCCGCGCCATCCGCCACGGCTACAAGCTGGGCCAGAAGACGCCGTTCTTCCACAAGCTGGTGCCCGATCTGGTGGCCGTGATGGGCGAGGCCTACCCGAACATGGCGAACCAGGCGCAGCGCATCACCGAGGTGCTGAAGGCCGAGGAAGAGCGTTTCTACGAGACGCTGGCCAATGGCATGGAGATTCTCGAATCTGAATTTCTCCGAATAGCCCAGCTAGAACCAAAGCCTGGCGTAATGGAAATCAATCCTGCAGCCTTGGCAAACAAGATGCGGCTCTCCGGCGGCGTGGCTTTCAAATTGCACGATACCTACGGTTTCCCGCTGGATCTGACAAACGATGTCTGCCGTGAGCGGGGTGTCGTTGTGGACGAAGCCGGTTTCCACGCCGCCATGGAAGCGCAGAAGGCCAAGGGCCGCGCGGCCGGCAAGTTCAAGATGGACAAGGCGCTGGAGTACACCGGCGCGGGCAACACCTTTGTCGGCTACGAACAGCTCGAAGCGCCGGCCAAGGTGGTGGCGCTGTACCTGGACGGCACGGCCGTGGCCGAGCTCAAGGCCGGGCAGCAGGGCGTCGTGGTGCTGGACACCACGCCCTTCTACGCCGAGAGCGGTGGCCAGGTCGGTGACGAAGGGGTGATCACCAGCGGCTCGGCCAAGTTCGCCGTGGGCGACACGCAGAAAATCAAGTCCGACGTGTTCGGCCACCACGGTGCGATGGAGCAGGGCACGCTGGCTGTGGGTGACACCGTGACCGCCAGCGTCAACCTGGCCCTGCGCGCCGCCACCGTGCGCAACCACAGCGCCACCCACCTGATGCACAAGGCCCTGCGCGAGGTGTTGGGCACCCACGTGCAGCAGAAGGGTTCCTTGGTCAACGCCGAGCGCACCCGTTTCGACTTCGCGCACAACGCGCCGGTGACCGACGCGCAGATCCGCCAGATCGAGGCCATCGTCAACGCCGAGGTGCTGGCCAACGCGGCGGCCAAGGCGGAACTGATGGACATCGAGGCAGCCCAGAAGACCGGCGCGATGATGCTGTTCGGCGAGAAGTACGGGGAGATCGTGCGCGTGCTGAGCATCGGCTCAACGCAGGAGCTGTGCGGCGGTACCCATGTGCAGCGCACCGGTGACATCGGCCTGTTCAAGGTGGTGGGCGAGGGCGGCGTGGCCGCGGGCGTGCGCCGCATCGAGGCCGTCACCGGTGTCAACGCATTGAGCTACCTGCAGACGCTGGAAGACACCGTGTCGCAGGCGGCGGGCGCGCTGAAGGCACCGACCGCCGAGCTGACCAGCCGCATCGGCCAGACGCTGGAGCAGGTCAAGGCGCTGGAGAAAGAAGTCGTCGCGCTCAAGGGCAAGCTGGCCTCCAGCCAGGGCGACGAACTCATGGCGCAGGCCGTGGACATCAAGGGCATCAAGGTGCTGGCCGCCGTGTTGAACGGCGCCGACGCCAAGACCCTGCGCGACACCATGGACAAGCTGAAAGACAAGCTGAAAACCGCCGCCATCGTGCTGGCCGCGGTGGACGGCGGCAAGGTGCAGATCGCCGCGGGCGTGACGGCCGACAGCATGGGCAAGGTCAAGGCCGGCGAGCTGGTGAACTTCGTGG
>NZ_JADMKB010000122.1 GCF_018780075.1 Hydrogenophaga sp.
CAAGCGCGGCAAGATGGTCTGCGGCTACCACGCCAGCCAGGCCAAGCTCGCGCCCCAGGCCTACCTCACCGGCGCCGAGTGGAACTGGCTCACCGCCTACACCGCCTTCATCGAGGCGGCGCGCAGCGGCAAGCCACACCCGAACTTCGTGCGCGGCGGCCTGAAGGACGGCTTCGTGAAGATGTCGGCCTACGGACCTGCGGTCACGGACGCGGCCAAGAAGCAGGCCGACGGCGTGAAGGCGCAGATGATGGCCGGCGGCTTCGACATCTTCAAAGGCCCGCTCAAGGACAACAAGGGCGCCACCATCATTCCCGCCGGCAAAGCGTTCAAGCAGACCGACCTGGAGCTCGAAAAAATGAACTACCTGGTCGAAGGCGTGAACGGCTCCGTCTGACCTCGCCACGGTCATGCGCAACATCCTCCTTCCCGTCGGCGCCATCGCGTTGGCCCTGCTGCTGTTCGGCCTCATCGTCTCGTTCGCGGGGGTGAGCCCGGTCGAGGTCTGGGTGCTGCTGTTCAAGGGCGCCTTCGGCGACTGGTACTCGTGGCAGAACACGCTGCAGCGCGCCGCGCCGCTGATGCTGACCGCGTTGTGCGTCGCGATCCCCGCGCGCGCCGGCCTGGTGGTGATCGGTGGCGAGGGCGCGCTGGTGCTGGGCGGCCTGGCCTGCGCGGCGCTGGCCCAGGCCCTGCCGCTGCCGACGAACCTCGCCGGCACGGTGATGGTGTGTGTGACCGGTGCGCTGGCCGGCGGGCTGTGGGTGGCGCTGGCGGGCTGGCTGCGCCAGTACCGCGGCATCAACGAAACCATCAGCAGCCTGCTGCTGGCCTACGTGGCCATCGGTCTGTTCAAGCACCTGGTGGAAGGGCCGCTGCGCGACCCCGCCAGCCTGAACAAGCCATCCACGCCCGCGCTCGACGAGGGCCTGCTCATCACCACCATTGCCGGCTCCGACGTGCACTGGGGCCTGGTGATCGGCGTCGTGGTGTGCCTGGTCGCGGGCCTGTGGCTGCGCCTCACACCCTCGGGTTTTGCCGTGCGCGTGGTCGGCGGCAACCCGCGTGCGGCCCAGCTGGTGGGCCTGCCCGCCACGCGGCTGGTGGTGCTGGCCTGCGCGCTCGGTGGTGCGGCCGGCGGCCTGGCCGGCGCCATCGAGGTGGCCGCCGTGCACACCAGCGCCAACGCCGCGCTGATCGCGGGCTACGGCTACGCCGGCATCCTGGTCTCGTTCATGGCGCGGCACCACCCAGTGGCGGTGATCCCGGTGGCCATCCTGTTCGGCGGCTTCGGCGCCGCCGGCAGCCTGCTGCAGCGCCGCCTCGGCCTGCCCGACGCCTCGGTGCTGCTGCTGCAAGGCATCGCCTTCGTGCTGATCCTGGCCAGCGAAGCGCTGCGCGACACCGACTGGAAGGCGTGGTTCGCAAGGCTCGCCCGTGTCCCCTCGGATGGGCCGGTGCCCCAGGGAGAGAAAGCATGACCTCAGCGCAGGGCCGCCCCAAGCAAGGTCGCACCGCAGTGCGAAGCACGGAGGATTCCCAATGACCGCAGACCAACTGATCATCTTTCTGTCCGGCATCGTCGGCGGCGCCCTGCGCGTGGGCGTGCCCTTCCTGTTCGTGAGCCTGGGCGAGTGCCTGACCGAAAAGTCAGGCCGCATCAACCTCGGCCTCGAAGGCGTGCTGGTGCTCTCGGCCATGACGGCCTTCGGCGCCTCGTACCTCAGCGGCTCGCCCTGGATCGGTGTGCTGGCCGGCGCGGTCGCTGGCGCGCTGCTGGCCACGCTGCATGGCCTGCTGTGCTCGCTGCCACGCGTCAACGACATCGCCACCGGCATCGCGCTCATGCTGCTCGGCATGGGCCTGGCCTTCTACCTCGGCAAGCCGCTGATCCAGCCGCAGGCGCCGCAGCTGCCGGCCCTGTCGCTGGGTGGCTGGAGCGATTCGCCCGCCGTGCGCTCGGCGCTCGAGGTCAACGCGCTGCTGCCGCTCGGGCTGCTGATGGCCGTGTTGCTGTGGTGGGCCTTCGCCAACACGCGCCTGGGCCTGCTGGTGCGCCTGGCGGGCGACTCGGCCAACGCCACACGGGCACTGGGCTATTCGGTCTCGGGCATCCGCATCGCGGCCACCGCAGCGGGCGGCTTCATCGCCGGGCTGGGCGGCGCCTCGCTCACGCTGTTCTACCCCGGCAGCTGGAACGAGGGCATCTCCAGCGGGCAGGGCCTGATCGCCGTGGCGCTGGTGATCTTCGCGCGCTGGAGCCCGCTGCGCTGTGTCGGCGCCGCGCTGCTGTTCGGCGGCGCCGGCGCCATCGGCCCGGCCCTGCAGTCGGTCGGCATCGGCTGGGGCTACCACCTGTTCAACATCGTGCCCTACGTGCTCACGCTGCTGATCCTGGCGCTCACCTGCCGGCCCGGTGTGGTCGTGCCCGGCAGCCCCGGCGAACTTTCTTCAACCCACTAGGAGAAGACCCATGAGTGGATTGGGCGGACTCAACAAATCGAAGCACGGCGTGGTCGTGGGCCTGGTGCAGCTGCAGCTGCCGGTGGTGGAAACCCGCGCGCAGCTCGCGGCACAGACGCAGCGCATCTGCGACCTGGTGGCCAAGGCGCGGCGCAACCAGGGCACGATGGACCTGGTGGTGTTCCCCGAGTACGCGCTGCATGGCCTCTCGATGAGCACGGCCCCCGAGCTCATGGTCTCGCTGAACGGCCCGGAAGTGGCCGCGTTCAAGCAGGCCTGCACCGATCACAGCATCTGGGGCTGCTTCTCCATCATGGAGGCCAACCCCGGCGGCAACCCTTACAACAGCGGGCTCATCATCGACGACACCGGCGTCATCCGGCTCTATTACCGCAAGCTGCACCCCTGGGTGCCGGTGGAGCCCTGGGAACCCGGCAACCTGGGCGTGCCCGTGTGCGACGGGCCCAACGGCAGCCGGCTCTCGCTCATCATCTGCCACGACGGCATGTTCCCCGAGATGGCGCGCGAGGCGGCCTACAAGGGCGCCGAGATCATCCTGCGCACGGCCGGCTACACGGCGCCGATCCGCCACGCCTGGAAGATCACCAACCAGGCCAACGCCTTCACCAACCTGGCCATCACCGCCAGCGTGTGCCTGTGCGGCAGCGACGGCAGCTTCGACTCCATGGGCGAGGGCATGTTCTGCAGCTTCGACGGCACGGTGATCGCCGAGGGCGGTGGCCGCGTCGACGAGATCATCACCGCCGAGCTGCGGCCCGACCTGGTTCGTGAAGCGCGCCAGGGCTGGGGCGTGGAGAACAACCTCTACCAGCTCTACCACCGCGGCTACGTGGCGGTGAAGGGCGGCGCACAGGACTGCCCCTACACCTACATGCACGACATGGCCACCGGCACCTACCGCCTGCCCTGGCAGGTCGACGTGACCGACGGCACGCCCTGCGGCTTCGACGCGCCCACCCGTTCGTACAAAGGCCCGGAGTCGCACCCCCTGGTGCCGGAGCCGGCGGCGGCCATCCTGAAGAAAGTGGCCTGAGCCATGGAACGCTTCATCGACGCCAACCCTTACGCCTGGCCGTACAACGGCGACCTGCGGCCCGAGAACACCGCGCTGATCGTGATCGACATGCAGACCGACTTCTGCGGCGTCGGCGGCTACGTGGACCAGATGGGCTACGACATCTCGCTCACGCGCGCGCCCATCGCGCCGCTGCAGACGCTGATGGCCGCCATGCGCAGCGCCGGCTACGTGGTCATGCACACCCGCGAAGGCCACCGCCCCGACCTCTCGGACCTGCCGGCCAACAAGCGCTGGCGCTCGCGCCAGATCGGCACCGACGGTGTGGGCATCGGCGACGACGGGCCCTGCGGGCGCATCCTGGTGCGTGGCGAACCGGGCTGGGAGCTGATCCCCGAACTCGCGCCGCTGCCGGGCGAGGTGGTGATCGACAAGCCGGGCAAGGGCTCGTTCTACGCCACCGACCTGGAGCTGCTGCTGCGCACACGCGGCATCAGCAACCTCCTGCTGGCCGGCATCACCACCGACGTCTGCGTGCACACCACCATGCGCGACGCCAACGACCGCGGCTTCGAGTGCCTGCTGCTGTCGGACTGCACCGCCGCCACCGACCGGGGCAACCACGAGGCCGCGCTGAAGATGATCACGATGCAGGGCGGCGTGTTCGGTGCCCACGCCCGCTCGACCGCCGTCCTGGAAGCACTGACATGACCGACCTCGCAGCCATCGGCGGCCTGCCGCCGCCCACCGGCGCGCTGGCGCTGGACACCTACGACATGGGCATGCGCTTCGGCAGCTTCCAGGCGCTGCAGGGCGTGAGCATGAAGGTCGCGCCGGGCACCGTGCACGCCCTGCTGGGCGAAAACGGCGCCGGCAAGAGCACGCTGGTGAAGTGCGTGGCGGGCTTTCAGCGGCCCACCTCGGGCAGCATCCTGATCGACGGCCGCGAACAGGCGATCACCAACCCGGTGGTGGCCCGCGCGCTGGGCATCGGCATGGTCTACCAGCACTTCACGCTGGCGCCGGGCATGACGGTGGCCGAGAACCTGCTGCTGGCGGGGGGCCAGATCCCGAGCGTCATCGACTGGAAACGCCAGCGCGCCGGGCTGGCGCAGTTCCTGAAAACCACACCCTTCCAGCTCGACCTGGACGCCCGCCCGCAGGAGCTGGCCGCCGGCGAGAAGCAGAAGCTCGAACTGCTCAAGCAGCTCTACCTGAAACCGCGCCTGCTGATCCTGGACGAACCCACCTCGGTGCTCACGCCGCAGGAGGCCGACGAGGTGCTGGGCCATGTGCGCGAGTTCGCGCGCAGCGGCCAGTGCACGGTGCTGATCATCACGCACAAGTTCCGCGAGGTGATGGCCTACGCCGACGACGTGACGGTGCTGCGCCGCGGCCAGGCGGTGCACCACTGCGCCGTGGCCGGCACCACGCCGGCCTTGCTGGCGCAGGCCATGGTGGGCGGCGCGGCCGAGGGCACGGAAGCTCCCGTGGGTGCCGCGCCTGCGGACCGGCCCGAGGCCCCGGCCAGCGGCGCGGTGTCGCTCGCGGTCCAGGGCCTGCAGGTGATGGGCGACCGTGGCACGCTCGCCGTGCAGGACCTGAGCCTGGCCGTGGCCAGCGGCGAGATCCTGGGCGTGGCCGGCGTGTCGGGCAACGGCCAGCGCGAGCTGGTGGAGGCGCTGGTGGGCCAGCGTCCCCGCGCGGCCGGCACGGTGACGGTGCAGGGCCAGCCTTACGGCGCGCGGCGCGAGGAGAACCACCGCCTGAAGGTGCGCAGCCTGCCCGAGGAGCCGCTGCGCAACGCCTGCGTGGGCGACCTGTCGGTGGCCGAGAACATGGCGCTGCGCGACTTCGACCGCGCGCCGCTGTGCAGCGGCGGCCGCCTGCGTTTCGGCCAGTGGCGCAGCCGCGCACGCGAATGGATCGCCGGCTACGGCATCAAGACGCAGGGCGAGAACGCCCCCATCCGCAGCCTCTCGGGCGGCAACGTGCAGCGCGCCGTGCTGGCGCGCGAGCTGCACGGCGACATCAACGTGCTGATCGCGGCCAACCCGGTGTTCGGCCTGGATTTCGCGGCCGTGAGGGACATCCACACCCGGCTGCGCGGTGTGCGCGACCAGGGCGGCGCGGTGCTGCTGATCAGCGAAGACCTGGACGAACTGCTGGAGCTGGCCGACCGCATCGTGGTGATGAGCGAGGGCCGCATCGTGTTCGAGACGCCGGCCGCGAGCGCCGAACGCCATGAAATCGGTGCCCACATGGGCGGAGGACATTGACCATGCAGACAGCCGCACAACCTTTTCCCTACGAATGTGACCTGGCGCACAGCGCGCTGGTGATCATCGACATGCAGCGCGACTTCATCGAACCCGGTGGCTTCGGGGAGAGCCTGGGCAACAACGTGGCGCTGCTGGAAGCCATCGTGCCCGCCTGTCAGGCCGTGCTGCACGCCTGGCGCACGGCGGGCGGGCTGGTGGTGCACACGCGCGAGGCGCACGCGGCCGATCTGTCGGACTGCCCGCCGGCCAAGCGCTTGCGCGGCAACCCGACATGGCGGATCGGGGATGTGGGACCCATGGGGCGCATCCTCGTGGCCGGTGAACCGGGCAACCAGATCATCCCGGCCCTGGCGCCGATCGAGGGTGAGATCGTGATCGACAAACCGGGCAAGGGCGCCTTCTACGCCACCGGTCTGCACGAAACCCTGCAGCAGGCCGGCATCACCCACCTGGTGTTCATGGGCGTGACCACCGAGGTGTGCGTGCAGACCAGCATGCGCGAGGCCAACGACCGTGGCTACGACTGCCTGTTGCTGGAGGACTGCACCGAGAGCTACTTTCCGCACTTCAAGGCCGCCACCGTGGAGATGCTGCACGCCCAGGGTGGCATCATCGGCTGGACCGCCACCAGCGGGTCCTTGCTGGCCGCGCTGGCCCCGACCCGGTGATGAGCCCTTCAGGCAGCCAGAGTTTTCCCGTGCACACCTTCCAACGATCCACCACCAAGACGGCCACCACGCCCCCCTCCCGCGCCGACGAGGCGTACGAGCAGCTCAAACGGGACATCGCCGACTTCCGGCTGGTGCCGGGCGACCGCTTCAGCGAACACGAAATCTGCAACCGCCTGGCGGTGTCGCGCACGCCGGTGCGCCAGGCGCTGTACCGGTTGCAGCAGGAAGGGCTGGTGGAGGTCATGTTCCGCAGCGGCTGGCGCGTGCTGCCGTTTGATTTCGACAAGTTCGATCAGCTCTACGACCTGCGCATGGTGCTGGAGACCACCGCCGTGCAGCGCCTGTGCCAGCAGGACGTGGCCACCGCGTCAACGCTGTTGCAGGCGCTCAAGGAGCGCTGGCTGGTGTCGGTGAACGAACGCAGCGACGACGCGACGACGGTGGCGGCCTGGGACGAGGCCTTCCACGAAACCCTGGTGCAGGCCGCGGGCAACCCCGAAATGGCCCGCGTGCACCACGAGGTGACCGAGCGCATCCGCATCATCCGGCGGCTCGATTTTCTCAAGCAGGTGCGCATCGACGCCACCTACGACGAACACGCCAAGATCCTGCGCGCTATCATCGCCCGCAAGGCCGACCGCGCCGACCTGCTGCTGCGCTCGCACATCCAGGCCAGCCAGGTCGAGGTGCGCAAGATCACCCTGCACCAGGTTTTTCTTGCCCGTCAAACGGTGGCTGGATAACCAGAAAGGGGGTTCAGTGGGCCTGTGGTTTCAAACGCCGCACCCGCACCTGGCCTTGAACTGCTTCTGGAAGCTGCCGTCCCTTGCGCACTTCGCGCATTCGACGTTCGCTGCAGGCTGTGTGCCGCCGATGAGCCAACGCCTGCCGTCGATGCGCGCCATGCTCACCCCGGCGCCGCTGCGGCACCGGCGGTTCCCCACCCGCCGCCGATGGCGCGAACCAGCCGCACCGTGGCTTGCTGCTGCGCCGCTTCCACGCGTTGCGCCTGGCGGCGGTTGAACAGCTCGTTGCGGCGCGCGTCCAGCAGCTCCAGCTGGCTCACCAGGCCGTTGCGGTAACGCGTCTCCGAGATCGCACTGGCGCGCTGCGCGGCACTCATCGCGCGGCCCTGGGCCAAGGACTGGTCTTGCAGCAGGCGCAGCGCGGACAACTGGTCTTCCACTTCGCGCAAAGCGTTCAAGACCTGACCCCGGTAGCTCGCGGCGGCGGCGTCCAGCTGCGCCTGTGCGCCCTGCACACCGGCTTCGCGCCGTCCGCCGTCGAACAGCGGCACGGACATCAGCGCGCCGATGCCCCAGGCGCGGGCCGACCACTTGAAGAGGTCGCCGATATCGGGCGAGGCATATCCCGCGGCCCCCGTGAGCGACACGCTGGGAAACCACGCCGCCTGGGCCACGCCCACGCGCGCCTGCGCGGCCAGCAGCGAGGCCTGCGCCGCGGCCACGTCGGGCCGGCGCGCCAGCACGGTGGCGGGCACGCCGGCCGGAATCACGGGCAGCGTGCGCGCCGTCGTGTCGGGCGTCAGCGCGAAGCCCGACGCCGGTTCACCCAGGAGCACCGCCAGCGCGTGTTCAAGTTCGGCGCGCGCGCGGTCCAGCGCGATCACCTCGGCCTCGGTGGCGGCGTGTTCGGTCTCGATGCGGATCACGTCCAGCTCGGCCACATCGCCGGCCTCAAAGCGGCGTTGCGTGAGGCGCAGGGTGTCGGCGTAGGCCGTGGCGGTGTCCCGGATCAGCGCACGTTCGGTGTCGGTGGCGCGCAGGGCCAGGTAGGTCTGTGCCACCTCGGCCTGCACCAGCAGGCGTGTGCTTTGCAGCAACGCCTCGCGCGCTTGCGTGTCGAGCGCGGCAGCGTCCTGGGCGCGCGACAAGCGCCCGAACAGGTCGGGCTCGTACGAGAGGTTCAATCCGGTCTGCAACAGCGTGGCCGGGGTCGATCCGCTCGCGGTGTTGGCACCGGCTGCGCGGTTGGCGGCAGCGCCCACACCGATCTGCGGCGCGCGGTCGGCCTGGGCGCCACGCACCAGCGAGCGTGCCTGGGCCAGGCGGGCCGCGGCTTCCTGGATGCTGGTGTTGTTCGCGCCGGCGCGCTCGGCCAGGTCGTCGAGCACCGGGTCGTTGAACGCCCTCCACCAGGTGCCGCGGCTCTGGGCCTCGGCGGGCTGGGCGATGGTCCAGTTCTCGTTCTGGCGCTGCTGCTCCTTGAACTGCGGTGGCGTCGGGACCGACGACGGCAGTGGCGGCAGCGCGGTGGCGCAGCCGGCCAGGAAGAGGGCGGCGGCCAGCGGCAACAGGTGATGGAGCTTTTTCATGGTGTGCACCTTCTGTGTCTTCATCAATGGGTCAATGCGTCAATGGGCCGAGGGGGGCGGCGGGCACGGCTTGCACGCTGCCGCCACCGCCGGAGGCAAAGCCCTCGAAGTGGGGGATCTCGCCGTGCTGGCGCAGCGCGCGGTTGCCCGCCAGGCGGCGCAGCAGCACGTAGAACACGGGGGTGAGGAACAGGCCGAAGGCGGTCACGCCGATCATTCCGGCGAACACGGCCACGCCCATGGCCGAGCGCATCTCGGCGCCCGCGCCGGTGGCCAGCACCAGCGGCAGCACACCCATCACGAAAGCCAGCGAGGTCATGAGGATGGGGCGCAGCCGCAGGCGGCTGGCTTCAATGGCGGCTTGCACCGGCGTGCGCCCGGCAAACTCCAGCTCGCGCGCGAACTCCACGATCAGGATCGCGTTCTTCGCTGATAGCCCCACCAGCACGATCAGCCCGATCTGCGTGAACACGTTGTTGTCACCTCCATCCAGCCACACGCCGGTCATGGCCGCGAGCAGGCCCATGGGCACGATCAGGATGATGGACAGCGGCAGCGTCAGGCTTTCGTACTGCGCGGCCAGCACCAGGAACACCAGCAGGATGGCGAGCGGGAACACCCACAGCGCGGAGTTGCCGGCCAGGATTTCCTGGTAGGTGAGCTCGGTCCATTCGAAGCCGATGCCTTGCGGCAGCGTCTCGGCGGCGATGCGCTCGATCGCGTCCTGCGCCTGGCCCGACGAGAAGCCGGGCGCGGGGCCGCCGTTGATGTCGGCCGAGAGGTAGCCGTTGTAGCGCATGGCGCGCTCGGGACCGAAGCTGGAGTTCACCTTCATCAGCGCCGACAGCGGCACCATCTCGCCCGTGTTCGAGCGCACCTTGAGCAGGCCCACGTCTTCGGCGCGCGCGCGGTAGGGCGCATCGGCCTGGGCGCGCACGCTGTAGGTGCGGCCGAACTGGTTGAAGTCGTTCACGTACAGGCTGCCGAGGTAGATCTGCATGGTGTCGAAGATGTCCGTCACCGGCACGCCGAGCTGGCGCGCCTTGGTGCGGTCGATGTCGGCGTAGAGCTGCGGCACGTTGACCTGCCAGCTCGTGAACATGCCGGCCAGCTCGGGCGTCTGGTAGGCCTTGGCCATGAAGGCTTTCACGGCCGCGTCCATCGCTTCGTAACCCAGCGAGGCCTTGTCTTCCAGCTGCAGCTTGAAGCCGCCCGTGGTGCCCAGGCCCGCCACCGGGGGCGGCGGGAACATCACGATGAAGGCGTCCTGGATGCTGCCGAAGGCCTGGTTCAGCTGGCCCGCCACGGCGCCACCGCTCTGGTCGGCGCGCTGGCGCTCGGCAAAGGGCTTGAGCGAGACGAACACGATGCCGGAGTTCGAGCTGTTGGTGAAGCCGTTGATCGACAGGCCTGGGAAGGCGATCGCGTCTTCCACGTTCGGGTTCTGTTTGGTGATCTCACCCATGCGCTGGATCACGTCTTCGGTGCGGTCCAGCGTGGCGCCGTCGGGCAGTTGCGCGAAACCGATCAGGTACTGCTTGTCCTGCGCGGGCACGAAGCCGCTGGGCACCGCCTTGAACAGGCCGAAGGTCACGCCCACCAGCGCGAGGTAGATCACCATCATCAGCGCCTTGCGCGAGATGACGCGCCGCACACCACCGCTGTAGGCCTCGGCGCCGCGGTTGAAGAAGCGGTTGAAGCCGCGGAACAGCGGGCCGAAGACGCGGTCCATGCCGCGCGTGAGCGCGTCCTTCGGAGCGTCGTGGCCGCGCAGCAGCAGGGCGGCGAGCGCGGGCGAGAGCGTGAGCGAGTTGATCGCCGAGATCACGGTGGAGATCGCGATGGTCACCGCGAACTGCTTGTAGAACTGGCCGGTGAGGCCGCTGATGAAGGCCAGCGGCACGAACACGGCAACCAGCACCAGCGCGATCGCGATGATGGGCCCGGACACTTCCTTCATCGCGCGGTAGGTCGCATCGCGCGGCGACAGGCCGGCCTCGATGTTGCGTTCCACGTTCTCCACCACCACGATGGCGTCGTCCACCACGATGCCGATCGCCAGCACGAGGCCGAACAGCGACAGCGCGTTGATGGAAAAGCCCAGCAGGTGCAGCACGGCGAAGGTGCCCACCACCGACACCGGCACCGCCAGCAGCGGAATGATGGAGGCGCGCCAGGTCTGCAGGAACACGATCACCACCAGCACCACGAGAGCGATGGCTTCGAGCAGGGTGGTGATCACCGACTTGATGGAAGCGCGCACGAACTGCGTGGGGTCGTAGGCGATGCGGAATTCCACGCCCTCGGGCATGTTCTGCTGCAGCTCGGCCATGGTGGCGCGCACCTGGGCCGAGATCTCCAGCGCGTTGGAGCCCGGCGCCTGGAACACCCCCATGCCGACGGCGGGCTTGTTGTTGAGCAGCGAGCGCAGCGAATAGTCGGCCGCGCCCATCTCCAGCCGCGCGATGTCGCGCAACCGGGTCACGGCGCCGTCGGCACCGGTCTTCACGATGATGTCGCCGAACTCTTCTTCGGTCTGCAGGCGGCCCTGGGCGTTGATGGACAACTGCAGGTCCACGCCCGGCAGGCCCGGCGAGGCGCCGACCACGCCGGCCGCGGCCTGCACGTTCTGGCCGCGGATGGCGCCGATCACGTCACTGGCCGAGAGGCCGCGCTGCGCGACCTTCTGCGGGTCGAGCCAGACGCGCATGG
>NZ_JADMKB010000064.1 GCF_018780075.1 Hydrogenophaga sp.
GGAACGGCGAGGGCAGCTGCACGCGCGGCGGCTACGCCTGCATCGCCTGCACCGAACCGGGTTTCCAGGAGCCGGGTCACCCCTTCCACGAAACGCCCAAGCTCGCCGGCATCCCCATCGGCCTGCCCACCGACATGCCCAAGGCCTGGTTCGTGGCGCTGGCGTCCTTGTCCAAGAGCGCCACGCCCAAGCGGGTGAAGCACAACGCGGTGGCGGATCATCTCGTTGTGAAGCCTGCTGTTCGCAAGACACGTTTGAAATGAGCACCGCATGAGCAGGCTTCTCGTTGGTCCGTTCAACCGCGTCGAAGGAGACCTGGAAGTCCAGCTCGACATCGCCGACGGTCGCGTGAGCTCGGCCCAGGTCAACGCGACCATGTACCGCGGTTTCGAGCAGATCCTGCAGGGCAAGGTGCCGCACGACGCGCTGGTCTACGTGCCGCGCATCTGCGGCATCTGCTCGGTCTCGCAGTCGGTGGCCTCGGCGCGTGCGCTGGCCGATCTCGGCGGCATCGCCCTGCCGGCCAACGGACAGCACGCGACCAACCTGATCCTGGCGACCGAAAACCTGGCCGACCACCTGACGCACTTCTACCTGTTCTTCATGCCGGACTTCGCCCGCCCGGTTTACGCGGGTCACCCCTGGCACGCCGAAGCGTTGCGCCGCTTCGCGCCCGACCACGGTGAGCAGGTGCGCGGTGCCACGGCGGCGCGCCAGCGCTGGCTCACGCTGCTGGGCACGCTGGGCGGCAAGTGGCCGCACACGCAATCGGTCGAACCGGGCGGCTCCACCCGCGCCATCGACGCCGCCGAGCGCGTGCGCCTGCTGGCCAAGGTGCGCGAATTCCGCAGCTTCCTGGAGCGCCAGCTGTTCGCCGCGCCGCTCGAAACCGTGGCCGCGCTGGAGACCGAAACCGCGCTCTGGGACTGGCACGCGCAGGACCCGCTGGGCGGCGACCTGCGTTTTTTCCTCACCCTCGTGCGCGATCTGCAGCTCGATGCGCTTGGTCCCGGCCCGGGCCGCTACCTGAGCTATGGCGCTTATGCACAGTCTGACGGTGGCTGGGCATTGCCCGGTGGGGTGTGGCGCGCGCAGACCGGTGCGGTCGAAGCGCTGGACGCACACAGCATCACCGAGGATGCGACCCACGCCTGGCTGGCCCACGCGCGCGAGCCGCTGCACCCGCTGCACGGCATCACCCGGCCCGAGCCCGACAAGCCCGGCGCCTACACCTGGAACAAGGCGCCGCGGCTGGGGGGCGAAGTGGTCGAGACCGGCGCCATCGCGCGCCAACTCACCAGCGGCATGCCCTTGGTGCGCGACGCGGTGGCGAGCCACGGCGGCACGGTCTACACGCGTGTGCTGGCGCGGCTGATCGAGCTCGCGCGCGTGGTGCCGCTGATGGAAGGCTGGCTGCAGGCCATTCGGCCGACCGAGGCCTTCTGTGTGCCGACGGCGCTGCCCGACGAGGGCAGTGGCGTGGGCCTGAGCGAGGCCGCGCGCGGCAGCCTGGGCCACTGGCTGGTGGTGCGGCGCGGCCGCATCGCCAACTACCAGATCGTCGCGCCCACCAGCTGGAATTTCTCGCCGCGCGACGCCGCCGGCACGCCCGGTGCGCTGGAGCAGGCGTTGGTGGATGCGCCGGTGCTGGAAGGCGAAAAAACGCCTGTTTCCGTCCAGCACATCGTTCGCTCTTTCGACCCCTGCATGGTCTGCACGGTGCACTAGATCGATCATGAGCAAGCCCCGTTCCCCAAGCCCGCTGCCCACCGTGCCGATGGAGGGTGTGGACGAGTCCACTTGGCTGGACGTGATCCAGAAGATGGACGAGGTCTACACCCGGCTGATCGACGACGAGGTCGAGCTGGAGAAGAAGAACACCGAGCTGGAGCAGTCGCAGCAGTTCATCTTCAGCGTGCTCACGTCCATGTCGGACGTGCTGGTGGTGTGCGACGAGCGCGGCCTGATCGAGCAGGCCAACGCGGCGCTGTGTGAACTGGTGGACCGGCGCGAAGACCAACTGCGCGGCAGCAGCCTGGCCGACCTGCTGGCCGACGCCGCCAGCGTGGACGCGGCGCGCGCCGCGATGGACCGCAGCGACGCACCCCGAGCCGGTCAGGGCATCGAGCTCAACCTGCTCGACCGCGCGGGCCAGCCAGTGCCGGTGGACGCCAACTGCACGCCGCGCATCGGCCCCAACGGCCGACGCGTGGGCACCGTGTGGGTGGGCCGGCCCACGGCCGAGCTCAAGCGCGCGTACCACGAGATGCGCGCCGCGCACGAGGCCCTGAAGCGCACCCAGCAGCAGCTGCTGCATTCGGAAAAGATGGCCTCGCTCGGCCAGCTGGTGGCCGGCGTGGCGCACGAGCTGAACAACCCGATCAGCTTTGTGCTCGGCAACGTGCACGCGCTGCGCAAGTACTGCGACCGCCTGCAGACCTACATGGCCGCGCTGCACGCCCACGAGCCCGAGCCGGTGCTGCAGGCGCTGCGGCAGAAGCTGCGCATCGAACACCTGCTGGGCGATCTGCCTTCGCTGATCGAGGGCACGCTCGAAGGCGCGCAGCGCACCGCCGACATCGTGCACGGCCTCAAGCGCTTCTCGGCCATGGACTCCGAAGAGCGTGTGCCGGTGAACCTGGTCGAGGTGATCGAGCGCGCCATCCACTGGGTGCAGAAAGGCCGGCCCACGCCGGTGGACGTGCGCTGGCAGGCGGGCGCACCCTGCACCGTGATGGGCAGCGCCGGCCAGTTGCAGCAGGTGATGATGAACCTGCTGCAGAACGCGTTCGACGCCGTGAGTGCCCCCGGGTTGGCCTCGCCCTGCGTGTGGGTGTCGATGGCCTGCGACGCGGGCCAGGTGCATGTGAGCGTGCGCGACAGCGGGCCGGGCATCCCGCCCGAGCACCTGCTGCGCATCTTCGACCCCTTCTTCACCACCAAGCCGGTGGGCAAGGGCACGGGCCTGGGCCTGTCGATCAGCTATGGCATCGTCGAGCAGCACGGCGGGCGCCTGAGCGCGCGCCACGCCGAGGGCGGTGGGGCCGAGTTCGTGCTGGAGCTGCCCCGGGCGCAGTAACGCTCCTTTCACCGGAGCGCGTGCCTGAGCCCTGTGCACGCCGGGGATCCGGCTTTGCCGGTCCAAGGGCGTGGTCCCCCTCGGGGGAAGCCGCGCAGCGGCGCAGGGGGGAGCCGTGCACCGCGTGCGTTGCGCCCAGCACACGCCGAAGATCCGGCTTCGCCGGTCCAAGGGCGTGGTCCCCCTGGGGGGGAAGCCGCGCAGCGGCGCAGGGGGGGTGATCTTCCCGGCGGCGACAATCCACCGCATGGAATTGCTGCTCGTCTCTATTGCTTCGCTGTTCGCCGGTTTTGTCGACTCCATCGTCGGCGGTGGCGGCCTGATCCTCGTCCCGGCGCTGTTCTCGGTGTTTCCCAACACCCACCCGGCCACGCTGTTCGGCGTCAACAAGGGCGCGTCGATCTGGGGCACGGGGGTGGCCACGGTCCAGTACGCGCGGCGGGTGCAGATGCCCTGGCGCGCGCTGTGGCCCTCCGCGCTGGTGTGTTTCGCGGGCTCGATGCTGGGCGCCTGGACGGTGACGGTCATCTCGCCCGATTTTCTGCGCCGGGCACTGCCGCTGGTGCTGCTGGGGGTGCTGGTCTACACGCTGGCGCGCAAGGATCTGGGCCGGCACCACACGCCGCACTTCAGCGGCCGCCAGGAGGCGATGGCCGCCGCCACGCTGGGTGCCACCATCGGTTTCTACGACGGCTTCTTCGGCCCCGGCACCGGCAGCTTCTTCGTGTTCCTGTTCGTGCGCTGGCTGGGCTACGACTTCCTGCATGCCAGCGCCAGCGCCAAGCTGCTCAACACCACGTCCAACCTCGCGGCGCTGATGCTGTTCGCCTGGAAGGGCCACGTCTGGTGGCACTTCGCGCTGGTGATGGCCGTGGCCAACGTGGTGGGCAGCCTGCTCGGCACGCGGCTGGCGCTCAAGCACGGCAGCGGCTTCGTGCGCGCGGCGTTCATCGTGGTGGTGAGTGCGCTGATCCTGAAGACCAGTTACGACGCCTGGATGAGATGAACCACCCCCGCCGCGCAGTGCGCGACCCCCTCAAGGGGGCGGCACTGGCCGTCCGGCAAAGCCGGCCCGGCGGTGCCCTGGGATCAACCCCCCTTCACGAGCACATTCAGTTTCTGGCGCGAGGTGTCCCGGCCGCAGGATGCGGTGGAACCGGCTTCGCCGGGCCACTCGCATCGCCCCCTTGAGGGGGTGACGCCGCAGGCGGCGCGGGGGGGCTTTCGTCTTGTGGCCATTGAACCGTGCTGGCTTTGAGCGGCGTGCCGATGGGGGCCGATGCCTCGCCCTTCTGCACCGCGGCCAGGTCCTGCGGGTTGGGGTACTGGTCGAGCAGCAGGTAGTCGAACACCCGGCGCGCGATCGGGGCGGCGCTGGCGGCGCCAAAGCCGGCGTTCTCCACCACCACGGCCAGCGCGATGCGCGGTTGTTCCACCGGGGCAAAGGCGAGGTAGAGCGAGTGGTCGCGCTGGTGCTCTTCGAGCTTGCGCGCGTCGTAGCGGTCTTTCTGGCCGATGGTCACGGCCTGCGCGGTGCCGGTCTTGCCGCCGCTGGTGTAGCCGGCGCCGGCGAACACGCGCGTCGAGGTGCCTTCGGTGGTCACGCCCTGCATCGCGCGCAGCACGACGTTGATGTTCTCGCGCTGGTAGCCCATGTTCACCGGCGCCTCCAGCGGCAGCGGCGTGCGTTCGCGGGTCAACACGTTTTCGGTCGCCAGCGTCAGGTGCGGCTTGTACTTGACGCCGCCGTTGGCCAGCGTGGCCATGGCGTGCGCGATCTGCAGCATGGTGAAGTTGTTGTAACCCTGGCCGATACCGAGCGAGATGGTTTCACCCGCGTACCAGCGCTGCTGCTCGGGCCGCTTGTAGTTGCTGCGCTTCCATGCCTGGTTGGGCAGCACGCCGCGCACCTCGCCGCGCAGGTCGATGCCGGTGATCTGGCCAAAACCCAGTGGGGCCATGAAGTCGTGCATCGTCTCCACGCCCATGTCGTTGGCCAGCGAGTAGTAGTAGGTGTTGCTCGACTTGACGATGCTGCGGTGCATGTCCACCGCGCCCAGGCCGCCGTCGCCGTGGCTGCGGAAGCGGTGGTTGCCGAACATCCAGTAGCCCGGGTCGTTGACGATCGCGGTGGCGCTGCGGGTGCCGGTTTCCAGGGCGCCGAGCGCCATGAAGGGCTTGTAGGTCGAGCCCGGCGGGTAGGTGCCGCGCAGCGCGCGGTTCAGCAGCGGTTTGTCGAGCGACTCGTTGAGCATGCGCCAGTTCTCGACGTCGATGCCCTCGACGAAGAGGTTGGGGTCGAAGGTTGGTTTGCTCACGAAGGCGAGCACCTCGCCGTTGCGCGGGTCGATCGCGACCAGCGCGCCCCGGCGGTCGCCGAACATGTCCTCGATCAGCTTCTGCAGCTTGATGTCGATCGCGAGCACCACCGTGTTGCCGGGCGTGGCGGGCGTGTTGGCCAGTGAGCGCACCGCCCGCCCGCCGGCCGAGGTCTCGACCCGGTCGAAGCCGGTGACGCCGTGCAGCTCGCGCTCGTAGTGCTGTTCGGCGCCGAGCTTGCCGATGTATTCCGTGCCGCGGTAGTTGGCCTGTTCTTCTTCCGGCCAGTCTTCGATGGACTCTTTTTCGCGCTGGTTGATGCGGCCGATGTAGCCCACCACGTGGCTGGCGATCTCGCCGTACGGGTAGTGCCGGATCAGGCGCGCGCGAACGTCCACGCCGGGGAAGCGGTAGCGCTGCACGGTGAAGCGCGCCACCTCGTCGTCGGTGAGGCGCGTGCGGATGGGCAGCGAGTCGAAACTGCGCGACTCTTCCAGGAGTTTGCGAAAGCGGCGTTTGTCGCGCGGCTCGATGTTTACCAGGGTGCCCAGCGCGTCGATGGTGGCGTCAAGGTCCTCGACCTTGGACGGCGTGATCTCCAGCGTGTAGGCCGAGAAGTTGGTGGCGAGCACGCGGCCATGGCGGTCCAGGATCTGGCCCCGGTTGGGCACCACCGGCAGCACCGCCGTGCGGTTGCTCTCGGCCTGCGCGTCCAGGTCTTCGTGGCGAAGCACCTGCAGATACACCATGCGCGAGGCCACCAGGCCAAACGCAAACACCACCGCGAGGCCCGCCACCAGCACCCGGGTGCGGAACTGCGCCAGGTCGGCTTCGACGTTGCGCAACTCGGTCAAAAGACAAGCCCCCACACTCCGCCGCTGCGCGGGTCGTTGAACAGGGCGCTGCCAGAGTCAGCGCCACTTGGCGCCGTCCAGACGTGCGCAGGCACGTCCGGAGCCGCGGCACCAAGCCCCTCGGGGGCTGTTTCGCCTTGGGGCGGCCCGGCGGCGAAACGCGTCCGACGCGAGAAGCTTTCACGCCAGGATGCGGTGGAACCGGCTTTGCCGGGCCACTCGCATCGCCCCCCTTGAGGGGGGAGACGCCGAAGGCGGCGCAGGGGGTGTTCCATCTACAGAGGCCGGTTGTCGTCGGGGTTGGGCGCGCGGCGCTGAGGCGCGAGCAACATCACGCTGGCCACCGGCCAGAGCGCGGCGTCGATCACCGGCGCCAGCAGGTAAGACCAGCCCGGGAAGGCGCCACCCGCGATCATGCCGACCAGCAACTCCAGCAGGTGCGCGGCGAAAAACAGCGGCAGCACCTGCACCGCCTGGGTCGGCACGCCGAACCACAGCAGGCGCCGGTGCATGAAGACCGAGGCGTAGCCGAGCACCGTGTAGGCGAGCGCATGCTGGCCCAGCAAGGCGCCCTGGTGCACGTCCATGGTCAAGCCGAACAGGAAGGCCACGCCCACGCTCACCCGCAAGGGCTGGTGCACGCTCCAGAACACCAGCACCACCGCCAGCAGGTCCGGCACCCAGGCGCCTCGACCCCACAGACCCATGTTCATGACCATGTTCAACAGCAGGGCCACGAACAGGCTGAACCAGATGAAGGCGGGGTTGGCGGGCAGCAGCAGCTGCTGGCCGGGGCGCATGATCATGGCGCGCTCCTCGCATTGGCCGTGTCGCTGGCCGGGCGCCGGGGTTTGGCGGCGGCATCCGGCAGCGGCGACGGCGGCAGGCCCTGGCCCACGGGGGTGAGCACCAGGACGTGCAGCGCTCCTTGCACGCGCGCGATCGGCGCGCAGTTGATGCGGGTGAACGACGATTCGGCACGGCGCTCGACGCGGGCGATCTTCGCGACCGGGAGGCCGGCCGGGTAGACCCCATCGACACCGCTGGTGGTGAGCAGGTCGCCCTCGGCGATGTCGGCGTTGGACAGGGTGTAGCGCAACTCCAGGCCGTCACCGTCCACCCCGGGTTGGCCGTAGACCACGCTGCGCACGCCGGTGCGGGCGTTGAGCACGGGGATCGCCTGATCGCGGTCGATCAGCAGCGTCACCTCCGACACCAGCGGGTAGACGCGCGTCACCTGCCCCAGCACGCCGCTGTCGTCGATGACGGGCGAGCCCGCCACCACGCCGTGGGTCTGCCCCCGGTCGATCACGACCTTGCGCGAGTACGGGTCGGCCGCGTCGTAGAGCACCTGGGCGCCGGTGGTGGGCGTGGTGATGCGCTCGCGCATCACCAGCAGCTCGCGCAGGCGCCGGTTTTCCAGCTCAAGTTGTTCAAGCTGCAGGGAGCGCTCGGCCTGCGACGCCAGCTTCTGTTGGGCCAGGGCTTCGTTCTGCTGGGCCTGGTGCAGGCTGGAAAAATACCCGCCCGCCTGACCGACCGCTTCAATGGGCTGCAGCACCAGCCACTGCACCGGGTACAGCGCCGTGGCCAGCGCGCTGCGCAGCGGCGCGGTGATGCGAAAGCGCGTGTCCGCGACCATCAGGAACAGCGCCACGGCGCTGAAGACCATCAGTTTGGACAGGGCAGAAGGCCCCTGTTTGAAAAACGGGGGAGGCGTGCGATCCAGGGTGCCCAGTGGCATGGATGGGTGGGCTCGCTAGGGCGTGGGTGTGGTGCCGGGAACCGGCGCCATGCCGTTATTCGCTGGTGAAGATGGTGCCCAGGCGCTCCATGCGCTCCAGGGCCATGCCGCAACCGCGCACCACGCAGGTCAGCGGCTCTTCGGCCACCAGCACCGGCAGGCCGGTTTCTTCGGCCAGCAGGCGGTCCAGGTCGCGCAGCAGCGCGCCGCCACCGGTCAACATCATGCCGCGCTCGGCAATGTCGGCGCCCAATTCGGGCGGCGTCTGTTCCAGCGCGCTCTTGACGGCCGAAACGATGCTGTTGAGCGGATCGGTCAGCGCTTCCAGGATCTCGTTGCTGGAGATGGTGAAGCTGCGCGGCACGCCCTCGGAGAGGTTGCGGCCCTTGACTTCCATTTCCTTGACTTCGGAGCCGGGGAAGGCCGAGCCGATGTTCTTCTTGATGGCTTCGGCGGTGGGTTCGCCGATCAGCATGCCGTAGTTGCGGCGGATGTAGGCGATGATGGCCTCGTCGAAACGGTCACCGCCAACACGCACGCTGCCCTTGTAGACCATGCCGCCGAGCGAAATGACGCCGACTTCGGTGGTGCCGCCGCCGATGTCCACCACCATGGAACCCGAGGCGTCGGACACCGGCAGGCCGGCGCCGATGGCCGCGGCCATGGGCTCTTCGATCAGGTACACCTCCGAGGCGCCGGCGCCGAGCGCCGATTCGCGGATCGCGCGGCGCTCGACCTGGGTCGAACCGCAGGGCACGCAGATGATGATGCGCGGGCTCGGCTTGAACATCGAGCGCGGGTGCACCATCTTGATGAACTGCTTGAGCATCTGCTCGGTCACGGTGAAGTCGGCGATCACGCCGTCTTTCATCGGGCGGATGGCTTCGATGTTGCCGGGCACCTTGCCCAGCATGGCCTTGGCTTCCTTGCCGACGGCCTGGATCGTTTTCTTGCCCTGGGGGCCGCCTTCGTGGCGGATCGACACCACCGAGGGTTCGTCAAGCACGATGCCCTTGCCGCGAACGTAGATGAGGGTGTTGGCGGTGCCAAGGTCAATGGCCAGGTCGGTCGAAAACTGCCGACGGAACGCTTCAAACATGGTGCAAAAATCCTGTGGGGCACGACCGCAGCTTCGTGCGGCCGTCGCCAGGTGCTGGACGGGAAGGTCGGGGCTTTAAGTCTTTGATTCAACGGCAAAAAGCGTGCTGGGACGGGTTCTGCCGCTAAACCTTGGATAATACCGTATCCCCTGTGCATAACTGTGCCGCCCGAAGGGGCCAACCATCACTTTACAGGCCGTTTCAGGGGCATTTCGGCCCCCAACAGCCCGTTTCTTTCCACTTACACCGGTTTCCCGTCCTGCCATGTCCCTGACCTTGTCCGACATCGGGCGCATCGCCAATCTGGCGCGCCTAGAACTCTCCGGGCCCCAAAGCGAGCGCATGCTGGGCCAGCTCAACGGCTTCTTCGACATCGTCGAGCAGATGAACGCGGTGGACACCACCGGCGTGGAGCCGCTTGCCCACCCCACGGCGGTGATCGACCACGTGAGCCTGCGCCTGCGCCCGGACGTGGCCAGCGAACCCAACAACCGCGAAGCCAACCAGAAGAGCGCCCCCGCCGTTGAGCGCGGCCTGTTTTTGGTGCCGAAAGTGATCGAATGAGCACCCCCGAACTGCACCAAATGGGCGTGGCCGAACTGGCCAGCGCCATCGCCGATAAAACAACCTCCAGCGTCGAAGCCGCGCAGCACCTGCTGGCGCGCGCCCGGCAGCACGCCGGCCTGGGCGCCTACCTGGCGTTCAACGAAGACCTGACGCTCGCGCAGGCGAGAGCCGCCGACGCGCGCGTGGCCGCGGGCGAACGCGGCCCGCTGCTGGGCGTGCCGCTGGCGCACAAGGACATCTTTGTCACCCAGGGTTTCCCCACCACCGCCGGCTCCAAGATGCTGGCCGGTTACCAGAGCCCGTTCGACGCCACCGTGGTCGCCAACCTGGCCACCGCCGGCGCCGTGACGCTGGGCAAGCTCAATTGCGACGAGTTCGCCATGGGCTCGGGCAACGACAACTCGGCCTACGCGCCGGTGCACAACCCCTGGGACACGGCCCGCGTGCCCGGTGGCTCCTCGGGCGGCTCTGCCGCCGCCGTGGCCGCGCGCCTGGTGCCCGCCGCCACCGGCACCGACACCGGCGGCTCCATCCGCCAGCCCGCCAGCTTCACCGGCATCACCGGCATCAAGCCCACCTACGGCCGCTGCTCGCGCTACGGCATGGTGGCCTTCGCCTCCAGCCTCGACCAGGCCGGCCCGATGGCGCGCAGCGCCGCCGACTGCGCCACGCTGTTGACGGCGATGGCCGGCCCCGACATCGACCGCGACTCCACCAGCCTGGACCACCCGGCCGAGGATTACACGCGCCTGCTGGGGGCGCCGCGTGAAGGCGCTTCGGCTGCGATGCCGCTCAAGGGCCTGCGCATCGGCATGCCCACAGAGTTCTTTGGCGAAGGCTGTGCGCCCGACGTGCTGGCCGCCGTGCGCGCCGCGTTGGCCGAGTATGAAAAGCTGGGTGCCACGCTGGTCGATATTTCGTTGCCGCGCACCGAGCTCTCCATCCCGGTCTACTACATCATTGCGCCCGCAGAAGCCTCGTCCAACCTCAGCCGTTTCGACGGCGTGAAGTTCGGTCACCGCGCCGCACAGTACGACGACCTGACCGACATGTACAAGAAGTCGCGCAGCGAAGGCTTCGGCCCCGAGGCGCAGCGCCGCATCATGATCGGCACCTACGTGCTGAGCCATGGTTACTACGACGCTTATTACCTGAAGGCGCAACAGATCCGCCGCCTGATCGCACAGGACTTCCAGCAGGCCTTCACCCAGTGCGACGTGATCGCCGGTCCGGTGGCGCCCACCGTGGCCTGGAAGATCGGCGAAAAGAGCGACGACCCGGTCGCCAACTACCTGGCCGACATCTACACACTGTCCACCTCGCTGGCCGGCCTGCCCGGCATGAGCGTGCCGGCCGGCTTCGGCGCGGCCAACCTGCCTGTGGGGCTGCAACTGGTGGGCAACTATTTCAAGGAAGGCGAGCTGCTGCAAGCCGCCGATGCATTCCAGCGCGCGACGGACTGGCACACCAAGACGCCGGAGGGCTTCTGAACATGAGCGACAAAAAGCAAGCTTCCCTGCTGGTGCAGGGCTACGAGGTCGTGATCGGCTTCGAGACGCACGCCCAGCTGGCCACGAACAGCAAGATTTTCAGCCGCGCGCCCACGGCGTTTGGTGCCGAGCCCAACACCCAGGCCTGCGCGGTGGACCTGGCCCTGCCGGGCACGCTGCCGGTGATGAACCGCG
>NZ_JADMKB010000018.1 GCF_018780075.1 Hydrogenophaga sp.
CGATGTGCAGCTTGCCGTTGGCGTAGGGCGGGCCGTCGTGCAGCACGAACAGCGGTGCGCCCTGGCGGGCGTCGCGCAGGCGCTTGTAGAGACCGCCACCGTTCCAGTCGTTGACCCAGGCTGGCTCGCGCTTGGGCAGGTCGCCGCGCATGGGGAACGGCGTGTCGGGCATGTTCAGCGTGGCGCGGTAGGCGCTGGCTTCGGGCTTGGCCTCGTTCTTCGGGGCAGCGGATTTTTCAGACATGGTGGTCGGCTTTCGAATTCGGGATCGGCAAAGGCGGGCTCGGTGGTGCGACGTGGCGCACGGGGGTGGGGCGGGTCGCCCCGAGCCTGTCAGAGGGCGCGCGGCCCGGGGCTGGGCGCCCCGGCAGCGGCGTTAAATTCGGTCGCGGGTGGTCTGGCGGTGCGTCTGGGTGTGCAGCGACGCAAAAAACGCACGAGCGTCATCGCAGTCTTTGGCGATGCCCCGGGTGAGGGCGTCCAGACCGTCGTACTTCAGTTCGTCGTGCAGTTTGTGCAGCAGTTCCACGCGGATGATTTTACCGTAGGCCTCCCCACCGGGCAGGCGGGTGGCCAGCTCGGCGGGCCAGTCCAGGCAATGGGTTTCCAGCAACACACGCCCGCCGTTCACATCGTCCGGGTCCAGCGAGGGGCGCACACCGAGGTTGGCCACGCCGTGCAATGGGTCGTCTCCCAAGCCATGCACACGCACCGCAAAGATGCCGCTGGCGGCCGGTTTCCAGTGCGAAAAGCGCAGGTTGAGGGTGCGGAAACCGTCGCCCGCACCCGGGTGGCTCTCGGCCAGCTGTCGCCCGAGCTTGCGCCCGTGCACCACGTGGCCGCTGATGCTGAACGGGCGCCCGAGCAGAGCGGCCACGCGCTCCATGTCGCCGGCGGCCAGCGCCTCGCGCACGGCCGAACTGGAGACGCGGGTGCCATGTACCTCGTAGCTCTGCATGCGCGCCACGTCAAAGCCGAGCGATGAGCCGGCGGCGTCGAGCATGGCGTAGTCGCCCGCCCGCTGTGACCCAAAACGGAAGTCGTCGCCCACCAGCACGTATTTCACCCCCAAGGCTTTGACGAGGATGTCCTGGATGAAGGCTTGCGGTTGTTGCGAGGCCAGGCGCGCGTTGAAGGGCAGCACCACGCACTGGTCCACGCCACAGCGTCGCAGCTCTTCCAGCTTGTCGCGCAGCGTGGCGATGCGCGCCGGCGCCAGATCGGGCTTGTGGTGCAGACCGGCGAAATAGTCGCGCGGGTGCGGCTCAAAAGTCATCACGCAGCTGGGCACGCCGCGGTGCTTCGCCTCGTTGATCAGCAAGGCCAGCATGGCCTGGTGACCACGGTGCACGCCGTCGAAGTTGCCGATGGTGAGCGCGCAGCCCGGTGCGTCATCGCCCGCAGCGGGCTGGTGCAGGCGGTTCCAGAGGCCTCGAATGATTTTCATGCGGTAATTTGGCGCGGTCGTCGAAGCGTCATCAAAGAACGCTATATTGTCACAGCGCCGCCGGTCGCAGCCGGCGGGCGCACCAGCCGCAGGTGACAAGGCGGCTGGCCTCTTCAGTTTGATTTGAAGGAGCCAGGTTTTGAAGGTCTTGAAGCTGTCTGCCCAGGGGTTGCCACAATCGTGGATCAGCCTTGAAGAAGCGGTGCTGCACTACGCCGCGGATGAGGTGCGCTGGGAAATGGGTGCCGAGGTGGCGGTGTTCCATGGAGGGCACAACGCGATCACCGGGCGCCAGTCCATCATCACCGTCAATTCCATCATCGGCACCGAGGGCGTGCCGCGCATCAATCCGTTCGACCTGCGGCCCTCGCTCACCAACAGCAAGCTGTTTGCCCGCGATCGCTGCCTGTGTGGTTACTGCGGCGAACATTTCCACGAAGACGACCTCACCCGCGAGCACATCGTGCCGCTGGGCCAGCGCGGAATGGACATCTGGATGAACGTGGTGACGGCCTGCAAGTCGTGCAACCACCGCAAGGGCAACCGCACGCCCGAGCAGGCGCACATGGGGCTGCTCTACGCGCCCTACGTGCCCAGCCTGTGGGAAGACTTCATCCTGCGCAACCGCCGCATCCTGGCGGACCAGATGGAGTTCCTGATGTCCCATCTTCCCAAGAACTCGCGTTTGCACGCCTGACGGTTTCTGGCCTGCTTGGTTTGCGTTGGCCTGAGGGCACTGGGCGGCCGACTCCGCTCATGTCCCCCGACGGCCTGCGGCCGTCTCCTCCTTTACTTCGCTGCGTCAGCCACCCAGTGCCCTCAGGCCGCGAACATTTGGGCGGGCCTGCGGTGGTGTGCCTGCTTATCGCCAGATCGGTGAGGCGGTGTGCCCTGAGCAGCGAAGTAAAGGAGGAGGGCTGGCGCAGCCAGCCCGGGGGACATGAGCGGAGCAGGGCACACCGCCTTACCGATCCCGCAGAAGCCGAAGAGCGAAAAAAAAGCCCCGCAAAGCGGGGCACCACAAGCGGAGTCAAAAAGAAGAAGACTCAGGCAAACACCCCCGCCGTGTCCTCCATCCGGGCCGACACCTCACCCAGGTGGTGCAGCGTGTCGCCAAACGTCATCTCCAGCTGCGTCAGCTTCTTGAAGTAGTGGCTGCCGATGTACTCGTCGGTCACGCCGATGCCACCGTGCAGCTGCACCGACTGCTGACCCACGAAGCGCATCGAGTTACCCAGCTGCACCTTGGCCCGTGCCATGGCGCGACGGCGCTCGTTGGCCGGGGCATTCAGCTTCAGGCAGGCGTAGAAGCTCATGGAGCGCGCCAGTTCCAGCTGCATCTTCATGTCGGCCACGCGGTGACGCAGGGCCTGGAACGTCGCGATCGCCACGCCAAACTGCTTGCGCGTGTTCATGTACTCCACCGTCAGCGCCACCGTTTTGTCCATCACGCCCACCGCTTCGGCGCAGACGGCGGCGATGCCGATGTCCACCGCGTGTTCCAGCGCGGTCAGGCCATCGGTGGCGATCAGGCTGGCCGGGGCGTTCTGCAGCGTGAGCTCGGCGGCGCGGCCACCGTCTTGGGTGCCATAGCCCTCCGTGCTCACGCCGCTGGCGCTGCGCTCCACCAAGAACAGTGAGACCTTGCCATTGGCCATGGCGGGCACGAGGAAGGCGTCGGCCTGGTCACCAGCAGGCACCACGCTCTTGCTGCCGTTGAGCGTCCAGCCGCTGCCAGACTGCGTGGCGGTGGTCTTGCAAACGTCCAGCCGGTAGCGCGCACCGCGTTCCTGCTGCGCGAGCACCACCAGCGCCTCGCCCGAGGCGATCTTCGACAACCAAGCGGCCTTGACGTCCGCACCCGCATAGCCCCCGATCACACCACCCGCGATCAGCGTCTGCGCCAGCGGCTCCAGCACGATGCCGCGCCCCAGCTCTTCCATCACCACCATGCCCTCGACCGGGCCCATGCCCAGGCCGCCGTCGGCTTCGCTGATGTACAGACCAGCCAAGCCGAGCTCGGCGAGTTCGTTGTAGGCCGCGCGGTCAAAGCCGCCGGCCTTCACGATGCCACGGCGGCGCTCGAAGTCGTAACCCTTGTCGACCCACTTGCGCACCGCGTCGCGAAGCTGTTCCTGATCGTCGGAAAAATCAAAGTCCATGTGAATGCTCCTTAACCGAGGACCGTCTGGGCCACGATGTTGCGCTGCACTTCGTTCGAGCCACCGTAGATGGTGGTCTTGCGCATGTTGAAGTAGGTCGACGCCAGCGGCGCGTTGGCCACCACGCCACCGGGGAAGTTGCCCTGCCAGCCGGCTTCCATGGCTTCTTCGATGAAGGGCGTGGCGAACGGGCCGGCGGCCAGCATCATCAGCTCGGCGTAGCGCTGCTGAATTTCGCTGCCCTTGATCTTGAGCAGTCCGGCGATGTCGAGCGAGTTCTTGCCCGATTTCTCAGCGCTGAGCACGCGCAGCACCAGCATCTCCAGCGCCACCACATCCACTTCCAGCAGCGCGATCTGGTCGCGGAAGCGGCTGTCGTCCCACACGCCTTCGGCCTTGGCGATGCGCTTGAGCCGCTCCAGCTCGCGTTTGGCGCGGTTCACGTCGGCGATGTTGGTGCGCTCGTGCGAGAGCAGGTGTTTGGCGTAGGTCCAACCCTTGTTCTCTTCACCGATCAGGTTTTCGGCGGGCACCACCACGTTGTCGAAGAACACCTCGTTGACTTCGCACTCGCCGTCGAGCAGCCTGATCGGCCGCACGCTCACACCGGGCGACTTCATGTCGATCAGCAGGAAGCTGATCCCGGTTTGCGGCTTGCCCTCGGTGCTGGTGCGCACCAGGCAGAAGATCCATTCGCCGTACTGGCCCAGCGTGGTCCAGGTTTTCTGGCCGTTGACCAGGTAGTTGTTGCCCTGGCGTTCGGCGCGTGTCTTGACCGAGGCCAGGTCCGAGCCCGAGCCGGGTTCACTGTAGCCCTGGCTCCACCAGACCTCACCGCTGGCGATGCCGGGCAGGAAACGCTCCTGTTGTTCCTTGTTGCCGAAAGCCATGATGACCGGTGCCACCATCACCGGGCCGAAGGGCACGATGCGTGGCGCCCCGGCGAGGGCACATTCCTCTTCGAACAGGTGCTTTTGCACGGCGGTCCAGCCCGGTCCCCCAAACGCCTTGGGCCAGCCGTAGCCCAGCCAGCCTTTCTGGCCCAGGATCTTCGCCCAGCGCTGCAGGTCGTCGCGGCTCAGACGCAGGGCGTTGTGCACCTTCTGGGCGATCTCGGCCGGCAGGTGGGCCTTGACCCAGCCGCGCACCTCTTCACGAAACGCCTGCTCTTCGGGCGTGAATGCCAAATCCATGTGTGTCTCCTGGTGGGTGACCCCGGTCCGCAGCGGATTGGGGGCAACGCCACGCAGTTTCGCACGATCGTTCGTTTTTGTGCTGTCCTCGCTGTGACAAGCCGTCACCAATGCCGCGATGGGTGGCCTGGCGACCGGGCTGGGCTTTCCCACGCGCGGCTGTGGTTCTGCGTCAGCCGCCGAGTTGCTGCTGCAGGCTCTGCAGCTGGGCCCGCAGTTGCTCCACCGTGTCTTCCAGCGCCGCCACCCGGCGGGTGAGGGCAATCACATCTTCCTCGGCCGCGCCGCTGGCCACCGGAGCGGCTGAGGGCGCCGACAGGTCCACCGGTCCGCACAGCAGGTGCGCCCAGCGCTGCTCGCGCGCGCCCGGTGCCCGGGGCAATTTCACGACCAGCGCGCCCCCCTTTTCCACCGACCGGTCCTGCAGCTCTTCCAGGAAGGCATCGACCGAAGCGATGTCCAGAAATTTGTACCAGCGCTCGGTGTTGATGCGCAGTTCGCCCGCCGTCTGTGGGCCACGCAGCAGCAGCAGGCCCAGCAGCACGGCCGACTGCTCCGGCACGCCGACCGCGCGCTGGAAGTTGTGCTCATAGCGCGTGACCCGCGAGCCACTGGACTCGATCACCAGACTGCACTCACGCAGCCCGTCGATCGCTTCACTGATCTCGGCCTCCGTGATGTTCAGCACCGGATCGCGCGCGGTTTTCTGGTTGCAGCCGCTTTGCAGGCTGTTGAGCGTGAGCGGGTAGCTGTCGGGCACGGTGCGCGCCTTTTCCATCAACGTGCCGAGCACGCGGGCTTCGGCGGCCGAAAGGGGGCGGGTGTGAAAGTCGTGGTTCATGGGGTTGGGTTCATTACACTTGGCGGCCCCACCAGGCAGTGCATCGGGCCGTGAACAAAAACATCGTCATTCTCATCTCTGGCAGCGGCTCCAACATGGCCGCCATCGTGAAAGCCTCGCGCAACCGCCATTGGCAGCAGCGTCTGGGCGCCCAGGTGGTCGCCGTGATCAGCAACAAGGCCAACGCGGCTGGCCTGGTGTTCGCGCGGGACCACCAGATCGCCACCGCTGTTTTCGACCACAAGGCCTTTGCGTCGCGCGAGGCGTTCGATGCCGCGCTCATGGTGGAGATCGACCGCCACGAGCCGGCCCTGGTGGTGCTCGCAGGCTTCATGCGCATCCTCACCCCCGGGTTCGTGCAGCACTACGAAGACCGGCTGATCAACATCCACCCCAGCCTGCTGCCCGCCTTCACCGGTCTGAACACCCATCAACGCGCCCTCGACATGGGCTGCAAGTTTGCCGGCGCCACCGTGCACCGCGTGACCGCCGAGCTCGACCATGGCGAGATCCTCGATCAGGCCGTGGTGCCGGTGCTGCCCGGGGACACCGCCCAGGCGCTCGCCGAGCGTGTGCTGACGCAGGAGCACATCATGTATCCGCGTGCGGTAGAGCGCCTGCTGACACGTATGGTCTGAAACAGCCAGACCCTCTGATCAACGAAGGGCATTCAGGCCAGAACGCGGTGGAACCGTCTTTGCCGGGCCACTCGCGTTGCCCCCTGGGGGGTGACGCCGCAGGCGGCGCGGGGGCTACATCGACCGGTGGAACACCAGCCCCGCGTGCTCACGCATCGCGTGAAACTTGATTTTCGGCCAGTTCGCTTCCACGGCGCGCAGCGTGGCCTGGTGGTCCACCAGCAGCGTTGGCGCGTCCACCGCGTCCAGCGCCACCCGGTGGCTGTTGGCGTCGATGAACTTCTTGAGCTCTACCTCGCCACCGTCTTCCGGCGCACAGGTCACCCAGCGCGCGACCTGGTAGGGGCTGTTCATGATGCGGGCCTTGACGCCGTACTCGTGTTCCAGCCGGTGCGCCACCACCTCGAACTGCAGCTGGCCCACGGCACCGAGCAGCAGCACCGAGCCCGCCACCGGGCGGAACACCTGGATCGCGCCTTCTTCCCCGAGCTGGGTCAGACCGGCTCGCAACTGCTTGCTGCGCAGCGGGTCGGCCACTTCCACGCTGCGGATGATTTCCGGTGCGAAGAAGGGCAGGCCGGTGAACTGCAGGTTCTCGCCCTCGGTCAGCGTGTCGCCGAGCTGCAGCACGCCGTGGTTCGGGATGCCGATGATGTCGCCGGCAAACGCCTCGTCCAGCAGCTCGCGGCGCTGGGACAGGAAGCTCACCACGGTGTTGGGCCGCAGGTCCTTGCCCGAGCGCACCACCTTGAGCTTCATGCCGCGCTCGAAGTGGCCACTGGCCAGGCGCACGAAAGCGATGCGGTCGCGGTGCGCCGGGTCCATGTTGGCCTGGATCTTGAACACCACACCGGTGAACTTGGGTTCCTCGGGTTTCACCACCCGCTGGATCGCCGGGCGCTCGCCGGGCGGTGGCGCCAGGTCCACCAGCGCGTCCAGCACTTCGCGCACGCCGAAGTTGTTGACGGCGGAGCCGAACAGCATGGGCGTCTGCTTGCCGTCCAGGAACTGCGCTTCGTCGAAGGCGGGGGATGCCCCCGCCACCAGTTCCAGCTCATCGCGCGCCTGCTCGAATTCGGCGCCAAATCGCTTCACGCTCTCGGGGTTGTCCAGCCCGACCAGCACGTCCTCATCGCCCCCGCGGCGGTCTTCGCCGGCGGCAAACACGCGCATCTGGTCGGTGCGGCGGTCGTACACGCCGCGGAAAGTCTTGCCCATGCCGACCGGCCAGGTGAACGGCACCACCGTCATGCCGAGTTCGCGCTCGATCTCGTCCATCAGGTCCAGCGGAGCCTGCACCTCGCGGTCCATCTTGTTGACGAAGGTGAGGATGGGGGTGTTGCGCGCACGGCAGACCTGCAGCAGGCGCCGGGTCTGCGGCTCCACACCGTTGCCGGCGTCGATCACCATCAGCGCCGCGTCCACGGCGGTCAGCACGCGGTAGGTGTCTTCGCTGAAGTCCTGGTGGCCCGGGGTGTCCAGCAGGTTGATCACGCAGTCGCGGTATTCCATCTGCATCACCGACGAGGCGACCGAAATGCCGCGCTGCTTCTCAATCTCCATCCAGTCGGACGTGGCGTGGCGCGCGGCCTTGCGGGCCTTCACGCTGCCCGCGATGTTGATGGCGCCAGAGAACAGCAGCAGCTTCTCGGTCAGGGTCGTTTTACCCGCGTCGGGGTGGGAAATGATGGCGAAGGTGCGGCGGCGCTTCACCTGATTCGAAATTTCGGACATAGCCCATGATTATCGCGGGTGGGACAATAGAGGGATGCACCCCAAAGCCCTTCTGGACGAATGTTCCACCCTGATCGAACAGGTTTTCAAATTTGACCACCCCACCGACGCCGTGGTCGCACGCCATTTCCGTGAGAACAAGTCGCTGGGCCCGCGTGAACGGGCCACGCTGTCCGACACCGTTTACGCCATCTTGCGCGAGCGCCTCAAATTCGAGTGGCTGGCCCGCTCTGGCTCCGGTTCCAAGTGGCGGCGTCTGGCCATTCTGGGTTTTCCGGGTGACCGCGACTTCCTGAAGAGCGCGCTCACCGAGGCGGAAAAAACCTGGTGGGACCACTGCCTGACGGTGACCGACGACCAGCTCATGGCGCAGCACCGGCACAACCTGCCCGAGTGGCTGGCCACCGCGCTGCGCGATCAGGTGGGCGGCGAGTTTGACGCCCTGGTGGCCAGCCTGAACCAGCCCGCGCCGCTGGACCTGCGTGTCAACGTGCTGAAAAAGAAGCGCGAAGCGGTGCTGGCCGAGTTGCGCGATGCGGGTTTGACATGCGAGCCCACGCCGTTTTCCCCCTTGGGGATTCGACTTCAGGGCAAACCCTCGCTGGCCAAGCTGCCTGCGTTTGTGAATGGCGAGGTGGAAGTCCAGGACGAAGGCTCCCAGCTGCTGGCGCTGCTGCTCGACGCCAAGCGCGGCGAGATGGTGGTGGATTTCTGTGCCGGGGCCGGCGGCAAGACGCTGGCCATTGGCGCGGCCATGCGCAACAGCGGTCGACTCTATGCGTTTGACACTTCCGGCCACCGCCTCGACGCGCTCAAGCCGCGTCTCGCGCGCAGTGGCTTGTCCAACGTGCACCCCGTGGCGATTGCCCACGAACGGGACGACCGCATCAAGCGCCTCGCGGGCAAGATCGACCGCGTGCTGGTGGATGCGCCGTGCTCGGGCCTGGGGACTCTGCGCCGCAGTCCCGATCTGAAATGGCGGCAGAACCCCGACACCGTGGCCGCCCAAGCGCAGTTGCAAACAGCGATTCTGGCCAGCGCGGCACGCCTGCTCAAACCGGGCGGACGCCTGGTCTACGCGACCTGCAGCCTGTTGCCGGCCGAAAACGAGGTGGTCGCGGATGCATTTTCACGGGCCCATACCGACTTCGACATGCTGCCGGTCAGCGAACTGCTGGACGCTGCCCATGTGCCGGAGCCGGCGTCGCTCTGTGCAACAAACCACGGAAAAACACTGCGTTTGTGGCCGCATCGGCATGCCACGGATGGTTTTTTCGCCGCCGTTTGGCAGAAAAAGGCGTGATATAGAGCCGCTTTGCCTGCTTTTTCCACTTTGTGGGAGGCATGGGTGCTGGTTATTTGGTGATTTGGACCCCCAGCCTTAAAATCATGGGTTAGCCCGCCACAGGCGCCCGTGAGCGAGGCTTGTTTGTACAGACACCCTCGGGCGCTCTTTTAGGAAATCAATGTCTTCTTCCGATTCCGGGACCCTGTCCCTTGCGTGGGACGGGCTGGTCGATGTGTTGGCCAATGGTCTGACCCATGCCACCGGTTGGCAGATGGTGCTCGTTGCACTCGTGCTGACCCACATCACCATTGCCAGTGTGACCATTTATCTGCACCGCCATCAAGCGCACCGCTCGATGGACTTGCATCCGATCGCCTCGCACTTCTTTCGCTTCTGGCTCTGGATGACCACTGGCCAGGTGACCAAGGAGTGGGCGGCCATTCACCGCAAACACCACGCCAAATGCGAGCGCGAAGGTGACCCGCACAGCCCCCATGTGTTTGGCATCAAGACCGTGTTCTGGACCGGTGCCGAGTTGTACCGTGCTGAATCCAAGAACCCTGAGACGATGGCTCGATACGGCCACGGCACCCCCGACGACTGGATCGAGCGCAACCTGTACACACGTTACTCTGCCTTGGGCGTCAGCCTGATGCTGGTCATTGACGTGTTGCTCTTTGGCATGGCAGGTCTCGCTGTCTGGGCGCTGCAGATGGCCTGGATCCCGATCACCGCCGCTGGCATCATCAACGGCATTGGCCACTGGTGGGGTTACCGCAATTTCGAAGCCACCGATGCCAGCACCAACATCTCTCCTTGGGGCATCATCATTGGCGGCGAAGAACTGCACAACAACCACCACACCTACCCGACGTCTGCCAAGTTGTCTGTCAAGCCCTATGAGTTTGACATCGGCTGGATGTACATCACCATTCTGAAAACCTTGGGCTTGGCATCGGTCAAGAAGCTTCCACCCAAGATGGCTTTCGGTGATGTCAAGCCGGTGGCCGACGAGAAGACCCTTGAGGCCATCATTGCCAACCGCTACGAAGTCATGGCTGGTTACGCACGCGAAATGCGTGCGGCCTGCCAGCGTGAAGTAGAAGGCCTGAAAGCCAAGAGCGCCGATGCGGCCGCCCTCCATGCCGCCCGCCGCTGGCTCCACCGCGATGACGACAAGGTGCCCGCTGAGGTGAAGCCGCAGCTGGCCTTGGCGCGCGCCGAACATCCGGTGCTCGACAAGATGGTCACCATGCGCGAAGAGTTGCGCGCCCTGTGGTCGAGCACGAACGCCTCGCGCGATCAGCTTGCGGTCGACCTGCAGGCCTGGTGCCGCCGCGCAGAAGAAAGTGGCATCGCTGCGCTTCGCGACTTTTCGATTCGACTGCGCTCAGCGCACGCTTGATTGCGCACATCCCCGCGCCGCGCCTTGCGGCGCGTCACCCCTCCTCCCCCAAGGGGGCAACATCAGTGGCCCGGCAAAGCCGGTGCCGCGGTGTTCTGGGATGAAGGCATTTTTCGCGCAGGAACCTAGCTGGATATTTCGGGCAACAAAAAAGCCGCTGTTTTCACAGCGGCTTTTTTGTTGGAGGAACCAGCTGAATCACTTCAGCTTGATTTCCTTGTAGTCCACATGCTTGCGAGCTTTGGGATCAAATTTCTTGATCAACATCTTCTCGGGCGTGGTCTTCTTGTTTTTGGTCGTGGTGTAGAAATGGCCGGTACCCGCAGTGGATTCCAGCTTGATTTTTTCGCGTCCGCCTTTGGTTGCCATGGTGTGTGCTCCTTAAGCCTGGCCGCGTGCACGCAGGTCTGCGAGCACGGCATCGATGCCGTTTTTGTCGATCAGGCGCAGGGCAGCACCCGACACGCGCAGACGAACCCAGCGGTTCTCGCTCTCGACCCAGAAACGACGGTATTGCAGGTTCGGCAGGAACCGGCGCTTGG
>NZ_JADMKB010000141.1 GCF_018780075.1 Hydrogenophaga sp.
AAGATCACCGTCACCGTGTTCAAGGTGCCCGGCGAGACCAACACCGACGACCTGTCGCCCGCCCCGGACGCCACCACGCGCCCGGACATCCCGATGCACTACCTCGCGATGCTGAAGAACACCCGTCCCGACGCGGCCTTCAAGCCCGAGGAAGACGGCAAGCGCGGCCCGATGCAGTTCATCGAAGACCTGAAGAAAAAGGGCCACCTCGTGGCCTACGTGGGCGACGTGGTCGGCACCGGTTCTTCGCGCAAGTCCGCCACCAACTCGGTGATCTGGGCCACGGGCCAGGACATCCCGTTCGTTCCGAACAAGCGTTTCGGCGGCGTCACGCTGGGCGGCAAGATCGCCCCCATCTTCTTCAACACGCAGGAAGACTCGGGCTCGCTGCCGATCGAAGTCGACGTGTCGAAGCTGGAAATGGGCGACGTCGTTGACGTGATGCCCTACGACGGCAAGATCGTGCGCAACGGCGAAACCGTGGTCGAGTTCAAGCTCAAGAGCGACGTGCTGTTCGACGAAGTGCGCGCCGGCGGCCGCATCAACCTGATCATCGGCCGCTCGCTCACCGCCAAGGCGCGAGAGTTCCTGGGCCTGCCCGCTTCCACGATGTTCCGCCTGCCCAGCGTGCCCGCCGCCACCCAGGCCGGCTTCACGCTGGCCCAGAAGATGGTCGGCCGCGCTGTCGGTCTGCCGGAAGGCCAGGGCGTGCGCCCCGGCACCTACTGCGAGCCGAAGATGACCACCGTGGGTTCGCAAGACACCACCGGTCCGATGACCCGCGACGAGCTGAAAGACCTGGCCTGCCTGGGTTTCTCGGCCGACCTGGTGATGCAGTCCTTCTGCCACACCGCCGCCTACCCCAAGCCCGTGGACGTGAAGACGCACCGCGAGCTGCCAGCATTCATCAGCAACCGGGGTGGTGTGTCCCTGCGCCCCGGCGACGGTGTGATCCACAGCTGGCTCAACCGCCTGCTGCTGCCCGACACCGTGGGCACCGGCGGTGACTCGCACACCCGCTTCCCGATCGGTATTTGCTTCCCCGCCGGCTCCGGCCTGGTGGCCTTCGGCGCCGCCACCGGCGTGATGCCGCTGGACATGCCCGAGTCGGTGCTGGTGCGTTTCAAGGGCGAGATGCAACCTGGCGTCACGCTGCGTGACCTGGTGCATGCCATCCCGCTGTACGCCATCAAGGCCGGTCTGCTGACGGTCGCCAAGGCCGGCAAGATCAACGCCTTCTCGGGCCGCATCCTGGAAATCGAAGGCCTGCCGGACCTGAAGGTCGAACAGGCGTTCGAGCTGTCCGACGCTTCGGCCGAGCGCTCCGCCGCTGGCTGCACCATCAAGCTCAACAAGGAGCCGGTGCAGGAGTACCTGAAGTCGAACATCGTGCTGATGAAGAACATGATCGCCGACGGCTACAAGGACGCCAAGACGCTGGCTCGCCGCATCGAGAAGGTGGAAGCCTGGCTGGCCAACCCCAACCTGCTCGAAGCCGACAAGGACGCCGAGTACGCCGCCGTCATCGAGATCGACCTGGCCGACATCAAGGAACCCATCCTGTGCTGCCCGAACGACCCGGACGACGCCAAGACGCTGTCCGAAGTGGCCGGCACCAAGATCGATGAAGCCTTCATCGGTTCGTGCATGACCAACATCGGCCACTTCCGCGCCGCCGCCAAGCTGCTCGGCAACAGCCGCGACATCCCCGTCAAGCTGTGGGTCGCGCCGCCGACCAAGATGGACGAGAGCGAGCTGATCAAGGAGGGCCACTACGCCAACTTCGGTGCCGCCGGTGCGCGCACCGAAATGCCCGGCTGCTCGCTGTGCATGGGCAACCAGGCGCAGGTGCGTGAAGGCGCGACCGTGGTCTCCACCTCGACCCGCAATTTCCCCAACCGCCTGGGCAAGAACACGTTCGTGTACCTCGCTTCGGCCGAGCTGGCGGCGATCGCGTCCAAGCTGGGCCACATCCCCACGGTCGCCGAGTACTTCGAGGCCATGGGCATCGTGAACAAGGACGGCGCGGCGATCTACAAGTACCTGAACTTCAACCAGATCGAGGAATACGTGGAAAACGCCAAGGGCGTGACGGCCTGATCAGTCCCGTTTCGCGTGCATCAGAAAGCGGCCCTTCGGGGCCGCTTTTTTTTGTCGGAGCCCTTGGCATCCAGGGGTGTTCCTGTTTCAACCTGTTTCTTGTGAGGCCAAGATGTTTCAGGCGGTCCCCCATGCGGAGTAACAGGGGCTGGGGCTCCCTTGTGGGGGGCGTTCAATTCATGGATAGTCGGGACCCCGCTTGGGCATGGGGCTGCTGGGCGGAGGAGGGCGTGTCCGTTGGCCCCTTAAGGAGAGACAGGATGTTGCGCATCTGGCTGTTTGGTTCTCTCAGTGTGGCTCACGGTGTGGACAGCGAGGGGGTGACGTCGATTTCAGGCCGCTGCGGCAGCCTTCTGGCGTACCTGGCGCTGGGCCGCGGACGCTGTTTCAGCCGGAGCGAGTTGCTCGGCATCCTCTGGCCGGTGCAGGGCAATGCCTCGGTGAACGCAGGCTCGTTCAACACCGCGTTGTGGCGCCTGCGCAGGATCATCGAGTGCGGGCCGGTGCGCTGCGGCGATCTCATCGCCAGCGATCGCCACGGGGGCATTGGCCTCAGTGGTTCGGCGGACATCTGGCTGGACACCGAGGAGTTCGAGCACAGCATCGCACCGGGGCTGGCCAAGCCGATCGAGCGCCTGGTCGACGCTGAGATCGACGGACTGCGCAAGGGCGTGGCGCTGTACAAGTCCGACATCCTGACCGACTTCATCGACGACTGGGCGCTGCGGGAGCGGGAGAAGCACCGCAGGCTCTACCTGAATGCCTTGTGGCGACTGATGCAGGTGGCGACCGTTCGTGGCCAGTTCGGCGAAAGCATCCGCCACGCGCAGAGCATCCTGGACTGTGATGCCCTGCGGGAAGACGTCCACCGGGAGCTGATGCGCCTGTTCGTGCTCAGTGGCCAGCGCGCGCAGGCGCTGCTGCAGTTTGAATCGTGCCGCCAGCTGCTGCGGCGGGAACTGTCGATCGGCCCGATGCGGGAGACCATGGACCTCTACCGCCAGATCGCGGACAACGCGGTGTCGGGCGTGCAGGCGGTGCCCGTGGTGCCAACCGGTGTGGTCGACCATCCGGCGCCTTGGCTGCCAACCCTGCCGCCGGACCCGCAAACCCCGCGCCAGCAGCTGGTGGTCGCGGCCCGGCAGTACCTGGCCCTGGCCGACAGCCAGCTCGAGTTGAGCCTGCGACCTCCCCTGGCCTGAACGGCCCGTCCCGCGATCCCGGGTGGGTGCCACCCGAGGCGTCCGCGCTCCAGTCCCCCTTGTGTTGACCCCAGGCCTGGCGGCCGCGTTGTTGCGCGCCTGGCGGGGCGCCGTGCGCGCCCGTCCGGTGGGCGTCACCGAACCGTCACCGTGCACCGACGGGGGCGTGATGTTGGCGTGATGTTGGTGTGATGAGGGGGTGATGTGCCGGGCGCAGAGTGCATTCAACACACCGAAAACGCCGAGTTCACCCATGGCATTGCTCGAAGACCGCACCGCTGTTTTCATCGTCCGCATCTGGTGTGAACGCGGTGACCAGCCCAGCAGGGACCCCGAGTGGCGGGGCTCCGTGGAGCACGTGAAAAGTGGTCAGCGGGTGTATTTCCGCCAGCTGGACGCGGTGCTGGACTTCATGAAGCCGCACCTGTCGGAGATCGGCATCGATGCGCAGCAGCGCTTCTGGGAGCGCATTTCGTCGGTCATGGACGACGACGGCGCCAGCGACACCGCCGGGTTCCGGGTCGTTGCACCGGACCGCGATGCGGCGGGCGATGCCGGGGTTTCTCCAACTTGCAAACACCGCTAGGAGCCGATCATGGCCGTTATCCGTGCAAACCGCGAGTCGATTGATGACCGTTTCAGCGTGCTGGGTTTCACCGTGCGCTCCGAGCTGCCCCTGTTCGAGATCGCCATCGCGACCGACCCGGAACTGCTCAGGCCCGAGCGGCGCGCCCAGCGCACGCCCGGCAACTTCCACACCAGCCGCCTGCTGCGCACGGCGCCGTCGCAACGCGGTGAGGCCGTGTACCTGGTGCCGCCCGAGGTGGTGTCGCGCTTCGTCGGCCAGCAGCGCCTGTATTTCGGTCTCGCGACCTACCGCGAGAGCGACCGCAGCACGCCGGTGTCGATGCGCATGCCGGACCGCGGGACGATGTATGTCAGCCTCTCGGGCCTGACCGAACGGGGCCTGCGCCGGTCGGTCCGAAGCCGTGGCCCCATGAGCCACGGCGGCGCGGCGTACGGTGGCGGTGGCGTCGAACTGGGCTGGGGGGGCGATGCGGCGGGCACCCCGCCGCCGCCGTCCCGCGACGAAGACCGCGCCGTGGCGCCCAAGGCCTCGACGGCCCCGGGCGCCGGTGGGTCCACGGGCTACAGCGACGGCTATTCGGACGAGCTCTGGACGCAGCCGGCGCCCGCCGCAGCCGCACCGGCGCCCACACCGCCCGCCGCGCCGGACCCGGCGACCGCGCCGAGCGCCACGGCACAAGGCCTGGCCAGGCGCAACGGGGTGTTGCGCCGTCCCATGGTGAGCGCTCGCTCGCTGCTGATCTCTTCCGACTACCAGCCCGCCAACTTCTGGGACGCGTTGCGCGCGCAGGCGGGGTTCTTTCTCGACAGCGCCATGTGGTACCTGGGCGTGCTCGACACCCGGGTGATGCCGCATTCGGCGGTCTGCCAGATCCGTGTGCCCGACGGGTCCACCGAGGGCGGGCTGCACGGCTCCGGGTTCTTCATCGGCCCGCGCCTGATCATGACGGCCGCGCACGTGGTGAATGGCCAGAGCGAGCTGATCGTCGTTCGCGGCAAGAACGGCGGCGGCACGGCGGGCGCCAACGAGCCCTTCGGCCGTTTCAAGGTCAGGACCTTCCGTCCGCACGGTTCGTACGGCACCCACGGCAGCGACTTCGACATCGCCCTGATCCAGGTGCCGGCGGCCAACGCGGTCGGCGCCGGCCAGTATTTCGACCTGGTCGAAGAGCTGACCCAGAGCCGTCCCGAGGGCGTGGTGGTCAGCGGGTACGCCGCGCTTTGGTACGCCAACGATCTGGTCGAACACTTCGTCAACGAGACCATCGATCCGAACCGGCAGCACCTGATGGGCGGCCACATCCGCGAGCTGCCGACCGACGAGACCTTCAGCTACAACATCCAGACCCTGGGCGGCACCAGCGGGTCGCCGGTGTACTGGATCGAAGACACCGGCGCCGGTCCCCAGGCCCACCTGGTGGGGGTTCACGTGGCCGCCCACGACGCGACCACCAACCTCGGCTGCCGCATCACCGCCAACAAGCTGACCTGGATCCGCCAGGTGGCGGCCGAGTGGGGGCAGACGCTGACGTTTTCGATGGGGCGTTTCGCCCGGAGCCTGTCGGCGGTCGATGAGGACAGCGCGCACGACATCGGCGGGCCGATCCCGGACGACGCCACCAGCACCGCGCAGGGCTGGCACGGCACCCGCGGCCTGAACCTGCCCGCGCCCGAGTACCCGATGGCCAGCCGGTTCGAGGCCGCGGCCAGCGGCAACTTCCGCGCCGTCAGCGGCACCCGCAGCATCGACAGGATTGTGATCCACATCACCGACGGCGGCGCCAGCATCAACGGCACCATCAGCTGGTTCAAAAACCCCGCGGCCAAGGTCAGCGCGCACTACGTCATCGGGCAGGACGGCGAGATCGTGCAGATGGTCGCGCACAAGGACGTGGCCTGGCATGCCGGCTCGGCCAACGGCACCAGCATCGGCATCGAGCACGTCGCCAACACCAAAGGACTGAACCCGACCCCGGCACAGATGTGTGCCTCGGCGGCGCTGGTCACCTGGCTGTGTGACCAGTTCGGCATCACCGCCGACCGCGCGCACATCCTCGGCCACGCCGAGGCCGACGGCAAGACGACCCACCAGGCCTGCCCGAACGCGGTGTGGGACTGGGTCTATTACATGGACATGATCACCACGCGCACCTGCTACGTGCCCGATGCCCTGGTGCCGAGGACACAGTCGCTGGCGCTTCATCGCCACGGTCACAGCCACGGCCTCGGCGAGCCGCAGGAGACGTCGCACGATGGCCTCACCGATCCCGACGCCATGGGCATTGATGGCGACATCCCCGACGGCGACAGCGACGCCGTGTCGCAGGCGCAGGCCTGGTACGCCCGTGCGCTGGGCGATCCGGCGCCGGAGTACCCGGGCGCATTGAAGTTCGCGCCCGCCCACCCCAACAACTACACCCTGGGCCGCAAGGCGGGCACGGCCATCGACCGCATCGTCATCCACATCACCGCCAGCAAGAACGACTACGACAAGACGGTGAAGAACTGGTTCCAGAACCCGAAGCAGATGATGGGCAACAAGCGCGTCCGCGTCAGCGCGCACTACGTGATCGGCCGTGGCGGCGAGGTGGTGCAGGTGGTGGCGCATGGCGACACCGCGCACCACGCCAACGGCGCGAACAGCCGCAGCATCGGCATCGAGCACAACGCCACCACCACCCGCGACCACGCGCCCACCGACGCGCAGTACCGCGCCTCGGCCAAGCTGGTTGCGTGGCTGTGCGCCCAGCTGGGCCTGCCCGCCGACCGCACCCACGTGCTCGGCCATTCCGAGGTCGATCCCAAGACGACCCACACGAGTTGCCCGAACTCGGTGTGGGACTGGGACACCTACATGGGCCACCTCGCCACCGAAGCCGCAGCGCTGGCCGGCGGCGCGGTCGCGCAGGGCCTGGGCGCGCGCCGTGGCTATTCGATGGCTCAGGAAATCATCACCCCGTTCTACGACCCCGCCGATCCAATGAGTGCGCTGACCTGCCAGGCCGACGCCTTCAGCCAGGCGCGCGAGGAGTGGTTTGCCGGCGTGCCCAACACCACGCTCTTCCCGCACTCGGCCATCTGTCTGCTCGAGATGCAGGACGGCGCCGGCAAAGTCGGTCGCGGCACCGGCTTCTACATCGGTCGCAACCGCATCCTCACCTGCGCCCACAACCTCTACAACAAGACCAGTGTCACCATCATCCCGGGCAAGAACGGCAACGGCGGCGGTTCCACCGAACCGTTCGGCCGCACCACGCTCACCTCCGCCTCATGGCGGATCCCTGCCAGCTACGCCGGCAGCAACAAGGCGACCGATCTGGCGGTGATCGACAACGTGCCGATCGATGCGCCCAACGGGCAGTGGTTCGACTCCCTGGAAGAGCTCAACCAGTCGCGGCCCGAAGGTGTCGTGGTCTGCGGTTATTCGTCGCGTTCGGAAAAAGTGCCGGAGCTGACCAAGGCGATCGACGGCTTCAAGCAGCACCTGCACGCCGGCTACATCGCCGCGCTGGCCGACGACGACAGCACCTTCAGCTATCCCATCCTCACGCTCAAGCGCGCCAGCGGCTCGCCGGTCTACTACATCAGCGACAAGAGCGGCGTACTGAGCTCCTACGTGGTCGGCGTGCACACCGGCGCCGACACCGACGACCTCAACCGAGGCTGTCGGCTGATGCAGAACAAGATCGACTGGATCGAAGGCCGCACCACCAGCCTGTCGCTGGGTGCGCCGGGCCGCATGGGCAGCCGTGCGCTGGGCGATGCGTTCTCGGTGCACTGGACCGATACGCCGATGACCTATCAGAGTGGCCCGATGGCGTGCTGGGCCGCCGCTGCATCGATGGTGGTGGGCTGGCGCGACCAGCAGTCGATCCCGGACACCGTGATCGCCGAGAAGGTGGGGGTGTTCGATGCCTTCAACAAAGGCCTGTACGGCCGCCAGCGCGGCTACGTCGCCGACGCCTGGAACCTGATGGCCGAAGCGCCGGCGTCCTACACCATCGAAGCCTGGCGCGACATGCTCGCCGCCAACGGGCCGCTGTACATCGACCAGGCGCTCAGCATCGGCGACGGCGGCGGCAGCGGCGGTCATGTGCGGGTGCTGGTGGGCATGACCAGCGGCGGCGCGGCGGACGGCTCCGACACCACCATGTACATGCACGATCCGGCGCGTGGGCCGATCAAGCTCTCGTTCGCCGATTTCCTCACGTTCTACGAAGACCGCACCCGCAGCACCGGCGGCTATCTGGAATTCCAGATCATGCATTCGGGCGGTGTCGCCGGTCGCAGCCCGGCGTCGGCCTCGGCATTCTCGTTGGGCGCTTCCCATGCCCGCTCACTCGCCCACGGCCGTGCGCTCGGCAACGATGGCCCGTCCGACATTCCGGTGCACCTGATCCCGCAGCCCAACAAAGACGCCTGCTGGGCGGCCTCGATGGCGATGCTGCTGGCGCACCGCCGGCAGCAGTCGCACACGCCCGAATCCATCGTCAACGAGGTCGGCGGCAGTCTCGCCAGTTCCTACGGTTGGGATCTGCTCAAGGCCGTGCGCGACCGCTACGGCTTCGTCGTCATCGACCAGCCGTCCAATGCCAGCATCTACCACTCGCCCAGGCAATGGGCCGAATGGCTCAACGCCCACGGACCGCTGTGGGTGGTGATCGTCGGCGCGCCGCATGCGGTGGTGGTGGCCGGCATCCGCGGCGACCTGGACGACGCCAACGCGGCCCAGGTCAAGATCCTCAATCCCTGGGACACGCGGATCGCGTTCGACAACGACCCGATTGAATTCCGGCCTCCGAACCACGGCTACGAAGACTGGCTGCCGTTCGCCGACTTCGCCGCCGACTTCGGCAACATGTCCCAGCCCGACTACGGCAACTGGCGCATCCTGCACCTGCCGGCGAGCGCCGTGAGCGCGCAGTCGCTGTCGGTGCGCGGCAACGGCGGCCTGCGTCTGGCGTCGCCGCCGCGGTCGGTGCGCGCCTTGAATCTCGACGCCACCGGCGCGCGCCGCGAACCGATCGAACCCAGCCGCGTGCTCGGCGTGCGCATGAGCCGGGTGATCGGCGAAGCCGGCGGCAGCCGTTGGGCGCTCGACCAGCTCGAAGGACTGAAGTCGCCTTCGATGCTGTCGCCCAGCGTGAGCTCGGCCGCGCCCACCGATGTCCGGATCGACATCAACGACTGGCCGGCGATTGATGGCGCGCCCACGCCGCTGCCGTTGAAGATCGAATTTCGCGCCGCGAACGGCAGTCTCGGCGATGTGCGCATCACCGCCGGCCTGCCCGCGAACCTGGCCTATGGGGTGGAGGTGGTCGCGAAGATCGAAGACGGCGCCGACGCCGATGGGGTGGCGCGCTTGCGTGTGCGCATCGACTACCGCTTCCGTGGCCTGTCGCAGGGCAATGCCGACGCCGTCATCGAGCTGACACTGCGTGGCGACGGTCGCTACGAACGCGAGAACGGCTGGCGCGACGCCAACGCCGAAAAACCCGATGTCGACCGGTACGCCGCATTGAGCCCGGCCTGAGGAGCGAACCGTGTCCGACACCACGCGCAACAGCGGCAGGATCTTTCCGTCCCGGAACGGAACGGCGATCTCGCGTGCGCAGGCGGATGGGCAGCCGGGCGCGCCGGCGCCGGCTGCCGGCTCCGGCACCCCCGCACCGGCTGCGTCGAGCAAGCCGCCCGCCACCGAGACCATCGCCCGCCGGGCCGGCGCGATGGTCAATGAAATCGACTTCCCCGGTTTCGTCTCGCAGCTCGTGCACGGCACCTTCGACGCCATCGTCGATGCCTCGATCCGGCAGATGGAGAGCTACTCCGGCCTGGTGTCGGCGGTGGCGAAGACGGTGGATCAGTTCACCGAAGAGAACGTGACCTTCAACCAGGCGCGCGACTGGCTGGTGTCGCGTTACCCCGGCGACGTGGTGCTCCAGCTGCCGGACGCCGCCGGGACCGAGCCCCGGCTCTCGCCACGCGCGGAGGAACTGAGCCCGGTGTGGCTGGCCGACTACGGCCTCGAAGGCCAGGAACTGAGCACCGAGCTGCTGGAGCAGCAGATCCTGCCGCAGGTGCGCAACAAGGTGGGTGCCGAGCGCCAGCAGCTGCTGGCCACCATGGTGCTGCTCGGCCTGAACCGTGTCGCCGTGCGCGACGGCAGCATCAGCGCCAAGGTCATGTTCCGCGCGGCGGCGCGCGATGCCGCCGCGGTGCAGTACGCCACCAGCAGCGATCCCCAGGCGGTCGCCACCTGGGGCGAGCGCGGCAGCCTCAGCCAGACCTCGCAGAGCACCACCATGGTGTCCACGCTCGCGGTCAACGCGCAGAACGAATCCACCGTGCGCGCCGACCTGTTTGGCGAGGTCAAGCTCAACTTCGTCAGCGAGACCCTGCCGCTCGACCGCCTGGCCGACGCCGCCAAGATCGCCCTGGTGCAGCAGCACTCGCCGGCCATGCGCCCCGCCGCGCCACCGCCCGCGTTGCCACCCGCCGCGCCGCCGGCCGCCGAAGGGAGGCCGTGATGATGCGCGAGCTCTCCCAGCTGCTGGACGATTTGCACGACGGTCTGCTGGCCATCGAGGCGCGCGAAGGCCTGCGCCTGTCCCAGGTCGACATGACCCTGCCGATCGATCTGCGGCCGGTGTTCCGCGACGGCGGCTGTGTGCTGCTTGCGGACTTCACCCGCAGCAGCGAGGTCAACACCTGGAGCGCCACGCCCTCGCGGTTGACGCTCGGCTGGAGCAGTGGTGGCGATGTGGGAGCCGCACCATGAGCACGCCGCTGCTGCAGGACGCCGGCGTCCCCTTCGACCTGTTCATCTCGTCGCTGACCGAACAGCTCGACAAGGCGCAGGCCTCGATGGCCATCAAGGCGCGGCTGGGCAAGCTGCCGCTGACCTTCGCGGTCAAGGAGGTGTCGCTGGACCTGCGCGCTTTCGTGCAGATCCTGGACGACGACATCTACCTGCGCCCGGCCGGTCCCGGCGAGACCGAGGCCAGCAGCATCAAGCTGCAGCTGACCACCATCACCAAACCGATGATCGACGAGAACAGCGTCGACTACAGCACCGAAGACCCGAAGTTCTCGCTGCGCGAAGCCCTGGGCGACCAGATCTCCGAGACCGAGCAGCGCCAGCTCGAACGCATCGGCGTGCGCACCGTGCAGCAGCTCAACGAGCTGAAAGAAAAGGCCGGCACCGACGTGATCGCGCGCCTCTCGCGCATGCCGGTCAACCGGCTGCAGCAGGCCCTGCTGCGCGCGGCGGCGCCGCGGGTCACCCGGGTCGAGCCCGGCGCCGGCACCGGCCCGGGCGACACCTCGGGCCGGGTGCACCTGAGCGCGCCCGGCCTGCGCCCCGGGCGCCTGCCGCGCGTGCGCGCGGCCGGGGAGAGCGTGGCCGTGGTCGGCGCCGAGGACGGCCGCATCGTGCTCGCGCCGATGGCCTCGCAGCTCGGGTGCGAGGCCGAGGTCGACTTTGGTGACGGGCAGGTGGCGCGTGTCGAACTGAGCGACGGCCGGCTCGGGCAATGGAGACCGTCATGAACACCCCCCGCACCGTGCGCGGCCGCCTGTTGCTCACGCTCAAGCTCGGCGAGATGCCGGAGCACGTGCCGGGCTGGCGCGCCTGCACCCACCACGGCGCCGAGATGGCCGAGCGCATCGACGGCGGCGTGATCGACCGCCTGCTGCGCCACCACGGCGGCGCGCTGCGCGCGGTGCGCCTGCACAGTGCACGCCAGCCGCGCAGCGCGCGCGCCGTGCCCGGCGCCTACCGCTTCGACGAGGTCGAGCAGATCAGCGGCGTGGCCCGGGTGCTGCGGGTGCAGGTGCGCGACCCGGCCGGCATGCCGGCGCTGCTGCAGGCGCTGGCGGAGCTTCCCATGGTCGAGCGGGTCACGGCCAACCACCTCAGCCACGCGCCGTTTGCCGACGCGCCCGGGACGGTGGCCGACCTCCGGACGCTGGACCACACCTGGGTGCGGCAATGCGCCCGCATCGACGAGGCCCTGCGCTACGAAGGCGGTGACCCGGCGGTGGTGCTCGGCCTGGCCGACACCGGGGTCTCGCTGACCCATGTCGAGCTGGCGTCGCGGCTGCGCGCGGGTTTCGACAGCGTGGACCTGGACCCCGAGACCGTGGGCGGGGTCACCCTGGTCGGTGACTACCGCCGCGCCGGCGAACGCCCGCAGGACGAGGTGGGCCACGGCAGCGGCTGCGCCGGCATCATGGCGGCTCTCGGCAAGGGCATGCCCCCGGGCGCCGCGGGCGCCTGCGGGCTCACGCCGGTGCGGGTGCTGGGCGCCGCGCTCGGCCCGGGCGACAAACGCGTGGGCGTGGGCGCGCTGGACAACATCGACGCCGGCATGAAACGGCTGATCGACCTGGGCGTGAAGGTCATCAACATGAGCTTCGGCACGCCCGAGTCCATGCTCGACGCCGACGCGCCACGGCCCCACGAGGAAGTCGTGCGCTACGCGCTGGCGCGGGGCGTGATCCTGGTGGCGGCGAGCGGCAACTCGGGCCTGAGCGAGCGCTACTTCCCGGCGGCGCTGCCCGGGGTCATCGCGGTCGGCGCGATCGAGCGCGGCCTGGGCCCCGCGTCCTTTTCCACCCGGGGCGGGCACGTGGCCCTGTGTGCGCCCGGCCGCGACATCCGCACCTGTGGCATCAGCGGCTACCAACTGGCCAGCGGCACCAGCTTTGCCGCCCCGCACGTGGCCGCGGTCTGTGCGCTGCTGGCGTCGCGCGCCCAGCGGCGCGCCCAGCCGCTGGACAGCGTCGAGGCGCGGGACATCCTGATCGCCAGCGCGCGGCCGTTTGCGGTGGCCGGCGTGACCGGTTGCGGCGCGGGCGTGCTCGATGCGCTGGCCGCGCTGCGGCGGCTCGACGCGGACATCGACCACCGGCTGCGAGAAGAAGACCGCCCTGCCGATGAACCCGACGCTCTGGCGGTTGCCTGAGCACCCAGGCCACCACCGATGACACCCGGCAAACAAGGAGAGAGCCATGGTCACCCGAAGTAAACCCACCCCCTCGCGCGCTGCCCCGGGCGCCGCGGCCTCCTCGCGCCGCGCCGCGGCCACCACCGCTGGCACCCGCCGGTCTTCCACCACCACTTCCGGCCTGCGGGCCCCAACCACCGAAGGACATACCATGAACCGCATCCTCCTGGTCGACCTCGGCGAGCGCGAACTGAAAGAACGGCAGGCGTTGCGCGCTCGGCGGCAGGTCTTAGAAACCATCCAGAACACCGCCGACACCAGCGGCGGCCTCAGTGTCCGCCAGCTGGAGGAGCTCGCCGGCATCGTCGAGAAGCTGCGCAGCGACGTGGTCGCCGACCCCTTCTACCGCAAGGTGGCCGCGACCTACGCGCAGAAACCCTGGGACGAGCTGGCCGACGCCGAAGACAGCGAGTTTGTCCACAAGTACGGCCTGATCGGCACCCAGCGTGTGCCGTCCAACTTCCTCGATGCACTGCAAGCCAGCGAACGCGAGATCGTCGGCATCTGCGGCCTGCTGCAGCTCGAAGGCACGACCGACGACAGCCGCCGGGGTTTCGTGCAGAAGGTCAGCGCCGCCCAGGGCGAGTACCGCGAGTGCCGGGCGCTGTTCGACGCCGCGTTCGAGCTGCTGAGCAAGAAGTACGTGGTCACCCTGCGTTCGCAGATCCAGTCCCGGCTGATCGACGAAGACATCTTCGGCTGCATCGAACCCGGGGGCGATCCGCAGGACCGCCAGCCGGTCAAGGAGATGCAGCCCAACGCGGCCGACAAGGTCTGCGTGCTCAGCGGGCGCAACCTGGCCGCGGTCGTGCGCAAGCTCGCGGCGGACGGGGTGAGCGCCAACGACCCCTGGCTCACCAGCCGGATCGAGAACACCTACGAGATGCAGAGCGGTGTGGTCGGTGGGGCTTCGCCGTCCTCGTTCGACATCCCGCTGCCCGACCTCGAAGAGGCCACCGACGGCGAGATCGTGCGCGAGAACCTCGACGCCGCCCAGGCCATCTACTTCTCCTACCAGCTGGAAGAGGCGCGCATGCCCCAGGTGGTCGAGCGCATCGTCGAGCTGTTCCGCGCCGGCCTGCTGCCGCTGAGCTACGGCAAGACCGGCGACTACCTCTACGGCTACTACAAGAAGGCCTCGGAGCGCATCACCGAAGGCGAGCGCCGCGACCTCTACATGCGCGCCTTCGGCGCGCCCGGTGGCGACCCCAGCATCAACCAGCCCAACCGCGAGTTCAACGACCTGTGGTGGCGCTTCGTGTCGTCGGTGTCCTCGTTCGGCCGCCAGCTCACCGTCGACCGCATGTTTCGCAGCCAGATCCCGCTGTCGGTCTCGCAGGAGCAGGTGCGCAAGGCCGCACGCGACCTCGCCGCCAGCCTGTCGCGCAACTGCTACGGCATCGCCTACCAGTTCTCCAAAGAGCTCAAGACCCTGATCATCGAGTACCGCGACCTGCTCAGCGACCAGGAGATCCGAACCTCGTTCGGCGCCCGCGACATGTGGCAGGTGATGGACCAGGTCAACGCCAACTACCTCGGCGGCACCCGCAACAGCCACCGTTACCGCACCCAGGCCAAGTGCGGCGCCATTGTCATCGCCTGGCTCTCGCGCAACCACCAGCGCCTGACCAACCGCCTGGGCGAGGTGATCTCGACCAACGCGCTCACCAACCCGCAGCTGCGCGGCAGCGACCGGCCCATGGAAGACCCCACCGACTGGGACCTGCTGCAGGCCTGCGAGCAGCTGATCGCGGTGGGGGGCATCGGGGACCAGCGGGTCGAAGATTTCTCGCAGCCGGTCGAGTCGCCGACGATCACCAGCAAGCCCATCGAGATGCCGCAGATGGCGCGCGATGCGCTGGATTCGGCGGGCATCAGCCTGCCGAGCTTCTGACGCTTCGCCGGTCGCCACGCATCCCCACGCTTCAGGAGAACTTCCATGTCCTATCCAGGCACCCGAGCCCACCCGATGAAGAACCTGGTGACGCGTTCGCTGAACGCCGCGTCGCAGGCGCTGGGCACCCGCGACCCCATGCCCTATGTCGGCGACCTCATCGAGCGCACCTTCTACCTGCCGGACGACGACGTCTCCTACGCCAACAACCGCCTCACGCCGGGCGCGGTGCCCTACGAACCCTCGTTCTCGGAGTCCGATCCCCACACGCTGCGCTTCACCATCGAACCGCTGGGGCCGGGTGCCTCGCCCGTGGCCCGCCGTGACGAGGCCACGCGCGAGATGCGCCGCCTGATCCAGCCCGTGTTCGGGCGTGACGCGCTGCGCTGGTTCGACAGCCGCAGCGAGGAGTGGCGCGGTTTCGGGGGCATGAGCTGGATGAACTTCGGTGCCTGGTTCGGCAGCGCCTTTGACGAAGACGGCCTGTACGCGGCGAAGATCTACTACGAGCTGCTGCCGTCGCAGATCGACGCGCTGTCGCCGACCCTCGCCGAGCTCACGCGCCGGGTGATGGCCGAGATGCCGACCCTGATGCCCATCTTCACCTCCATCGGCTGCAAGCGCGACAGCGGCAGCCAGCGCGTGACCTTCCTGCACCGGGGGGCGCTGGCGGTCAGCGCGCTCGGGCCGCTGATGAACCGCCTGGGCATCGGCCACCAGCTGCCCAGCCTGATGCGCATCGTGGGCGTCGCGCTGGGCGGGCGCTTCGAGCTGCCGGCGGGCGGCGTGCTGATCGGCATCCGCGAGACCACCGATGGCGTGGAGCTCAAGCTGGAGATCCTGCTGGCCGCGATCCCCGACCTGCCGGCCCGGTTTCTGGACCTGATCAAGCTGGGCCTGGCCGAGCGGCCGCGACAACTGCTGGCGCTCTCGCGCTGGCTCGATGCCTTCGGTGTCGACGACGTGAGCCAGCAGGGGCACTTCTCGGTGCTCAGCCTGCGGGTCACGCCCACCACGCAGGCCCGCATCAGCCTGTATGTGCGACCGATCGAGTTCGAGATGCGGGAAGCGATCGAGGAAGCCCAGAGCCAGCAATGACCCTGTGGGCGGGTCCGCCCGCCGCAGCCCCGATGAACCACCGGCCGTGTTCCACACGGCCACAGATCCGGAGCGACCCGCCATGTCCGCCATTTTTCCTCCCCGCACCCAGGTCGCCGCACGCCCCGCACCACAGCCTGCCAGCCGTGAAACGCTGGCCGTGGCCCGCCAGCAGGTGCGCCGACTGCTCGAAAGCAGCGACGCGTTCAACCAACTGACGCCGGACAAGCGCGAGAGCCTGGCCAAAGGCATGGTCCAGATCGCGAGCTACCTCGCCGAACCGGACGGCGTGCGCCTGAAGCCCGAGCAGCAAAGCCCGCAGGTGCGGGCGCTGGCGGGTGAGAACTTTGCCTTGAAGAAATCCGCCGGCAACAACACCGACGAAGAGGGCAAGTTCACCGCGCAGAGCGCGCGCGAGGGTGCGGCCGTCGCCGGTGCGCTGCTGGAAGCGGTGAACTTCCCGGACTTCTGCGCCGGGCTCATCGACGGCGTGTTCCATTCCATCGTCAAGAGCTCGATCGAACAGATGGAGGCCTACGCCAAGCTCGTCGCCGACGTGTCCAAGAGCCTCAACCAGTTCCGTGACGACAACACCACCCAGAACCAGGGCCGCGATCACCTGATCGAGCAGTTCCCGGACGTGTTCCAGCTGAGCATGGACACCGGCGAGTTCTCCTTCGGCGACGAACAGGCGGCCGGGCCGCGGGTGACGGTGCGCGAAGGCGTCAACGAGAAGAGCGCGGTCGCGAAGATCAACCAGTCGCTGCCGCTGGACAAGCCGATCGAGCGGCTGGACGACGAACTGGTCGAGGCGCTGCTGGTGCCGGCCGCGCGCACCCAGCTCGCGACCAGCCGGCAGCAGCTGCTGGCCACGATGGTGATGCTGGGCATCAACCGCATCGTGGTCACCGACGGCAAGATCTCGGCCAAGGTCATGTACGACTTCAAGGCGCGCGACAACATGCAGTTCCGCCGCAGCGCGCAGAAGTTCGACTACGACAAGAACCTCCAGAGCACCACCAGCGAAGGCACCAACGAGCAGAGCAGCAACGAATCCAACCGCGGCTTCACCCGTTCCGCCGACGGCGCCTACGACACCGGCGGCCGCGACGCCAGCTTCTACACCAAGGGCACCTACAAAACCACGGCGCAGCCGGTGCTGAACATGGCGTCGGCCTCGCAGACCTCGATCAACGCGAGCCTGGAAACCAAGGCCAGCCTGGCCGGCAGCATGGAGGTGAACTTCAAGAGCGACTACCTGCCGCTGGAGAAGCTGGCGAACCCCGAGGCGATCGCCGCGATCCAGATGAACGCGCAGCCGGGCATGGTCAAGACGATGGCCTCGCGCCCGCCCGCTCCCGCAGCCGGCGGCCAGACACCGGCCGCGACCGCGCCGACGGCCTGATGCACTTCACGGAGCCCGCCATGTCCGCCACCATCGTCCGCAACCCGCACACCGAGCCGGCCTGGCTGGACGACGATACCCTGCGTGCGGTGCGCCCGCAGGTGCGCCACCTGCTTGAATCCTCGGCCGGTTTCCGCGAGCTCGAACCCGAGAAACAGCAGGAGATCGCGCGCACCATGGTGCGCGTTGCCTCGTACATGGCCAACCCGCAGGGCCTGGCGAAACAGGAACTCACACCCGGCAAGGGCGTGCTCGCGAAAGCGCCTGCGCCTGCGCCGGCGTTGGCGGGGCAGGGCGCGCCCGCGCAGGCGCTGGCCAACCCGGTGGACCAGGCCAAGAACAAGGCGTCCGAAAAAATCGGCACCTTCGCCGGCAGCGACTTCGAGGCCGGCTCGGTGAAGCAGGGCGCCGAGAACTTCAAGAACTTCGTTGGCGCCGTCGATTTCCCGAAATTCGTCGGCGGGCTGATCCAGAACGTGTTCCAGGCCATCGTCGATGCATCGATCCAGCAGATGGAGGCGTATGCCGATCTGTTGAAGGCGGTGGCGCAGACCGTCGACCAGTTCGCGGCCGACAACATCAGCATGAACAACGCGCGCGACTGGATGTCGCAGCGCTTCCCCACCGACCTCGCCATCGACACCAGCGACACGGAGGCAGGCCCGCGCCTGGGCATGAAGAACGAAGACAGTGCCGAAGAGGCCCTGGCGCGCGTGAGCCAGGAGTTGCAGCTGGCCGAGCCCGTGACCGACCTGTCCGACGAGGAGCAGGAAGGCCGGCTGGTGATGGCCGCGCGCATGCAGATGGCGCGCAGCCGCCAGCAGATGCTGTCGTCCATGGTGATGCTGGGCATCAACCGCATCGTGGTGACCGACGGGCTGATCAACGCCAAGGTGGTGTTCAATTTCCGCGCCTCCGACGACGCCAAGCGCGACGCCAAGGCCTCGCTGTACGACCGCGACTCCAGCTACAACAAGAACACCAGTGTGGCCGGCGCGCACTTCGGCTGGGGCGGTGCGGCCAGCGCCAACACCAACGTGCAGAGCCACATGACCACGGTCTCGTCCTCGGTCGATGAGACCTCGAGTTCCAGCCAGGAGATGAAGGCCAAGCTCACCGGCGAGGTGCGGGTCAACTTCAAGTCGGACTACTTCCCGATGGAGAAGCTGGCCTCGCCCGGCATGATCGCCAGCATCCAGGGCAACGCCACGCCGTTCGATCCGAACACCCGCTCGAACCCCGCGGGTGCGCCGGCCGCGGCGGGTTGAGGGGTGGGCCATGTTGCGCCTCGCGCCGCCGCCACCGCCACCGCCCGCCCGCGCCCCGGTGCCGCACCCGCACGCGGCCCTGCTCGGCGCGGTGTCGGTGGCCCTGTCGGCGCTCGACCGCCACGAGCGGGCCCACGCCACGGCGCTGGCCGGCATCGACTTTGACCTGCCCGAGGCCGCGCCCACGGTCGACGACCGCGTCCAGCTCGACGCCGCCGCGCCGCTGTACTTCGCCAGCGAGCTGGAGCGGGCCGGGCTGCTGGTCACGGCCGAGCTGATCGCCGGCCTGTTCGTCAGCGGCACCATCACCCAGCCGCTGGGGCCGACCGCGACGCTGCTGCACGAATTCTGGCGGGGTCGGCGCGCGCGCTTGGATGCCGATGAGCGCAACGCGATCTTCGCGCGGGTGATCGAGACGCCGCATTTCGACCGCCTGATGCGCGCCCTGTGCGAGGCCATCGTGGCGCAGGCCGACGGCGTCGACCTGCGCGAGCAGGTGCTGCTGGCGACCCACGCGCAAGGTCTGGGGGCGTTCCTCGCGCAGCGGGTCGACCCGATGGCCGCCATCGCCGCGCGCGACATCGTCGAGACCATCAACACGGCGCTGGTGTTCCTGCGCGACCGCCTGCTGCAGGCCGCGTTCGGGGTGAACGACCTGTGGCGCCTGGTGGCCATGGTCGGCAGCCAGAACGGCGTGCCCCCCGGCATGGCCCGGGAGCACCTCGAACGGGGGCGCCACGGGCAGACCGTGCTGCTGTGGCTCGGGCAGCATGTCGCGGACAGCGCCATCCGCTTCGACCCGGCCCGGCCCGAGGACGTGGCGGTGATCGCGGCGGCGCAGCGCTGGCTGGCGGCTGCGCCCGCGGCGGCCGCGCCCGTGCGCCAGCCCGGCGCCGACGCCGCGCCGATGGCGCCCCTGTTGATGGCGGCTTAGCCATGATGGCCGCAGGCGCCCTGTCGACCGCCGCGGCGCCGTCGTCCCGCACGGCCCCGGCGCAGGCGCCCCCGCCCTGGATCCGCCAGGCCGTGCGCGATGTGCTGGAGCGCACGCCCCGCTACCACGGGCTGCCCCCGCCGCAGCGCCTGGCGCTGGCGCAGGCGATGGTCAAGGTGTCCACGCTGGCCGCCGAGCTGATTGCCGAAGAGGGCCAGGCCGAGGGCGAGATCGAGCGCCGCGACACGGCCAGGCCTGCGGTGCCGCTGGCCACCGCGCAGTCGGCACAGCCGGGGTTCGGCGAGAGCGCAGACCGCATCGCGGGCATCACCCGCAACGTGCTGAACGCCGTGTCGTTCCCGCGCTTCGTCACCGACCTGATCAACGGCGTGTTCAAGGCCATGCTCGACGCCAACGCGCAGCAGATGAACCAGTACGTGCAGCTGCTCAACGCGGTGTCGGCCTCGGCCGAGGGTTTCGAGCGCACGCAGTTCGGCCTGGTGCAGGTGCGGCAATGGGTGGCCGACCATTTCCCCGAGTCGATCGAATACGACGCCCCCGATCCCGAGGACCTGCCCAAGCCCGGGGAGAAGGTCGATCCGGAGGACATGGAGGAGTTCGCCAACATCCCCTTGCGCCTGCGCGGCGGTGCCTCGATGCCGGGGGAAGCCGAAATCCGTGCCACCCTGGGCGTGCCGCCGGAGGAGTCGATCGACGCCAGCAACCCCGAGAAGCTGGTGCCGTTCGCGCGCCGCTACCTGGCCCGTCAGCGCCAGCAGCAGCTGGCGACCATGGTGATGATGGGCATGCAGCGCATCGTGATCGACAGCGGCAAGATCAACGCGTCGATGCGTTTCCACATCGACACCCGCAGCGCCGCCAACGAAGACAAGGGCAGCGAGTTCGGCTTCAAGAACCGGGTGAAAGCCAGTGGCAGTTTCGGCGTCGGCCCCTGGGGCGCCAGCGCCGAAGTGGAGAACACCATCAGCTACGTGTCCACGGAACGCACCCAGCGCACCGAGGAGATCAACACCGACCTGGAGCTCAACTCGTCGGTGGAGCTGAACTTCCACACCGACTACCTGCCGCTGAACCAGATGGCGGCCCAGGCCCAGGCCGACCGCATCCGCAACAGCACCCTGAACCCCGCGGCCCCCATCCCGGACCCGTCCGCGGCGCGCAATGCGCGCCTGCAGATGCAGCAGCAATCGGAGCAGCAGCGCCGGGCCGGGGTGGACAAGGCGGTGGCCGAAGGATCGAAACCGCCTCCAGCTCCACCTGCACCTGCACCTGCACCTGCACCTGCACCTGCAAAAGTGCCTGCGCCTGCTCCTGCAAAACCGCCACCCTCACCGCCACCGCCACCGCCACCGCCACCGCCACCGCCATCGCCATCGCCATCGCCTTCACCTTCACCTTCACCTTCACCTTCACCTTCACCTTCGCCACCCGCACCCGCACCCGCACCCGCACCCGCAAACCGCCCGCCAGCTCCAGCGAACGCGCCGGCCCCAGTGAAGGCCCCCCCCACCGTCACGACACCACCGCCCAACGCGGCAAACACCGGCGGCGCCGCGCCGGCGCCCGCTCCCAAGGACTTGTTCAGCACGCCACAGTGACAGGATGGACGGGGCGGGAGGGGGGTGGACGGCATCGTTCCTTTAGGATGCGCGCAGGGAGGCGAAGCAGGCTCGGCAACGGGTGGCGGGTCCTTGCCTGCTCGTCATTTCAAACAAGGAACACACCATGACCCGATCCCTTCAAACCCTCCGCCGCCGCGCGGTGGGCGCCCTGTCTCTGGCCTTTGCCCTGGCGGCCCTGTCGGGATGCGGTGGTGGTGGCGGCGGTGGATCGGACATCAACACCCTGCACGACGCCTACAAGGCCCTCACCCCGGGCATGACCAAGGCCGAGGTGCTCGATCTCGTGCCGTTCAAGCCCTCGCAGGGCGCGAGCACCAGCCAGGTGCTGTGGGTGGAAGGCCAGGAGGCACTGGGCGTGCGCTTCAACGGCACCTCGTCGACCGGCGTGATCACGTTCGCGCAATGGGGCCTGTCGATCCCCGCCGGTGGCCAGAACGAGTCACGCAACTTCTGAGCCCGGCGGTCCCGCGGCAGGTCAGACTCCTTGGGTCAGCGCCCGCCAGCCCGGCCATGCGCCCCGCTCGATCGCGAACTTGCGCGTGGCACCGCTCCACGATGCACCGGCGGCCATGGCCGCGGCGAAGCCGGCCGGGTCGGTGATCCGCGTGCCGCCCAGCAGCGTCACGCCGCGCTCGAACAGGGTGTCGGGCCAGAGCCCGGCCGAAGGGCCGATCACCGCGAAGCGCGTGGCCCGGGGCGCGGCCGCGAGCATGCCGTCCAGCGTGTCATTGAGCAGCATGGTGGAGGTGCCAACCACCAGATTGCAGTCGGCCAGCAGCGCGCGGTCGAGGCCGATGGTCACGCCGGGAAAACGCTCGCGCTGGCGGGCCACCATGGCTTCGTCCATCTCCACCACCGACAGGCGCCCGCCGGCCTCGGCCACGCGCCGCACCAGCGGCGGGAAGAAGCCGATCATGCCCAGGTGGTCGGTGGCGGCGAGTTCCACATCGCCCAGCGAGTTGCCGGCCGGCGGCGGCTCGTAGCCCACGCGGCGCCAGACCGAATCGGTCATGGCGTTGATGGCGGCCAGCGCCAGGGCGCGCTCCACGGCGTTGCCGTCGAGCAGCCTGGACGCCAGGCCCATCGGGTCGGCGCCGGCCAGGGGCAGGGCACCGCCGCCGTGGGCCGCCAGCAGGCTGTTGAGCGTGTCGCCGAGCAGCACGTACGAGAGGCCGAAGGCGCCGTCGTCCAGCTCGATCGCGCAGAACTCGGCATCGTGTTCGCCCGGCGCCGCGTCGCGGTGCGGCACGTGCAGGCGGCGCACGCGGGGCGTGGGCCAGCGCTGGGCGATGGCGTCGAGCTGGCGGGTGATCGCGGTGGCGACAGGGATGGTGGGGGTGGTCAATGGAATTCCCTCTGTGCTGCGCCCTGCGGGGCTGAGCGCCTTCGGAGCGGCCGAGCGGCGCTCACTGGAGTACGTTCGCCCTGCGGGCTGCGGTGCGAGCTTGCTTGGGAACGGCCCTTCGCTGCGCTCATGCCGGCATGGTAGCGGTCATCGCGCGCAAGGCATCGGCGGTGGCTTCGTCGCCGGGAAAGAAGGTTTCCAGCGCCAGTTCCTGCAGGGTGATGTCCACCGGCGAGCCGAACACGGTGGTGGTGCTGATCAGGTGCAGGGTGCCACCCGGCGTCTGGAACAGAAAGGGCATGAGCACGCCGGGGTGTTCGCCGTCCAGGCGCTGTGCGGCATCGGCGGGCTGGGCCGGGTAGGCCATCAGCTCGGTCAGCAGGTCGGCCAGACCCTCGTCGCCGGTCTGGTGGATCTGCTGGCGCAGGCGGGCGAACAGGTGCTCGCGCCACTGGTTGAGGTTGGCGATGCGCGGCGCCAGACCGCCCGGGTGCAGGCTGATGCGCAGCAGGTTAACGGGCCCCTGCAGCAGCGCGGGCGCCACACCGGCCAGCAGTGGCGCGACCATGCGGTTGGCCATCACCAGGTTCCAGTGCCGGTCGAAGGCCACGGCCGGCCAAGGCTCGTGGCTGTTCAGGATGTGCTGCACGGCGCGGCGCGCGGCCAGCATGCTGGGGTCGTCCATGGTGTGCTCCCGGTACATGGGTGCGTAACCGGCCGCGACCAGCCAGGCGTTGCGTTCGCGCAGCGGCACGGCCAGCCGCTCGCACAGCCGCAGCACCAGCTCGCGGCTCGGGCTGGCCTTGCCGGTTTCCACGCAGCTCAGGTGGCGCGTGGACAGCTCGGCGTCCGCCGCCAGGTCAAGCTGGCTCAGCCGGCGCAGTTGGCGCCAGTGGCGCAGGTGGTCGCCGACGCTGGCGCGGCGCGTGGGGGGAGCGGCGAGGGTGGTGGAGGCGTGCATGGGCACATGGTAGAGCGGGTGCGCCGATGCTCCATGACCTGCGGGGTCATGGACCCGGTGCGTGCGCGGGCCGAGCATGGCGGCTCCCGTTCCTTCTTTTCAATCCCTTCAAGGAGTTCACCATGTTGAATCTGTCGGTTTCTGCGTTGCGTCGCGTGCTCTGGCTGGATGCCGCCAGTGGCCTGGGCATGGCCGTCGCCCACTTCGGGTTTTCAGACTTGCTGACCGGGTGGCTGGGCCTGCCCCTGGCCTGGCTGCAGGTGTCGGGTGTGATCGTCTGTGGTGCGGCGCTGCTGTCGGGCGCCCTGGCTTCGCGGGCCCGGCCTCCGGCGGCGGGCGTGCGCCTGCTCGCGGCGGGCAACTTCCTGTGGGTGGCCGCCAGCGTGTGGGCGGTCTGGGGCGCGGGCCTGCCGCTCACCACGCTGGGCGCGGTGTGGGTGCTGCTGCAGGCAGCGTTCGTGTTCGGCCTGGCCGAGCTGGAGTGGGCGGGCAGCCGTCAGGCGCAGGGCCTGGCGGTGGCTTGACCCGCTGACCTCAGAGAAGGCGCGCGATCAGTGCGCCTTCGGTCGGCGCACCCAGTGGCACCCAGACGCGGATCGGGCTGCCCTGCGCGACCTCGATGGCGGTGCCGTCCTGGTTGCGCATGGCGTCGAGCTGCACGACGCGGTTGCCGCTGGGGTGGATCACTTCCAGCTGGTCGCCCACGGCGAAGCGGTTCTTGGCCTCGACCTCGGTCCAGCCGTCTTCGCGCACCTGCAGCACCTCGCCCACGAACTGGCTGCGTTGGCTGGCCGAGTGGCCGGCGATGTAGTTCTGGTAGTCCTGCGCCGGGCGGCGCTCCATCAGGCCGCCGGTGTAGCCGCGGTTGGACAGGCCTTCCAGCTCCAGCAGCAGCTCGGGGTTGAAGGGCTTGCCAGCCACGGCATCGTCGATGGCGCGGCGGTAGACCTGCGCGGTGCGCGCCACGTAGTAGTGGCTCTTGGTGCGGCCCTCGATCTTGAGCGAGTCGATGCCCATGGCGGCCAGCTTGCCCACGTGCTCCACGGCGCGCAGGTCCTTGCTGTTCATGATGTAGGTGCCGTGCTCGTCTTCCATGATGGGCATCAGCTCGCCCGGGCGGCCGGCTTCTTCGATCAGCCAGACCTTGTTGGCCTCGGGGTGGCGCTGGCCGTTGCCCACGGTGGAGAAGGCGGCGGCCGCTTCTTCGTCTTCCTGCGCGAAGTTGAAGCCGTCGAGCTGCGCCAGCGGCACGGCTTCGCCGGTGTCGGTGTCGGTGGTCGCGGCCTGGGTCTTGTATTCCCAGCGGCAGGCGTTGGTGCAGGTGCCCTGGTTGGGGTCGCGGCGGTTGAAGTAGCCACTCAGCAGGCAGCGGCCCGAATACGCGATGCACAGCGCGCCGTGCACGAAGACTTCGAGCTCGATGTCCGGGCAGTCGTTGCGGATCGCGGCCACTTCATCCAGGCTCAGTTCGCGGCTCAGGATGATGCGGCTCACGCCCTGCTTGTGCCAGAACTTCACCGCCGCGCTGTTGGTGGTGTTGGCCTGCACCGAGAGGTGGATCGGCACCTCGGGCCAGAGGCCCTTCTCCATCTGCTCGCGCACCAGCATGATCAGGCCGGCGTCGGCCATGATGATCGCGTCGGGCTTGAGTTCGACCACCGGCTGCAGGTCGCGGATGTAGGTGCGCAGCTTGTCGTTGTGGGCGATCAGGTTGCTGGTGACGAAGAATTTTTTGCCCCGCGCGTGGGCTTCTTCGATGCCCTGCGCGATCTGTTCCATGCGGAACTCGTTGTTGCGCGCGCGCAGGGAGTAGCGCGGTTGGCCGGCGTACACGGCGTCGGCGCCGAAGTCGTAGGCGGCGCGCATGCGTTGCAGCGTGCCGGCGGGGAGCAGGAGTTCAGGGGCTTTCATCACACCTGGGATTGTCCCGCAAAGCGGGGGGTGCAGCCAGCGAGGGTGGCGTGTTCGCCAACGCACAGACCGTGGCCGAACGCCCCGCTACGCTGGGCCCACGCTGGTTGGACACAAGGGTTCGACCGGCCACAAGGGTGATCCGGGCGACCAGCGCCCCACCCGCCACCACCGCTTTCGCACAAGGATGCCCCATGAAACACATTGCCCTGATCTTGACGCTGCTGTCCACCATCGGTCTGGCCGCTTGCGACCGCACCCCCGTGGTGGTCAACACACCGCCCACCACCGTGACGGTGCCCGGGCCCGCCGGTCCTGCGGGCGCATCGGGTGCCACCGGCGCCACGGGCCTGCAGGGTGACACCGGCGGCCAGGGCGTGCAGGGCAGCACCGGCACGCCCGGCGCCACGGGAGAGGAAGGCAAGACCGGCAAGACCGGCGGCAGCACCACCGTGATCATCGAGCCGGCACCCCCGGCCCCGGCACCCGCCAATTGAGCGTCTCCCACGTCACACACAGGAGCCCATCATGAGCCTTGGAACCATACTGTTGATCGTGCTGATCCTGATGCTGATCGGCGTCTTTCCCAGCTGGCCGCACAGCAAAAGCTGGGGCTACGGGCCCAGCGGCGGACTGGGGCTGGTGGTGGTCATCCTGATCGTGCTGGTGCTGATGGGGCGCATCTGATCGCCCTCACACCATGCCCCTGAGCGCCGCTCAGGGGCAGGCCACCGTTTTGCCGGCCATGCCCCGGTCGGTTGACGGCCGTGGCGGGTCATATCCACTACAGCCAGCGCGGTGATGGCCTGAGCGGCAAGAATGGTCCGGTCGGGAATCCTCCCGAAGGAGTCGTTCATGCCATCCCGCGTTGATTTCGCGCATCCGTTTGCCACCACCGTCAAATCCTTCCGGACAGCGTCCGGCAAGAGCGGACGTTTTTATTCGCTGCCCGCCCTGGCGAAGCAGCACCCCCATGTGAGCCGCCTGCCGGTGTCGCTGCGCATCGTGCTGGAGAGTGTGCTGCGCCACTGTGACGGTGAGCGCGTGCTGCCCGAGCAGGTGGTGCGTCTGGCCAACTGGCAGCCCAACGCCGAACGCACCGACGAGATCCCGTTCACCGTGGCGCGTGTCGTGCTGCAGGACTTCACCGGCGTGCCCCTGCTCGCCGACCTGGCCGCCATGCGCAGCACCGCGCTGCGCCTGGGGCAGGATCCCCGGAAGATCGAACCGCTGGTGCCGGTGGACCTGGTGGTCGACCACTCGGTCATGGTCGATCACTACGGCACGAAGAACGCGCTGGACCTCAACATGAAGCTGGAGTTCCAGCGCAACCGCGAGCGCTACCAGTTCCTGAAATGGGGCATGCAGGCCTTCGAGACCTTCGGCGTCGTGCCGCCGGGCTTTGGCATCGTGCACCAGGTCAACCTCGAGTACCTGGCGCGCGGCGTGCACATGAAGGGCGGTCTCTACTACCCCGACACGCTGGTCGGCACCGACAGCCACACCACCATGATCAACGGCATCGGCGTGGTGGGCTGGGGCGTGGGCGGCATCGAGGCCGAGGCCGCCATGCTGGGCCAGCCAGTGTCCTTCCTCACGCCCGACGTGGTGGGCTTCGAGCTCACCGGCCGCCTGCGCGAGGGTTGCACCGCGACCGACCTGGTGCTGACCGTGACCGAGATCCTGCGCCGCCACAAGGTGGTGGGCAAGTTCGTCGAGTTCTTCGGCGAGGGCACGGCGTCGCTGCCGCTGCCGGACCGCGCCACCATCGCCAACATGGCGCCCGAATACGGCGCCACCATGGGCTTTTTCCCGGTGGACGACAAGACGCTCGACTACTTCCGGGGCACCGGCCGCAGCTCGGCCGAGATCGAGGCCTTCGAGGCCTACTTCCGTGCGCAGGGGCTGTACGGCGTGCCCGGCGCGCCCGGGGCTTCGCAGGCCCGTGGCGACATCGACTACTCGCAGGTGGTCACGCTGGACCTGGGCCTGGTGACCCCCAGCCTGGCCGGCCCCAAGCGCCCGCAGGACCGCATCGAACTCGGCCACGTTGCCCAGCAGTTCGCCGAGCTGTTCAGCCGGCCGGCCGCCGACAACGGATTCAACCGCCCGGCGGCGCTTCTGCACACGCGCCACCAGCCCGAGCTGGGCGAACCGGCCGACACCCCGGCACCCGAAAAGGCGACCCCCACGCCCCCGGGCGCGCCGCGCTTCGTGGCCGAGATGGAAGCCAACAAGCCCGCGCGCGCCACCGCCCATGCCGTGGTCGAGCCCCCCTCGCACGCCGCGCAGAAAAAGCTCACCATCGGCAATGGCGACGTGCTGATCGCCGCCATCACCAGCTGCACCAACACCAGCAACCCCAGCGTGCTGCTGGCCGCCGGCCTGCTGGCCAAGAAGGCGGTCGAGGCCGGGCTCAGGGTGCAGCCGCACATCAAGACCTCGCTCGCGCCGGGCTCGCGCATCGTCACCGAGTACCTGACCCGCACCGGGCTGCTGCCCTACCTGGAGAAGCTCGGTTTCTCGCTCGCGGGTTACGGCTGCACCACCTGCATCGGCAACGCGGGCGATCTCACGGCCGAGCTCAACGAGGTCATTGCGCAGAACGACCTGGTCTGCGCCGCCGTGCTCTCGGGCAACCGCAACTTCGAGGCCCGCATCCACCCCAACCTCAAGGCCAACTTCCTGGCCAGCCCGCCGCTGGTGGTGGCCTACGCCATCGCCGGCACCGTGTTGCGCGACCTCATGACCGAGCCGGTCGGCTTCGGCACCCGGGGCAAGGCGGTGTACCTGGGCGACATCTGGCCGTCCAGCGACGAGATCCACGCGCTGCTGAAACACGCGATGCACGGCAAGGCCTACCGCGAGAACTACGAGCGCATCGCCACCGAGCCGGGCAAGCTCTGGGAGCGCATCCAGGGCGTGGACGGCCTGGCCTACACCTGGCCTCAGAGCACCTACATCGCCGAGCCGCCTTTCTTCGAGGGCTTCGAGCTGGACACGCCCCCCAGCCTGTCGGCCTCGGTCCGTGGCGCGCGCATCATGGCCTTGTTCGGCGACTCGATCACCACCGACCACATCTCGCCCGCGGGCTCGATCCAGGAGCAGTCCCCGGCGGGGCAATGGCTGCTGGCGCACGGGGTGCTGAAGGCCGATTTCAACAGCTACGGCGCGCGGCGCGGCAACCACGAGGTGATGATGCGCGGCACCTTCGCCAACGTGCGCATCAAGAACCTGATGCTGCCGGCCGGCCCCGACGGTTCGTGCGAGGAGGGCGGCCTCACGATCTACCAGCACGAGGGCACCGGCCAGGGCCAGACCATGAGCATCTTCGATGCCGCCATGCGTTACCGCGAGGCGCAGGTGCCCACGGTGGTGTTCGCGGGCGAAGAGTACGGCACCGGCTCCAGCCGCGACTGGGCCGCCAAGGGCACGCAGCTGCTGGGCATCAAGGCCGTGATCGCGCGCAGCTTCGAGCGCATCCACCGCAGCAACCTCGTGGGCATGGGGGTCTTGCCGCTGCAGTTCCAGGACGGTGAATCGTGGGAGCGGCTCGGCCTGACCGGGGAAGAGGTGATCGACGTGCTGCCGCCGGCCGACCTGCAGCCGCAGAGCGAGGCCCGGCTGGTGATCGTCGGCCCGGACGGCGCCCGCCGCGACATCCCCCTGGTGCTGCGCATCGACACGCCGATGGAAGTGAACCATTTCCGTGCCGGCGGAATCCTCCCCCATGTGCTCAGGCAGTTGTTGAGCGCTTGAGCCGCTCGCGGCAACGCGGCATGATGTGTCCAACGGACCTGTCCGTCACCCCCGCCGGCCCCCGGCGCACCAGGAGTCGCCATGCGAAAGCCTGCCCTGTACAGCCGATCGGCGCGCGCCGCCCCTGCGCCGGCGCCCGCGGGTGACGGTGCTGCGGCGGCCCGGCCGGCCCCAAGCCAGGTGGGCCAGGTGTCCCGGCGGTCGCGCTGGCGCGCCGGCCTCGCCGCCGCCGCCGTCAACCCGCGCCTGATGTGGGCGGCGCTGGCCCTGCTCGGCGCCCTGTTGCTGGCCAGCGTGTGGCAACTGTCGGCGCACGGCCCCAGGGCGCTCACGCAAAAAGACATCGACGCCGCCGTGCTGCGCACGCTCACCACCCAGAACCTGCCCTCGCGCGCGGCCCGCGCCGCCGAGAAAATCCGCCCCGCCGTGGTGCGGGTCGTGTCCTACGTGAAGAACAAGAAGGGCGAAGACGTGGAGCACGGCGTGGGCACCGGCGTGGTCATCACCGACAAGGGCGTCATCCTCACCAACCTGCACGTGGTGCAGGCGGCCCAGACCATCAAGCTGGTGTTCGCCGACGGCTCCGAGTCGGGCGCCAACATCGCGGGCGTGCAGGCCCAGCACGACCTGGCCGTGCTGCAGGCGCTGGTCATTCCCGACGACTTTCACGCGGCCACATTGCGCACCACGGCCGACCTGGCGCCGGGCGACGAGGTGGTGGCCGTGGGGTTCCCCTTCGGCATCGGGCCCTCGACCTCGGCGGGCGTGATCTCCGGCCTGGGGCGTGCCTTCAAGTCGCCCGAGGGCGAGCAGGAAATCAACAACCTGATCCAGTTCGACGCTGCCGCCAACCCGGGCAATTCCGGCGGACCGCTGGTCACCATGGACGGCGAGGTGGTCGGCATCGTCACCGGCATCCTCAACCCCACCAGCCACCGGACCTTCGTGGGCATCGGTTTTGCTGTGCCCATCGAGAGTGCGGCCGGCGCCGCCGGTCTTCCCCCGTTTTAGATGAACACCCCCTGCGCCGCTTCGCGTCTTCCCCCTCTCTCGCCTTCGGCGGGAGGGGGACCGCACCTGCGGCCTGGCAAAGCCAGTTCCGCGGTGCGACTGGGCGAAGGCCCTTCATGCCTGCGTTTGTGCCTTGTTTGAATTTTTTGGAGCACCCATGAATTCCACTGAAACCCCCGACACCGCCCGGCTCATGGAGCAGATCCTCTACGAGGTGAAGCGCGTCGTGGTCGGGCAGGACCGCTTTCTGGAGCGGGTGATGGTGGCGATGCTGGCGCAGGGCCACCTGCTGGTCGAGGGCGTGCCCGGGCTGGCCAAGACGCTGACCGTCAAGACCCTGGCCGATGTGGTGCAGGGGCGCTTCAAGCGCATCCAGTTCACGCCCGATCTGGTGCCCGCCGACCTGGTGGGCACGCGCATCTACAACCAGAAGACCGGCGACTTCAGCACCTCGCTCGGCCCCGTGTTCGCCAACCTGCTGCTGGCCGACGAGATCAACCGCGCGCCGGCCAAGGTGCAGAGCGCGTTGCTGGAGGTCATGCAGGAGCGGCAGGTGACGATCGCCGGCGAATCGCACAAGGTGCCCAGCCCCTTCCTGGTGATGGCGACGCAGAACCCCATCGAAACCGAAGGCACCTACCCGCTGCCAGAGGCGCAGGTGGACCGTTTCATGATGAAGGTGCTGGTGGACTACCCGACCGACGAAGAGGAGTACGTGATCGTCGAGCGCGTCACCGGCCCGGCCGTGCAGGTGAACGCCGTGGCCACGACCGACCAGCTCGCCGCGCTGCAGGCGCAGTGCCGGCAGGTGTATGTGGACCCTTCGCTCGTGCAGTACGCCGTCAAGCTCGTGTCGGCCACCCGCGCGCCCGAGAAGCACGGCATCAAGGACATGGCGCAGCTCATCACCTACGGCGCCAGCCCGCGCGCCACCATCGGCCTGGTCGAAGGCGCGCGCGCCCTGGCCATGCTGCGCGGGCGCAGCTACGCCTACCCCGAAGACATGGTGGACATCGTGCCCGACGTGTTGCGCCACCGCCTGGTGCTGTCCTATGAAGGCCTGTCCGAGGGGCTGGACAGCGACGCGCTGATCGCCCGCATCGTGAAAGCGGTGCCCGCGCCGGCGCGGCCGCTGGAGCACGAGAAGAAGGTCGCCTGAACCGGGGATCGACGCCATGCTGTTCGGCCTCTTCAAATCCCGCGCGCCCGAGCCGCCGCCACCGCCCGCAGCGGGCACGGGCGAGAAAGCGGATGCGCTGCTGCGCCGGCTGGAGTGGACCGTGATCCGCCGGCTCGACGGTCTGCTGCAGGGCGACTACCGCACGCTCATGCGCGGCACCGGGCTCGACCTGGCCGACCTGCGCGAGTACCAGCACCACGACGACGTGCGCCACATCGACTGGAACGTGACCGCGCGCCTGCAGCAGCCGCACGTGCGTGTGTTCACCGAAGACCGCGAGATGGCGGCCTGGTTCCTGCTCGACCTCAGCCCCTCGGTGAACTTCGGCTCGGGCGAGCAACGCAAACTTGAACTGCTGCAGGGGTTTGTCGGCGTGCTCGCGCGCCTGATCAGCCGCCACGGCAACCGCGTGGGCGCAGCGCTCTATGGCGGGCGGGGCAAGGCCGTGGTGGACACGGTGTTGCCGCCGCGCGGTGGGCGGCTGCAGGTATTGCGCCTGTTGCAGCTGATCGGTCAGCCGCTTGCGACCGAAGGCCAGGGCAATGGCCCCACGCGTCTGGCCGACCTGCTGCGCACGGCCACCCACACCGTGCGCCAGCGCAGCACCGTGTTCGTGGTGTCCGACTTCATCAGCGAGCCCGGCTGGGAGCAGCCGCTGGGCGAGCTGGCGCGGCGCCACGACGTGGTGGCCGTGCGCCTGCTGGACCCGCTGGAGCTGAACCTGCCCGACCTCGGTCTGATCCATGTGCGCGACGCCGAGACCGGCGAACAGCTGCTGGTGGACACGCACGACAAGGGCTTTCGCCAGCGCTTCGCCCACATCGCCGCACAGCGCGAAGCCCAGCTGCGCGAGAGCCTCACGCGCGCGGGCGTGGACACGCTGGAGCTGGCCACCGACGACGACCTGGCCGACGCCATCCTGCGCTTCGTGGACCTGCGCAAGCGCCGCCACGGGCTGCGCCAGGGCCTGCCGTCGCACCTGTCATCGCGCCCGACCGCACCCTCCCGCAGGCTGGCGCAGGAAGGCACCCCATGAACGCACTGCCCTTCAGTTTCCTCTGGCCGCAGCTCCTGTGGCTGCTGCTTCTGTTGCCGCTGCTGGTGCTGCTGTACTGGTGGTTGCTGCGCCGGCGCAAGCAGGCCTCGCTGCGGTTTGCCAGCCTGTCCATCGTGCGCGAGGCCATGGGCAAGGGCCCGGGCTGGCGCCGCCATGTGCCGCCCGTGCTGCTGTTGCTCGCCTTCGCCGCGATGCTGCTGGCCTCGGCCCGGCCGGTGGCGACCATCTTGCTGCCGTCCACCCAGCAGACCATCATCCTGGCCATGGACGTGTCGGGCAGCATGCGCGCCACCGACGTGTTGCCCAACCGGCTGGTGGCTTCGCAGAACGCGGCCAAGGCGTTCCTGAAGGAGCTGCCTCGCCATGTGAAGGTGGGCATCGTGGCGTTCGCCGGTTCGGCCCAGGTGGTGCAACCCGTCACCCTCAGCCGCGAAGACCTCAACGCCGCCATCGACAAGTTCCAGATGCAGCGCGCCACCGCCATCGGCAGCGCCATCGTGGTGGCGCTCTCCGAGCTGTTCCCCGGGCAGGTGGATCTGGCCAGCGTCACCTATGGGCGCAGCAACGACCCGTTTGCCCCGCAAGGCCGGGCCATCGACCAGCCCCGGGCCGAGGCCGAGAAAAAGCCCTTCGAGCCGGTGCCCCCCGGTTCCTACAGCTCGGCCGCGGTCATCCTGCTCACCGACGGCCAGCGCACCACCGGTGTGGACACGGCCGAGGCGGCCAAGATGGCGGCCGACCGGGGCGTGCGCGTCTACACCGTGGGCGTGGGCACGGTGGACGGCGAGGTGATCGGTTTCGAGGGCTGGTCCATGCGCGTGCGGCTGGACGAAGAGACCCTCAAGTCCGTGGCCCGCGACACCAAGGGCGAGTACTTCTACGCCGGCACCGCCGAAAACCTCAAGCAGGTCTACGAGTCGCTGAGCACGCGGCTCACGGTGGAGAAGAAGGAAACCGAGGTCTCGGGCCTGCTCGCGCTGGCGGCCGCACTGCTGGTGCTGATGTCGGCCGGGTTGTCGCTGTTGTGGTTCAACAGAGTGTTGTGACCCCCACGCTCCGCCGCTGCGCGGGTCGCTGCCCCCCAAGGGGGCTGGGCCTGCCTTGGGGCGGCCCGGCGGCTGGCCCGATGGCCCTCACACTCCGCCGCTGCGCGGGACGTTGCCCCCCGAGGGGGCTGATCCGGCTTGGGGCGGCCCGGCGCCGGATCGTCTCTGCGTCTGACTTTCATCAACGTTGTTGGTGCCCTGCGCGGGCACAATGGCCGGCATGACAAACAAGGTGGTGGTGGCAGGTGGTGGCATCGGTGGCCTGGCCTGCGCGTTGGCGCTGGCCCGCGCGGGCGTGGAGGTGGACCTGCTGGAGCAGGCGGCCGCGTTCGGCGAGGTGGGCGCGGGCCTGCAGCTCGGCCCCAATGCCGTCCGGGTGCTGCACGCGTGGGGCCTGACTGAGGCGCTGTACGCCAGCGCGGCCTTCCCGGAAGCTTTGCACGTCCGAGACGCTCACAGCGCGAGCCCGCTGGGCCACCTGCGGCTGGGGGCGATGTCGCGAGCGCACTACGGCCAGCCCTACGCCACCCTCCACCGTGCCGACCTGCATGGCCTGTTGCTGGAAGCGGTGCAGCACGAGCGGCGGGTTCACCTGCACCTCGACACCCGGCTGGCCGGCTACGAGGAGGGCCCCACGCGGGTGAACGTGACCTGCGAGAACGAAGCGACGTTCGAGGCCGACGCGCTGGTCGGCGCCGACGGCCTGTGGAGCCGGGTGCGCGCCGAAATGCTGGGCGCGCAGCCGGCGCGCGTGAGTGGCCACCTGGCCTACCGGGGCATGGTCGCGGCGGAGGACCTGCCCGGGGTGATGCGCGAACCGCTGGTGACGGCCTGGCTGGGGCCGCACCTGCACGTGGTGCATTACCCGGTGCGGCGCGGCGAGTGGTTCAACGTGGTGGCGGTGGTCGAAGGCATGCTCGGTCGCGGGCACGGCGGGCCGCCAGGCAGCGACCCGCAAAGCTGGACCCACGAAGCGCGGCAGGCCGACCTGCTGGCCGCGCTCGGCCCGGTCTGCCAGGAGCTCAAGGCGATGCTCGATCGCGTGGGCGAGTGGAAGCTCTGGGCGCTCAACGACCGCACACCGTTGGCCAGCGCCGCCGAACACGCGAAGGGCCGGGTGGCCCTGCTGGGCGACGCGGCGCACCCGCTGCGGCCCTACCTCGCGCAAGGCGCGGCGATGGCGCTCGAAGACGCCTGGACGCTGGGCCGCCTGGCCGAGACGGCCGGCGATGCGCCCGATTGGCCAAGGCTGTTCGCGCGCTACGCCGAGACGCGCTGGCAGCGCAACGCCCAGGTGCAGGCCCGCTCGCAGCGCAACGGCACCATCTTTCACGCCAGCGGCCCGCTGCGCTGGGCGCGCAACGCGTCGATGGCGCTGCTCGGTGAGTCTTTGATCGACAACGCCTGGCTGTACAGCGGCCCGCCGGAGCCGGTGTGACCCCCCTGCGCCGCTGCGCGGCTTCCGCCCGTGGGATCACTGTGAACCACTCATCGACTCGACGGCGGCCTGCACCATTGAACACAGGCCAGCGCGCTTCGAACATCTCAGACAGAGGGGCATTGAGGTAAGGCCCATCAACGCTGGCCTTCCAGGCGCTATGGAGCATGCTGCACTTCACGGGTGCATCGGTGACCAGACTCAGCAGAAGCCGCGCAGGTGCTCCAGCGACACATGCCGCAGCGCGAATTCTCTACCGACGCGCTGTATGTCGGGCATGTGCTTGACCGAGTCCATCTCCTGCATCGCTTTCGTGCTGATGCCCGGCAGACCCATTGCAGACAGTCCTTCAGGCGTGACGTCCGGGTCATAGCGTGCGTAGGCGAACAGCTTTGGCCCGCTCCAGTTGGACGGCTCAACAGCATCGCTCAGCATGCTGCCGAATTCTCGATCAATGCGGCCGCCGAACCGGCAGTCGCCCAGCATCCGGCAGGCCATGTCCCAGCCTGCGGCGGCCGCATTCATCAGTGCGCCAGGCAGGGTGCTGGCGTTGTAGATGATGTGCATGTCGCTGGCCTCCAGATCCATCTGTGCCTTGGCCGCTCCGCCGGTGCCCACCGAAACGACGAGCAACCGGTCTGCACCTGTGGCCCAGTTCACCGCATAGGGCGCTGCCGTGGCCATCTGGAACGCCAGGAACGCGGGGTTGTTGTAGGTGGTCACACCTCCGTCGACAAAGATGAACGTGTAGGCATCGGGCGTGCCTTCGGCCAGCGTCACGATCTCAGGTGGAAAAAAGGTGGGCGCCGCCGTGCTGGCGCGCACCAGTTGCCAAAGCGGCAGGCGCAAGTTGCAGTCCTTGCGTGCCAGCTGGTTGTACCCGGCGAACGGGTTGTTGCTGATGGGCCATGGCGAGTCGGTGGTGGCATTGCGCATCACCATCATCAGCAGGGTGCGCAGGCCTGGACTGCCGAGCGTGGGGTCGTCGCCGAGTGCTTTTCCCAGCTCGATTCTCAGCAACGTGGCGAGCGGTTCGTCGTTGTACTTGTAATTCAGCCGCCGAAGCAGGAAGGCCTTGTCGAACATCTGCTCGCCGCTGTCCTCGTAAAACTGCCGGATACGCGACATCGACATGCCACACGAGACACACGCGGCGATGATCGCGCCGGTGCTGGTCCCGCAGACGAAGTCGAAGTAGTCGGCCAACACAAAGTCGGGCCCCTTGCCGAGACGGGTGCGCAGATCGTCCTCGAGCTTGGCGAGGATCTCCACACTCATCAAGCCCAGAATGCCGCCGCCATCGCAGGCGAGGATCTTCTTGGGGCCAGGAGCTTGCATGCGCTGGATCAGGGCTTCATTCATGGGGTCCTCCTTTGAGGGGCGCTCTCAGGTTTCGCGCTGTCTGGGTTACCCGAGCGCGCGGGTGTCGATCCAGTTCACGTTGCTGGTACGGCGCTTGACTTCGGTGACCATGTGCCTGGTGCCGCCCGGTCTGCCGGAGCCGCCACCGTCCCACAGGCAGACAAAACGCACCTTCTCCGGACCATGCGACAAGGCCGTGTAAAGCAGCCACAGGTTGCAGCGCTCGAATGGGCTGGAGCCTGCCGGAAGCGGCCCAAGTTCGGTGGGCATGGTGCGTGGCGGCTCGGCATGGGGCGGCTTGAGCCCTTCTTTCAGTGCGACGAAGCGCTTGCGCCAGGTCGCGCCGTCGGATGAAGGGTTGATGGACGACTCGATGAATTCGGGTTCCTGCGATGGCAGCAACAGCTGCAAGCGCACGCCGCGCCGGACGCAGGCCTCGGCAAAGATCAGGTCACCACCGGCCGCCCCCTGCGTCAGCGCCAGGTCGCCGGGGCCAGCCTGCAGTTCGTCGAGCACGCGCTCGATCTCCGAGGTGGCACGCGGCACCATCGAGGCGGGGAAACGAGGTTTCGCCCGCGTCGGGGTGTCCACCATGTGGCCGGAGAACAGGATCACCTGACGCGGCTGAAAGGGTGGCGTGCTGCGAGCGATCTCGCGGTCGAGGATCTCCAGTGCAGCGCTCGTCTCCTCGGGGCGGAATTGCAGGTCGCGCAGCAGTGTCAGTGTCTGACGCGTCGAGTCCAGCGCAAACCAGTCGCGCTTCGCCGCCGTCGCCACGTTTCGGAATTCCTTCTCCACGACATCACGTGGACGCACCAACAGGCACAGCTCGGCATAGCTGGCTTTCGCCCAGTAGTCACTCTTGTCACGTTCTTGTGCGGTCAGTGCGGCCCAAAGCACTCCTCCGGTCAAGTTGTCGACAGCCACTTGCTGAACCTCACCGCCCAGGTGTCTGAGCAGCAGCAAAAGGGTCAATGCGTTGATGCCGGAGTAATAGTGGGAAGGATCGACGATGAATGCCTTCCGGTAGAGCGCCTGTGCATCTTCAAGGCTGGCTGTCTCCAGGCACGCTGCCATTCGAAACCGCTCCTGCGACAGATCAGCTGTCCGCCAGCGAGACTGCCAGCGGTCCTTTTCCACCCGTCCGGCCAGCGAAAGTGCCTCTGCATCGCCTGGTCGGTCCGAAACGAACTGACGCGCCGCTTCGAGCGCCTCCTCATGCTGCCCGATGCGGCCCAGGCAGACGATGCGTTTGCTGCGACACGCCCAGTCGTCGGGCTCGACACGCAATCCGTCTTCGAACTGCTCAAGTGCAAACGAGAACTGGCGCACCTGCAACAAGCTGTTGCCTGCCGCGCGCTTGGCTTCGAGCCACAGCGCCTGCGTCGGGGTCTCGCTGGCCAGCACCAGGAGGTCCCCCGCGCAGCACTTGGCGCGAGCGACCTTCATGCGGGCGTCCCAGCGTTCGAAGGCCGCACCGAACTCGCTCTTGTCCTGAAGCAGCAGGTCGCGCCAGGCCGGCTCACGCAGGTGCGGCAGCAAGGTGTAGACCGGGCTCACCTTGCGTTGCGCGTCGACCGCCAGCGTGGCAAGGGCCATGGCGGTCAACGCGGCCTTGTTGGCCTCCACGAACTCAGGGTCGGGTCCACCGTCCTTCAACCGGTAGCGCAGCTTGCGATCAGTGTAGATGTCAAACGGACTGGTCAGCCGCGGTCCCTGCACCAGCAACACCCCACGGGCGCGCAGCGCATGGCGTATACCCAACTCGTACCAGACGTTGGGGTTGTCCAGCGTCAGGTCGGCCAGCACCAGGTCGGCCACCAGCAACTCCTGAAACATGTCGGTTCGGATGTCTCCGGCCCGCTGCTCCTCGTCCGCGCGAAACACCTCGCAGCCGGCGGCTTCGAGCGCCGGTTTCAGCAGCTCGGCATAGACCCGGTTGAAGTCGATGTCTTTGCCATCCGCGCCCGGTTTGGTGCCAAAGGGCATGGCAATGAAGGCATGAGGTGTCATGGGCAGAACGCTGGTTCAAACACAGTGGCAACTCCATCGCTGGACGTGATGTCGAGCACTAGCATGCGGCAGTTCAGGCGCAAACGCAATCGTCCAATGGGGAAGCCGGGTCGTGCGCATCCCGTTCCGGCGAAGCCCCAGATCCACGACAAATGTCCATACGGGCACTTCGATGCCATCGCACAGGAGTGGGCGGCTTCTTCGTGTGCGGCTGATTGGACGGAATGCAGTTTCTGCTGTCTACTAGCAAAGGTTGGCCGGCTCGCCGGGTCGAATTGGCGGGTTTTCCGGTTTTTCTGGCCTCATCGGGGGACAGGGGATGACCGACATATTCCTGAGTTACACGGAGCGAGACCGTGACACGGCGCGGCGGGTTGCCGAGGCGCTTGGCTCGGTGGGCTGGAGCGTCTGGTGGGACCGGCGGATTCCGGCCGGGGAAACCTGGCGCAGCGTGCTGGAGCATGCACTGGAAGACATGCGCTGCATGGTGGTCTTGTGGTCGACCAAATCGGTTGAAAGTGAATGGGTGTACGAGGAAGCCTCCGAGGGCCGCCGCCTGGGCAAGCTGGTCCCGGTGATGATCGAAACCGTTCGCCCGCCGGCTGGTTTCCGCGAGATACAGGCGGCCGACCTGACAGGCTGGGACGGCTCGCCCGATTTTGATGGCCTGCGCATGCTGCTGTCGGACCTTGAGCACCTGCTGGGCAAGCCGGTGGTGACCACCGCGGATGACACTGCGTCTGCCGGCCGGCACGCTGACAGACCTGCCCCTGCAGAACATGACCCTGACCCGCCTTACAACCCGACCGATGTGCCCGGACGGGCCAAGCCGGCTGCACATGGCGCCAGCGCGCGCTGGCCACTCAGGGCAATGGCCGGCGGCGGGCTGCTGGCGGGTGTGGTGGCCTTCATCGGCCTGTCCTCTCGCCAGCAACCTGCTCCCCCGACTCCGACTCCAACCCCGGCTGCGGCCACGGCCACGGCCACAGAATCTGCCAGTCGGGAACCCGAGCGAAGCGTGCCGCCGGTGGTTCCCGCCGCCGTTCCGCCCGACCCTTCACCGCCGACGGCCAGCGTCCTGCCCGACATCTCCCGCGACTCGCGCACTGCATTGACGTCCTCGGCGACGCGCCTGTCGCGCAGCAAACCCCAGCCCGAACCTTCCTCCCCCATCAAGCGGAGCGATTCAACCCGCCTGTCCAGTGCCCGCTGCGCCGATCTGCTGGCCCGCATCCAGCTCGGCGAAACACTCTCCGAGGCCAGCCAATCAAGATTCGACAAGGAGTGTTGACCATGAACAGTCCATCCCCCCACCTATCGCGTTCAGCCCTGTGCACTGCGGCTCTTGCGGCCCTGCTGCTGGTGGCCAGTTGCAACAGCCTCCAGAAACAGACCGCTTCGCCGGCACCGCCCGCTGCCGCGGCGCCCCCGCCCGTATCGGCCAGCCCCGCCGCCCCAGCTCCGCCACCGCCAGTGCAGCCTTACGACATGGCGGTGTTGAGTGCCGCCACGGCCTTGTTCACCAATGCCAAGCTGCCACCGGCCGGCGCCCCGGCCCAGCCGAAATACCCACTGGTGATCGACCCACTGATCGACGGCATGACCGGCGCCCAATCGGTGACGACGCGCTCCATGGGCCGGCGACTGACCGATCTGATGCGTGAGCGCTACCCGCAGTTCGACGTGCAGGCCTTTTCGGCGGCCAATGTGGCGCGCAGCCCGCTGGTCCTGATCGGCACGTTCACCGGTGTCAATGCCGAGCGGAAGACAGCGGGCGCCCGCGAGGCCTACCGCATCTGCTTCGCGTTGGCCGATCTGCGCACGGGTAAGCTGGTGAGCAAGGGCCTGGCCTTTGCATTGCCGGAAGGCGTGGACCCGACACCGCTGGCCTTTTTCCGCGACGCCCCGGCCTGGTCGGAAGACCCGGCAACCGAGGGCTACATCAAGACCTGCCAGGGCACCAAGGCTGGCGACCCGATCAACCCGCTCTACTTGGACCGCATTCTGGCGGCTTCGGTCGTTGCGGAAGGCATTGAAGCCTACGAGGCTGGCCGTTACAGCGAAGCCCTCGATTTTTACAACAGCGCCCTGGCCATGCCGGCTGGCGACCAGTTTCGCGTGCACAACGGCATTTATCTCGCCAACTGGAAGCTTGGCCGCGTGCAACCGGCCGAGGCCGCCTTTGCCAAGGTGGTTGACTATGGCCTCGTGCACCAACGGCTGGCAGTCAAGTTCCTGTTCCGTCCCGGCTCGACGGCTTTCATGGCCAATGCGGCGCTGAGCAGCAGCTATCCGACGTGGCTGAAAATCATCGCCCGGCGCACCGGCGACAGCGGCAAGTGCCTGGAGATCACCGGTCACACCAGCCGGACCGGACCGGAACCATTGAATGAACGGCTGTCGCTGATCCGGGCCGAATACATCAAGACGCGTTTGGCCCAGACCTCGCCGGGGCTCGACAAACGGATGATCGCCAACGGCGTCGGTTCTAAACAGACGATGGTCGGTAACGGGCGCGACGATGCCAGCGATGCGCTGGACCGGCGGGTGGAGTTCAAGGTGATTGGGTGTGCATAACTTGCTGGCCGACGGCGGTTGCCGAAAAATTGTCTCGACCCGGGCCTATCCACAGCGGGCAAGATCAGGAGCAGACCTTGGTGCGGTACGTGGTTTTGTACAACCTCCAATGCAACCACCAATGACCCCAGTCGATCTTGAACAGCCAAACGCCGATTCAAGCCATGAAGGGCTGGTACGCTGTTCATCTTGATCTGTTGCTCAAGCGTCCTTGCGATCATCCTGGATGCGACAGTCAACCTGCTGGTCTGTTCTCCCCTTCAAGGAATCGCCCCATGCGCTTCGCCCAACGCCGTCACGCCATCGTCACCGCCATCGCCTTGGCTTGCAGCGCTTCCTCCGTGTTCGCCCAGCCCGCCTGGCCCAGCCAGCCGCTGAAGATCGTGGTGGGGTTCCCCGCCGGCTCCTCGCCCGACCTGATGGCGCGGCTGCTCGCCGAGCCGCTGCAGCAGGCGCTGGGCCAGCCGGTGGTGGTGGAGAACAAGACCGGTGCCGGCGGCAACATCGCGGCCGATCAGGTGGCCCGCGCCACCGACCACCACACCGTCGGGCTGATGATCAACGGCAACCTCACCATCGCCAAGATCCTCAACCCGGCCACGACCTACGACCCGCTAACCGACCTGACGCCGGTGTCGCTGATCGCGACCTCGCCGCTGGTGCTGACCGTGCCGGCGAGCGTGCCCACCACCGGCGCGGCGTACTTCGCGGCGGCGCGCCAGTCGGGCGACAAGTGGAACTACGGCACCCCGGGCATCGGCACCGTGGCCCACCTGGGCATGGAGCTGCTCAAGGCCAAGGCCGGCATCGCGCCGCTGCACGTGCCGTACCCGGGCAACCCGCAGGTGATCACCGCGCTGCTGGGCGATCAGATCCAGATGTCGCTGCTGCCGCCGGGCCTGGCCATGGCGCAGGTGCGCGCGGGCAAGCTCAAGGCCATCGGTGTGACCTCGGCCGGGCGCAGCAGCGTGGTGCCCGAGGTGCCGAGCCTGGCCGAGGCCGGCGTGAAAGACCTGCAGCTGGAGATCTGGAACGCGGTCGCCGCGCCCAACAGCCTGCCCAAGGCGCACGTGAACCGGTTGGCCACGCTGCTGGCCGAGATCGTGCGCCGGCCCGAGATCCGCCAGAAGATCCTGGCCCAGGGCTGGCAGGTGGCGGGCACCTCGCCCGAAGGCCTGGCCAACCGCATCCGCGTGGACACGGCGGCGATGGCGGACGTGATCCGCAAGAACAACATCAAACCGAATTGACCCACCCCTGCCGCGCTGCGCGCGACCCCCTCAAGGGGGCAACGCGAGCGGCCTGGCAAAGCCAGTTCCGCCGCGTTCTGGCCTCGGGCACGCGCGCCGGATGGTGATCAACCCTGCCACACCGTTTCAACCCCGCTTGACACCCAGGCAGGCGGCCATGGCCGACAGCTCGGCGTCCAGTGCGGGTTGGAACGTGTCGTCCTTGGGCGCCAGTCCGTCCACGTAGCCCAGGTCCGCACGCAGCCGCCCATCCGCCACCGACAGGTTGCCCCAGCCGATGACTTGGTCGCGCCACAGCAACGGCATGGCGTAGTAACCGCGCACGCGTTTGGCCGGTGGTGTGTAGGCCTCGAATCGGTAGGCCCAGCCCCAGAGGCGCTGAAAGCGGTCGCGGTCCCAGACCACGGGGTCGAAGGGCGCCAGCAGGCGGACCGCTTCGGGCGCTTTCCAGCGCCGGGAGCAAGGGTCCTCTTCGGCCGGCCAGTACCACGCGACACCGTCCACCTCGGCATGGGGCAGGCGCTGCACGGCCCGCTGCAGCGCGGCGCGCAACTGGTCCTGCCACTGCGGTACCGCGTGCCGGAGCATGGCCACGAGCTGACGCAGGCCGGGCAGCGGCAAGGGCGCGTACTTGTTCACCAGCACGTCCACCAGCTGGTCCAGCACGGCGGGCACGTCGTCGGGCGCTTGCTGTGGCTGGTGCGCTGCGTAGAGGCGGATGCCGTTGTCGCGCCGCGCCACGCGCAGCAGGCCGCGGTAGTGCATGGCGTCGAGCAGCTGGGTGCTGGCCTTGGACCGGCCACCGAAACCGTTGGTGGTGTGGCCGTGGGCGAAGTGCGCGTCGACCTCGCGCGGGTGGGCCTCGCCGCGTTGCTGCACGTGGTGCCAGACCGCTTCGGCCTGCGCCCAGCGCTCGGCCGACCACTCGGTGCGCGCGGTGCGCGGGTGCATGCGCGCGTGCAGCTCGGGCGTGACGAAACCGTAGTTGACGAAGAAGTCCTCTTCCACCGCCAGCGTCGGGTAGTGCCGCTCCAGATCACCGGCCCGGTAGCCCTTCACCCGCTGGCGCAGCGTCAGGTCCTGCGCACGGGCCGGCGACCGGATCGGGTCGGCCTGCACGAAGCCCAGGCGCGCGATGGCCTTGGGCAGGGTGGTGGGGGTGAAGAGGCTGCGGGCGACGGCGTAGCGGCGCAGGTCGGAAAGGGCAATTGAGGGCATTCCATGATCATGCCGCAGTGCTCTGAACCAGTGCCTTGTCCGGCGCGAATTGCCTTGTCCAGGATGCGGTGGAACCGGCTCTGCCGGGCCACCCGCATCGCCCCTGGGGGGCGGGGCTTCAAAGCGCCGTGCGCAGCGTCCAGATTTCCGGGAACAACACCACGTCCAGCATCTTGCGCAGGTAGCTCACGCCGCCGGTGCCGCCGGTGCCGCGCTTGAAGCCGATCACGCGTTCCACCGTGGTCACGTGGCGGAAGCGCCAGAGGCGGAAGGCGTCTTCGAGGTCGGTGAGTTCTTCGCCGAGCTGGTAGAGGTCCCAGTGCTGTTTCGGGTCCCGGTAGACGGTGAGCCAGGCCTGCTCGACCTCGGCGTGCGCCTCGTAGGGCTGGGTCCAGTCGCGCTGCGTGTGGCTCCCGGGCACGGCGATGCCGCGCCGCGCCAGCAGGCGCAACGCCTCGTCGTACAGCGAGGGCGCCTCGTACGCGGCCTGCACCATCGCCAGCCGTTCGGGGTTGTGCGCGTGCGGCTTGAGCATGGCCGCGTTCTTGTTGCCCATCGCGAACTCGATGCAGCGGTACTGGAAACTCTGGAAGCCGCTGGACTGCGCGAGGTAGGGGCGCAGCGCGCTGTATTCGGGCGGTGTCATGGTGGCCAGCACGTCCCAGGCGTGCACCAGCTGCTCCATGATCTTGGAGACGCGCGCCAGCATCTTGAACGCGGTGTTGAGCTCGTCGTTGGCGATGTGCTTCATCGCGGCGTGCAGCTCGTGCAGCATCAGCTTCATCCACAGTTCGCTGGTCTGGTGCTGCACGATGAAGAGCATCTCGTCGTGCGCGGGCGAGAGCGGCTTCTGGGCGCTGAGCACGGCGTCGAGCTGCAGGTAGTCGCCGTAGCTCATGTCGTGGCTGAAATCGAGCTGGGCTTTTTCTTCGGCAACGATGGCTTCGGTCCGCGACGCGGGTGCGCTGTCGGGTTCGGCGTGGAAGGGGCAGGACATGGTGGTGCTCCGGGTCAGGTCACGGCGTGCTTGCGGCTGAACTCGGGGCGTTGCCACTCGCCCGATTCGAGCACCTGCTTCAGGTGCTCGACCGAGTTCCACACATCGACGAAGCCGATGTACAGCGGCGTGAAACCGAAACGCAGGATGTCCTTGTGCCGACCGCCGTCGCCCGCGCGGTAGTCGCCGATCACGCCGCGCGCGATCAGCGCCTGCACGATGGCGTAGGCACCTTCGTCCTTCGTGAGACAGACCTGCGAGCCGCGTTGCGCGTGCTCGCGCGGTGTGGCCAGACCCAGACCGTGGCCGGCGCAGCGCGCTTCGACCAGCGAGATGAAGAGGTCGGTCAGCGCCAGCGACTTCGCGCGCAGCGCGGCCATGCCGCCCAGCGGCTCGGCGGCCAGCACCGTGTCCACGCCGCAGTCCAGCGCGGCCAGGCTGAGCATGGACTGCGTGCCGCACTGGTAGCGGGTGATCCCCGGCGCCGGCTGGTAGTCGGGCGTGAAGGCAAACGGTGCGGCATGGCCCCACCAGCCGGCCAGCGGCTGCCAGAAGCGGTCGGCGTGTGTCGGGTTCACCCAGACGAAGGCGGGCGCGCCCGGGCCGCCGTTGAGGTACTTGTAGCCGCAGCCGACCGAGAAGTCCGCCTTGGCGCCGTGCAGGTCCACGGGCACCGCGCCCGCGCTGTGTGCCAGGTCCCACACGGTCAGGATGCCTTCGGCGTGCGCGGCGGCCGTCACCGCGGCCATGTCGTGCATGGCACCGGTGCGGTAGTTCACGTGCGTGAGCATGAGGATGGCGACGTCGGCGGTCAGCGAGGCCGCGATCTCTTCGGGTTCCACCAGCACCAGCTCCATGCCGTGCTGCTTGCACAGCGCTTCGGCGATGTAGAGGTCGGTCGGGAAGTTGCTGCGTTCGCTCACGATGCGTTTGCGCTGCGGCGCGTCGGCGGCGGCGATGTTCATCGCGGCGGTCAGCACCTTGAACAGGTTGACCGAGGTGCTGTCGGTGGCGACCACCTCGCCGGGGCCGGCGCCGATCAGGCGCGCGATCTTGTCGCCGACCCTGGCCGGTTGCTGGAACCAGCCGTTCTTGTTCCAGCTCTGGATCAGGTCGGTGCCCCACTCGCGGGTCACCACATCGGCCACGCGCGCAGGCGCGGCGGCGGGCATCACGCCCAGCGAGTTGCCGTCGAGGTAGAGGGTGCCGTCGGGGATGTTGAAGGCCTTGCGCAGGTCGCGCAGCGGGTCTTGCGCGTCGAAGGCGATGCAGTCTTGCTGGGTGGTCATGTGGGTTGTCTCCATCAAACAGGGTGGGTATCCGGTGCGGGGCGCTTCATTCCAGGAACACCGCGGAACCGGCTTTGCCGGGCCGCTGGTGTTGCCCCCTGGGGGTGACGCCGCAGGCGGCGCGGGGGTTATTCGAGACTTCTGAGCACGGCGCGCACGGGGCTCGCGTCGGCGGTGGTGAGCTTCAGGGGCAGGGCGATGAGTTCGTAGTCGCCCTCGGGCACGTCGTCGAGCAGCAGGTTTTCCAGCACGCGCAGACCACGCTGCCGGATGGTCTGGTGGCTGGTCAGCAGCTTGCTGTCGGCCGGGTCGATGCTGGCGCTGTCGATGCCGATGAGCAGCACGCCGCGGTCGGCCAGCAGCGCCACGGTTTCGGGTGCGAAGGCGGGCAGGGCGCTGTCGAAGTGGTTTTGCGGCATGCGCTCGTAGACGCGGACCAGCACCCTGGGCGGCAGCCCCCACGCTCCGCCGCTGCGCGGGTCGCTGCCCCCCGAGGGGGCTGATTCGCCTTGGGAGCGGCCCAGCGGCGAATCGCCCAACGCGTGCGCGATGTGTTCTGGCCGCACCAGCGGCCCGCAGCCGATGGCGTGGATCACACGGCAGGGGCCGATGAAGGCCTGCAGGTCCACCGCGCCGATGGCCGCGCCCTCGGGGTCGTAGTGCAGCGGCGCGTCGGCGTGCGCGCCCACGTGCGGACTCAGCGTGATGGCGCTGACGTTGACCGGGCAACCCGGGCCGATGCTCGCGACCCACTGCTGCGAGTAGGCCGTGTCACCGGGGAAAACCGGGGCGCCAGCGTGGACGGGAGGGGAAATGTCCCAGAGCTTTTTCATGGTGCGGTGAAGGTAGCACCGGCGAAAAAACCATGGTGTCGGTAATTTCCAACGGCCTGAAAAAATACTTCAGGCCTAAATTAAATGAATCAACCCGTGCGGGTCAGGGCAGCGGCGGCATGCGCGCCACCAGCACCTTGAGCGCCCGGTCGCTGGACACGTCGGCGAACACCGCCGGGTTGGGCAGGCGCTGCGCCGGTTCCAGCTCGGGCGCTTCGGCGGCGAGCAGGTCGCGCAGAAAGCTCTCGGGGATTTCCGGCGCGTTCAGGCAGAGCAGGGCGTGGCCGCCGGGGCGCAGCAGGTCGGGCAGGCGGCGCACCAGCCGCGCGTAGTCCTTGTGGGCCACGAAGCTGCCCCGCTGGAAGCTCGGCGGGTCCATGATCACCAGCCCATACGGCCCCAGGCGCGTGACCTTGCCCCAGGAGCTGAAGAGGTCGTGCGCGAGGAACTTGGCGCCGCTGTTGATGCCGTTCAACTGGTGGTTCTGCTGGCCGGTGGTGAGCGCGCCCTGCGCCATGTCGAGGTTCACCACCTCTTTCGCGCCGCCCTGCAGCGCCGCCACCGAAAAGGCGCAGGTGTAGGCGAACAGGTTGAGCACCTTGTGGCCCTGCGCGTGCGCGCGCACCCAGCGACGGCCCTCGGCCATATCGAGAAACAGGCCGTGGTTCTGGCCGCGTTGCAGGTGAACGCGGTAGCGTGCACCGTCTTCGGTGACCACGTGCGATTCGGGCACGCTGCCCGCGAGCACGGTGGTCTCGCTGCGGCCGTCAAAGCGGGTCTGCAGCAAGGCGTTGAGCGGTTCGCCGGGCGCGATCTGCGCCTGCCGCGCCTGCAGGGCGGCGGTCAGCGCGGCCTGTTCTTCGGCCGTGGCCTCGCCGAACTTGGTGAGCACCCACACGGGCGGGAAGGCGTCCAGCGCCCAGGCCTCGCAGCCCGGGTGCAGGCCGCCGCGCCCGTGGAACACCCGTTGCGCGTCGGTGGGCATGGCCATCGTGGCGATGGCGTCGAACAGGGCTTGCATGGGAGGGGGGTGCGGGTCAGCCGCCGAAGGATGGATTCAGGGGCGCCAGCCCATGGCGGCGGCGCGCCTGTCCACAGGCGTCGCTGCCCTCTTCAAACTCGCGGCAGGGGTTGGGGCGCCACTCATAGATGCCACAGGTGGCCTTCTCGCCGATGCGGCCCGAGAGGGCGGCGCAGCGCGGGCGGCCGTGGTCTGTGCCGCGCATGCGGCTGGTGCTGTCGGTCACCGGCACCCACAGCCCGTCGGGCACGCTGCCACCCTCGGACTGGGTCTCGAACACCGAGAAGTCCACGCGGAAGCTGGCGCAGCAGGCGCCGCAAGCGGTGCAGGCGCTCACGGGCTGGTTCAGCCCAGGCGGCCCAGCAGCAGGTACTCCATCAGCGCCTTCTGCACGTGCATGCGGTTCTCGGCCTCATCCCACACGACCGACTGCGGGCCGTCGATCACTTCGGCGCTCACCTCTTCACCGCGGTGCGCGGGCAGGCAGTGCATGAAGAGCGCGTCGGGTTGGGCCACGGCCATCATGGCTTCGTCCACGCACCACTGCGCGAAGGCGGCGCGGCGCACCTCGTTCTCGGCCTCGTAGCCCATGCTGGTCCAGACGTCGGTGGTCACGAGGTCGGCGCCGGCGCAGGCGGCCTTCGGATCGTTGAACACCTTGTAGCAGGCCGGGTTGGCGACACCGGCCAGCTTCGGGTCCACCTCGTAGCCGCTGGGTGTGCTCACGTGCACGGTGAAGCCCAGCAGCTCGGCCGCCTGCAGCCAGGTGTTGGCCATGTTGTTGCCGTCGCCCACCCAGGCGACCACCTTGCCCCTGATCGCGTCCAGCGGGTTGCCACTGGCGGCCGGCCGGTACTCGACCATGGTGAACAGGTCGGCCAGGATCTGGCAGGGGTGGAACTCGTTGGTCAGTCCGTTGATGACGGGCACCCGCGAGTGCGCGGCGAAGCGCTCCAGCTTGGTCTGCTCGTAGGTGCGGATCATCACCAGGTCGACCATGCGGCTGATGACCTTGGCGCTGTCTTCGATCGGTTCGGCGCGGCCGAGCTGGCTGTCGCCCGTGGTCAGGTGCACCACCGAGCCACCCAGCTGGTACATGCCGGCCTCGAAGCTCACGCGGGTGCGTGTGCTGGCCTTCTCGAAGATCATGGCCAGCGTGCGGTCCGGGTCGGCGAAGGGCTGGTGCTTCTCGAACGCCTTGAACTTGGCTTTGATGAACGCCGCGCGCGTGAGCAGGTAGGCGTACTCGTCGGCGCCGAGGTCCTTGAACTGGAGGTAGTGGCGGATGGGCATGCGCGGGTCCTCAGGCGTTTTCCGACAAGAAAGTGGTGATGATGGGCAACAGGAGGGCGGCCACTTCGTCGGCTTCGGCGATGGTCATGATCAGCGGCGGCACCAGGCGGATCACGCTGTCGGCCGTGACGGACAGCAGCAGGCCGGCGTCGGCCGCGCGCTGGGTGATCACGCCGCAAGGTTTGTTCAGTTCCACGCCGATCATCAGGCCCTGGCCCCGGATCTCTTTCAGCCCCGGGTGGCCGGCCAGGCCTTTCGCCAGCGTGTCGCGCAGGTGAGCGCCCACGGTGGCGGCGTTCTGCAGCAGGCCGTCTTCTTCCATGATGCGGATGGTTTCCACCCCGGCGCGCATGGCCAGCGGGTTGCCGCCGAAGGTGGTGCCGTGGTTGCCCGGCTGGAAGATGTGGGCGGCCTTGGGGCCGGCCACCACCGCGCCGATCGGCACGCCCGAGCCCAGGCCCTTGGCCAGCGGCATCACGTCCGGCTTGATGCCCGCCCACTGGTGGGCAAACCACTTGCCGGTGCGGCCCATGCCGCACTGCACCTCGTCGATCATCAGCAGCCAGTCCTGGGCGTCGCACAGCGCGCGCACGTCCTGCAGGTACTGCACGCGCATCGGGTTGATGCCGCCTTCGCCCTGGATGGTTTCAAAGAACACGGCCACCACGTTGGGGTTGCCTTCGGTGGCCTGCTTCAGGGCCTCGATGTCGTTCACCGGCACGCGGATGAAACCCTCCACCAGGGGGCCGAAACCGGCCTGGATCTTGGGGTTGCCGGTGGCGGAGAGCGTGGCGATCGAGCGGCCGTGGAAGGCCTTTTCATAGACCACGATCTCCGGGCGTTCGATGCCCTTGTCGTGGCCGTACTTGCGCGCGAGCTTCAGCGCGGCCTCGTTGGCTTCCAGGCCGGTGCTGCAGAAGAACACGTTGGTCAGGCCCGAGCGCTCCACCAGCAGCTGCGCGAGCTTTTCCTGGTCGGGCACGTGGTAGTAGTTGCAGCAATGCATCATCTTGGCCACCTGTTCCTGCAGCGCGGGCACCAGTTTGGGGTGGCCGTGGCCCAGGGTGTTGACGGCGATGCCGGCCAGCGCGTCCAGGTACTCCTTGCCGTTCACGTCCCAGACGCGGCAGCCTTTGCCGTGCGACATGGCGATCGGCAGTCGGCCGTAGGTGTTCATCACGTGGGGCGACGACGGGGCGGCGGGGGCGGCGGCATTCATGCGGAACTCCGGAGTGGAAGGGGCCAAAAGAAAGCGGCTCAACGAAGGTTGAGCCGTTGAAAGGCGATTTTAGGCGCAGGCAACGGCATCATCTTTGCTTGTTGGGCATCAGAGCCATGCGGCACACCCGGTTCCGGACGGCCCGGGTTTTCCCTGATCCTGAGTCTTATATAAGATAGAATACCCATCTCACCGGGCACGAGCGATCCTCGACGTTTCGGTGGCTTTTTCACCCTCCCGCGCCCTCCATCCGAAGGCCTTTCCTGCACTCCACCGATGGCTCAACCCGCTGCCAAGCAAGTGTTCATCCAGGGCGTCACCAGCTCGGGTCGCGCTTTTCGCCCCAGCGACTGGGCCGAGCGGCTGGCAGGTGTGATGAGCCAGTTTGGCCCCGGCGGCAATCAGGGGCGCATCGGCAGCCACATCGCCTACTCGCCCTGGTGCGTGCCCACGGTGATGAACGGGGTGAAGGTCGTGGTCGTGCACACCGACCTGCGCGAAGCCGAACCCATGGCCTGGGATTTCGTCATGCATTTCGCGCGCGACAACGACCTTCAGGTGGTCGAAGCCTGCCTGATGCCGGACAAGACTTGAAGCACCCCCGCCGCGCTGCGCGCGACCCCCTCTAGGTGTGAAGCTTCAATAGGTTGTATCCGGTGTTCATCCGGATTGGGTTTGAG
>NZ_JADMKB010000048.1 GCF_018780075.1 Hydrogenophaga sp.
TGTCATCGGCACGCCTGCGCGGGAGGGCGTCCTACAACCCTTAACTCAAGCGGGTTCTGACCCGCGATAGGCCAGTCTGTAGCGGCTGCAGTGAGTCAGTCCTAGCGACCACCGCGCGCTCGACCAGTCGATAGGGGGCGCCATGACGCAAGCCAATCACAAGACCCGTTTGCGCCACAACACTGCGCCGAACTCAAGCAAAAAATCCTGGCCGAGTACGCTCGGTCTGGCGCCTTGTGGCCGCCTCGGCCACCGAGGTCCGGTCTGCCTCGCGCAGCACCGCAATCATCTGCTCGTCTGTGAAACGGCTCTTTCTCATGGGCTCCTCGCAGATTGGGAACCAATTCGCCACGATGGTGTCCCCGCCGTGGAGCGCGCTCCCTACCGTGGGCCGCGTTGCGCAGCCTACGTACCGTAGGCTGCCAAAAAGACCCGTACGGCCTCGCGCAGAAGGGCCTTGTTTTCCCTGGCATCCGGCTTCTCGAGCATCAGCAGTCCGCGGAAATGTCCGGAACCCAGGAACATCGAGAGGAACAGGTCCGCTGCCTGAAGGGGGTTTCGCACCTTCAGCGTGCCGGCCAAATTGGCACGGCGCAGGTAGGCAGCCAGTTCACCGTTCACACGCTCCGGGCCTTCCTTGTAGAACGCACGGCAGACTTCCGGCTGCGCCCCCGCGACGCCGTAGACAGCGCGCAAGGCGCCCAGGGCGTCCCCGCGCGTCAGTGTGAGAAACCTCGCGCCGATCGCCTCCAGTGCCTTCTCCGGCTGGTTCGGGTCCAGCGCCCCGGTCCCCGGGAAGTCAGCCACCACCGCCACGGTCCTGTCGCGCACTACTGCCTGGAACAGCCCCTCCTTGGAGCCGAAGTTGCTGTACACGGTCATCTTGGACACACCGGCATCTGCGGCGATGGCATCCACGCTGGCGCGCTCCAGGCCATGCTCGTTGAAGTGCCTTTGCGCAGCCTCCAGGATGCGCCGGACGCGTTCGGGATCGCGCGGCCTCCCGCGTTGGGGCTTGGGAGCGGGAACTGAGGGGGCGTGCATGGGCTTATTTAATGGACTTGACGGTTCATTATATGCGTCGTACATTACTGTACTTGATTGTCCAATAATCAATCCACACGGAGCTCATCACCATGAATGACGCCATCATCATCGGCGGCAGCTTTGCCGGCCTCGCCGCTGCCCTGCAGCTCGGTCGCGCCCGCCGCAAGGTCATCGTTCTCGATACCGGTCTGCCGCGCAATCGTTTTGGTCACCACTCGCATGGGGTGCTCGGCCATGACCACAAGCCACCGATGGACATCCTGTCCGAAGCTCGCAAGCAGCTGGCGCGCTATCCCGCAATCAGGCTGGTCAATTCCCGGGCCGACAGCATCTCCGGCGCCATAGACGACTTCTCCGTCCTCACCGGCGACGGCGAAACCCTCAGGGCGCGCCGCCTGATCCTGAGCTATGGCGTCGCAGACCAGATGCCCAATGTTCCGGGCTTTGCCGAATGCTGGGGCACGTCCATCGTGCCGTGTCCATATTGCGACGGCTTTGAAGTCGCCGGCCAACATTGGGGCGTCGTTTGGTCGGGTCCGCATTCGCACCAGTCCGTCAGATTGTTCCAAGATTGGACTGACAAGTTGACTGTCTTCGCCGACGGTCACGACATTGCCCCCGAACTCCAGGCCGATCTGGCGGACCGCAAGATACCCGTTGTCGACGACCGAATCATCGAGATCGCCCATCAAAACGGCCATATAGCCACCGTCAATCTCCATACCGACCGCAATGTCGCGGTCGACATCCTGTTCGCCCAACCGCGCAACAAGCCGTCCGCAAGCCTGCATGAATCGCTGGACCTCGCCAAGGTGGATACGCCCACTGGCGTTGTCCTCAAGGTCGACGAGCGCCGCCAAACCAGCATGCCCGGCATTTACGCCGCTGGCGACCTGGCCACGCCCTTCCTGCCCTCGGTCACGCAGTCAACATGGCAGGGCGCGATGGCTGGCATCTTTGCCCAGCAATCGATGCTGGCTTGATAGAGCAGATCCCGTCTCCGATTGCATCGACGCTTTGGCTGCGTCTCGGCTGCCCATGGCCTCCATCAAACGCTGGCGGGTTCTGAGTGAATCAATACAGGGATATGACATGACAGCGAAAGATGCCAATCAGAACGCTGGCTGGAATGATCAGAGCGGGCAGCTCTGGGTCGCAAACCAGACCCGGCTCGACGCCGTGGCGTCGGTGTTCGGCGAGGCTGCGATCGAAGCCGTCGCGCCAGCGACGGGTGACCGCGTGCTGGACGTCGGCTGCGGCGCTGGCGCGTCGAGTCTGGCTCTGGCAGCCCGCGTGGGCCCTGGGGGACAAGTGCTGGGCGTGGACATATCCGAACCACTGATCGACCGAGCGCGCGCACTTGCGCCACAGGATACGCCGGCCCTGTTCCGGGTGGCCGACGCCAGCAGCGCCGAGCTGCCCGAGAGCGCGTTCGACATCCTGTTTTCGCGTTTCGGGGTGATGTTCTTCGACGATCCGACAGGGGCGTTCGCCCACTTGCGACGCGCGCTCCGACCGGGCGGACGGGTCGCTTTTGTCTGCTGGCGCGGCGTGGCAGAGAACGATTGGATGCGCTTGCCGATGGGTGCGATTGGGGACATCGTCCCGCTGACCGCACCGCCCGATCCCGAAGCGCCCGGCCCATTTTCGTTCGGTGATCGGGCGCGGGTGGCTCGCATCCTGATCGCGGCCGGCTTTACCGATATCGCTATCGAGCCCTTCGATGCTTCCGTACCGTTCGGCATAGGAAAGACGCGAGACGCCGCGATCGATGACGCAGTGAGGATGGCGCTCGAGGTCGGCCCGCTGTCGCGTGCGCTCTCTGATCTGCCCGACGACATCCGCGCCCGCGCCTCGGCCGCAACACGTGCCGCGTTCGCTGAACTTCCCGGCGAGAGGTCGGTGTTGATCAACGGCGCGGCGTGGATCGTCACGGCACGCAATGCGTTCAGGTCAACCCCCATACACAACTGATCGCCCGCACTCCACATCTTTCAAACAAAGGATCTTCCATGTCAAACTCAAAAGTTGTCGTTATCACAGGCGTGTCGTCAGGCATCGGGTGCGCCGCCGCCACAAAGTTTGCCGAACAAGGCTGCCGGGTCTTCGGCACCGTGCGCAACACGGCAAAGGCCCAAGCCATACCTGGCGTCACGCTCATTGAGATGGACATCCGCGACGATGTTTCCGTTGATCGAGGCATCCAGACCATCATTGCGCAAGCCCAGCGCATCGACGTATTGGTCAACAGCGCGGGCGTGACCTTGCTGGGCGCGGCGGAGGAAACTTCGATTGCCGAAGCCCAGACTCTGTTCGACACCAACCTCTTCGGCATCTTGCGCACGACGAAGGCAGTGCTGCCACATATGCGGCAGCAGCGATCCGGTCGCATCGTCAATGTCAGCTCGGTTGTGGGCTTTCTATGTTCGCCGTACATGGCCTCGTATGCGGCCTCCAAATACGCTGTTGAAGGGCTGTCCGAGTCAATGGATCATGAAGTACGCCAATTCGGCATCCGCGTGTCGCTGGTCGAGCCCTCCTTCACCAAAACCAACCTTGATCTCAACGCGCCTCAGACCGCTGCCCGTATCCCCGACTACAGCAAAGAGCTTGCCATCGTCACCAATGCCTTCCAGAACAACGTGCAAAAGGCGCCCCAGCCCGATGGGGTCGCCGCCACGATGGTCAACGCGGCCCTAGGCCCCTGGCAGATGCGCCATACGCCCAAGGGCGAAGCGTCTCTCTTGGCCAAGCTGCGCCGCTTCATGCCCGCTGGACCGGTTGAGAAGGGCCTGCGCAAGACATTCGGACTGGTCTGAAATCACAACCGTGTTCACGGCCGGGTGCTAGATCTCATCGTGTAGTGATGTGAGCGTGCTTGAACTGAAGGTTCCTCCCCCCGTCGTGGCGCTTGTCCTGGCGCTTCTGATGTGGCTGACGCCAGCCGTCGCGGGCCTTGTGCACATGCCCTATCCGGCCCGCGTGCTCTGCGCCGTCGTTTTGGTGTGCATCGGCCAAGGCATCAGCATTGCCGGAATGCTTGCGTTTCGGCGCGCCAGGACCACAGTGAACCCGGTCAAGGCAAGCCTGGCGTCCTCGTTGGTCGTCCAAGGCGTGTACCGGTACACGCGCAACCCCATGTATGTCGGGTTCTTGCTGACCCTGTTGGCGTGGGCTGTGTTTCTGGCGAATCCGCTTTCTCTCTTATGGGTTGTCTTGTTCGTGCTCTACATCACTCGGTTCCAGATCATTCCGGAGGAACGGGTGTTGACTTCTCTTTTCGGCGCTGAGTACGAGGCCTACAAGGGGAGGGTACGCAGGTGGGTATGAAGCCTCACGGGCATTCAGGCGCTTTGCCTTGAGGAAGCTCTGCGACTGCAAGGTGCAGCTCGCCTCCGTCACCGCGTACCCGTTCGCTGCTCGCTTCCAGCTCCTTGCTTGACTGCCTGCATGCGGTGTCTCCCATTCGCCATTGGCTTTATTTTATGTACTTGCAAGTCCATGAATTCCATATACAATTAATGGACCATGGAGTACATCAAATGAAAACCTCCCCTTTGACGCCTGCAGCGGTGGCTGCTTTGTCGGTCTTGATCCTGGCAGGGTGCTCCACACCAGCGCCTCAGGCTCACTCCCCGTCTGTTGCGCTAGCGGTCAGCTTTTCGAATGAACAGCCTTCCGCTTCGGTCCGTTCCTACCTCGACGAAGGATGGTGGGACGGCTTCGGCGACGCCACGCTGACGCAGCTCGTGAACGAGGCCTTGTCCGCCAACCACGACGTGGCCATCGCTTTGCAGCGCGTGGGACAGGCGCGCGCGGGCGCCGATGCGCAGGCTTCTCGGCTGTGGCCCACGCTGAGCCTGCAAGCTGCCGCGTCTCGCAGCCAGAGCGGGGTGCCCGAACCGGTCAAGCAAGGCATGCCCGACACGCGAGCGCTGCGCGCGGGGCTGGACCTCGCCTGGGAGATCGACCTGGCCGGTGGCGTTCGCGCGGCACGCGACGCGGCTCGGGCCGATGCGGCCGCCGCCGCCGCCGGCGTGCACGGCGCCCGCTTGCTGGTGGCGAGCGAAGTGGGGCGGCAGTATTTCATCCTGCGAAGCGCCGAGGAACGGTTACGCACCGTGCAGACGCTGGCGGCTACCCAGCGTCAGACCTCGGCGCTGGTAGAAAGCAGGGTGCGCGAGGGGCTGTCCAGCGCCTTTGACCTGGACCGCGCCCGCGCCGAGGCCGATGCGCTGGACGCCCAGATACCGGCGCTGCGGATGCTCGTCGGCACCACGCAAACCCAGCTGGCGGTCTTGCTGGGTCGCAACCCGTCGGCTCCGGTCGTGACCACCGACAAGGCCTTTGTGTGGCCGGTGCCTAGAGCCATCGCCGCTGGCCAGCCAAGCGACCTGCTGCGGCGCCGCCCAGACCTGGCCGCAGCCGAAGCACGGGTCGGCGCCGAAGCGCTGCGCAGCGCCGAAGCCCGCGCGCAGTGGTGGCCCAAGCTGTTCCTGAGCGCTCTGGTGGGTCGGCAGGATCTGCGCTTGAATGCGCTGGATCTCGCGCCGGTGCATTTTTCGAACGTCGCGCTGGCCTTGGCTGCGCCGATTTTCAACGCCGGCCGCATCGAGGCAGGCATCCAGGTGCAGTCGGCGCGCGCCGAAGAGGCCTTGCTGGCCTGGCAGAAGGCGGTGCTGGTGGCCGTGCAGGAGGTCGAGAACAGCCTGCTCGTGCGCACGCAGGAAGCCGAGCGCGGCGCCGCACTGGCGCTCACCGCCGAGCACCGCCGCCGTTCGTTGCAGCGTGCCGAATCGCTGCAGCGCGAAGGCCAGATCGATTTGCTCGTGCTGCTGGACGTGCAGCGCTCCGTGCTGGCCAGCGAACTGGCCCTGTCAGACAGCCGCCTGCAGCAGGCGCTGGCCGACGTGCAGCTCTACAAGGCCCTGGGGGGTGGCTACGCACCCGCCCCCACATCCGAACCCGGCCGTGTCCTTTCCCGGGACCAGAACCGCATCTCCCAGACACCCCTCGCCTCAAGGACTCTCCCGTGAACCGAACCCTTCCCACCCTGTCGCTCACTGCCCTGACGGCCGCGAGCCTGCTGATGACCGCCTGCAGCGAACCGCCCCAGCCACCCGCGGTCGTCAAACCCGTCTTCGTGACGACCGTGGCTTCCACGGCCTCGGCACAGGCGCGCACGTTCACTTCGGTGGTCCATGCGCGCGTCGAAAGCGATGTGGCCTTTCGCACCGGCGGCAAAGTCATGGAACGATTCGTCGAGGTGGGCGACCGCGTGAAGGCCGGTCAGGTGCTGGCGCGGCTGGACCCGGCCGACTACCAACTGGCGGTGAAGGCCGCGGCCGACCAGGTGCAGGTGGCGTCGGTCGATGCGCAGCAAGCGGCGTCCGACGAGGCACGGTTCCGTCGACTGTTGGCGGACGGCTCGGTGGGCACGGCCGACCATGAGCGTCAGAAGGCCCGCGCCGACGCCACTGCAGCCCGGCTGGAGCAGGCCGGACGGCAGCTGGCGCTGGCCCGCAACCGCGAGGGCTACGCCGTTCTGGTCGCGCCCTACGCCGGCGTCGTCACGGCTGTCCGCTTCGAGCGGGGCCAGGTGGTCCCGGAGGGCCAGCCGGTGATGTCGCTGGCGAAGGAAGGCGAGAACGAAGTGGTGGTCGACCTGCCCGAGGACTGGGTGGGTCGCGCTCGCAGCCTCACGGCGACTGCTTCGCCTTGGGCTGAACCTCATGTCCGGTTGCGCTTGGCGCTGCGCGAGCTGTCGCCCCAGGCTCAGGCCCAGGGCCGGACCTACCGTGCCCGCTTTGCCGCGACGACCGAGTCGCGAACGCAGGTCTCGGCGCTGCCGCTGGGCAGCACGGTGCAACTGACGCTGGCGGCGCCCCAGGCCGGGCCCTCTACCGTCTCGCTGCCCGTCAGTGCGCTGGTCAAGGGCAGTGGTCCCGAGGGGGTGTGGACCCTGAACGCACAGGGTTCCGGACTGGTGTTCACACCGGTCAAGGTGGTCGCCATCGATGACGCCACGGTGCGGGTCAGCGGCCTCACCGCGGGCAGCCGCGTGGTCAGCGTCGGCGCCCAGAAGCTCGACGCGGGCATTCCCGTGCGCGCCATCGAACGGCCCACCGAAGCCGCCACGACCGAGATCTCCAAGAGCCACTCATGAAACGCTTCAATCTTTCCGAATGGGCTGTCACGCACCAGCCCATGGTGCTGTTCCTCATCATCACGACGCTGGTCGTCGGTCTGTTTTCGTTCAGCCGTCTGGGGCGCCTGGAAGACCCGACCTTCGAGGTGCCGCAGATGACGGCCGTCGTGGTGTGGCCCGGCGCCACCGCGCAGGAGGTGCAGGACCAGGTCCTCAACCGCATCGAGCGCAAGCTGCAGGAGATCGACCAGTTCGACAACGCGCGCAGCTTCGCGCGCCAGGGCTTCGGCGGCATCAACCTGTGGATGAAGGGCGGCAGCACCAAGGAAGAGCTGGATGCCGCCTGGTACCAGGTGCGCAAGAAGATCGGTGACATCCGCCATGAGTTGCCCGAGGGAGTGCGCGGCCCATTCTTCAACGACGAGTACAGCGACCGCTACAGCGTGCTCTTTGCACTGAGCGCGCCCGACCTTTCGATGGCCGAACTGCTGACGGTCACTGAAGACGTGAAGCGCAAGATGCAGAGCGTGCCCGGCGCAGGCAAGGTCGACGTGCTGGGCAAGCAGGCCGAGCGTGTGTACGTGGAGGTCTCCACGCGGCGCCTGGCCGCACTGGGCATCCCGCCCTCGGCCGTGTTCGAAGCGCTGGCACGCCAGAACCTGGTGGCGCCGGCGGGCTCGTCCGACACTCCCCACGACCGCGTGCTGGTGCGGGTGGACGGCCAGTTGGGTGGCGTGCAGGACATCGCCAAAGTCACGCTCGATGTGGGAGGCCAAATGCTGCGGCTCTCTGACATCGCCACCGTGCGCAGCGGCTACGAAGATCCGCCGAGTTTCACCATCCGCCACGACGGCGTGCCGGTGCTGGCGATCGGCGTGAAGCTGCAGAAAGAAGTCCGGGTCACCGATTTCGGCAAGGCGATGGAGGCGCGCCTGGCGCAGATCCGCCAGGAATTGCCGGCCGGTGTGGAGATCCAGCAGTACGCCGACCAGCCGCGCGTGGTCGATGAGTCGATCTGGGAGTTCGAGCGCTCCTTCCTGGAGGCGCTGGCGATCGTGCTGGCGGTCTCCTTTCTGTTCCTGGGCTGGCGCACCGGCATCGTGGTGGCGGCGTCGGTGCCGCTGGTGCTGGGCCTGGTCGCGGCCGTGATGTACGCCCTCGGCTGGAACCTGGACCGCATATCGCTGGGCGCACTGATCATCGCGCTCGGTCTGCTGGTCGATGACGCGATCATCGCGGTGGAAATGATGGTGGTGAAGCTCGAAGAAGGCTGGGACCGTCTTGAGGCCGCGACCTACGCTTACACCTCGACCGCGTTCCCGATGTTGACCGGCACGCTGGTCACCGCGGCTGGCTTCATGCCGGTCGGCTTCGCGAAGTCCATCGCCGGCCAGTACGCGGGTAGCATTTTCTGGGTGGTCGGCGTCGCGCTCATCCTGTCTTGGCTGGTCGCGGTGGTCTTCACCCCTTACCTCGGCGTGAAGCTGCTGCCCAAGAACCTGGGCCAGGGCACGCACCACGACGTGTACGACCGCCCGGTCTATCACCGGTTGCGCCGCGTCGTCGACTGGGCTGTGCAGCGCCGCTGGTTGGTGCTGGGCCTGACCGTGCTGCTGCTCGGTGCGGCTGGCGCTGGCATGCTGAAGGTGCAGCAGCAGTTCTTCCCGACCGCGGCACGCCCGGAGCTGCTGGTCGAGCTGCGGCTGCGTGAAGGCGCGTCGTTCGCCGCCACGGAGCGCCAGGTGAAGCTGCTGGAAGCGGTCCTTGCAAAGGACCCCGATGTCGAGTTCTTCACCGCTTACACCGGCGCCGGCACGCCGATCTTCTACCTTTCGATCCAGCCCGAACTGCCCAACCCGGGCTTTGCCCAGGTCGTCGTCAAGACGGCCGGCATCGAGCAGCGTGAGCGGGTGCGCGCCCGACTGCTGGCGCTGTTCGCCCAAGACGAGGCGCTGCCCGACGTGAAGGCTCGGGTCACGCGGCTGGAGTTCGGCCCGCCGGTGGGCTTCCCGGTCCAGTTCCGCGTCGTCGGGCCGGACAAGGCCGTGGTGCGCGACATCGCCTACCGCGTCCGCGATGTGGTGCGCCAGAGCCCGCTGGTGCGTGACACGCAGCTGGACTGGAACGAGCAGGTGCGTTCGGTGAAGGTGCAGGTCGACCAGGACAAGGCCCGGCAGCTGGGCCTGAGCAGCGCCGACATCCAGGGCCTGGTGCAGACCACGCTGGACGGCGCGCCGGTCACGCAGATCCGGCGTGGCGAGGAGCTGATCGACGTCGTCGTGCGGGCCTCGACGGAAGAACGCAGGGGCATCGGTCAACTCGGTGATCTGCAGGTCTTCACGCGCAGCGGCGTGACGGTGCCGCTGTCGCAGATCGCCCGCATCGAGCCAACTTTCGAGGAGCCTGTGCTCTGGCGGCGCAACCGCGACATGGTGCTCACCGTGCGCAGCGACCTGGCGGATGGCGTGCAGGGCCCGTTTGCCACGGAGCAGATCCGGCCGTCGCTCAAACCCATCGTGGACAGCCTGCCCGCGGGCTACCGCATCGAGGAAGGCGGAGCGATCGAGGAAAGCGACAAGGCCAACAAGGCGCTGTTCGCGATCTTCCCGGCCATGTTTGCGGTGACGCTGCTGTTTCTGATGATCCAGCTGCAAAGCTTCTCGCGCATGTTTATGGTGTTCATGACCGCGCCGCTGGCCATCATCGGTGTTGTGCCCGCGTTGATGATCTTCCAGGCGCCGTTCGGCTTCGTGGCACTGCTGGGGGTGATCGCCTTGGGCGGGATGATCATGCGCAACTCGATCATCCTGGTCGACCAGATCGACCAAGACATCGCCCGCGGTGTGGCGCCTTGGACAGCCATCGTCGATGCGACGGTCAGGCGCTCGCGCCCGGTGGTGCTGACGGCCGCTGCCGCGGTGCTGGCCATGATCCCGCTCACGCGCAGCGTTTTCTGGGGGCCGATGGCGATCTCCATCATGGGCGGCCTGATCGTGGCGACGGCGCTCACACTCGTGTTTGTGCCCGCCCTGTACGCGACCTGGTTCCGTGTGAAGCGGCACAGCGGCGCACTGGCCGACACATCCAACTTGAGACCGGCATGAAGATCGAAGGGGCTGTGGTGCTGGTCATCGGAGCCGACAGCGCCGTAGGCGCCGCCGTCGTGCGGGGCTTGCTTGGTCGGGGTGTGGCAAAGATGTATGCAGACGCACACCTCGATAGCTGCGAAATTCCGCTCTCTGACGCGATCCCCTTGTTCGTGGACATTGGGAAGCAGGCGCGCGCTGCGACGCTCGTACGGGAGCTAACCGACGTGACCTTGCTCGTCAACTGCTTGGTCGCTGGCCTTGACGGCACCTCATCACGTGGCGGTATGGACCAAAGGGCCCATGACAACCACAGGCCAACTGTGGGCCGCATCCTGAAGCTGATCGATGCGTTCGCGCCTGTGCTGTCCGCCAACGGTGGCGGCGCTGTCGTCAACGCCCTATGCGTGCAGCATTCCGATCAACTTTCAGAATGCTCCTTCGCTACGTCCTCAAGACCTTTGGCTGAATGGATGCTCGCCGATGGCCTTCGAGATCGACTTGCTGCACAACAGATACAGCTGTTTTACTTTGGTGCCCAGCTTGCCGTTGGCAACGGTGTTCAGGCACTCGAAGACCAGCGCGCCTTGGCTGGGCACGTCGCAACGCGACTACTGCATCAGCTAGAAGCAGGTGATCACATGGATAACAGTAACGCTCTCGAATGAATTCGGGCCGATTAGATACACATGAAAGTTGTGACCGGAAAGCTTGTCTGAAAAGGCCAAAATATTCGAAATCGGCATCGTGAACCACTTGTGATGGCAAAAGAGCACATGGCTTACACCGACGCAACGCGGGCTGTCGGTCCGGTTACGAAGCATGCAGTCATTCCATCTCGCGACATCTAGGACGGCTTTCAGCCTTGGGACTAAACCGCTCGCGCGGTAGTCTCCGAGCTGAGATGGTTGGTTGACGT
>NZ_JADMKB010000110.1 GCF_018780075.1 Hydrogenophaga sp.
GGGCCGAGATGTTCACCCGCGACCTGGCGCTCTGGATGCGCGGCCGTGGTCACGCTGTCGCCATTTTCGCCACCGCCTTTGGCGACATGGCCGACGAGTTGCGCCAGGCCTCGATCGCCTGCATCACCGATGTCGCGGACATGGCCGCGCGGCCTGACGTCATCATTGGCAATACGCATCACGAAACGGTTCGTGCACTGCTGCACTTTCATGATGTGCCTGTGCTGACGATCTGCCACGATCGAAGCGCGGACCACGGTCGACCGCCACAGTTCTCGCAGGTGGTTTGTCATGCCGCGGTGGACGAAAACTGCGCCGAGCGGCTGGTGCACGAGTTCGGCATCGAACGCCAGCGCATCGAGCTCCTTCAGAACGGCATCGATCTGTCTCGCTTCGTGCAGCGCGGGCCCCTGCCTGCCACGCCCCGCACAGCGTTGGTCTTCAGCAACTATGCGTCGCACGACGCTCAGCTGGAAGAGATTCGCATCGCGTGCGCCGAACGGGGTCTCGCGCTCGATGTGATCGGCAGTGGCAGCGGCAACCACCTCACGGACCCTGCCGCGGTGCTGGGACGGTACGACATCGTGTTCGGCAAGGGGCGCTGCGCCACCGAGGCACTGGTCACCGGCAACGCGGTGGTGGCCCTGGATCCGAGCGCTGGCATGGGAGAGATGGTCACGGCCGCCAAGGCGGAACAGGCTCGGCGCTGGAACTTTGGCCGGGCCATCATGACCCGACCGATCACGCGACAGAACGTGATGGCCGAACTCGACAAGTTTGACGCGCAGGATGCAAGGGAAGCGTCGGACTGGGCCCGCAGGCACTGCGGACTGGATGCCATGCTGTCGGGGCTGGAACACTGCGTGCGGCGAATGGCGGAGACCCGAGCGGTCATCCCGGTACCGGCGGAACAACGCGCGCTGGAGTCGGCGCGCTACATGGACGACTGGATCCGGCGTGGCAACGCCACCGGCGCGCACATGGAAATGGCCGCGCTGCGTCAGCACATCGGGGGCTTGCAACAGGCATTCAACGATCAGCAGCGCGCCCATCTGGCCCAGATCGATGCCTGGCGCGCCGAGGTTCAGCGGATCGCCGAACATGCTGCCGAACTCGCCGCCCGGGTCGAAGGAGTTGCGCGACTGGCGGATGCGGAACAGCGGGCGCGCAACGAGCTTGCCGACCTGCGCTCGCAGCTGCACGAGGTGCATGCCAGCCGATCCTGGCGCATCACGGCGCCGCTGCGGCGAATGTCCACCTACCTTCAGGCAAAAACCCAGTCCAGATGAAGCACTTGCTGATCGCGGCCCATCCAGGACACGAGTTGCTGCTGTGGCAATGGCTTCGAAAAGAGCGACCGCAGGTCGTGGTGCTCACCAACGGGGCCGGCGCCAACGGGGTGCCGCGGCTGGCCCTCACGATCGACAACCTGGAACGCGCCGGGGCCAGCTGGCTCTCGCAGGTGGTCGAGCCGGTGCCGGACACCACGATCTACCAGGCGCTGCTGGACGGCGACACGCGCCTGTTCACGCGCTGGTTGGACGCGCTGACAGCGCATGTGATCGCAGAGGACATCGGGTGCATCGTCGCGGACGAAGCGGAGGACTACAACCCCTCCCACGACCTGTGCCGCATCCTCGCCAACCAGGTCGCCATCCAGGCGAGGGCGAGCGGCCACCCGGTGCGGGCCTTCGGCTACCCGACCGTCGGGCACCCCAGTCTGCCGTCACGCCTCGCGGTCGAAGAGCATGTCGTGGTCGAACTCGGCGTCGAGGCATGGCAATCCAAGCTGGACGACATGCACCGCTACGCCCGGCACTTTGGCGGCCAACTGCAACGGGAGCTTGGTGAGTTCATCGCGGAATTCGGCGCTGAAGCCTACGGCAGGGAGTGCCTGTTTGCTGCGAGGCCCACCCGCTATGAGCAGGCAGAGGCGCCTGCCGTCAAACCCTTCTTCGAACGCATGGGCGAGGAGCGCGTGGCCGCCGGCACCTACAAGCACGTCATTCGCGGTGCCCATCTGCAGGCGGTGGCCACCCGCCTGCGAGACCACGCCTCGCCGATGCCTCGCTGATGCCGTGATGCGCACCGATTCCACCTTCACACTGTGGTTCACCGGCCTGAGCGGTGCGGGCAAGACCACCTTGGCCCAGGCGCTGTCCCGGACATTGAACGACAGCGGCCGCCGGTGTGCCGTGCTCGACGGCGACGTGTTGCGTCGCGGGCTGAACCGGGACCTGGATTTCTCCACGCCAGGGCGCAGCGAGAACATCCGCCGCACCGCCGAGGTCGCCCGGTTGATGAACGACGCAGGCCTGATCGTGGTGGCTGCGCTGATCTCGCCTTCGCGGGCCGACCGGGCACAGGCCAGCGCCATCGTCGGCCCGCAGCGCTTCCTGGAGGTTCACGTCAGCACACCGCTGGCCGTGTGTGAAGCCGCGGACGTCAAGGGCCTCTATCGACGTGCCCGGCAGGGCGACCTTCCCCTGTTCACCGGCATCAGCGCTCCGTACGAGGCACCGGAGGCACCATGGCTGGCGATCGACCCCATGCGGAGGGGGCTTCAGCCCGCCGTGCGCGAACTGCTCGAGCGGATCGGGAGCACCGCGCCTTGAGCCATCAACACCCGCCCATGCCGGTCATCGTGGGTGCCCCGCGTTCCGGCACGACGCTGCTGCGGCTGATGCTCGACGCCCATCCCGACCTCGCGATCCCTCCCGAGACGAGCTTCGTCGTTGCCGCCTCGGCGCTGGACGGATCGACGGATGAGGTTCGCGCACGCTTCCTCGACACGGTCACCGCCTATCCGCCCCACGCCCCCAACTGGGCAGACTTCGGCGTGGCGCGCGATGCGCTGGCCGAGGCCTTGCAAGCTCTCGAACCCTTCACCGTGGCCGACGGGCTGCGGGCGTTCTACCGCCTCTACGCGCAGCGCTTCAACAAGCCGCGCTGGGGTGAGAAGACACCGGACTACTCGCTTCACATCGGTGTGATTGGCGCTCTGTTGCCAGAGGCCCGGTTCATCCACCTCATCCGCGACGGCCGCGATGTGGCGGCGTCATGGCGGCAACAATGGTTCACGCCGGGTCAGGAACCCGAAGTCCTGGCGCGCGCCTGGATCGACCGGGTGCAGGCGGCCCGCAACGCAGGCGCTGGCAACCCCCGCTACACCGAGGTCTTTTACGAAGGCCTGGTGGATCGGCCGGAGCCTGTGTTGCGGCGGTTGTGCCAGTTCCTGGACCTGCCGTGGTCAAACCAGTTGCTGAACCACCAGGAGCGCGCCCCGCTGAGGCTGGAAGAACACCGGGCACGCATCTCGCGTGATGGCAGCGTCCTGGTCAGCCACGAACAGCGCCTGCGCCAGCAGCGGAGAACGATGGAAAGGCCCGGCACGGGGCGCATCGGCTCCTGGCGCGAAGACATGAGCGAAGAGGACATCCGGCGCTTCGAACGCGTTGCGGGCGGCCTGCTGATCGAGCTGGGATATGAACTGCACAATAGGTGATCCGGCATCGCACACCCGTGGTGCCCGCCTCCGACGATGAGTCCCATGCCCTTTTCATTCGATGCCGCTGCCACGACCACCATCGCCGCGGGTCCTGCCCCCTCGGCACTGGCCCATGCGGTGGTCGGTCTGGGACGCTTCGGCAGCACCCATGCACGCAAGCTGGCCGGGTTGCCGGGCTTTCACCTGCGGGCCGTGGTCGACCCGTTCGCGTCGCGCCCGCAAGACCCTGCCCTGGGCTCGGTGCCGCTGCTGCGCCATGTCGATGAACTGCCCTCGGACATCGCATCGGCCACCGTCGCCACCAGCGATGCGGCCCATGCCGGTGTGGCGATCCAGCTGATGGCGCGGGGTTGTCACGTGCTCGTCGAGAAACCCCTCTGCCTGACGGCGTCCGACGGCGCGCGCATGGTTCAAACCGCACGTCAACAGGGGGTGACGCTGTGCACCGGCCACATCGAGCGCTTCAATCCGCACTGGCACGATGCGCGCCGTGCCGAGCTTCGGGAGGCGGCCCGGCGCCAGCAGGGCAGGCCCGATCCTTTCCTGCACTTCCGGCGCAGCTCTTCGCGCGCGGGCGTCGCGCCAGACAGCGTGCTGGACCTGATGGTGCACGACCTGGACCTCATGGCCTGGCTGTGCGCCATCCCCAATGGCGATGCGCTGGAGCTGATCGACCGGCGGGTGAGCGCGTCCGTGGTGTGCGCACGCGTGCAGATCGGTGGACTCGTGGCCGTGTTCGAGAGCGGGTTCGGCGCCACCGCGCCCGAAGCCGTCATGCAAGTGCAGACCGAAAGCGGTCCGCTCGTGCTCGACCTGCGCTGCCCTGCAGCCGGGCGCGGTGCGGGCATGGACCCGCTGTGCCGGCAATACATGGCGTTCAGCGGAGCCATCCGTGGCGAACCCAGCCCCATCGCCACCGGAGACGATGGCCTCGCTGCCGTGGTGCGTGCATGCCGAATCCTGGAAGCATGACACCAGCCGCCGCGATCCCCTTCTTCCGGTCTCCGGTTCGCGACGACCCCGAGATGCTTGCACACATGACCCGCGCCTGCGCGGACGTGCTGCGCAGTGGCGTGTACGTGCTCGGCCCGCAGGTGCACGCCTTCGAGGCATCGCTGTCGGCGATGCACGACGGTCGCGAGGTGGTGGCCGTCAATTCCGGCTCCGACGCCTTGTGCCTGGCGCTGGCCACGCTCGGCGTCGGAACGCTCGGCGGTGGCGGCGCCGACGATGAAGTCATACTGCCTGCCTACACCTTCGTGGCCTGTGCCGAAGCCGTGCTTGCGGCCGGGGCCCGGCCGGTGTTCGTGGACTGCGCCACGAGCGGCTTCCTGCCGTCGCTGGAAGCGCACCACGCCGCCCGCGGTGAGCGCACCCGCGCCGTGCTCGCGGTCGGTCTGTTCGGCGATGCCTCGGCCCTGCCCGCACTCGCCGCCTACTGCCGCCAGAAAGGCCTGTGGCTGGTCGAGGACATCGCGCAGTGCTTCGGCGCCAGCAGCACCGCGCCCGACGGCACCACGCGCCTGGCCGGCACCTGGGGCGACGCCGCAGCGATGAGCTTCTACCCCACCAAGACCCTGGGTGCGGCGGGTGACGCGGGTGCGCTGGCGTTTGCCGATGCACGGCACGCACGACAGGCCCGCCTGCTTCGCAACCACGGCCACGAGGGCAACGAGCACCTGTGCCTGGGTCGCAACAGCCGCATGGACGAACTGCAGGCGGCCCTGCTGCACATCGCGCTGGCGGCGTTTCCCCAGGCGCTCGCCCGCCGCCGCGAGATCGCCGCCCGCTATCTGGCGGCCTGGACCGCGTTGCCCGGCCTGACGCTGCCCCACGACCACGCGGGGCATGCATGGAACTACTTCGTCGTCACGCTCGGGGCCAGGGCGCAACGCGATGCGCTGGCAGACGCGCTGGCCAAGGAAGGTGTGGCGACCCGGGTCTACTATCCGGCGCCGCTGCAACACCACCGTGCGCTGGCCCCGCTGCACGACGGCCGAGCGCTGCCTCGCAGCGAGCACCTCGCGCAATGCTCGCTGGCCCTGCCGCTGTACCCGGCGCTGAACGACGACGACATCAACCGGATCATTGACGTCCTTCCCGTGGCCTTGGGTCACGCGACCCGGGCCGCGGCAACGCCCGCCGGCGCGGCACCCTGACACACCCCCTCAGGAACCCGCCACGCCTGTTGATGGCGCCACTTAAACTCATCCGATGCCCATCAGCAACCTCTTCGCCTTGGGCGCCATTGCCCTCTGGGCCTCACTCGCCTCGCTCGGGACCGCGCTGTCCCACGTCCCGCCCTTCCTGCTCACCGGCCTCTCGCTGCTGATCGGAAGCCTGATCGCCCTGCCGTTGTCGCGCTTCGACTGGCGCCAGTGGCGCGTGCCCGCCGGCACGCTGGCGCTCGGCGTGTACGGCCTGTTCGGCTTCCACTTTCTGCTCTTCATCGCGCTGCGCCACGCGCCGCCGGTGCAGGCGAACCTGGTGAACTACCTGTGGCCGCTGGGCATCGTGGTCATGGCGCCACTGTTCCTGCCCGGTGTGTCGCTCACCACGCGCCACGTGTTCGCCGCGCTGCTCGGTTTCGCCGGCGCGGCGCTAGCGATCCTCGGACGGGGTGGCGATGGTGCACAGGCGGTGTGGGCCTGGGGCTACATCCCGGCGGCGGCCTCGGCCTTCATCTGGGCCAGCTACTCGCTGATGACGAAACGCGTGAAGGCCTTCCCCACCGCGGCCATCGGCAGCTTCGCACTGGTGTCGGGCCTGCTCTCGCTGCTGTGCCACGCGGTGCTGGAGCCGGCGGTGGCACTGTCGCCCCGCGACGGAGCCCTGATCGCCGTGCTCGGCCTGGGCCCGCTGGGAGGTGCGTTCTTCTTGTGGGACGCCGCGCTCAAACGCGGCGATGCGCGGCAGATCGGCGTGCTCAGCTTCCTCACGCCGCTGCTGTCCACGCTCACGCTGCTCTGGGTGCGCGGAGAAACACCCAGCGCGTCGGTGGCCGTGGCGGCGGTGATGATCATTGGCGCGGCGGTGATGGCGACGCGACGATAGGCGTCCCAACGAGCTGACGCCCAGCGACACCGAGGCGAGAGGAACGGCAAGCGCCCGGTCCGAAGCGCGTGTCCGAACCCAGAACGCCGTGGAACCGGCTTCGCCGGGCCACAGGCGTTGTCCCCCTGGGGGGAAGCCGCGAAGCGGCGCAGGGGGGAGTCGTTCAATCCGCCATGAGCGCGGCCGGGTCCTCGGCCACCAGCACCGTCTGCGCCCAGGTCGCGAGCTTGGAGGTGTCGCAGCGCAGGATCTGCTGTTTGACCGCGAGGATCTGCGAGGGGTGCATGGAAAAGCTGCGCAGGCCCAGGCCGAGCAGCAGGCGCGTCATGCTCACGTCGCCGGCCATTTCGCCGCAGACGCTCACCCCCTTGCCCTGCGCCCGTGCCTGCGCGATGGTGCTGGCCAGCAGGTGCAGCACGGCCGGGTGCACCGGGTCGTAGAGGTGCGACACGGCCTCATCGGCGCGGTCGATGGCCAGCGTGTACTGGATCAGGTCGTTGGTGCCGATCGACAGGAAGTCGAAGTGGCGCAGGAACAGCGGGATCGTGAGCGCCGCAGCGGGCACCTCGATCATCGCGCCCAGCCGCACCGGGCCGTGCACCTGACCGCGCGCATCGAGCTGCGCGCGCGCCTTGTCCACCAGCGCCAGCGTCTGCCGGATCTCGCTGGCGTGGGCCAGCATGGGAATGAGCAGGTTGATCGGCCCGAAGGCGGCGGCACGCAGGATGGCGCGCAGCTGCGCCAGGAACATGGCCGGATCGGCCAGGCTCCAGCGGATGGCGCGCAGGCCCAGCGCCGGGTTGAGGTGGTCTTCGCCCGCGCGCACGGGCGAGCGGTCCAGCGGTTTGTCGGCCCCCACGTCCACCGTGCGCACGGTGACCGGCAACCCCTGCATGCCTTCCACCGCGCGGCGGTAGGCACCGAACTGCTCTTCTTCGTCGGGCAGCTTGCCGTTGCGGCCCATGAAGAGGAATTCGGTGCGGAACAGGCCCACGCCCACGGCGCCGGCCTTGAGTGCGCCGACCGCATCTTCGGGTTGTTCGATGTTGGCGAGCAGTTCGATCTTCTGCCCGTCGAGCGTGACAGCCGGGGTGTTTTTCAGGCGCGACAACCGCTCGCGCTCGACCTCGCCCTGGCGCTGCTTGAAACCGTATTCGGCCAGCAGGATGGGCGAAGGGTCGACCACCACCACACCGGCGTCGCCGTCGATGATGACCCAGTCGTCCTGGTTGATGAGGTGGCTGGCCGAGCGCGCACCGACCACCGCCGGGATGTCCATGCTGCGCGCGACGATGGCGGTGTGGCTGGTCTTGCCGCCCACGTCGGTGACGAAACCGGCGAACACGCTCTGCTTGAACTGCAGCATGTCGGCCGGCGAGAGGTCGTGCGCGATCAGCACCAGCGGCACGTCCACAGTGGGGTCGAACAGGGTCTCGCCCTTGCCGGCCGCGCCCGCCGGCGCCGGAGCGGCCACGGGCGAGGCCACACCGCGCATGTAGCGCAGCATGCGTTCGACCACCTGCTCCAGATCGGCCTTGCGCTCGCGCAGGTAGGGGTCTTCCATCTCGTCGAACTGGCGCGCGATCACCTCCAGCTGGGTGGTCAGCGCCCACTCGGCGTTGTAGTGACGGTCCACGATCCAGTGCTTGACGCCGCTGGTGAGCTGCTCGTCCTGCAGCAGCATGAGGTGCACGTCGAGCAGGGCGCTGAGTTCGGGGTGGGCGTCGTTGGAGCCCAGCTCCCCCAGGCTGCCTTGCACGCGCTCGATTTCTTCGACCACGGCGTTGCGTGCGTGGCGCAGGCGCAGGATCTCGGCGTCGACCTGGTCGGCCTTGACGAAATAGTGCGCCACGTCCATGCGGCTGGACGCCACGATCACCGCCCGCCCGATGGCGATGCCCCGGGAGACCGCGAGACCGTGGACGGTGAAGCTCATGAGCGGTGCGCCCCCAAAGGGGCTGTGTCGCCCTGGTGCGAGCCAGCGGCGAAACGCGCTTGCTCCGACGTGCGCCCTTGAATCAAGATCACTCTCCTTCGCCGAACTTGTCGTTGATCAGCGCCACGATGGCGTCCATCGCGGCCTGCTCGTCGGCACCGTTGGTTTCGACCTCGACCGTGGTCCCCAGGCCAGCGGCCAGCATCATGACGCCCATGATGCTTTTCGCGTTGATGCGGCGCTCGCCGCGCGACATCCACACCTCGCAGCTGTGGCTGCCCGCCAGTTTGGTGAGTTTGGCCGAAGCACGGGCGTGCAGCCCGAGCTTATTGCTGATGGTCACGGTGGTCTTGATCATGGGTGGTTCTTCTCGCCTGATTTTGGGGTGCGGTCACGGCCACCTGGATCACGCCCTGCGTCGCCCCGATCATGGCGCGCGAAATCAGCGCGTCCAGCGACTCGTGCCGGTACGACACGGTGCGCAGCAGCATGGGCAGATTGACGCCGGTGATCAACTTGGAGCGCACACCATCGACGAGCTTTTGCGCCACGTTGCAGGGGGTGGCGCCAAACACATCGGCCACGACCAGGGTGTTGGGCTGGTTCAGTTGCCGCATGAGGATGCGCGCCTGGGCCAGCGACTCTTCGGGTGGCGCGTTGGGCTGAACATCCAGGGCCGACACCGCGTCAGCGCTGTCGGGAAACACATGCAACACACACTGGCGCAAGGCCGAAGCCAGGGGCGCGTGGGCAATGATGAGGATGCCGTTCATCCCCGGGAGTTTAGCCCCGAGCGCTCCTGGGCTGCAGGCGGTGTCCGCGCAGAAAGAGGGTGTATGCCCCCACACAGCACAGACCAAAGACACCGATGGCGCCACGAAAGCTGCCCAGGGTGTCCCAACCCAGCCGGCCAAAGGCATCGATCAGCAGGCCGATCACCCACTGCACGGTGAACACGCCCGCGAAAATCACCAGGTTGTAGGCCGAGAGCGCACGCCCCGCCGCTTGCGCGGGCAGCGCCAGCGCCACCGCGGGCTGTGACAACGACACGAAGGTGCTGCAGACGCAGAACGCCGCCCACAGCGGCCAGCCGGCGCCCGCCCCGAGCCAGATGATCGATCCCAGCACCAGAAAGCTCGACGGCAACCCCCAGGCGATGAGCCGCTCGGCCCGCAGGCCCCGGCGCGCGAGGTGCGGATTGACCATGCCCCAGAGCCAGAACGCCGTGAGCATGCACAGGTTGATGCCGAACAGGCCGAGTGCCGACTGCGCTGGCGTGTAGCCGGCCACCTTCACCATCCAGGGTCCGGCCCACAGCGTCTGCACCGCGACCATGCCACCGTAGTTGAAGAAACCAATCGGCAGCATCTGGCGGAAGTAGGGATGGCGCCAGATGTCGCGGTACCCCACCGGGGGTGAGGCCGACGCAGGGGCGCCCGCCGCCTTCCGCCAGGCCGGCGCCATCGCGGCCAGGCCCAGCATCGACACCAGCACCAACCCCGCCAGCAGCCAGAACAGGCCCCGCCAACCGAGCACCGGCATCAGCCACTGCACCGGCAGCGTGGAGGCCACCATGCCCAGCGAGCCCGTCATCAGCATCCAGGAGTTGGCGCGCATCTGCGTGGCCGGTGGCAACCAGCGCCGGTAGCCCGTGAGCGGTGCCATGAGGCAGGCACTCACGCCCATGCCGGTCAGCACGCGCGCGGCCAGCAGACCGGCGAAGCTGGTGGCCATGGCAAAGGCGGCGCAGCCCAGCACCGCCACACAAAGAAAGGCCAGGATCACGCGGCGCGGGCCGTGGCGATCGAGCCAGGTGCCCAGCGGCAACTGGGTGAGCGCAAACCCGAAAAAGTACCCGCCCGCCAGCAAGCCCAGGTCGCTGGCCTTGAGCGCCAGCTCAGCGCTGAGCACCGGCGAGAGCGTGGCCGTGACGGCGCGCACCAACGCCGACAGAAAGTAGGCCAGCGCAAACGCGAGAAACACCCACACCGCCTGGCGCGCGCCCAGCCATTCGTTCCCCGTCGGCGCCAACGGCTCGGTGACGGGGCTCATGGGGCCGGCAGGCGCAGGCCGGCGAAGAACGGCTCCACCGCCTCGTCCGGCAGCGTCCCGCCGTAGACCGCCGCCTGAAAGACCTGCGATCCCTGGGCGAAGTACGCGGCGCGCGTCTGCACTGGCTGACCCTGCGGGTCCTGGCCTTGCGCCATCACCCCCAGCACCGAGGGTGCCCCGGCCACGGTCACAGCCCACTGGGTGGAGGGGTCATCGGCCGGCGTGGGGGCCACACGGATGGACTGCAGGCTCGCGCTGCGCCAGGCCGCGAGCGCGGGCGCCACTTGAGCGGCGGTGCCCACATTGGCCCAGGCCACGGCGAAACGCAAGCCGCCGGCTTCGCAGCTGTGCATGTGCAGCTCGGTGGGCGTGCCGGCCAGCGGCACCGGGCGCGTCGCGCGCTCGGGTTTGCAGGGCATGAGCGCCAGCAGCGGCGTGCCGTCCTGGCGCAGCTCGCGCCAGTTGAAGGTGGGACTGCAGGCGCCCAGGGCCAGCAGCGCGGCCAGTGCGGCCGCGCGGGAAGAAAACGGCAACGGAGTCTCCGAATAGGCGCGACAGCGTGGCGCCACCGCGGCGGGCACAATGGCCCGATGAACGCTCTGGATGGTATCCGCATACTCGAT
>NZ_JADMKB010000024.1 GCF_018780075.1 Hydrogenophaga sp.
CTTCATCGCCGAAGAAGTGCGTCAGATCATGGCCCAGCTGGGCATTGCCAAGTTCGACGACCTGATCGGCCGCGCCGACCTGCTGGACATGCGCGAGGGCATTGAGCACTGGAAGGCCCGTGGCCTGGACTTCAGCCGCCTGCTGGCGACGCCGAACGTGCCGGCCGACGTGCCGCGCCTGCACACGCAGAACCAGGACCACGGTCTGGAAAAGTCACTCGACAACGTCTTGATCGCCAAGAGCAAGGCCGCCATCGAAAAAGGCGAGAAGGTCCAGTTCATGGAGCGCGCGCGCAACGTGAACCGCTCCGTGGGTGCCATGCTGTCGGGCGCGGTGACCAAGGTGCACCCCGAGGGGTTGCCGGACGACACCATCCGCATCCAGCTCGAAGGCACGGGCGGCCAGTCCTTCGGTGCCTTCCTCACCAACGGCATCACGCTGTACCTGATCGGCGACGCCAACGACTACACCGGCAAGGGCCTGTCGGGTGGTCGCGTGGTGGTGCGCCCCAGCATCGACTTCCGCGGTGAATCCACCCGCAACATCATCGTGGGCAACACGGTCATGTACGGCGCGACCTCCGGTGAAGCCTTCTTCAGCGGCGTGGCCGGCGAGCGCTTCGCCGTGCGCCTCTCGGGCGCCACCGCGGTGGTGGAAGGCACGGGCGACCACGGGTGCGAGTACATGACCGGTGGCACCGTGCTGGTGCTGGGCAAGACCGGCCGCAACTTCGCGGCCGGCATGAGTGGCGGCATCGCCTACGTCTACGACGAAGACGGCCTGTTCGCCCAGCGCTGCAACACCGCCCAGGTTGCCCTGGACAAGGTGCTGCCGGCCATCGAGCAGGAAGCCTCGACCGACAAGGCCGTCTGGCACCGTGACCAGACCGACGAAGCCCAGCTCAGGAAGCTGCTGGAAGACCACAACCGCTGGACGGGCAGCAAGCGCGCCCGCGAGTTGCTGGACAACTGGTCCGAGGCACGCGCGAAATTCGTGAAGGTCTTCCCGACCGAATACAAGCGCGCGCTGGGCGAGATCAACGCCAAGAAGGCCGCCGCATCCGCCACGGGCAAGGCACAGAGCAGCGCCAAGAAGCAAGCTGCCCCGGCCAAGTAAAAACCAATACCCACGCAGGATCACATCATGGGAAAAGTCACCGGCTTCATGGAATTTGAGCGTCTGGAAGAGGGCTACAAGCCCGTTGCCGAACGCCTGAAGCACTACAAGGAATTCGTGGTTGCCCTGGACGACGGCCAGGCCAAGATCCAGGGCGCGCGCTGCATGGACTGCGGCACGCCGTTCTGCACCAGCGGCTGCCCGGTCAACAACATCATTCCGGACTTCAACGACCTCGTGTACTCGGGCGACTGGCAGAACGCCATCACCGTGCTGCACAGCACCAACAACTTCCCCGAATTCACGGGCCGCATCTGCCCCGCACCCTGCGAGGCAGCTTGCACCATCAACGTCAACGGCGACGCGGTGGGCATCAAGTCCATCGAACACGCGATCATCGACAAAGCCTGGGCGGAGGGCTGGGTGCAGCCGCAGCCGGCCAAGCACAAGACTGGCAAGAAGGTGGCGGTGGTCGGTTCCGGCCCGGCCGGCTTGGCCGCGGCCCAGCAGCTGGCGCGCGCCGGCCATGACGTGACGGTGTTCGAGAAGAACAGCCGCATCGGTGGGCTGCTGCGTTACGGCATCCCCGACTTCAAGATGGAGAAGACCCACATCGACCGCCGCGTGGCGCAGATGGAAGCCGAAGGCGTGGTCTTCAAGACCAGCACCCTGATCGGCGCGATGCCGGAGGGCCTCAAGGTCACGAACGACGCCAAGACGGTGATCAGCGCCGACGACCTCCAGGCCCAGTTCGACGCCGTGCTGCTGACCGGTGGCTCCGAGCAGAGCCGCGACCTGCCCGTGCCCGGCCGTGAACTCGATGGCGTGCACTTCGCCATGGAGTTTCTGCCCATGCAGAACAAGGTGAATGCCGGTGACAAGCTCAAGGGCCAGCTGCGCGCGGACGGCAAGCACGTCATCGTCATCGGCGGTGGCGACACCGGTTCCGACTGCGTGGGCACCAGCACCCGCCACGGCGCCGTCAGCGTGACCCAGTTCGAGGTGATGCCGCAGCCGCCCGAGCAGGAGAACAAGCCCTTGGTGTGGCCCTACTGGCCGCTGAAACTGCGCACCAGTTCCAGCCATGACGAGAGCGCCGAGAAGGGCATCCTCCAGCGCGAGTTCGCCATCTCCACCAAAGAGTTCATCGGCAAGAACGGCAAGCTCTCCGGTCTCAAGACCGTGCACATCGAGATGAAGGACGGCAAGCTGGTGGAAGTGGCCGGCACGGAGAAGGAATACAAGGCCGACCTCGTGCTGCTGGCCATGGGTTTCGTGAACCCGGTTGCCACCGTGCTCGACGCCTTTGGCGTGGACAAGGACGCGCGCGGCAACGCCAAGGCCTCGACGGAATTTACCGGCGGTTACATCACCAACGTGCCCAAGGTGTTTGCGGCCGGTGACATGCGCCGTGGCCAGAGCCTGGTGGTCTGGGCCATCCGGGAAGGTCGCCAGGCCGCGCGCTCGGTGGACGAGTTCCTGATGGGTTGCTCCGACCTGCCGCGCTGAATGAAGTCCACCCCCGCCGCGCTGCGCGCGACCCCCTCAGGGGGCGATGCGAGTGGCCCGGCGGAGCCGGTTCCACCGCATCCTGGGTTTTAGGACGCCGCTCCTTGGGGTCGATGGGCTGTGGTCCGGAATGGGATTTACCCTCATGCGACAATGCGCAGTCATTTTTTCTGGCCCCATGAGCGACACCCCATTCATCGACATTGATCATGTGACCTTTGGCTACGACAGCCGGAGAACCATTCTCAACGATATCTCCCTGAAGTTCGCTCGTGGCAAAGTCACCGCGGTGCTGGGCGGCTCGGGCTGCGGCAAGACCACCCTGCTGCGCCTGATCGGTGGGGTGCACGCACCCAACAGCGGTCGTGTGGTCTTTGATGGCGAAGTGGTCAACGCGGGCGACAAGGCCCAGCTGTTTCGCCTGCGCCGCCGTCTGGGCATGCTGTTCCAGTTCGGTGCGCTGTTCACCGACCTCTCGGTGTTCGACAACGTGGCCTTCCCCCTGAGGGAAATGACCGACCTGCCCGAGACGCTGATTCGCCACATCGTACTGATGAAGCTCAATGCGGTGGGTCTGCGCGGTGCGGCCAGCTTGCGCATCAGCGAGGTGTCTGGTGGCATGGCCCGCCGGGTGGCCCTGGCCCGAGCGATCGCGCTCGACCCCGAGCTCATCATGTACGACGAGCCTTTCGCCGGCCTGGACCTGGTGTCCATGGGCGTGGCGGCCAAGCTCATTCGCACGCTGACCGATGTGACGGGCGCCACCACGTTGCTGATTTCGCACGATGTGCCTCAGTGCATGGCGATCAGCGACTGGGTGGTGTTGCTGGCCACCGGTGGCCGCGTGGTCGCTGAGGGCACGCCCGCCGAGCTGATGGCCAGCGATGAGCCTGAGGTGCGTCAGTTTGTGCGGGGTGAGCCGGACGGGCCGGTGAAGTTCCACTATCCGGCGCAATCGGTGGCCGAAGATTTTGGTCCGAGGGCCGCTGCATGAACTTTCTGCAAACACTGGGCCAGACCGTGCTTGGCCAATTGGGCCGATGGGGCCATGGCGCCCTTTTCTTCCTCGACCTGCTCAAGGCCGTGCCTGTGTCCTTGCGCCGGTTTGGCCTGGTGATGGATCAGATCAACGCGATCGGCAACCGGTCTCTGGTGATCATCATGGCCTCGGGGCTGTCGGTCGGGTTCGTGCTGGCCCTGCAGATGTACTACGCATTGACCACCTACGGCGCGGCCGAGTCGCTGGGGTTGATTGTCAACCTGTCCCTGGTCCGCGAACTGGGGCCCGTGGTCACGGCCTTGCTGTTTGCCGGGCGCGCGGGCACCTCGCTCACCGCCGAGATTGGCCTCATGAAGGCGGGCGAGCAGATCGCCGCGATGGAGTTGATGGCCATCGACCCCAAAGCGCGGGTGCTGGCGCCCCGTTTCCTCGGCGGCGTCATTTCCATGCCGTTGCTGGCCGCGCTGTTTTCCACCGTCGGCATCCTGGGTGCCTACGTGGTGGCGGTGCTGCTGATCGGTATCGATGCCGGCAACTTCTGGTCCATCCAGCAAAACGGCGTGGATGTCTGGCGCGACGTGGGCAACGGCGTCGTGAAGAGTTTCGTTTTCGGCGTGATCTGTACCGCCGTGGCGCTGTACCAAGGCTATGAAACCGAAGCCACGCCAGAGGGGGTGGCGTACGCCACCACCCGAACCGTGGTCACCGCATCGTTGAGTGTGCTGGCCATGGACTTCATCCTGACCGCCGTGATGTTCTCGACACCCTGATTCCGCTACCGGAGAACCCATGAACAAGAAAAGCACTGAGATTTTGGTTGGCCTGTTTGTCGTGCTCGGCTTGCTGGCACTGCTCTTCCTCGCCCTCAAGGCGGCGAACCTCGGCAGTTTTGCTGGCGGTGGAGACACCTACACATTGCAGGCGCGTTTCGACAACATCGGCGGCCTGAAGTCCCGCGCGCCGGTGCGTTCGGCGGGTGTGAACGTGGGTCGCGTGACCAGCGTCACACTGGACGCGCAGACCTACCAGGGCCTGGTCACGATGGAAATCAACAAGGGCCTGAATTTCCCCAAGGATTCGTCCGCCAAGATCCAGACCGCTGGTCTGCTTGGCGACCAGTACGTGGGGCTTGAGCCGGGTGGCGACGAAAAGAACCTGGCGGCCGGCGACGTGATCACCCAGACGCAGTCTGCCGTGGTGCTGGAAAACCTGATCGGGCAGTTCCTGTACAACAAGGCGGCCGACGGCGGCGAGCAAAAAGCCCAGTGAGCGACGACGACAACTCTGTGCTGCACGGAGTGATTCAGGAGAGGAACAAGATGCACCACGTGACCCGACCCTTCCCTTGGTTCAGTCGCTTGTTGGTCTTGGCGTCGGTGGCCACGCTGGCCGCTTGCGCCAGCGGTCCCAATGCCAACCCGCGCGACCCGCTGGAGCCGTTCAACCGCGGCATGACCGACGTGAACGACGCGGTGGACGGCGCGGTGCTCAAGCCGGTGGCCACCGTGTACCGTGACATCACACCCGATCCGGTGCGCACGGGCGTGAACAACTTCTTCCAGAACCTGGGGGATGTGTGGTCGTTCATCAACGCCACGTTGCAATTGCGGCCCCGTGAAGCGGCCGAGAACTTCCTGCGCTTCAACGTCAACACGGTGTTCGGTGTGGCGGGCCTGTTTGATGTGGCCTCCGAGATGGGCCTCGAACGCACGCGCCTCGATTTCGGTCAGACGCTGGGTCGTTGGGGCGTGCCGTCGGGCCCTTATCTGGTGTTGCCGCTTTTTGGCCCATCTTCGATCCGCGATGCCGCGGGGTTCAGCATCGAGTCCCGGGGGGATCTGGTTCAAGGCCTGTCCGACATCCCGATGCGCAATTCGCTCTACGTCCTTCGCGCGGTCGAAACCCGCGCCAACCTGCTGCGTGCCACCAACTTGCTGGAAGGTGCGGCGCTGGACAAATACAGCTTCACGCGCGATTTGTACCTGCAGCGCCGCGAAAGCCAGATCGATGACCTGAAAGACAAAGGCATCGGTCTGAAAGACGCTGCCGACTGACAACAAAGCGATACGACAGAATTACACCCCCGAAACAAATGCCGGTGACCGGTGACGTACAGTCCCGGTCTCAAGCGGCACACAAGTTTGGTATCACGCTGAACCGCCGCCACGAAAGGAACTGAAATGATGCAACGCCGCCACTGGATTTCCAGCCTGATCACCGCCGCCGCCATGCTCGCCAGCCCGCTGGCGTTTGCAGAGGTCGAGGCGCCAGACGCATTGGTCAAGCGCATTTCCAGCGATGTGCTGGCCTCGGTCAAGGCCGACCCGGCGATCCAGAAGGGCGACATCAACCGCATCGTCGCGCTGGTGGATGCCAAGATCATGCCCACCGTCAATTTCTCCCGCATGACCTCGATGGCCGTGGGCCGCTTCTGGCGCCAGGCAACGCCGGAGCAGCAAAAGCAGCTTCAGGACGAGTTCAAGATCTTGCTCGTGCGCACTTACGCGGGCGCTCTGGGTGAAGTCAAGGACCAGACGCTGAGTTTCCGTCCGATGCGGTCCAAGCCCGAAGACACCGAGGTCGTGGTGCGCACGGAGGTGCGTGGCCGTGGCGAGCCCATCCAGCTCGACTACCGGCTGGAAAAGACGCCCGAAGGCTGGAAGATCTATGACCTGAACGTGTTGGGTGCCTGGCTGGTGGAAAACTACCGCAGCCAGTTTGCGCAGGAGATCGGCACCAAAGGCATCGACGGCCTGATCGCCAACCTGGTGCAGCGCAACAAAGCCGCCAAGGCCAGCTGATCCAGCCATGAGCACGTCCAGCCCCGTCGTTTCCGTTCCGATGCCCGAGCAATTGACGCTGCAGGGATCTGCCCAGACCCTGCTCAGGCTGAAGCCGTTGCTCACCCAGCAGGCGGGACCGACGGTGGCGCTGGACGCCGCGCCAATGCGGGTGTTTGACACTTCGGCGGTGGCGGTGTTGCTGGAATTGCGCAACGGGCTGCTGGCCGAGGGCAAGTCGCTGCAGGTCCTGCGCATGCCTGAGCGCCTGAAGGCGCTGGTGGCGCTGTACGGCGTGGCGGAGTTGTTGCCGGCCTGATCCGACGGCTTCAGCGCCGTCCGCCGCTGCGGCTTAAAATCGAGGGCTCACCCGCGAGCAGATGTCCTGCCCGTGTCTGGTGCTCCGGCCCCCTCCCTCAATGCCCGCAGTTTCCTTTCAGAACGTCTCCAAGACCTATGCCACCGCCCGTGGTGAGCTGCAGGCCCTCAAACAGGTGTCGTTCGACATCCAGCCGGGTGAGTTCTTCGGCCTGCTCGGTCCCAATGGAGCGGGCAAGACCACGCTGATCAGCGTGCTCGCCGGTCTGGCCCGCGCGACCGGTGGCCAGGTGCTGGTGCACGGCCACAACGTCCAGACCGATTACCAGGCCGCGCGTCGCGCGCTCGGCGTGGTCCCGCAGGAGCTGGTGTTTGACCCGTTTTTCAATGTGCGCGAGGCGCTGCGGTTCCAGTCCGGTTATTTCGGCATCCGCCACAACGACGTCTGGATCGACGAGCTGCTCGCTGGCCTGGGCCTGGCCGACAAGGCGGGTGCCAACATGCGCCAGCTGTCCGGCGGCATGAAGCGCCGCGTGCTGGTGGCACAGGCGCTGGTGCACAAGCCACCGGTGATCGTGCTTGACGAGCCCACCGCCGGCGTGGACGTGGAGCTGCGGCAGACGCTGTGGCACTTCATCAGCCAGCTCAACAAGCAGGGCAGCACGGTGTTGCTCACCACGCACTACCTGGAAGAGGCCGAAGCCTTGTGTGGCCGCATCGCCATGCTCAACCGCGGCGAGGTGGTGGCGCTGGACCGAACCTCCGAGCTGTTGCGGCGCGCGGCCTCCAACGTGCTGCGCTTCAAGACCGACGACGCCTTGCCCGACGATCTGGCCGCGTTGGCCCGTGTGACCGGCCGCGTGGTGCAGTTGGCCGCCCACGACGCGCTGGCGGTCGAGCGAGTCCTGGCCCGTGCGCGCGAGTCCGGTGTGCGGGTGGAGGACGTTGAAATTCGCAAGGCCGATCTGGAGGATGTGTTCCTCGACATCATCGAAGGCAGCAACGTGGCCCGCCGGGCACAGGAAGAGGTGGCCGCGTGACCGGTTGGCAGATGCTGTTTTACAAAGAGGTGCTGCGCTTCTGGAAGGTCGGTTTCCAGACCGTCGCCGCACCGGTGATCACTGCCATCCTGTACATGATGATCTTTGGCCATGTGCTCGAAGGCCGGGTGCAGGTCTATGACACGGTGAACTACACCGCCTTCCTGCTGCCCGGGCTGGTGATGATGAGCGTGCTGCAAAATGCGTTCGCCAACAGCAGCTCCTCGCTGATCCAGAGCAAGGTCATGGGCAACCTGGTCTTTCTGTTGCTCACGCCGCTGTCGCACCGCGCCTGGTTCGTGGCCTATGTGGGTTCGTCGGTGGTGCGGGGCCTGGCGGTGGGCGCGGGCGTGATGCTGGCCACCTGGTGGTTTGCCCGGCCCGCGTTTGAAGCCCCCCTGTGGATACTGGTCTTTGCTTTCATGGGCGCAGCCTTGCTGGGCGCCTTGGGTCTGATCGCTGGTTTGTGGGCGGAGAAATTCGACCAGATGGCCGCGTTCCAGAACTTTGTCATCGTGCCCATGACATTCCTGTCGGGCGTGTTCTACTCGATCCATTCCCTGCCCGAGTTCTGGCAGCGTGTGAGCCACCTCAACCCGTTTTTCTACATGATCGACGGCTTCCGCTACGGGTTCTTCGGGGTGAGCGATGTGTCGCCCTGGATCAGCCTGGGGCTGGTGAGCGTCGCGCTGGCGGTGGTCAGCGCCATCTCCCTGCACCTGCTGCGCACCGGGTACAAGATCCGCCATTGACCTCCTCAAGCCCATGACTTCAGACCAACTGCAACAACTCATCGCCGCAGGTCTCACCTGCGAGCACATCGAGGTCACGGGCGACGGCCGCCACTGGGCCGCCGTGATCGTCTCGCCCGAGTTCGAGGGCAAGCGCCTCATCGCGCGCCACCAGCGCGTTTATGCCACGCTGGGCGAGCGCATCAAGACCGACGAGGTGCATGCGCTGTCCATGAAAACCTACACCCCCGCCGAATGGGCGGCCCAACCTTGAAGAGCACCGAACCATGGACAAACTGCGCATCACGGGCGGACGCCCTCTCAATGGCGAAGTGACCATCTCGGGCGCCAAGAACGCGGCCTTGCCCGAGCTGTGTGCCACATTGCTGACCAACGAACAGGTCGACCTGGCCAACGTGCCGCGCCTGCGCGACGTGGCCACCATGCGCCTGCTGCTGGACAACATGGGCGTGAGGACCGAGACCCATGGCGAACGCGGTGGCATGAGCTTTCAGGCGCCCGACACGCTCAACCCCGAAGCGCCTTACGAGCTCGTCAAGACCATGCGGGCGTCGGTGCTGGTGCTGGGCCCGCTGCTGGCGCGCTTTGGTCGCGCGAAGGTGTCGCTGCCCGGCGGCTGTGCGATCGGCTCGCGGCCGGTGGATCAGCACATCAAGGGCCTGCAGGCCATGGGTGCCGAGATCACGGTGGACCACGGTTACATGATCGCCAGCCTGCCCCAGGGGCGCCAGCGACTGCATGGCGCTCGCATCACCACCGACATGGTCACGGTGACCGGCACCGAGAACTTTCTCATGGCCGCCACGCTCGCTGAAGGCGAGACGGTGCTGGAGAACGCGGCGCAGGAGCCCGAGATTCCCGACCTGGCCGAGATGCTGATCGCCATGGGCGCGAAGATCGAAGGCCACGGCACGAGCAAGATTCGCATCCAGGGCGTGGACCGCCTGCATGGTGGTCACCACCAGGTGGTGGCCGACCGCATCGAGGCGGGCACCTTCCTGTGTGCGGTCGCTGCCACGGGGGGCGATGTGATCCTGCGCCATGCGCGTGCCGAGCACCTGGACGCGGTGATCGACAAGTTGCGGGAAGCCGGTGCGCAGATCGAACCGGGCGATGGCTTCATCCGCGTGCGTGCCTCGGGCCGCATGAAGGCGCAAAGCTTCCGGACCACCGAATACCCGGGTTTCCCCACCGACATGCAGGCGCAGTTCATGGCGCTCAACTGCATCGCCCAGGGTGCCAGCAAGGTCACCGAAACCATCTTTGAAAACCGCTTCATGCACGTCAACGAGATGGTGCGCCTGGGTGCCCACATCCAGACCGACGGCAAGGTGGCGGTGATCGAGGGTGTCGACAGGCTGCAGGGCGCCACGGTCATGGCGACCGATCTGCGCGCTTCCGCCAGCCTGGTGATCGCCGGCCTGGTGGCCGAGGGCGAGACCATCGTCGACCGCATCTACCACCTGGACCGGGGTTACGACCAGATGGAAGCCAAGCTGCGCGGCATCGGCGCCGATATAGAACGCATCAAATGATCACACTCGCCCTCTCCAAAGGCCGCATCTTCGATGAGACCCTGCCGCTGCTTGCAGCCGCTGGCATCGAGGTGCTGGAAGACCCGGAAAAGTCGCGCAAGCTGATCTTGCCCACCAACCAGGCCGGCGTGCGTGTCGTGCTGGTGCGCGCCACCGATGTGCCCACCTATGTGGAGCACGGCGGCGCCGACATCGGCGTGACCGGCAAGGACACGCTGATCGAACACGGTGGCCAGGGCCTGTACCAGCCGCTGGACCTCAACATCTCGCGCTGCCGCGTCAGCGTGGCCGTGCGCGCCGATTTCGACTACGCCTCGGCCGTGCGCCAGGGCTCGCGCCTGAAGGTGGCCACCAAGTACACGACCATTGCGCGCGAATTCTTCGCCAGCAAGGGTGTGCACGTGGACCTGATCAAGCTCTACGGCAGCATGGAGCTCGCGCCACTCACCGGCCTGGCCGACGCCATCGTCGATCTGGTGTCCACCGGCAACACGCTCAAGGCCAACCAGCTGGTCGAGGTCGAGCGCATCATGGACATCAGCTCGCGCCTGGTCGTCAACCAGGCCGCACTCAAGCTCAAACAGGCCGCCATCCGCCCCATCCTCGACGCCTTCTCCAACGCCATTCAAAAAAACGCCATTCCGTCATGAGCCTCACCGCCGCGCCCCTCCGTCTGTCCACCACCTCGGCCGATTTCGAGGCGCAGTTTGCGGCCCGGCTGCATTGGTCGGCGGACACGGACAGCGCGATCGAGCAGCGCGTGGCGGACATCCTGGCCGATGTGCAGCGGCGTGGCGATGCGGCGGTGCTGGAATACACGGCGCGCTTTGATGGCTTGAGTGCCGAAAGTCTGAAGTCGCTGGAGCTGACCCAGGCCGAACTCAAAGCGGCTTTCGACGGCCTGCCCGCCGCCCAGCGCGACGCCCTGGAATCGGCTGCGCGCCGCGTGCGCAGTTACCACGAGGCGCAGAAGAAGGCCAGCGGCGAGAGCTGGAGCTACCGCGACGAAGACGGCAC
>NZ_JADMKB010000103.1 GCF_018780075.1 Hydrogenophaga sp.
TCGGGCAGGATCATCGAGCGACGCGACCAGGTCTTGACGGGCTTTTTGTCCTTGGTGGACACGGCCTTCTCCACTTTGGCCATCAGGTGATGGTCAACGAAGGGGCCTTTTTTGAGTGAGCGAGTCATGTTGTCAACCCTTTACTTCTTGCGACGCGAGACGATCATCGACTGCGTGCGGCGGTTGTTGCGGGTGCGGTAACCCTTGGTCAGGTTGCCCCACGGATCCACCGGAGCGCGGCCTTCGCCGGTCTTGCCTTCACCACCACCGTGCGGGTGGTCGATCGGGTTCATCGCGGTACCGCGAACGGTCGGACGGATGCCCATGTGACGCTTCACACCGGCCTTGCCCAGCTGACGCAGGCTGTGCTCGGTGTTGGAGACTTCACCAATGGTGGCGCGGCAGTCCACGTGGACCTTGCGCACCTCGCCAGACCGCATGCGGACCTGGGCGTAGATGCCTTCGCGAGCCAGCAACACGGCCGAAGCGCCAGCGGAACGGGCGATTTGCGCGCCCTTGCCGACTTGCAGCTCGATGCAGTGGATGGTGGAGCCCACGGGGATGTTGCGGATCGGCAGGGTGTTGCCGACACGGATCGGCGACTCCGAGCCGGACAGCAACGTGGCACCCGGCTCAATGCCACGGGGGGCAATGATGTAGCGGCGCTCACCGTCGGCGTAGCACAGCAGCGCGATGTGCGCCGTGCGGTTCGGGTCGTATTCGATGCGCTCGACCTTGGCCGGGATGTTGTCCTTGTTGCGACGGAAGTCGACCACGCGGTAGTGGTGCTTGGCACCGCCGCCCTTGTGGCGAACCGTGATGTGACCGTTGTTGTTGCGGCCAGCCTTCTGATGCTGGGGTTCCAACAGCGGCGCGTAACCGTCACCCTTGTGCAGGTGGTCACGCGTGACCTTCACCATGCCGCGACGGCCTGGTGAGGTGGGTTTCATCTTGATGACTGCCATGATTAAACGCCCTCCCCGCCGAAGTTCAGCTCTTGACCCGGCATGAGGGTCACATACGCCTTGCGAACGTGGTCGCGACGACCCACCGTTTTGCCGAAGCGTTTGGCCTTGCCTTTTTGGTTGAGCACGGACACGCCCTTGACCTGGACCTTGAACATCAGTTCAACAGCGGCCTTGATCTCGGGCTTGGAAGCATCGCGCAACACCTTGAACATCACGGCGTTGGTCTGCTCGGCGACCTGGGTGGCCTTCTCGGACACGATCGGTGCCACGAGGACCTGCATCAGGCGGCCTTCGTCGTATTTTGTGACGCTCATGCGAACATCTCCTTGAGCTGGTCAATCGCCGCCTTGGTGACGATGACCTTCTTGTAATGCACCAGCGACAGCGGATCGGCGTAACGCGGCTCGACCACCAGCACGTTGGGCAGGTTGCGCGAGGCGAGGTACAGGTTCTCGTCGACTTCTTCGGCGATCACCAGAACCGATTGCAGGTTCATGGCCTTGAACTTGTCGGCCAGCTGCTTGGTCTTGGGCGAGTCCACCTTCATGGAGTCGACCACGGCCAGACGGCCTTCACGCACCAGCTGCGAGAAGATGGACGCCATGCCGGCGCGGTACATCTTCTTGTTGATCTTCTGGGTGAAGTTCTCGTCCGGGCTGTTCGGGAAAATCCGACCACCGCCACGCCACAGGGGCGAAGACGTCATACCGGCGCGGGCGCGGCCCGTGCCTTTTTGCTTGAACGGCTTCTTGGTCGAGTGCTTGACCATCTGACGGTCTTTTTGTGCACGCGTGCCTTGACGGGCGTTCGCCTGGTAAGCCACCACGAGTTGGTGGATCAGGGCTTCGTTGTAATCGCGACCAAACACGGTCTCAGGCACGTCCACGTTGGACGATGACTGACCCTGGTCGTTCAGGAGTTCAACTTGCATCAGTTTGCTCCCTTGGATTTGGCCTTGATGGCAGGACGCACGGTCAGGAAACCGCCGTTCGAGCCGGGCACAGCGCCACGGATCATGAGCAGTTGACGGGCTTCGTCCACGCGCACGATGTCGAGGTTCTGAATGGTCTTGGTGTCATCGCCCATGTGACCGGTCATCTTCTTGCCCGGAAACACGCGACCCGGATCCTGGGCCATGGAGATGGAACCTGGCACGTTGTGCGAACGGCTGTTGCCGTGCGACGCGCGCTGGGATTTGAAGTTGTGGCGCTTGATGGTGCCAGCGAAGCCTTTACCGATGGAAGTGCCTTGCACGTCCACCTTCTGGCCAGCCGCGAACACCACATTGGCAGCGACCACAGCACCGGGCTGGTACTGGGCGGCCACGTCGGCAGCGACACGGAATTCCTGGATGATTTCACCCGCTTCAACACCGGCCTTGGCCAGGTGGCCCGCAATGGGCTTGGTGACGCGGGAGGCACGGCGGGCACCAAAGGTGACCTGCAGCGCATCGTAGCCATCGTTGGCTTGGGTTTTCACTTGCGTCACACGGTTGTTGGACACATCGACCACCGTGACAGGCACTGCGTCCCCGTCATCGGTGAACAGACGCATCATGCCCACCTTGCGACCCAACAACCCGAGGGAGTTGCTAAGACTCATTGTTTTCTCCGTTCCCGACTTCAATTGGCCGGGGCTGATGGTGTGCCCGTCAGCGCCTTGCGGCACCGCTGCGACACGTTGTTAAGGCATACCCGATTGGATAGCGCCGAAAAACGAATATCTCTCGGACAAGAAGCCCGAAAGCCCGCCAGTATAACCAGCGGGCTCTTTTTGCGCAAGCCCCGCAGACACGGAGCTTGCCAACCGCATCACTGCAGCTTGATTTCGACGTCCACGCCAGCCGGCAGGTCCAGCTTCATGAGGGCATCGACCGTCTTGTCGGTCGGATCGACGATGTCCATCAGGCGCTGGTGCGTGCGAATTTCCAGCTGATCGCGCGAGGTTTTGTTGACGTGCGGCGAACGCAGGATGTCGAAACGCTTCATGCGGGTTGGCAGGGGCACGGGGCCCTTGACGATCGCACCGGTGCGCTTGGCGGTATCCACGATCTCGGCGGCCGAGGTGTCGATCAGTTTGTAGTCAAACGCTTTCAGGCGGATGCGGATCTTTTGCTTGGAAGACATGTGTGTGCTCCTTACGCAATGATCTTGGCAACGACACCGGCGCCGACGGTGCGACCACCTTCGCGGATGGCGAAGCGCAGGCCTTCTTCCATGGCGATGGGGTTGATCAGCTTGACCGTGATCGACACGTTGTCACCCGGCATCACCATCTCTTTGCCTTCGGGCAACTCGATGGCACCGGTCACGTCCGTCGTGCGGAAGTAGAACTGCGGGCGGTAGTTGTTGAAGAACGGCGTGTGACGGCCACCTTCGTCTTTGGACAGCACGTAGATCTCGCCGGTGAAGTGCGTGTGCGGCTTGATCGAGCCGGGCTTGCACAGCACCTGGCCGCGCTGCACGTCTTCGCGCTTGGTGCCGCGCAGCAGGATACCGACGTTGTCGCCAGCCTGACCCTGGTCCAGCAGCTTGCGGAACATTTCCACGCCCGTGCAGGTCGTCTTCTGGGTGTCAGCAATGCCGACGATCTCGATTTCTTCGCCGACCTTGATGATGCCGCGCTCGATACGACCGGTCACCACGGTGCCGCGACCCGAGATCGAGAACACGTCTTCCACAGGCATCAGGAAGGCGCCGTCCACAGCGCGCTCAGGCAGGGGAATGTAGGTGTCCAGCGCCTCGGCCAGCTTCATGATGGCCTCTTCGCCCAGCGGACCCTTGTCGCCTTCGAGGGCGAGCTTGGCAGAGCCGTGCACGATGGGGGTCTTGTCGCCAGGGAAGTCGTACTTGTCGAGCAGTTCGCGCACTTCCATTTCGACGAGCTCGAGCAGCTCGGCATCGTCCACCATGTCGCACTTGTTCAGGAACACGATGATGTAAGGCACACCCACCTGACGGGCCAGCAGGATGTGCTCGCGGGTCTGGGGCATGGGGCCGTCAGCGGCCGAGCACACCAGGATGGCGCCGTCCATCTGGGCGGCACCGGTGATCATGTTCTTCACATAGTCAGCGTGGCCGGGGCAGTCGACGTGGGCGTAGTGGCGGTTGGCCGTCTCGTATTCCACGTGGGCGGTGTTGATGGTGATGCCGCGGGCTTTTTCTTCCGGAGCCGCATCGATCTGGTCGTAGGCCTTGGCCGCGCCACCGAACTTGGATGCCAGCACGGTGGTGATGGCTGCCGTCAACGTCGTCTTGCCATGGTCCACGTGACCAATGGTGCCCACGTTCACGTGCGGCTTGGTCCGCTCAAATTTCTCTTTTGCCATTTTTCAGCTCCAAATCAAAACTGCCGAAACAACCAAAACACTTGCAAACAACTGGTGCCCTTGGCGGGAATCGGACCCGCGACCTCTCCCTTACCAAGGGAGTGCTCTACCACTGAGCCACAAGGGCCAAGACACCCAGCCAACGACCAGGCATCCCAGAAAATCAAATCGCCGCCTCAAGGACGGACATCACAACCCACAGACATGGAGCGGGAGACGGGAATCGAACCCGCGTGATCAGCTTGGAAGGCTGGAGTTCTACCATTGAACTACTCCCGCCCGAACCCTTTCGGAACAACCCGAAACATTCAGAGCGCTTTGATTCCAATCGCTCGCACATCAAAAAGGCTGCTGGTGGAGGGGGCTGGATTCGAACCAGCGTACGCGTTAGCGGGCAGATTTACAGTCTGCTGCCTTTAACCACTCGGCCACCCCTCCGTAATGCAGCCCAACATTATGCCACGGTTTTTGCCGCCATGTCAGCTTCCTCCACTGACTTCCAAGAGACTTCCGGCAAGCCCTTGGCACGCAACCAGCGGTTGGCCTCGCCAAAGTGGCCACAACCCAGGAACGGGACGGGACCGCGACTCGCTGACAAGGGGGAAGGATGGTTGGAACACAACACCAGGTGGCGCTCTCGGTCGATGTCCTGCGCCTTCTTCTGGGCGTGGGCGCCCCAGAGCATGAAGACCTTGGGCGGGCCGAACGCACTGCAGCGACGGATCACAGCGTCAGTGAGCACCTCCCAACCTTGACCCGCGTGGCTGGCGGGCCGTCCATCTTCCACGGTCAGGCAGGTGTTGAGCAACAGCACCCCCTGGCGCGCCCAGCCGACCAGCGAGCCGCTCCCTGGCACCGGCAGGCTCAGGTCGCGCCGTTGCTCCTTGAAGATGTTGCGCAGGCTCGGCGGCACCTTGACCCCCGGCGCGACAGAAAACGCGAGACCCTCGGCCTGCCCAGGGCCGTGGTAGGGGTCCTGTCCCAGAATCACCACCCGAATCTCCTCCGGGGCCGTCAGTTCCAGCCCTCGGAGCGGTTGTGGTGGATACACCACGGCACCTTCATCCAGGCGTCGGCGTAAAAACCCCACCAACGTCCGCCCAGCCTCGGAGGACCAGAAATCAGTGAGCACATCGGCCCAGCCCGGGTCGGCCGCCCATGTGCTCGGGTCTGCACGCCGGAGCCGATCGACACCCTGCAGGGGCGCGGCAGCATCCCAGTCGAAGGCGGTCTGTGTCACGGTCACTCAGGCAAACAGCTCGGCCAACGCCAACCCGGGCTCCGGCGCGCGCATGAAAGCCTCGCCCACCAGGAAGGCGTGCACGCCCGCAGCACGCATCTTCGTGACGTCGTCACGGCCCAGAATGCCCGACTCGGTGATCAGCAGGCGGTCGGCCGGCACGTCGGAGAGCATGTCCAGCGTGGTCTGCAGCGTCACGTCAAACGTTCGCAGGTTGCGGTTGTTGATGCCGAGCAGCGGCGTCTTGAGTTTCAGCGCGCGCTGCAATTCGGCACGGTCGTGCACTTCGACCAGCACCGCCATGTTCAGGCCCAGCGCCAGCGCTTCCAGATCGGCCATTTGCGCGTCGTCCAGACAGGCGGCGATCAGCAGAATGGCGTCTGCCCCCATGGAGCGGGCTTCGTACACCTGGTAGGGGTCCACCATGAAGTCCTTGCGCAGCACCGGCAGGTCGCAACTGGCACGGGCCTGCTTCAGGTAGTCCGAACTGCCCTGGAAGAACTGCTTGTCGGTCAGCACCGACAGGCAGGCCGCGCTGACTTTGCCATCGCCTTCGGCGTAGCTCTGGGCGATGTCGGCCGGGATGAAGTCTGCGCGCAGCACACCCTTGCTCGGGCTGGCTTTCTTGATCTCGGCGATCACCGCAGCCTGGCCGGCGGCGATTTTTTGCCGCAAGGCACCTTCGAAGTCGCGCGTGAGCACACGGCTTTCTGCGTCGAAACGCACCATGTCGAGTGGCTTCTTGCGTTGGGCGGCAGCGATTTCTTCGTGCTTGACGGCCACGATCTTGTTCAGGATGTCGCTCATGATCTTTTGTTTTCCGGGGGTGGTGGCGCTTGCAGCACCTTCTTGATGACGCGGTGTATCAACACACCGGCCACGATGAACAGCAACGAGACGCCGATGGCGATCCAGGCGCCTTCGTTTTGCAACCAGACGGGCATGATGGGTCTCAGGGGCCGGTGCTGGCCGTGGCGGCTTGGGTGAAATCCGTCAGATCGCGCAACTTCCGGGCGGCGGCGCCGGATTCGACGGCACGACGGGCCAGCCCGATGCCCTCCTTGATGTCCGCGGCCACATTGGCGGCGTACAGCGCCACACCGGCGTTGAGCGCCACGATGTCTTTCGCGGCCTTGAGGGCCGGGTCATCGCTGTTGTCCAACACGCCCACCAGCATCGCCTTGGAGGCCTCGGGCGTTTCCACCCGCAAGGTGCGGCTGCTGGCCATGGTCATGCCGAAGTCCTCCGGATGCACCTCGTATTCGGTGATCTCGCCATGCTTCAACTCGCCCACCATGGTTCCCGCGCCGAGCGACACCTCGTCCATGCCGTCGCGGCCATAGACCACCACGGCGTGTTCGGCACCCAGGCGCTGCAGCGCGCGCACCTGGATACCGACCAGATCGGGGTGGAACACGCCCATCAGGATGTTCGGTGCCGAGGCCGGGTTGGTGAGCGGACCGAGGATGTTGAAGATGGTCTTCATGCCCAGCTCGCGGCGCACCGGCGCCACGTTTTTCATGGCCGGATGGTGGTTCGGCGCGAACATGAAACCCACACCCACCTGCGCGATGCATCGCGCGATGGCGTCGGGGGAAAGGTTGATGTTGATGCCCAGGCTCTCCAGCACATCGGCGCTGCCGCTCTTGCTGGACACGCTGCGCCCGCCGTGTTTGCTGACCTTGGCGCCCGCGGCCGCGGCCACGAACATGGAGCAGGTGGAGATGTTGAAGGTGTGCGAGCCGTCGCCACCGGTGCCCACGATGTCCACCAGGTGGGCCTTGTCGGCCACATGCACCTTGGTGGAGAACTCGCGCATCACCTGCGCGGCGGCGGTGATTTCGCCGATGGTTTCCTTCTTCACGCGAAGCCCGGTGATGAGGGCTGCCATCATCACCGGCGACATCTCGCCACTCATGATCAGGCGCATCAGGTGCAGCATCTCGTCGTGGAAGATTTCGCGGTGTTCGATGGTGCGCTGCAGGGCTTCCTGCGGTGTGATCTTGTGGGTGTGGGGCATGGGTGTCTCCAAGGGTCAGCGAGAAGGATTGTCCGACAGGGCGAGCTTCAGGCCAAAGCCGACGAACATGGCGCCGGCCGCGCGGTCCATCCAGTGCATGGTGCGCTGCACGGCGCCCACGCGGCGCGAGGCCCAGCCGGCGAGCCAGGCGTAACCGAAGTTGATGGGCAGCGAGTTGAGGTTGAACAGCAGGCCCAGCAGCAGGAAGGCCACCACCTTGTCGGGCGTGCCAGGCGCGATGAACTGAGGCACAAACGCCAGGAAAAACAGCGCGACCTTGGGATTGAGCACGTTGGTGAGAAAGCCTCTCAGGTAAACGCGGCGCAGATCAGCCGGCTCACGAACCGGGGCTGCACCGGACGGGACGATGGACGAGCCTCCGCCCTTGGCCAGCAACAGCTTGACGCCCATCCACATCAAATAAGCGGCGCCGATCCACTTGAGCACCGTGAAGGCCGTGGCCGAGGTGGCGAGCAGCGCGCCCACACCCAGCGCGGCAGCGAACACATGGACGAAACAGCCGCTGACGATGCCCAGCGCGGCGACGATGCCGGCACGCACGCCGTGCTTCAGGGCGCTGCTCACGATGTAGAGCACATCGGGCCCGGGCGTGAGGTTGAGCAGCCAGCCTGCCGCAATGAACATCAGGAGTTGCGGGGTGTCGGGCACGGTGCGCTCCTGTCGGGTGTTCAGTAGGGGCCGGTGCGCCCCGCGCCGGCCGGCGCAGCGGGGGCTTCGGCGAAGAATCGGCGCACGGTGGCGATGGCGTGATCAATGCCCGCCGTGTCCACATCGAGATGGGTCACGAAGCGCAGGCCGATCAGGCCCGTGGCCAGCACGCCATTCGCTTTCAGAAAATCCAGCAGCGCCGGGCCACGGCCTTCGGCGACATCGACGAACACGATGTTGGTTTGCGCCGAGCGAACCGCCAGACCCTCAAGGCCCTGAAGACCTTCCGCGAGCCGTCGCGCGTTGGCGTGGTCGTCGGCAAGCCGGTCCACGTGGTGGTCCAGTGCGTGCAGTGCGCAGGCGGCCAGCAGCCCCGCCTGGCGCAAGCCGCCACCGGCCATCTTGCGGAGACGGCGAGCACTCTGGATCAGCTCCTTTGAACCACACAACGCGGAGCCCACCGGTGCGCCCAGGCCTTTGCTGAAACAGACCGAAAGGCTGTCGAACTGGTCGGCGATCTCGCGCAGGCGGTCGAAGGCGCCCTGCCCTGCCGCGGCCGAAGCGACCGCCGCATTGAACACCCGTGCGCCGTCCAGGTGCGTGGCCAGCCCGTGTTCACGCGCCAGCGCCGTGGCCCCGCGCAGGTACTCATCGGGCATCACGTGGCCGTTCCAGGTGTTTTCCAGACACAGCAGGCGGGTGCGCGCGAAGTGCGGATCGTCGGGCTTGATGGCGGCAGCGATGTCGGCCAGCGCCATGCGCCCCTGTGCGTCCTGCAACAGCGGCTGCGGCTGCACGCTGCCAAACACCGCCGCGCCACCGCCTTCGTAGCGGTAGGTGTGGGCCAGCTGGCCGACGATGTACTCGTCGCCCCGGCCGCAGTGCGCCAGGATGCCGCAGAGGTTGCTCTGCGTGCCCGAGGGCATGAACAGCGCGGCGGCTTTGCCGGTGATGGCTGCAATGCGCTCCTGCAGCGCGTTGACGGTGGGGTCGTCGCCGAACACGTCGTCGCCCAGGGGCGCGGCCATCATGGCGGCGCGCATCGCCTCGGTCGGCTGCGTGACGGTGTCGCTGCGCAGGTCAATGGTCTTCATGCGGTCTGCTCCAGGAAATTTTTCAACATCGCATGGCCGTGCTCGGTGAGGATGCTTTCGGGGTGGAACTGCACGCCTTCGATGGCCAGGGTCTTGTGCTTCACGCCCATGATCTCGCCGTCGGGCGTCCAGGCCGTGACTTTCAGGCAGTCGGGGCAGCTCTCGCGCTCAATGGCCAGCGAGTGGTAGCGATTCACCGTGAACTGCTCGGGCAGGTGGGCGAACACGCCTTCCTGCGTGGTGGAGATGACGCTGGTCTTGCCGTGCATCAGCTCCTGCGCACGGATGATCTTGCCGCCAAAGGCCGCGCCGATGCTCTGGTGGCCCAGGCACACGCCGAGGATGGGCAGCTTGCCCGCGAAATGCTGGATCGCCGCGACCGAGATGCCGGCTTCGGCCGGCGAGCACGGGCCGGGGGAGATCACCAGACGGTCAACCTGCCCCGCGTCCACACGGCGCTGGATCTCGTCGACAGTGATCTCGTCGTTGCGCACCACGGTCACGTCGGCACCGAGCTCACCGAAGTACTGCACGATGTTGTAGGTGAAGGAGTCGTAGTTGTCGACCATCAAAACCTTGACGCCCCCACTCTCCCCCGCTGCGCGTGGTCCGCTGCCCCCCGAGGGGGCTTGAACGCCTTGGGGCGGCCCGGCGTCGTTCATGTTTTGGATTTTCTTCGTCATGGCGTTCACTCCAGCCCTTCTTCCACCAGCTCCGCCGCACGCAGCAGCGCGCGGGCCTTGTGTTCGGTTTCCCTCCATTCCATTTCGGGAATGGAATCAGCGACCACACCCGCTGCCGCCTGCACGTAGAGCATCTGGTCCTTGATGATGCCGGTGCGGATGGCGATGGCCACGTCCATGTCGCCGGCGTAGCTGAGGTAACCACAGGCGCCGCCGTAGAGCCCGCGCTTGGTGGGCTCCAACTGGTCGATCAGCTCCATCGCGTGCACCTTGGGCGCGCCGGTCAGCGTGCCGGCCGGGAAAGTGGCTTTCAACACGTCCATGTTCGTCATGCCGTCCAGCAGCGTGCCTTCGACGTTGCTCACGATGTGCATCACGTGGCTGTAGCGCTCGACCGCAAAGGCCTCGGTCACCTTCACGCTGCCGATCTTCGCGATGCGGCCGATGTCGTTGCGCGCCAGGTCGATCAGCATCACGTGTTCGGCCCGCTCTTTCGGGTCGTTCACCAGTTCAACCTCGGTCGCCTTGTCCTTCTCGGGCGTGGCGCCGCGCGGGCGGGTACCCGCCAAGGGTCGGATGATCACTTTCTGACCCTCGTCCACCTGTTCCTGGCGCACCAGGATTTCAGGGGAGGCGCCCACCACGTGGAAGTCGCCGAAGTGGTAGTAATACATGTAGGGCGAAGGGTTCAGCGAACGCAGGGCGCGGTACAGGCTGAGCGGGCTTTCGGTGTAGCGCTTCTTGATGCGCTGACCCACCTGCACCTGCATGAAGTCGCCGCCGGCGATCAGCTCCTTGGCGCGCTCCACGGCGGCAATGTAGTCGGCCTTGGCGAAATCGCGCTCGGCCGGGTAGCTCTGGCTGGGCTTGACCACCGGCGCGCTCACCGAGTATTTCAGCGCCTCTTTCAGCTCACGCACCCGCTTCTTGGCGTTGGCGTAGGCCTCGGGCTGGGCCGGGTCGGCGTAGACGATCAGGTAAAGCTTGCCTGAGAGGTTGTCGATGACCGCCAGTTCCTCGCACTGCAGCAGCAGGATGTCGGGCG
>NZ_JADMKB010000111.1 GCF_018780075.1 Hydrogenophaga sp.
ACAGGTCGTCGGTGTTGGTCTCGCCGGGCACCTTGAACACGGTGACGGTGATCTTTTTCTCGACTTCGGGGCGGCTGGTGAACCACTCGGCGTCGGCCCAGCTCTGCATCACTTCCTTGGCGGTGGCATTGCCGGCCTTGGCCTTCTCGGCCACATCGTTGAAGTAATCGAACATCAGCAGCGTCTTCTTGAGCGCGGCGCCGGCCACGGCCGCCACCTCGGCGTCGTCCAGCAGCTCGATCAGCGGGTGCACGTTGTAGCCGCCCACCATGGTGCCGAGCAACTCGGTGGCCTTGGCCTTGGAGATCAGGCCCACCTTTTCATCGCCGTGGGCGACGGCGGCCAGGAAGCTGGCCTTGACCTTGGCGGCATCGTCCACGCCCGGGGGCACGCGGTGCGTCAGCAGGTCCATCAGGAACGCGTCTTCGCCGGCGGGCGGGTTCTTGATCAGTTCGATCAGGGCGGCGACCTGCTTGGCATCGAGCGGCAGCGGGGGGATGCCCAAGGCTGCGCGTTCGGCGGCGTGGGCGCGGTAGTCGGTCAGGAAGGTCGACATGGCGTTCTCCGGTGGGGTGGGTAATGGGTGGGAATGGGAAAGGGCTATGCAAGAAACCAGCCACGCACGGCATCGGGCAGGGGGTGCCCGGTCTGGTGCGCGCGTTCGATCACCTGCCAGAAATAGCGGTAGCTCGCGCGGTCGTGCAGGCGACCGTCGTGCTGCACCGGCGCCCAATGGGCGGAGGCCGCGCGCTCGATGATGGCCAGGGCCGTCTGCACCTCGGCCTCGTCCGGGGCAAAGGCCGCCACGATGGTGCGGATCTGGTCCGGGTGGATGCTCCACATGCGGGTGTAGCCCAGCTCGCGGGCGGCTGTTTGCGCGGCGGTCTGCAGCGCGGCCAGGTCCTTGAACTCGGTGACGACGTTGTGCGAAGGCACCTTGCCATGGGCATGGCAGGCCGACGCAATCTCCAGTTTGGCGCGCAGCACCAGCGGGTGACTGAACTGCCCGGCCACGCCCATGCCCGAAGAGGGGATGGCGCCACCGTGCGCGGACACAAAGTCCATCAGGCCAAAGCTCAGCGACTGAACGCGCGGGTGCGCGGCGATGTCGAAGGCGCGGTGCACGGCAGAGGGTGATTCGATCAGCACATGCAAAGGGAGGTCGCGTGCACCGGCCGCGTCGAGCGCGCTGGCCGCGCGCTGCACATCGGCCACGGACTCGACCTTGGGCACCATCAGGTGCACCAGCTTCGACGCGGTCTGGCCCGCGATGATGGAGATGTCGGCGTCGAAATGGGCATGGTCGACGGGGTGCACCCGCACCGCCACGCGGGCGCCGGCGGGAGCCCCCAGCGCCAGTTCGGTGACGAGGGCCGCATGTTCGGCCTCACCCCCGACCGGAGCGCCGTCTTCGCAATCGAGCGTGACGTCGAAAACACAGGTACCGTACTCGGCCGTGAGGTCGACCTGCAGCTGCAGGCTCTTTTTCATCCGCGCTTCCACCCCGCTGTAGTGGTCACAGACCGGCAGCGCGAACGCGCCGGCCTGGGCACCCAGAAGAATGTCGCGCGGATGGATCACGCCGTGGTTACCAGCGGGTTACAGCAGGTGCTTGACGCCGTCCTGCTCGCCCTGCAGCTCGGCCAGGGTCTTGTTGATGCACTCTTGCGAGAAGGCGTCGATGTCCAAGCCTTCGACCACGGTGTATTCGCCGTTGGCGCAGGTGACCGGGAAGCCGAACATCACGTCCTTCGGAATGCCGTACCAGCCTTGCGACGGGATGCCCATCGTGACCCACTCGCCGTTGGTGCCCAGGGCCCAGTCGCGCATGTGGTCGATGGCTGCGTTGGCGGCCGAAGCGGCGCTGGACAGGCCACGCGCTTCAATGATGGCGGCGCCGCGCTTGCCCACGGTGGGCAGGAACACGTCCTTGTTCCAGACCTGGTCGTTGATCATGTCCTTGACCGAGGCGCCGTCGATGGTGGCGAAGCGGTAGTCGGCGTACATGGTGGGCGAGTGGTTGCCCCACACAGCCAGCTTCTTGATGGACGACACGGCCTTGCCGGTCTTGGCGGCCAGCTGGCTGGCGGCGCGGTTGTGGTCCAGGCGCAGCATGGCGGTGAAGTTGCCCGGCTTCAGGTCGGGCGCGCTCTTCATGGCGATGTAGGCGTTGGTGTTGGCGGGGTTGCCGACCACCAGCACCTTGACATTGCGGCTGGCCACGGCGTTCAGGGCTTTGCCCTGGGCGGTGAAGATGGCGCCGTTGATCGCGAGCAGCTCGGCACGCTCCATGCCAGGGCCGCGCGGACGCGAGCCGACCAGCAGCGCGTAGTCGGTGTCCTTGAAGGCCGTCATCGGGTCGCTGTGGGCTTCCATGCCGGCCAGCAGCGGGAAGGCGCAGTCTTCGATTTCCATCATCACGCCCTTGAGCGCCTTCTGGGCCTTCTCGTCGGGAATTTCCAGCAATTGCAGGATCACAGGCTGGTCTTTGCCCAGCATTTCGCCCGAGGCGATGCGGAACAGCAGGGCGTAACCGATTTGACCGGCGGCACCGGTGACGGCAACGCGAACGGGCTTCTTGCTCATGGTGAAAACTCCAGAAAGGGACGTTGGGTGAAGGAAGGCAACGAAGGGGCGAAACCCCGAGATGGCGGCCACAAAAATGCGGGTAAACCCGAAAACCGTGGGTCGGACTCAGTCCGTGAGTGTACCCTCGCAAACCCTGATACGTCAACTTGTCTTATGTCTTATATAAGATATGATTGACGCCTTCACCGCCCGCTTCCGGCGGCTTCATCGCAACCCAAAACCATGGCCACCCCGCACGCCAATCCCACCGACAGCACCGCGCCGGACGCCCACATTGGTGTGGACGCTCCCCTGCTGCCCGCGGATGTGGCCAGCAACGCCGCGCTGGGCGCACCGGCCTTCAGCCCGCTCTACCAGCAGATCAAGTCGCTGATCCTGCGCAGCCTGCAGGCGGGCGAATGGAAGCCGGGCGACATGATTCCCAGCGAATTCGATTTGGCCGCGCGCTTTCGCGTCAGCCAGGGCACGGTGCGCAAGGCCATCGATGAACTCGCCACCGACAACCTGCTCGTGCGCCGCCAGGGCAAAGGCACCTTCGTCGCGACCCACGCCGAACAACACATCCAGTACCGCTTCCTGAGACTGCTGCCCGATGCCAGCTCGCTGGAAGCACAGGGTCCCGCCGAGCGCCGCATCATCGAATGCCGCCGCCTGCGGGCACCCGCCGAGGTGGCGCGTCAGCTGGATTTGCGCACCGGCGATGCGCTGTTCCAGGTCAAGCGCGTGCTGGCGTTTTCGGGCACGCAGGCGATCCTGGAAGACATCTGGCTGCCGGGCGCGGCCTTCAAAGGCCTGACCCTGGAGACGCTGTCCAGCGACAAGGGGCCGATGTACGCGCTGTTCGAGGCCCAGTTCGGCGTGCGCATGGTGCGCGCGGTGGAAAAACTCAAAGCCGTGGCCGCCGATGCCGACGCGGCGGCATTGCTCGGCGTGGAAGTGGGTCATCCGCTGTTGAGCGTGGAGCGCCTCGCTTACACCTACAACGATGTGCCCATGGAGTTGCGCCGAGGGCTCTACCGCACTGAAACCCGGCATTACCACAATGAACTGAGCTGAACATCTTGACGCGACTTGCGCGGCACGTGCCGGGCGAAGCCCCACCGTCAGCCTCCGGTATGCTGCGTTGCAATAGAATTTGCGAGCCCGTGGTCTGAGTTACCAACGAGTTACAAGAAACCCTTCCATCCCGAACCCACCCCCCGGAAGAAAGCCCCCACCATGACCGAGTTGACCAAGAAGCGGCCCGAGTTCCGCAACATCAACGCCTTCACAGACTTGACCACTTACCGCCTGCCGCCAGCAGGCTGGGTCTCGATCCTGCACCGCGCCAGCGGCGGCCTGATGTTCATCCTGTTGCCACTGATCGTGTGGCTGTTTGACACCTCGGTGTCTTCCGAAATCTCCTTCGAACGCTTCAGCGCAGCCTTCTCGGCGGGTGTCGGTTTTGTGCCGGGCTGGTTCTTCAAATTGGTGGTGCTGGCCCTGATCTGGGCCTACCTGCACCACCTGATCGCCGGCGTGCGCCATCTCTACATGGATGTGGCCCATGCCGTCAGCAAGGAGTTTGGCAAGTCGTCGGCCATCGTCACGCTGGTCCTGAGCATCGGCCTCACGCTGGTCCTCGGTGCCAAGCTGTTCGGCCTGTACTGAACCCGATCAAGGAAACCCCATGTCTGTTAATTTCGGTTCCAAGCGCGTCGTCACCGGCGCCCATTACGGCCTGCGCGACTGGCTGGCCCAGCGCGTCACGGCCGCCCTCATGTCGCTGTTCACCCTGATCGTGCTGCTGCAGGTCGTCTTCACCAGTGGACCCATCGGCTATGAAACCTGGGCGGCCATCTTCTCCGCCCAGTGGATGAAGGCGCTCACCTTCGCTGTCTTCGTCGCCCTGGCCTACCACGTCTGGATCGGCATGCGCGACATCTGGATGGACTACGTCAAGCCCGCCGGCATCCGCCTTGTGCTGCACGTCTTCACCATCGTCTGGCTCCTGTCCTGCCTGGGCTGGGCTGTTCAAGTTCTCTGGAGGCTCTGAAGCCATGACCGTTACCGCAAATCTCCCCAAGCGCCAGTTTGATGTCGTGATCGTTGGCGCGGGCGGCTCCGGCATGCGCGCATCCTTGCAACTGGCGCGTGCCGGCCTGAAGGTGGCCGTGCTCTCCAAAGTGTTCCCCACCCGCTCGCACACCGTGGCCGCGCAGGGCGGCGTGTCCGCTTCCCTCGGCAACATGAGCGAGGACAACTGGCACTACCACTTCTACGACACCATCAAGGGTTCCGACTGGCTGGGCGACCAGGACGCCATCGAATTCATGTGCCGCGAAGCACCCAACGTGGTGTATGAGCTGGAACACTTCGGCATGCCGTTCGACCGCAACCCCGACGGCACCATCTACCAGCGTCCGTTCGGCGGCCACACCGCCAACTACGGCGAGAAGCCGGTGCAGCGCGCCTGCGCCGCTGCAGACCGCACCGGTCACGCCATGCTGCACACCCTGTACCAGCAAAACGTCGCAGCCCGCACCACCTTCTTCGTCGAGTGGATGGCCCTGGACCTGATCCGCGATGCCGATGGCGACGTGGTGGGCGTGACCGCACTGGAGATGGAGACCGGCGAAACCTACGTGCTCGAAGCCAAGACCGTGCTGCTCGCCACCGGCGGTGCCGGCCGCATCTTCGCCGCGTCGACCAACGCCTTCATCAACACCGGCGACGGCCTGGGCATGGCGGCCCGCGCCGGCGTGCCGCTGCAGGACATGGAGTTCTGGCAGTTCCACCCCACCGGCGTGGCCGGCGCGGGCGTGCTGCTGACCGAAGGCTGCCGCGGCGAAGGCGCGATCCTGCTCAACAGCGAAGGCGAGCGTTTCATGGAGCGCTACGCGCCCACCCTGAAGGATCTGGCCCCGCGCGACTTCGTGTCCCGCTGCATGGACCAGGAGATCAAGGAAGGCCGCGGCTGCGGTCCCAACAAGGACTATGTGCTGATGAAGCTCGACCACCTGGGCGCCGAGACCATCCGCAAGCGCCTGCCCTCGGTGGAAGAAATCGGCCACAACTTCGCCAACGTGGACATCACCCGCGAGCCGATTCCGGTGGTGCCCACCATCCACTACCAGATGGGCGGCATCCCGACCAACATCCACGGTCAGGTGGTCGCGCCCGATGGCAGCGGCTCGCAGAAGATCGTCAACGGTCTGTACGCGGTCGGCGAATGCGCCTGCGTGTCGGTGCACGGTGCCAACCGCCTGGGCACCAACTCGCTGCTCGATCTGCTGGTGTTCGGCCGTGCCGCCGGCAACCACATCGTCGAATTCAACGACAAGAACAAGACCCACAAGCCCCTGCCGGCCGACGCCGCCGACAAGACCCTGGCCCGTCTGGCGCGCCTGGACAATTCCACCAGCGGTGAATACGCCCAGGACGTGGCCAACGACATGCGCGCCATCATGCAGCAGCACGCTGGCGTGTTCCGCACCCAGGCCTCGATGGACGAGGGTGTGCAGAAGATCAACGCCCTGCGCGCCCGCGTGGCCAACATCACGTTGGCCGACAAGTCCAAGGTGTTCAACACCGCGCGCATCGAAGCGCTGGAAGTGGACAACCTGATGGAAGCCGCGCAGGCCACCATGACCTCCGCCGCCGCTCGCCGCGAGTGCCGTGGCGCCCACACCGTGAACGACTACGAGCGTCCGGCGGACGACGCCCAGTTCCCGCTGGGCCGCAACGACGTGGAGTGGATGAAGCACACGCTGTGGGACAGCGCCACCAACAGCCTGTCGTACAAGCCGGTCAACCTGAAGCCGCTGACCGTGGAATCTGTTCCGCCCAAAGTCCGCACGTTCTGAGCATCCCCGTCGCACGGAGAAAAACACCATGGCCCTTCGCACATTCAAGATCTACCGCTACGACCCGGAAAAGGACGCCAAGCCGTACATGCAGACCATCGAGGTCGAACTCGACGGCCACGAACGCATGTTGCTCGACGCGCTGATGAAGCTCAAGAAGGTTGATCCCACGATCTCCTTCCGCCGCTCCTGCCGCGAAGGCGTCTGCGGTTCGGACGCGATGAACATCAACGGCAAGAACGGTCTGGCCTGCCTGACCAACATGAACACCCTGCCCGGCGTGATCACCCTGAAGCCGCTGCCTGGCCTGCCGGTGGTGCGTGACCTGATCGTGGACATGACGCTGTTCTTCAAACAGTACAACAGCATCAAGCCCTACCTGATCAACGACACGCCGCCGCCCCAGACCGAGCGCCTGCAGAGCCCCGAGGAGCGCGACGAGCTCAACGGTCTGTACGAGTGCATCCTGTGCGCGAGCTGCTCGACCAGCTGCCCCAGCTTCTGGTGGAACCCCGACAAGTTCGTGGGCCCCGCGGGCCTGCTCCAGGCCTACCGCTTCATCGCCGACAGCCGCGATGAAGCCACCAGCGAGCGCCTCGACAACCTCGAAGACCCCTACCGCCTGTTCCGATGCCACACCATCATGAACTGCGTCGACGTCTGCCCCAAGGGCCTGAACCCGACCAAGGCCATCGGCAAGATCAAGGAAATGATGGTGATGCGCTCGATCTGAGCGCACCGCCCGCCCGACCATGGAAACCAGCACCACCGACGCCCTGCTCGATCAACGTGGGTTGAGCAAGCTGCGCTGGCGCTGCCGCCGTGGGCTGCTCGAGAACGATTTGTTCATCGACAGCTTCTTTGCCAGGCACGGATCTGGCTTGACTGTCAGGCAGGCCGAAGCTCTCGGGGTTCTAATGGATTTGTCCGACAACGATCTGCTCGATCTGCTGCTCGGCCGAAAGCCACCCCAGGGCGAGCTGGCCCGCGATGACGACGTCACGCACGTGCTGGGCATGCTGCGCGCAGCCCGGCAACCCGTTTAAGAAGACCTCCTTAAAAGGAAACCGCATGAAACTCGTAGACAACAAAGCCACCCTGTCGTTCTCGAATGGCAGCCCCAGCGTCGACCTGCCGGTGTACGCCGGCAGCATCGGGCCGGACGTGATCGACATCCGCAAGCTGTACGCACAGACCGGCATGTTCACCTACGACCCCGGCTTCCTGTCCACGGCCTCGTGCCAGTCGGCCATCACCTACATCGATGGCGACAAGGGTGAGCTGCTGTACCGCGGCTACCCCATCGAGCAACTGGCCACCGGCTGCGACTACCTCGACACCTGCTACCTGCTGCTGAACGGTGAACTGCCGAACGAAACCCAGCGCGGTGATTTCCACAAGCTCGTGATCAACCACACCATGGTCAACGAGCAGATGCAGTTCTTCATGCGTGGCTTCCGCCGCGACGCCCACCCCATGGCGGTCCTGACCGGCCTCGTGGGCGGCCTGTCGGCCTTCTACCACGACAGCACCGACATCAACAACCCGAAGCACCGCGAGATCGCGGCCATCCGCCTGATCGCCAAGATGCCCACGCTGGTGGCCATGGCCTACAAGTACGGCATCGGTCAGCCTTACATGTACCCGCGCAACGACCTGAGCTACTCGGGCAACTTCCTGCGCATGATGTTCGGTACGCCTTGCGAAGAGTACAAGGTCAACCCGGTGCTTGAGCGCGCGCTGGACCGCATCTTCATCCTGCACGCCGACCACGAGCAGAACGCCTCCACCTCCACCGTGCGCCTGTGCGGTTCGTCGGGCACCAACCCGTTCGCGGCCATCGCCGCCGGCGTGGCCTGCCTCTGGGGCCCTGCCCACGGTGGCGCCAACGAAGCCTGCCTGAACATGCTCGAGGACATCCAGCGCCAGGGCGGCGTGGCCAAGGTCGGCGAGTTCATGGAGAAGGTCAAGGACAAGAACTCCGGCGTCAAACTCATGGGCTTTGGCCACCGCGTGTACAAGAATTACGACCCGCGCGCCAAGCTCATGCAAGAAACCTGCGACGAAGTGCTGAAGGAACTGGGCCTGGAAAACGACCCGCTCTTCAAGCTGGCCAAGGAACTGGAAAAGATCGCGCTGGAAGACGAGTACTTTGTCAGCCGCAAGCTTTACCCGAACGTCGATTTCTATTCCGGCATCGTGCAGCGCGCCATTGGCATTCCGGTCAACCTGTTCACCGGCATCTTCGCCCTCGCCCGCACCGTCGGCTGGATTGCCCAGCTGAACGAAATGATCAGCGACCCCGAGTACAAGATCGGCCGTCCGCGCCAGCTGTTCACCGGCTCCGAGCGCCGCGATGTGAAGCCGCTGGCAGCGCGCTGACAGGCCTCCCCCGAGCTGGCTTGGGATCACACAACAAAACCCGCCATCGGCGGGTTTTGTTTTGGCGGCGTCACCCATCGTCAAATGCGACGACTGAATACCATCCAAGGTGAGAAAATACTCGACTCATCGTCATTGACGAAGAGTCAACCATGAACACCCCGGACCGCAGCTTCACCCGCCGCCTTGACCTCACCTCACTCCAGCTGTTTGTGGCGGTGTGTGAGCGCGGCAGCATTGGCAAGGCGGCCGAGACCGAGTTCATGGCGCCCTCGGCGGTCAGCAAGCGGCTCTCGGACCTTGAATCCGCCGTCGGCACCGCCCTGCTGACGCGTCACGCGCGCGGCGTCACGCCGACGCCCGCCGGCCAGAGCCTGCTGCACCATTCGCGCTCGGTGCTGTTCAGCCTAGACAAGATGCAGGGTGAGCTGTCCGAGTACGCCGATGGCGTGCGCGGACATGTGCGGGTGCACGCCAACATCTCGGCGATCGTGCAGTTCCTGCCCGAGGACCTGGGGTGCTTCATCCGCTCGCACGACGCCATCAAGATCGATCTCGAAGAACACCTGTCGACCGAGGTGCTGCGCGCGGTGCAGGAAGGTGCGGCCGATCTGGGCATCTGCCATGTCGGCGCCACCGCACAGGGTGACGGACTGCAAACCCTGCCGTATCGGCAGGACAGGTTGGTGCTCATCGCACCCGCCCGCCATCCACTGGCGCGCCACGCTGAACTGCCGTTTGCCGCCAGCCTCGACTGGGATCACGTCGGCCTGCACGCCAACAGCTCCATCTACCGCGCCATGCACGAGGCGGCCCTGCGCGAAGGGCGCAACATCCGGTTGCGCATTCGGGTCACGGGGCTCGATGCGATGTGCCGCATGATCCACAACGGCCTGGGTGTCGGCCTGATGCCGCAGCGCGCCTTCGAGCTGATGCACGGCGTCGGCGAACTGGCCTGCATTGCCTTGAGCGACGACTGGACCACGCGCCGCATTGAGCTGGTGGCGCGCGATTTTTCCAGCCTGCCCGTCAGTGCCCGACTGTTGGTGAGCCACCTGTCCGAACAAGCCTCCGCGACCACCACCCCGCTCTAAAATTTCAGCCCCCACAGGAGAACCCCACCCCATGGCACGCACGCTCTACGACAAGATCTGGGACGAACACGTCGTCCACACCGAAGAAGACGGCACCGCCGTGCTCTACATCGACCGTCACCTGGTGCACGAGGTCACCAGCCCGCAGGCCTTCGAAGGTCTGCGCCAGGCCGGCCGCAAGGTCTGGCGCGTGAGTTCGGTGGTCGCGACCGCCGACCACAACACACCCACCACCGGCTGGGAACTGGGCTACGACGGCATCACCGACCCGATCAGCAAAGAGCAGATCACCACGCTGGACAGCAACATCAAGGAATTCGGCGCCGCCGCCTTCTTCCCCTTCATGTCCAAGCGCCAAGGCATCGTGCACGTCATCGGCCCGGAAAATGGCGCCACGCTGCCAGGCATGACGGTGGTCTGCGGTGACTCGCACACGTCGACCCACGGCGCCTTCGGCGCGCTGGCTCACGGCATTGGCACCAGCGAGGTCGAGCACGTCATGGCCACACAGACCTTGCTGGCCAAGAAGGCCAAGAACATGCTGGTCCGTGTGGACGGCCAGTTGTCCAAAGGCGTGACCGCCAAGGACATCGTGCTGGCCATCATTGGCAAGATCGGCACTGCCGGCGGCACGGGCTACACCATCGAATTTGGCGGCAGCGCGATCCGCTCGCTGAGCATGGAAGGCCGCATGACGGTCTGCAACATGGCCATTGAAGGCGGCGCGCGCGCCGGCCTGGTGGCGGTGGACGACAAGACCATCGAGTACGTCAAGGGCCGCCCGCTCTCGCCCACCGGCGTGGAGTGGGACCAGGCCACGGCCTATTGGAAGACGCTGTTCTCCGATGCCGATGCCAGCTTCGACGCCGTGGTCGAGCTGGATGCCACCCAGATCGTGCCGCAGGTGACCTGGGGCACCTCGCCCGAGATGGTGCTGGGTGTGGACGCCATCGTGCCCGATCCCGACAAGGAAAAAGACCCGAGCAAGCGCGGCGCCATGGAGCGCGCGCTCACCTACATGGCGCTGGAACCCGGCAAGCCGCTCAACGACATCTTCGTGGACAAGGTGTTCATCGGTTCCTGCACCAACAGCCGCATCGAAGACATGCGCGAGGCCGCGGCCGTGGTGAAGA
>NZ_JADMKB010000142.1 GCF_018780075.1 Hydrogenophaga sp.
CCAGCACCTGGTGCATCTGCGTGTTCTGCACCACGCTGGAGACCGGGTGGCCCACGAAATCTTCCTCACGCTCGAAGCCCAGGGCCGGCAGGAAGCGGCGGTACTGGTCGTTGATCCACACCACCCGCCCTTTGCGGTCCACCAGCATCATGCCCTCGCTGGCGTTGGCGAACAGGTCGAACATGGAGCGCGCGGCCAGCTCCAGGATGCTCTGGGCGTCGCGCGGAAGGCGGGTGTCGGGGCTCATCCCCGCATGATAGAGGCCACCCTTGCAGCGCTGCGCGCCAGCCCCTCAAGGGGTCGATGCGTGTGGCCCGGCAAAGCCGGTTTCACAGCATCCTGGGTGAAGACACCTCACGCTGCAGGGTTCAACAGTCCGTGATGCACCAGCTGCGCTCGCACCTGCCCCGCCGTCTCGAAGCGCACGCCGCGCCAGCCGATGGCGTGGGCCGCGTCGATGTTGCGCTGCGCGTCGTCGATGAACACCGGCGACGGATCGCTCACCGCCAGTTGCTCGGTCACCGCATGGAAGATCGCCGGATCGGGTTTCATCAGCGCCACGCGGGCCGAAAAGATGCCGTCCTCGAACCAGTCGGCGAACGGGTGATCGTCCTCGATCCAGCGCGCCAGGCCGTGCGGCATGTTGGAGAGGTAGACCAGCCGGTGGCCGGCCGCCTTGAGGTCGTGGATCAGCGCCACCGTGTCGTCCTTGACGCGCATGTGCGGCGCCAGCCCGTGAATCACCGCCATCACCTCGCCGACCGCCAGCCCGGTGCGGCGGGCGATGCGCTGCGCCAGCCCCTCGGGCTCCACGTTCCCGAGGTCGAACTGCGCCCAGTCGCCGTCCGGGTCGAAGGCCTGGAAAATCTCGCACACCCAGCGCTCTGCCTGTGCCTCGTCGCTTGCCCGCCCGGGCAGCACCTGCCGCAGCAGCACGGTCGGCTGCCAGTTGAACACCACCCCGCCGAGGTCGAACACCACCGTCTCTGTCGTCATTGTCGAATTCCGTTGAAAAGCATCACATTGGTCCACGGCGCCGGAGCGAGATCCGCAGCGCATGAAAGGGCCCCACCCAGAGGCACCGCCGGGCTGGCTTTGCCAGACGGCCAGTGCCGTCCCCCTTGAGGGGGTGACGCGCAGCGGCGCAGGGGGTGTACCTGTTCAAGCGGCCACCACGGTCACACCGTGGTCCTTGAGCGTCAGCCCCAGCTCCTCGCCCAGCCGCCATTCGCGGTCGACCTGCGGGCTGACCACGAAGATCGGCCCCAGCTCGGTCTGCACCGTCAGCTCCTGGAACGAACCGAGGTAGGCCTGCTTGAGCAGTTCCCCGCCCAGACCGCCCGCCTCGCGCGGACCGATGGCCCAGGCCTCGGGCCGGATCGCGGCTTTCACCGGGCCGGGCGCCAGGCGGTGGCGCGGCCGCAGGCGGATCGGGCCGAACCGCACCGAACCATCGGGCTCGCTCACGCCGTCGAACAGCATGGCCTCGCCCATGAAGCCGGCGACGAAGGCGCTGGATGGCCGTTCGTACAGGTCCTGCGGCGCACCGGCCTGGGCGATCTGCCCCGCGTCCATCACGATGATCTGGTCGCTCACCGCCAGGGCCTCGCTCTGGTCGTGCGTCACGTAGGCCACCGTCAGGCCCAGCCGCTGCTGCAGGCCGCGGATCTCTTCGCGCATGCTGCGGCGCAGGCGCGCGTCGAGGTTGGACAGCGGCTCGTCGAACAGCAGCACCGCCGGCTCGATCACCAGCGCCCGAGCCAGCGCCACGCGCTGCTGCTGCCCACCCGAGAGCTCGCTGGGCAGGCGCATGTCCATGCCGACCAGGCCCACGGTCGCCATCGCGGCCCGCGCGCGCTCGGCAATTTCCGCCTTGGGCAGACCGCTCACGCTCAGGCCGTAGCCCACGTTGTCGAGCACTGTCATGTGCGGGAACAGCGCATAGCTCTGGAACACCATGCTGACGTTGCGCTCGCTCGGTCCCAACGAAGTGACATCGCGACCGTCGATCAGGATCTGGCCGCCCGAGGGCGACTCCAGCCCCGCGATCATGCGCAGCGTGGTGGTCTTGCCGCAGCCCGAGGGACCGAGGATGGTGGTCAGCGTGCCCTTGGGCACGGTGAAGTCGATGCCCTTGACGATCAGGGGCGCGTTCGCGCCGCCGTAGCGCTTGGTCACCTGGCGGAATTGGATGCCGTGTGTGCTCATGAGGTTCTCCCGTTTCAGTGGCCGCCCGAACGGCGGCCGAGTTGCCGCTCACCAACCAGGCGCTGCACCAGCGCGGTGATGAAGGACATGAAGACGATCAGCACCGTGCAGTAGGCGAGCGCGAGCCCGTACTCGCCGTTGCCCACGCGGCCGATGATGTAGGTGGTCGACAGCTCGTACTTGGCCGAGACCAGGAAGATCACGGCCGAGACCGTGGTCATGGAGCGCACGAAGCTGTAGATCAGCGCCGCCGTCAACGCCGGCTTGAGCAGCGGAAGCACGACGCGCCGCAGCGTGGTCAGCGTGCCCGCGCGCAGCATGAACGAGGCTTCGTCGAGCGAGCGGTCGAGTTGCTTGAACGCCGCCGTGCCGGCGCGCACGCCCACCGGCAAATTGCGGAACACGTAGCACAGCACGATGATCAGCCCGGTGCCGGTCAACTCGATCGGCGGCACGTTGAAGGCCAGGATGTAGCTCACGCCCAGCACCGTGCCGGGAATCGCAAAGGTCAGCAGCGCCGCGAACTCGAAGCCCGCCTTGCCACGGAACTCGGTGCGCGCCAGCAGCCAGGCGATCAGCAGGCCCAGGAAAGCGCAGACCGGCGCGGCCATCGCCGCCAGCGAGGCGGTGGTGAACAGCGAGTTCCAGGCCGTGCCGGCCCACACCAGCCCGTGCTCGCCCCACTGCAGGTCGAAGGCGCCGCGGAAGTGGTCCAGCGTGAGCGTGTAGTCGCGGCCCCAGGTCTTCACGAAGCCGCCCGCGAACGCGAACAGGTAGACCACCACGGTGAACAGCAGCCAGGGCCCGGCCACACCGAAGCACAGGCGCCGCACCGCATCGGGCAGCGGCATCGGCAGGCCCGCGTCGCCCTTGCCGGTCACGGTGGTGAAGCTGGTGCTGCCCAGCACGCCGCGCTGGATGAAGAACACCACCAGCGCGAAGAAGGTCAGCACCAGGGCCAGTGCCGCCGCCATGCCCGGGTCCAGCGAGGCGCCGACGATGGCAAAGAAGATCTCGGTCGACAGCACGGCGTAGGAACCGCCCAGGATGATGGGGTTGCCGAAGTCGGCCATGCTCTCGATGAAGCCCACCAGAAAAGCATTCGCCAGGCCCGGCTTGAGCAGCGGCAGCGTCACCGTCATGAAGGTCCGCAGCCGGTCGGCGCGCAGCGTCTGCGCGGCCTCCTCCAGCGACGGGCTCACGCCTTGCACCACACCGCGCATGATCATGAAGGCGATGGGCGTGAAGGCGAACATCTGCGCCAGCCAGACGCCGAACACGCCGTAGAACCAGCGCGAGGGCGCCACGCCGAAGGCCCATTCCATGAACTGGTTGTAGAGCCCGGCGCGGCCGAACAGCAGGATCAGGCCCAGCCCCACCACGAAGGGCGGCGTGATGATGGGCAGCATGGCCAGCACGTTCAGCGGCTTCTGCAGCCGCGTGCCGCCGCGCTCGGCCCACAGCGCCATCAGCGTGCCCATCACGGTCGTGCCAGCCGCCGTCAGCAGCGCCAGGAACAGCGTGTTCCAGGCCACGCCGCAGCGCGTGTCGGCGCTGATGCAGCCCAGGCCCCAGATGCGTTCGGTGGCCAGCCGGTCCACCAGCGCGCCGGGCGCCCACAGGCCCATGTCGTCGTACAGGCCCGAGGCCATCGAGCGCAGCACGGGGTAGACCACGAACAGCACCAGCAGGCTCACGCAGCCGACCACCGCGCCCGCGACGAACACGTCGCCGCGAAAGAACCCCAGCCGCGCCACGCCGGCACCCAGCAGCATCACCAGACAGGCGATGGCGACGAAGCCGCCCCAGCCCATGCCGAACTGGCCATGCTCCAGCGGGCCGAACCAGGTCTCCAGGGTCTGGAAGCTCCAGCCGGGCGCACCGATGGCAAAGCCGCTCGCCAGCAGACCGGCCAGGCCCAGCAGCGCGCCGGCCACCAGCATGCCGCCCTGCGCCCGCCCCACGGGCAGCAGCAGGCCGGCACCGGCGATCAGCAGCCCGGCCAGACCGGTCCAGAGCCAGGGCCGCCCGTGCAGGGCCGCCTGCACCACACCGCTGGCGGTGGCATCACCGCCCCAGACGCCGGGCAGTGCCGCCCAGAGCGATTGTTGTTGGAGGAAGTACCAGGGCAGCAGCGCGTAAGCGGCCAGCCCCAGCAATGTCCAGGCGGCCAACGCCCGCCCGGACCGCGAGGTCAAGGTGTTCATGCCAGATTCCGGAGGGTGTGGGGGTCAGCGCGGCAGGCTGTTGACGTCTTTTTCCCAGCGCTGGATCAGGCGGCGGCGCTCGGCGGTCTGGCCGTATTTCGCGTAGTCGTAGTTGATCAGCTTGATCTTGCGGAAATCGGGCACGCGCGGGTCGACCTTGGTGTCCTTGTTCGACGGCAGCTGGAACTGCAGCGTCGCCGCGCCCAGCGCCTGGGCCGAGGGCGTGAGCGCCCATTCGTAGAACTTCTTGGCCGCGTCCAGGTTGCGCGAGCCCTTGATGATCGACATGGAGCCGATCTCGGCGCCCGTGCCGTCCGAGGGCGTGACGGTTTCGAGCGGGAAGCCCTGGGCCTTCTCGCCCGGGCCGTCGTGCACGAAGCTGATCGAGATGGTGGCCTCACCGCGCGCCACCGCCTTGATCGGGCCGGTGCCCGAGCGGGTGTAGGCGCCAATGTTGCCGTGCAGCTTCTTCAGGTACTCATACGCCTGCTCTTCGCCCATGAGCTGCACCAGCGTCGCGATCATGGTGTACGCGGTGCCGCTGGAGGCCGGGTTGGCCGACTGGATCTCGCCCTTGTACTCGGGCTTGAGCAGGTCGGCCCAGGTCTTGGGCACGGCCAGCTTCTTCTTGGCCAGCAGCTCGGTGTTGTAGCCAAAGCCCAGCGGGCCGGAATAGATGCCCACCGTCTTGTAGCCCGACTGCGCGGCCTGCTTCTGCGCCCAGTCGTGCAGCTTGGGCAGCGTGGGCGACTTGTATTCCATCGTCAGGCCCTGCTCGGCCGCCTGCAGGTGCGGGTCGCCGGTGCCGCCGAACCAGAGGTCGGTCTTGGGGTTGGCGCGCTCGGCCATGATCTGCGCGATCGCCTCGCCCGAGCCCTTGAGCGTCATGTTGACCTTGACGCCCTGGCTCTTCTCGAAGGTGACGGCGAGCATGTTGCACCACGCGGCCTGGGCCGAACAGATGAGGTTGAACTCGCTGCTCTGCGCGTGCGCGGACAGCGCGGGCACCAGCAGAAAGGGAGCGGCAAGCCAGAGGTTCTTTTTCATGGGTTCTCCTTGGATGGACACGGGATGCGGTTGAGGGGAATCGGGACGTTCATGGCGGTTTCAGGGGCCTTCGGGCATGGCGCTGGCCCCAGCCAGCAGCACGCTGACACCGGGACCGTCGAGGAACACGCTCACCGGTGCGCCCACCTGCAGCGTCTGGCGCTCGTGGTGGCGGTGCACCTGCAGCAGCCCGAGCGCGGTGCGCACCCGGTAGTGCGACTGGCGGCCTTCGTAGGCGTGCGATTCGATGCGGCCGGCCAGGCCCTGGCCGCTGGCCGGTGCCAGCCGCCAGGCCTCGGGCCGCACCACCACGCGGGTGGCACCGCGGCGCCTCGCCAGGCCAGTGCACACGGTCAGGGGCCCCAGCCGCAGGCTGCCCTGGCCGTCGGCCTCGGCGTCGAACACCGCCGCGTCGCCCATGAAGCCGGCCACGAATTCGGACCGCGGCCGTTCGTAGATCTCGCGCGGGCTGCCGACCTGCTGCACCTGGCCATCGCGCAGCACCACGATGCGGTCGCTGACCGCCATCGCTTCGTTCTGGTCGTGTGTCACGTAGACCACGGTGAGCCCCAGCGACTGCTGAAGGCTGCGGATCTCTTCCCGGATCTGTCGCCGCAGGCCGGCGTCAAGGTTGGACAGCGGCTCGTCCAGCAGCAGCACCTCGGGCGCCAGCGCCAGCGCACGGGCCAGCGCCACGCGCTGCTGCTGGCCGCCCGAAAGCGAAGCGGTGCTGCGCGCCGCCAGCGCACCCAGCCCGACCTGCGCCAGCGCGGCCTGCACCCGTTCATCGCGAGCCGCCGCGTGGCCGTCCAGCCCCAGGCCGTAGCCCACATTGCCCTGCACGTCCAGGTGCGGAAACAGCGCGTAGTTCTGGAACACCATGCTGATCGGCCGCTGCTCGGGGCCGGTGCCGGTCACGTCGCGCTCGCCGATGAAGACCCGGCCCGCGCTGGGCTGGTCCAGCCCGGCCAGGATGCGCAGCAGCGTCGACTTGCCGCAGCCCGAGGGCCCCAGCAGCGTGGTCAGCTGACGACGACCGAAGCGCAGCTGCACGCCGCGCAGCGCGCGCGTGCCGTCGGCAAAGGTCTTTTCCACCGCCTCCAGGCGCACCGCGTCAGGCATGCGAACCCCCTGCCCCGGCCGGCGCCAGGTCCCAGCGCACCACGGCGTCGACGCCGACCACGCGGTCGTCCTGCACCCGGTTGAACAGCTGCACCCGGGCCTGCATCGACTCCGCGATCTGACGGCAGATCGAGAGCCCCAGGCCGATGCCTGTGCCCCCGGCGGCCGACTGGAAGGGCTCGAACAGCCGGTCCATTACCGCGGCATCGATGCCGCCGCCGTTGTCCCAGATCAGCAACTCGGCCTGGTCCGGCAGCACCCGCACCACCATGCCCAGCGCGGACCCGCGGGGCGCGTGGTGGATGGCGTTGGACAACAGGTTGCGCAGCAGCTCGCCCAGCATCCAGGGGTCGGTGGTCAGTCGCACCGGCACCGCCTCGAAAGAAAAGTCCAGCCGCTTGCGCGCCAGCAGCGGCCCGAACTCCAGGCACACCGCCTGCGCCACCGCCTCGAGGTTCACCTCCGTCCAGTGCGCCTGCGCCACCAGCTGCTCGACCTTGGCCAGCGAGAGCAGCTGCCGCACCAGCTCGCTGGATCGGTCGACCGTCGCGAGCATCTTGGGCAGGGTGTCCTTCACTTCCAGCTGACCCGACATCGCGCCCTGCAGCTGGGTGCGCAGCACCGCGAACGGCGTGCGCAGCTGGTGCGAGGCATCGGCCAGAAAACGGCGCTGCTGCTCGGTGGCCTCGCGCTGCTGCGCCAGCACGCCGTGCACCGCGTCGGACAGTGGCCGCAGTTCGGCCGGCACGGGTCGGGCCTCGACCATGCCTCCGCCGGGCTGCAACGCGTCTTCCAGCCAGCGCAGGGGCGCCAGCGCGCGCACCGCGCACCAGGCAAACAGCGGCAGCACGGCGAGGATGCGCAGCAGGCCACCCCAGAGCGGCGCGCCCGCCAGCTCGGGCAGAAGCCCCTGCAGCAGCAACTCGACCAGCAGGAGGCAGAGCCCCAGGCACAGCAGCAGCCGCGCCATGATCGACCAGGGCCGCGCGGCGGGTGCAGACGGTGGCGACTCGGAGCCGGTCATGGTCGGGCGGGAAGAAGGTGCCGAAGACGCCATGCGCTGCTCAGGCCGAGACCGGCCCTTCCGTCATCGCCTCGTCGATCATCAGGTAGCCGACGCCGCGCAGCGTCACCAGCTGCGCGCCCGAGCCGTGAATGCGCTTGCGCAGGCGGTGCACCAGCACCTCGATCGCGTCTGCGCCGACCGCCTCGTCGCCGAAGACGGCCCGGTGCAGGTCTTCCTTGCCGATCGCCTGACCCGGTCGCGCGAGCAGGGTCCGCAGCAGGGCCAGCTCGCGGGTCGACACGTCCAGCGGGGCCGCCCCGCGGAACACCGCACCGGTCGGCTCATCCACACGCAGCATCGCGCAGCGCAGTTCCTGCGTGCCGTGGCTACGCCGCACCAGCGCCTTGAGGCGGGCCGTCAGCTCCTCGATGTCGAAGGGTTTGGTGAGGTAGTCGTCGGCACCTTCGTTGAGCCCGAGCACCCGGTCCTGCACCGCGCTGCGGGCGGTCACGACCAGCACCGGCACCTGCGAGCCGCCGTCGCGCATCAGGCGCAACACCTCCATGCCGTCCATGCCCGGCAGGCTCAGGTCGAGCAGCACCACGTCCGGGCTGCGGCGCCGGAACATGGCCAGCGCCTCCACGCCATCGGCACACCGCGTGACCTCGAAGCCCCGGCCCTGCAGCACGCGCCCCAGCGCGTCGCCCAGGGCCAGATCGTCTTCCACCATCAGCACTTTCATGCCAACGATCATGCCCGGCGCCCCCACCGGAACGCATAGAGGAAACCTTAGAGAAACGCGAAAGCCGGACGAAATCTTCGTCCGGCTTTCAGGCGCCGCTCAGAGCGGCGGAGCCCCGATCCGCGCCGACGAAGGCGCGGAACGCTTGGGGGCTACTACATTCAGCTTCGGCGGTGCCAGGCCAGCAAGCGCGGCGTCACCAGCACCAGCACCACGACGGTCAGCAGCGTGGCCGACATGGGGCGCTCGAAGAACACCGCGAGGCTGCCTTCGCCGATCGACATCGCGTTGCGGAACTGCGCCTCGGCCAGCGGGCCGAGAATCAGGCCCACGATCACCGGGGCGGTCGGGAAGTCAAACCGGCGCAGCGCCACACCCACCAGCGCCAGACCGAACATGACGAACAGGTCAAACGAGCTCTGGCGCATGCCGTACACACCCACCGTGGCGAAGATCAGGATGCCGGCGTACAGCGGCGCCTTGGGGATCTTCAGCAGCTTGACCCACAGGCCCACCATGGGCAGGTTGAGCACCAGCAGCATCACGTTGCCGATGTAGAGCGAGGCGATCAGCGCCCACACCAGGGCCGACGAGGTCTGGAACAGCTGCGGGCCGGCGTTGATGCCGTAGTTCTGCAGCGCGCTCAGCAGGATGGCGGCCGTCACCGAGGTGGGGATGCCCAGCGTGAGCAGCGGCACCAGGGTGGCGGTCACGGCCGCGTTGTTGGCGGCTTCGGGGCCGGCCACGCCTTCGATGGCGCCGGTGGTGCCGAATTCCTTCTTGTACTCAGGATCGGCCAGCTTGCGCTCGGTGGCGTAGCTCAGGAAGGTGGGGATCTCGGAGCCGCCGGCGGGGATGGTGCCGAAGGGGAAGCCGATGAAGGTGCCGCGCAGCCAGGCGGGCCACGAGCGCTTCCACTCGGTGCGCGTCATGTGCGCCTTGTTCATCGTGTTCAGGCTGGCTTCGCTCTTGCCTTCGTACAGGGCGTTGTAGAGCGCCTCGGTCACGGCAAACAGGCCCACGGCCACCAGCACCACTTCCACGCCGTCCATGAACTCGATGACGCCACCGGTGTAACGCACCTGGCCGGTGATCTGGTCCATGCCCACCAGGCCCAGCGCCAGGCCGAAAAACAGCGCCGTGATGCCACGCAGCGTGCTCTGCCCCAGCACCGCGCTCACCGTGGTGAAGGCTAGCAGCATCAGGCAGAAGTACTCGGGCGGCCCGAGCTTCACGGCGAACTCGGCCAAGAACGGCGCGAACAGCGTGACCAGGATGGTGGCGATCGTTCCGGCCACGAAAGAGCCGATGGCCGAGGTGGCCAGGGCCGCACCGGCACGCCCGTTCTTGGCCATCTTGAAGCCTTCGAGCGCGGTCACCATGGTGCCGGTTTCACCCGGGGTGTTGAGCAGGATCGAGGTGGTCGAGCCGCCGTACATCGCGCCGTAGTAGATGCCGGCGAAGAAGATCATCGACGCGGTGGGTTCCACCTGGCCGGTGATCGGCAGCAACATGGCCACGGTCACGGCCGGGCCCAGGCCGGGCAGCACGCCGATGGCGGTGCCCAGCGCGCAGCCGGCCAGCGCCCACAGCAGGTTGATGGGGGTACCGGCGGTGGCGAAGCCGCCGAGCAGGTTGTTCCAGAGATCCAACATGGTGAATTCCTTTCAGGTCCGTCGTGCAGATCAGAGCCAGCCGGAGCCTGTCAGGCCCGGCAGGTTGACGGCGAGGAATTTGGTGAACAGCCAGAAGGTGGGCGCCGAGATCAGCATGCCGATCACCGCGTCTTTCACCGTCTGCATGCCGTTGCCCGCAGGCTTGCCTTCGCTGATGCGCAGACCACGCACCGCCAGCGTGAAGCACAGCGCACAGCTGAGCACGAAGCCGATGGTGGTGATGAGCGCCGCGTTGCCCAGAATGCCGGCCGACACCCAGGCCATGGCGTGCCAGTCGCCACGGGCGGCGCCCGAGGGTTCTTCCATGTTGCGGTAGCCGCCGGTGCGCACTTCCCAGATCAGCAGCACGCCACACAACCCCATGGCGGCCGACACCACCCAGGGCAGGAAGTCGGGGCCCACGCCCGCGTAACCCGCGTCCGACGGGATGTTGGCCGCGCCATAGGCCAGCCCGGCGGCCAGCAGCACGGCGGCGATGCCCAGGGCCAGCTGGCCGGGGCGGTGATCGGGGCGCGGCTCGTTGGCCGCTGGGGTGTGGGCTTGCATGGGCGCTCTCCTGCCTGAAAAAAATGCGGCCGCGACGCAAACGCCGCGGCCGCCGTGTCACATGGGAACCGGGACGGGGGTCAGACCATGCCGGCGCGGACCATGGTCGCGCGCAGGCCGGAGAAGTCGCGATCCACGAACTCGTCGAAGGCTTTGCCGGTCAGCAGGGCCGGGGTCCAGTTGTTCTTGACCAGGGCGTCCTGCCAGGCCTTGCTCTTGGTGGCCTTGACGATCATGTCGGTCAGGGCGTCGCGCTGGGCCGGGGTGATGCCGGGCGCACCGTAGACACCGCGCCAGTTGCCGATTTCGACGTCGATGCCCTGCTCCTTGAGCGTCGGGATCTTGTCGATGCCCTTGACGCGCTGGCCGGCGGTGACGGCGATCGCCTTCATCTTGCCGCTCTCGATGTACTGCTGGAACTCGCTGTAGCCGCTGCCACCCACGGTGACGTTGCCACCCAGGATGGC
>NZ_JADMKB010000040.1 GCF_018780075.1 Hydrogenophaga sp.
GCCTCGATGCTGTCTTCCAGCCGCACGCCGTTGGGGTAGATGTAGAGGTGGTCGCTGCTGGTGGTGCAGCCCGAGAGCAGCAGCTCCGCCATCGCCACCTGGGTCGAGACCTGCACCATCTCGGGCGTGAGCCCGGCCCAGATCGGGTACAGCCCGCGCAGCCAGCTGAACAGCTCGGCGTCCTGCACGCCGGGAATGGCGCGCGTGAGGCTCTGGTACATGTGGTGGTGCGTGTTCACCAGGCCGGGCGTGACGAGGTGGCCGCGCGCGTCGATGGTCTCAACGGCCGATTCGAGCAGCGCGCGCGGCAGCTCGGCGGTCGGGCCGATCCACTCGATCACGTGGTCGCGCACGAACAGCGACGCGTCTTTCAGCTCGCGCCCTTGCGCCGGGTCGGCGTGGTCGAAAGTGGCGATGCAGGTGGCGTGGTGGATCAGCAGGGTGTTCATGGTCAATCTCGGAGGAGGGGCATTCAAGGTCAGAACATCGCGGAACCGGCTTTGCCAGGCTGCTGATGTTGCCCCCTTGAGGGGGTGACGCGAAGCGGCGCGGGGGTGTTCTTATTTCAACCAGTAATTGGGCTTGGCGTACGTCTTTTTCAGGTGCTCGATGAAAAACCGCACCTTGGCCGGCAGGTGCCGCTGCTGTGGGTACACGGCCAGGATGTCGTAGGCGGGCAGGGCGAACTGATTCAGCACGGTCACCAGCTCGCCGCGCTGCAGCTGCGCCTGGATCTCCCAGGTGCTGCGCCAGCCCAGGCCCATGCCTTCGCTCACCCAGCGGTGCAGCAGCTCGCCGTCGTTGCAGTCCAGGTTGCCATCCACGCGCACAGTCACCGTTTTGCCGTCCTGCTGGAAATACCAGCCGCGTTGCTGACCCCCTTGCAAGTTGAAGGCCAGGCAGTTGTGGTGCTTGAGGTCGTCCAGCGTCTGCGGCTTGCCGTGTTTGCGGAAGTAGGCCGGCGTGCCGCAGACCACGCGCTGGTTGGTGGCCAGCTTGATCGCCACGAAGTTCGGGTCGATCACGCCGCCGATGCGCAGGCCCAGGTCGTAGCCATCGCGCACCAGGTCCACCACGCGGTCGGTCAGGTTGAACGAGAGCTTCACCGCCGGGTTGGCCTTCAGGAACGCGGCCGCGTGCGGCGCCACGTGCAGCCGGCCGAACGCCGCTGGCGCTGACACCACCAAGTGGCCGCTGGCGCTGTGCTTCTGGGCCGACACCGTGGCCTCGGCCTGCGCCCACTGCGCCAGCAGCGCTCGGCATTCGTCAAGGAAGCTCGCGCCCTGTTCGGTCAGCGCCAGCCGCCGTGTGGAGCGGTGAATCAGCAAGGTGCCCAGGCGCTTCTCCAGCGCGTCGATGCGCCGGCCCATCATCACGGGGGTGATGCCCGCGTGCAGCGCGGCCGCGGCCAGGCTGCCGTGTTCCATCACCTGCACGAAGGCTTCGATTTCCTTGTATCGGTCCATGGGCGCATGTTATCCGCGGGATTGCATACCTGGAGTATCGAATCAAAGTACCCCCAGTGGCATTCTCAAAACGCTATGCGCTCCATAGCATCGGCTCCAGTGATTCAATTTATCTGGAGACAGACATGCCGAAGATGAAAGCCGCGATGGCCGCCGTGCTCGTGATGGAAAAGGAAGGCATCACCCAGGCCTTCGGTGTACCCGGTGCCGCCATCAACCCGCTCTACGCGCAGCTGCGCGAGCGCCAGACGATTGCCCATGTGCTGGCGCGCCATGTGGAAGGCGCCTCGCACATGGCCGAGGGCTACACGCGGGCACGGGCCGGCAACATCGGGGTCTGCATCGGCACCAGCGGCCCGGCCGGCACCGACATGATCACTGGCCTGTATTCGGCCAGCGCCGATTCGATACCGATCCTCTGCATCACCGGCCAGGCGCCGCGCGCCCGGCTCTACAAGGAAGACTTTCAGGCGGTGGACATCGAGGCCATCAGCAAGCCGGTCACCAAATGGAGCGTGACGGTGCGCGAGCCGGCGCTGGTGCCCCGCGTGTTCCAGCAGGCCTTTCACCTCATGCGCTCGGGTCGCCCCGGCCCGGTGCTGATCGACCTGCCGATCGACGTGCAGATGGCCGAGATCGAGTTCGACATCGACACCTACGAGCCGCTGCCGGTCTACAAGCCCGCCGCCACGCGCAGGCAGATCGAGCGCGCGCTGGACATGCTGGCTGCATCGAGCAAGCCGCTGATCGTCGCCGGTGGCGGCATCATCAACGCCGACGCGTCCGACCTGCTGGTGGAGCTGGCCGAACTCACCGGCGTGCCGGTGATCCCCACGCTCATGGCCTGGGGTGCGATCCCTGACGACCACCCGCTCATGGCCGGCATGTGCGGCCTGCAGACCAGCCACCGCTACGGCAACGCGACCATGCTCGCAAGTGACTTCGTGCTCGGCATCGGCAACCGCTGGGCGAACCGCCACACCGGCTCGGTCGAGGTCTACACGCAAGGGCGCAGCTTCGTGCACGTGGACATCGAGCCCACCCAGATCGGCCGCGTGTTCAACCCGGATCTCGGCATCGTGTCCGACGCCAAGATCGCGCTGGAACTGTTCGTGCAGGTGGCGCGCGAGCGCCAGGCCGCCAACGCTTTGAAGGACTTCAGCACTTGGGCCGCGCGCTGCGCCGAGCGCAAGAAACTCATGCAGCGCAAGACCCATTTCGACAACGTGCCCATCAAGCCGCAGCGCGTCTACGAAGAGATGAACGCCGCCTTTGGCCGCGACACGGTCTATGTCTCCACCATCGGCCTGTCCCAGATCGCCGGCGCGCAGTTCCTGCACGTGTACGGCCCGCGCCAGTGGATCAACTGCGGCCAGGCCGGCCCGCTGGGCTGGACCATTCCCGCCGCGCTCGGCGTGGCCGCTGCGGACCCGACCAGGACCGTGGTCGGCCTCTCGGGTGACTACGACTTCCAGTTCCTCGTGGAAGAGCTGGCGGTCGGTGCGCAGTTCCGCATTCCCTATGTGCAGGTGCTGGTGAACAACAGCTACCTCGGCCTGATCCGCCAGAGCCAGCGCGGCTTCGAGATGGACTACTGCGTGCAGCTCGCGTTCGAGAACCAGAACGTTCAGGATGCCACGCTCAAGGGCTACGGCGTGGACCACCAGGCCGTGGTCGAGGGCCTGGGTTGCAAGGCGCTGCGGGTGACCGACCCATCGAAGATCCAGGCGGCCCTGCGCGAGGCCCAGACCATGGCGCGCCAGTTCGGTGTGCCGGTGGTGGTGGAGGTGATCCTGGAGAAAGTGACCAACATCGCCATGGGCACCGAGATCAACGCGATCAACGAGTTTGAAGACATTGAATGCCTGCATCCCGAGGGCCGTGAAGGCCTCATCGCAGCAGGTCTGCTGGAATGAACTGAAAGAGAAAGAACATGCCCCGCTTCGCCGCCAACCTCTCCATGCTCTGGAACGAGCTGCCGTTCCTCGACCGTTTTGAAGCCGCTGCCAAAGCCGGATTCAAGGCCGTGGAGTTCCTGTTCCCCTACGACTTCCCGGCCGAGACCATCGCGCAACTGCTGAAGCAGCACCGGCTGGAATTGGTGCTGCACAACCTGCCGCCCGGCGACTGGGCCGCGGGCGAGCGCGGCATGGCCTGCATCCCGGGGCGCGAAGAAGAGTTCCGCGCCGGCGTGGCCCAGGCCGCCGAATACGCGCCGGTGATCGGTGTGCAGCGCTGGCACTGCATGGCCGGCCTCATGCCCGCGGGTGTGAGCGAGGCGCAGGCGCGTGCCACCTGGGTGGGCAATGTGCGCTTTGCTGCGGCCGAGGCGAAGAAGCTCGGTCTGCCGCTGCTGATCGAGCCCATCAACACCTTCGACATGCCGGGCTACTTCGTCCACCGCCCGCGCCAGGCCATCGCGCTGATGGACGAGGTCGGCGCCGACAACGTGTTCCTTCAGTACGACATCTACCACGCGCAGCGCATGGAAGGCGAGCTGTGCAACACCATCAAGGACCTGCTGCCGCGCATCGCCCACCTGCAGCTGGCCGACACGCCCGGGCGCCATGAACCGGGCACCGGCCAGATCCACCACCGCAACCTGTTTCACCACATCGATGCGCTGGGCTACACCGGCTGGATCGGCTGCGAATACAAGCCCAAAGACGCCACCCCCGGTGGGACAGACCGGGGACTCGGCTGGATCGCCGCGCATGGACAGACGCTGTAGACAAAAACACAAGGAGATACCACATGACCAAGATCGGCTTCATCGGCCTGGGCATCATGGGCACGCCCATGGCGCTGAACCTCATCCAGGCGGGGCACCAGCTGTTCGTCAGCAGCCGCGGCAAGATCCCGGTTCAGCTGGCGGAGCAGGGCGCCACCCTGTGCACCAACGCCACCGAAGTGGCCAAGCGCGCGGACGTGATCATCACCATGGTGCCCGACACGCCCCACGTGCAGGACGTGCTGTTCGGCGAAACCGGCGTGGCCAAGGGCCTGTCGGCGGGGAAGGTGGTGGTGGACATGAGCTCCATCAGCCCCATGGCCACCAAAGGTTTCGCAAGACAGATCAACGCGCTGGGCTGCGACTACCTGGACGCGCCGGTCAGCGGTGGCGAGGTGGGCGCCAAGGCCGGCAGCCTGACCATCATGGTGGGTGGGCCGGAGGCGGCCTTTGAGCGCGTCAGGCCGCTGTTCGAAGCCATGGGCCAGAACATCACCCTGGTGGGTGGCAACGGCGACGGCCAGACCACCAAGGTGGCCAACCAGATCATCGTGGCGCTCAACATCGAGGCCGTGGCCGAGGCCCTGCTGTTCGCCAGCAAGGCCGGTGCCGACCCGGCCAAGGTGCGCCAGGCGCTGATGGGCGGCTTCGCAGCCAGCCGCATCCTGGAGGTGCATGGCGAGCGCATGGTGAAGCGCACGTTCAACCCCGGCTTTCGCATCGAGCTGCACCAGAAGGACCTGAACCTGGCGCTGCAGGGCGCGAAGGAGCTGGGCGTGAGCCTGCCGAACACCGCCAGCGCGGCGCAGCTGATGCAGAGCTGTGCGGCCCATGGCTGGGCGGGCCTGGACCATTCGGCGCTGTGCCGCAGCCTGGAGCTCATGGCGGGCCATGAGATCGCGGGATAGGCATCCCCCCGCCGCGCTTCGCGCGACCCACCAGGGGGCAACACCAGCGGCCCGGCAAGCCGGTTCCGCGGTGTTCTGTAACGAAGGCACTTCTCGCCGATGTATCGCTAGACTGCCGCCATGACCCAAGCCTCCGCCCCCAACCTTGACAACCCCCGCGCGCTGCTGCGCCACCTGTACGACGTGGCGGTGCAGCGCGCGCTGCCGCTGCACAACACCGCCGCCCACCTCCCGCAACTGCCCAAGGGCCGCACCCTGGTGCTCGGCGCCGGCAAGGCCGGCGCCGCGATGGCGCAGGCGGTCGAAGCGCTGTGGCCGGCCGACGCGCCGCTCTCGGGCCTGGTCGTCACACGTTACCACCACGTTCCCCCCCGCCCGGCCGGCGTGCCCGAGCGCATCGAGGTGGTCGAGGCTTCGCACCCCGTGCCCGACGCGGCCGGCCTGGACGCCGCGCAGCGCATCCTGAAACTCACCGAAGGGCTCACCGCCGACGACCTGGTGTTGTGCCTCATCTCCGGCGGCGGATCGTCCCTGCTCACGCTGCCCTGCGACGGTCTCACGCTCGAAGACAAGCAGCGCATCAACCGCCAGCTGCTGGAAAGCGGCGCGCACATCGGCGAGATGAACACCGTGCGCAAGCACCTCTCGGCCATCAAGGGCGGGCGCCTGGCGGCGGCCTGCGCGCCGGCCCGCGTGGTCACGCTCACCATCAGCGATGTGCCGGGCGACGATGTGAGCGTGATCGCCAGCGGCCCCACCGTGGCCGACGCCTCCACCTGCGCCGAGGCGCTGGACATCCTGCGCCGCTACGGCATCGAGGTGCCTGAAGTGGTGAAGGCGCAGCTGCAAAGCGGCGCGCTGGAAACGCCCAAACCCGGCGACGCCGCGCTCGCCGGCATTGAAACGCACCTGATCGCCACGCCCCAACAGAGCCTGGACGCCGCCGCTGAGGCCGCCCGTGCGCTCGGCCTGAACGTGGTGGTGCTCAGCGACGAGATCGAAGGCGAGTCGCGCGAGGTGGGCAAGGTGCACGCCGCGCTCGCGCGCTCCACCGCGCTCGGCCGCAGCAGCTTCGCCAGGCCCTGCCTCATCCTGAGCGGCGGCGAAACCACCGTCACCGTGCGCCCGCGCGCCGAAGGCCAGAAGAAAGGGCGCGGCGGCCGGGCCGGCGAGTTCTGCCTGGGCCTCGCGCAGGCGCTGGGCGGGCAGGGCGGTGTGTGGGCGCTCGCGGCCGACACCGACGGCATCGACGGTGTGGAAGACAACGCCGGTGCCCTGGTCACGCCCGACACGCTGGCGCGCGCCGCCAGGCTGGGCCTGAAGGTGGCCGACCACCTGGCCCGCAACGACGCCTACGGCTATTTCGAACCGCTGGGCGACCTCGTGATCACCGGCCCCACGCACACCAACGTGAACGACTTCCGGGCGGTGCTCGTGATGTGAGTGGAACACCCCCGCCGCGCTGCGCGCGACCCCCTGAAGGGGGCTGAGGGCCGCGGCTCCAAGCCTGCCTGCGCAGGCTTGGACAGCCCGAAGAAGCCTCGCCTCTGGCGAGGCTGCGGCCTGCAAGGCGCACTGGCCGTCCGGCAGAGCCGGCCCGGCGGTGCCCTGAGCGGGTGCCGTGCAGGCGCTGGGGCGGCGCTCCGGCCCCATGGGACCGGCGCGGTTTTGCATGCACAACCGCCTGAGCGGCTGAAGTGGGGTTTCGGATGCGCGTTTGTGCATGGTATGTTTCTTGTTTGTGCACGATATGATCCGCCCATGCACACCGACATACCGCTCCAGCGCCGCGACCTGATCGCCGGGCGCCTGGCCCAGGGCCAGACCGTGGTGGCCGCGGCGCTGGCCGCCGAATTCCAGGTGTCGGAAGACGCCATCCGGCGCGACCTGCGCGCGCTGGCGGCCGAGGGGCGCTGCCGCCGCGTCTACGGCGGGGCGCTGCCGCCCCTGCCCGGCGCCACCCCGATGGCGGTGCGCATGGACGAAGGCCGCGAGCGCAAGGCCGCGCTGGCGCGGGCGGCGGTCGAGACCATCGAACCCGGCGAGTTCCTGTTTCTCGACAGCAGCAGCACCAACCTGGCGCTCGCCGCCGGCCTGCCCGAGGACCACGCGCTCACGGTGGCCACCAACTCGGTGGACATCGCCGCCACGCTGCTGCGCCGCCAGGACGTGCAGCTCCTCATGGTCGGCGGCTCGGTGGACCCGCTGGTGGGCGGCTGCATCGACGCCACCGCCGTGCTGGCCGTGGGCCAGATGAACATCCAGCGCTGCTTCCTCGGCGCCTGCGGGGTCACGGTCGATGGCGGGGTCTGCACCGTCGATGCCGCCGACGCCGCCTTCAAGCGCGCCCTGCGCGCGGCCAGCCGCCGTTGCGTGGCCATGGCCACCAACGACAAGCTGGGCCTGCAGCTGCCGCACCGGGTCACGCCTGTCCGCGAGCTCGATCACCTGGTGGTCGAACACGACGCCGATTTCGCGACCCTCAAGGCCCTCGCGAAGCAGGGCACGCAGATCCTCAAGGCCGCCCGCCCGCGCTGACGCGGCCTCGCGCCGCGCGGTGCCGCCGGGCGACCTCCGGGCCGTGACCAAGGGTTTGCCCGGTATGTAATCCGCTATCACCACAAGCGTGATGTTTTGCTCAACACTGGGGTTCCCCACACGCACCGGAACGGTCCGGGCCACAAGAACCCCTTGGAGACAAACATGCGCGTCATTCCCATTGCAGACCCCGCGTCTGCGGCCGCCGGTTGCGGCGAAGAGAGCGGCGAAGTCCGCAAAGTGAACCTGCCTCTGGCGCGGCGGGATTTCCTCAAAGGCTCCGGCCTGCTGTTCGGCACGCTCGCCACCGGCAGCCTGCTGGCCGGCCTGGCCCCCAGCACCGCCTGGGCGCTCGAACTCAAGAAGCTCAGCGCCGCCGAAGGCAGCGCGCTCATGGCCATGGGCCGCGTGCTCTACCCGCACGAGAAGCTGCCCGATGCGGTCTACGCGCTGCTCGCCAAAGACCTCGACGGCAAGGCCGCGGGCGACGCGGGCGCGGCCAAGCTGCTGGCCGACGGCATCGCCTGGCTCAACCAATCGGCCGGTGGCAACTTCGCCAAGGCCCGCGCGGCGCGGCGCCTGGAGACCGTGCGCGGCATGGAAGGCACGGCCTTCTTCAACACCGTGCGCGGCCAGTGCGTCACCTCGCTCTACGACAACGACATGGCCTACGCCGTGTTCGGTTACCCGGGCTCGGCCTGGGAAAAGGGCGGCTACATCACCCGCGGGTTTCAGGACCTCAAGTGGTTGCCCGCCCCCAGCAAAGAAGCCAGCCCGCCGCCCTACATGGGCTGATGTGGCGCTTCCATTGAACCGAACCCAACCGAACAGAGGCAGACATGGCGAAATTTGACTTTTCCGACGACTCCGTGGTCGTCATCATCGGCTCGGGGGCCGGCGGCGGCACCCTGGCCAACGAGCTGTGCCAGAAGGGCATCAAGGTCGTGACGCTGGAGGCCGGTGCCCTGCAGTCGCAGGCCAGCTTCATCAACGACGAGTGGAAGTCGTTCGTGCAGCTCGCCTGGCTCGACGCGCGCACCACCTCGGGCTCCTGGCGCGTGGCCAAGGACTTCTCGGGCCTGCCGGCCTGGATCTGCAAGACCGTGGGCGGTACCACCACCCACTGGGCCGGCGCCTCGCTGCGCTTCCAGGAACACGAGTTCCGCGCCAAAACCACCTACGGCGAGATCAAAGGCACCAGCCTGCTGGACTGGCCGATCACGCTGAAAGACCTGGAGCCCTACTACGCCAAGGCCGAAAACAAGATGGGCGTGACCCGCACCAACGGCATCCCCGGACTGCCCGGCAACAACAACTTCAAGGTGATGTACAACGGCGCCAGCAAGCTCGGCTACAAGGAGTTGCACACCGGCAACATGGCCATCAACAGCCAGCCGCGCGACGGCCGCGGGCGCTGCATGCAGCTGGGCTTCTGTTTCCAGGGCTGCAAGAGCGGCGCCAAGTGGTCCACGCTGTACACCGAGATCCCCAAGGCCGAGGCCACCGGCAACTTCGAACTGCGCACCCAGGCCCACGTGACGCGCATCGAACACAACGCCGCCGGCAAGGTGACGGGCGTGGTCTACATGGACAAGGACGGCAAGGAACAGCGCCAGAAAGCCCGCATCGTCTGCGTGGCCGGCAACTCCATCGAGACACCGCGCCTGCTGCTGCTCTCGGCCTCCAACCAGTTCAAGGACGGCCTGGCCAACTCGGCCGGCCACGTGGGCCGCCACTACATGCGCCACATGACCGGCTCGGTCTACGCCGCCTTCAAAAACCCGGTGCACATGTACCGCGGCACCACCATGGCCGGCATCGTGCGCGACGAAGCGGCGCACAACCCGGCGCGCGGTTTCGTGGGCGGCTACGAGCTGGAAACGCTGTCGCTGGGCATCCCGTTCATGGCCGCGTTCCTCAACCCGGGTGGCTGGGGATCGGACTTCACCTGGTGGATGGACCGCTACACGAACCTCGCGGGCATGTGGCTGGTGGGCGAAGACATGCCGCGCGAGACCAACCGCGTCACGCTCAACACCAACGTGAAAGACCAGTACGGCAATTACGCGCCCAACGTGCATTTCGACGACCACGAGAATGACATCGCCATGCGCAACCACGCGTTCACGCAGGGCGAGCGGGTCTACGAAGCGGCCGGCGCCATCCGCACCTTCCGCACGCCGCCGTACCCGAGCACGCACAACATGGGCACCAGCCGCATGAGCGCGCGCCCGCAGGACGGCGTGGTCAACAAGTGGGGGCAGACGCACGACATCCCCAACCTGTTCATCAGCGACGGCAGCCAGTTCACCACCGGCGGCGCCGAAAACCCCACGCTCACCATTGTCACCCTCGCCATCCGCCAGGCCGACCACATTGCCGAGCAGATGATGCAGCGGGCGATCTGAAGTGAACCCCCCGCGCCGCTTCGCGTCACCCCCCTCAAGGGGGACGGCACTGGCCGTCTGGCAAAGCCGGCCCGGCGGTACCCCTGGGCCATGGACCGTTTCATGCGTTGCGGATGGCGCTCCGGTGCCGTAAAAAATCAGGAGACACCCATGTGCGAATTTTTCGTCAAGGCCGACCCCATCCAGTACGAGCAGCGCACGCGCACCGTGCGCATCCGCAACGTGCTCACCAGCATCCGGCTGGAGAACATGGCCTGGGACATCCTGGCCGAGATGGCGCTGGAGGAGGGCTGCACCACCAACGCGCTCATCGCCCAGTTTCACGACGAGATCTTTCTGCACCGGGGCGAGGTGCCCAATTTCGCCTCGTTCCTGCGCGTCACCTGCATGCGCTATCTGCACCGCAAGATGACCCGGGCCGAAAGCGCGCTCGCCGTCGACCCGCCCGCGGCGCACATCGGACCTGGCGCTGCCCTGCCCGCCCCCAAGCTGGTGGCCATGGGCGGGCGCAGCTGAACCACGTCCTCCGTTCACTGGCCGTCCCGGTGTGGACCTGCCGGCCACCACCCGCCCCGACAGGGGCAACCACCCGAGGAGACAGAAGATGAAGAAGACGATGAAGCTGTGGGCACTGGGCGCCGTCGCGGCGGCCGTGGCCCTGGGCGCGCAGGCGCAGCAGAACATTGAAAAGCTGAAGCAGATGAAGGTGGCCACCACCGACCTCAACATTCCCGTGGTTCCGCAAACCGGCAAGAACGCCGACGCCATCCGCGCCAACCTCAAGCGCGTCAAGCTGCCGCCGGGCTTCAGCATCGACCTGTTCGCCATCGTCCCCGACGCGCGCCACATGGCGGTCGCGCCCAGCACCAACATGCTGTTCGTCGGCACCCGCAAGACCACCGTCTGGGCCGTGACCGACCGCAACAGCGACGGCGTGGCCGACGAGGTCAAGAGCTTCGCCCCGAGCCTGAAGTTCACCAACCCCAACGGCGTGTGCTGGACCAAGGACGGCTTCCTGATCGTGGCCGAACACAACCGCGTGCTCAACTTCCCCGCCGCCGAGTTCTTCTACGAAGGACCGGACGTGGCCGTGATCGAGGTGGTGGGCCAGGGCAAGCTGGTCCCGCCCGAAGAAGAGAGCTACAACCACGGCGCCCGCACCTGCCGCGTGGCCGACGACGGCATGCTGCACATCACCCTGGGCCAGCCGCACAACGTGCAGCCCAAAGACAAGGTGGCGCTCTACGAGCAGCTGGGCATTGGCGGCATGGTCAAGATGAACGCCTTCGACGGTTCCAAGCGCGAGGTTGTCGCGCGTGGTGTGCGCAACTCGGTCGGCATGGACATCAACCCGAAAGACAAATCGGTCTGGTTCACCGACAACCAGACCGACGGCATGGGTGACGACATCCCGCCGGGCGAGCTCAACCGCGTGTCGAAGCTGGGCGAGCACTTTGGCTACCCGTTCATCCATGGCAACAACGTGCCCATCGCCGGCACCGCCGCCGCGCCCGACCTCAAGGACATGAAGCCACCAGCGCAATGGACCAAGCCGCAGGTCGAGTTCCCCGCCCACCAGGCGCAGCTCGGCATGACCTTCTACAACGGCAAGCAGTTCCCGGCCAAGTACCAGGGCGGCGCGTTCGTGGCGGCGCACGGTTCCTGGAACCGCTCCAAGGCCACCGGCGGTCTGATCAACTACGTCTCGATGAAGGCCGATGGCAGCGCCGACAAGAGCGAGGTCTTCGCCGAAGGCTTCCTCGATCCCGACACCGGCCTGTACCGCGGTCGCCCGGTGGACGTGGCGGTCATGAAAGACGGCTCGCTGCTCATCAGCGACGACTTCGCCGGCGCCATCTATCGCGTCACGTACGCGCCGTGAAGGGCATGCGCCTCACACGCGTCGCGAGGGCGCAGGGTGCGCCCCTCCTGCTGGCCGGGCTGCTGGGCCTGGCCGGTGGGGTGGGCGCCCAGGAGCCCGGGCAGGTCAAGGCCCCGGTGAAAACCGGGCTCTGCGTGACCTGCCACGGCGCCCTGGGCATGGGTGCCACGCCCGACACGCCCCACATCGCCGCCCAGCCGCAGATCTACCTGGTGGCGCAGCTCAAGGCGTTTCGCAGCGGCGAGCGCAAGCACGCGGTCATGAACGTGATCGCCCGGCCGCTGACCGACACCGAGATCACCGAGCTGGCCGACTGGTACAGCAGCGTGCGCATCGAGGTGCGCGCGCCCTGAACGACCGCTTTTCCTTTTGTTCAACCTTCTCCCACCCCAACGATGAGTTTCACCACAGAACAACACCCGGGCGTCGTGGGCGACGCGCCCGCCGCCACCCAGGGCTTTGTGCTCAACCACAGCATGCTGCGCGTGAAAGACCCGGCCGTCTCGCTCGCCTTCTACACGCGCGTCATGGGCATGAAGCTGCTGCGCAAGCTCGACTTCCCCGAGATGAGGTTTTCGCTGTACTTCCTGCACCGCCCGGTGGACGGCGAGCAGCCGCCCGAGGACGCGGGCGAGCGCACCGCCTGGACGTTTGCGCAGCGCGGCATCCTGGAGCTCACCCACAACTGGGGCACGGAGGCCGACCCCGATTTCAGGTACCACGACGGCAACGCCCAGCCCCAAGGGTTCGGCCACATCTGCTTCTCGGTGCCGAACCTCGACACCGCCGTGGCCTGGTTCGACGAGAACGGCCTCACCTACGTCAAGCGCCCCGAGCAGGGCAAGATGAAAGACGTGGCCTTCATCAAGGACCCCGACGGCTACTGGATCGAGATCGTCGAGCCCGCGCGCCTCAAAGCCCTCGGCCGTTGAGGGGTCTTTCCCCGGGGCTGGGCTGACCGCCCGAATGGACCAGCCGTCGGGCCGTTGTTGTCGCCTTTGCGTGGGCGGACATTTCACACAATGCGTGGACGGACCGCGCTCCCGCGGCGGCGAGCGTCTCAAGTCTGGATGCATGCACCGATATGCGAGGGACGTTCGCGGCGCGGATGTCGGGCCACCCCCGTTCTTTCCCACCAGCCCTCGCAGGAATTGCCATGACATTCACGAAATCCTTTCTGAGGATCGCCGCCGTGGTGATCGGTGCCACCCAGGCCCACGCCGCCGACCCCAAGGCCACCTCGCCGAACTCGACGACCACCTGGCCAAGATCGGTGCGTCGCGCGTGGAGGGTGTGGACAAGGTGGCCGACAAGGAAGTGCCGGTCATCTACTTCGGACAGCGCAAGATCAACAACAACTTCAATGTGGTCGATGGCATCCGCCAAAACCACCAGGCCACCGCCACGGTCTTTGTGAAGGCCGGCGACGAGTTCGTGCGCGTGAGCACCAACGTGCTGACCCCCGAAGGCAAGCGCGGCATCGCACCCAGCTGGCCCGCAACGCCGCCTACGACGCCGTCACCAAAGGCCAGCAGTTCTGCGGCCCCATCGACGTGCTGGGCACGGCCTTCGACGCCTGCTACAACCCGATCAAGGACGGTTCGGGCAAGACCATCGGGGTGAGCTACATCGGTCACAAGAAGTGATCGGAAGCGCCCCATGAAACCCAACCGCCGATCTGGTCGCTGGCTGGACCGCCTGCCGGTGGGCCGCCAGCTGTTCGTGGCCTTCACCGCCATGCTCGTGTTGACCGCTGCCCTGGGCGCCACGGCGCTGGTCGGCCTGCGCAGCGTGGACGGCGAGGCTGTCCTGCTGTCCGCCAAATGGCTCAAAGGCGTGGGCAACCTCTCGGACGTGGTGGGTCGCGTGGTCGAGACCATGAAGGGCATCAACGAGAGCAGCCGCAAGATCAGCGACATCATCGGCGTGATCGACGCCATCGCCTTCCAGACCAACATCCTCGCGCTCAACGCGGCGGTGGAGGCGGCGCGGGCCGGCGAGCAGGGCCGTGGTTTCGCGGTGGTGGCGGCCGAGGTGCGCAACCTCGCGCAGCGCAGCGCCGAGGCCGCCAAGGAGATCAAGGTGCTCATCGGTGCCAGCGTGGACCGCGTCGAGCAGGGATCGGCCCTGGTCGATCAGGCCGGCGTCACCATGCACGAGGTGGTGACCTCGATCCGCCGCGTGAGCGACATCGTGAGCGAGATCAGCGCCGCCAGTTCGCAGCAGAGCGCCGGCGTGGCGCAGGTGGGGCAGGCCATCACCCGCATGGACCAGGGCACCCAGCAGAACGCGGCGCTGGTCGAACAAAGCGCCGCCGCCGACAGCCTGAAGCAGCAGGCCGAGCAGCTGGTGGCCGCGGTGGCGGTGTTCAAAACAGGGCATTGAAGCGACCCCCCCCCGCCGCGCGTCGCGCGGGACCCGGCGGGGTTGCGTCGGCGAATCCGCGAGAGTTGCACCGAGCCGCCCGCGCCCCTCACCGGGCGCGGGCGGCTTCACTTCGTGTGTGGGACATGGGCCCGCCTTGTGCAGGCGATTTGTTACAAATGGCCGCCCAGTAAAATCCGACCTCGCCCCTGGGGCGGCTGTGCCGGAGTGACCTCACCCGGCCAACCGCCTCCACCGCCCTGGTGAACGCACCGGGGCCGGTGCGAGGGGCGCCCGACGTGCCCTGGCGCGTCAATACCGCCCTCCGGGCACCCGCCGTCCGCTGCCAGCCCCGCTGCGCGGCCGCCCCATCTGATGCCATTCGAAGGCAGCGCCCCCGTGGCGCGAAGGACCGTTTTCTTGCGCAGCAACTTCAACCGCCCGGCCCTGGTGCGACAGCTCGCGGGCTTTCTGCCCGAGGGCGCGCACGCCTTGGCCGACGCGTCCCGGCAAGACCTGGCCGAGCGCCTCGGCCAGTGGCTGAATGTGGCCGACGCCATCACGCTGAGCTCGGCGCACCCGTCCATCGCGGCGTTGGGGGCGCGGGCGGCCCAGCCTCCCACGCGCGCGCCCGCCGCCGAGGCGCTGCCGGCCGAGCTGGAGCGTGTGCGCGCCACGCTGACCCGCTCCATCACCGCGCGCGACCCCAAACACCGCCCCGACCCGAACGACCTCGACACCGAGTTCGCCCTGTTCCACCAGCGCCATCAGGACCAGCAGCGCCGCATGGAGATGAGCGTGGACGCGCTGCGCGAACACGTGCGCCAGACCCTGGCCAAAGGCGCGCCGCGCCTGGCCCAGCTCGCCGCGCTCGACGCCGTGATGGACCAGATGCTCGGCGGGCGCGAGCAGCGCCTGCTCGCCGGCCTGCCCGCCCACCTCAAGGCGCGCTTCAAGGCCCTGCGCCAGGCCGCCGCCGCATCCGACACCCCCGACGACCTGCGCTGGCTGCAGGGCTTCGAAGCCGAGCTGGAGCAGACCCTGCTCGCCGAGCTGGAGCACCGCCTGCAGCCGGTGGTCGGGCTGATTGAATCGCTGGACGCATGAACCGCGTGACCCCCTCACCCCTGATGCGAACGGCCAACGCCCATCGAATCTGAGCCTTTGAACACACAAGCCATGCCTTCCTCCTCCTTCTCCAGCCGCGCCCTGCTCATCGGCGCCTTCCTGCTCGGCCTGTTCGCCATCGCCTGGGTCGGCGTGGGCTTCGTCGGCAGCGGCAGCTGGCTCGCCCTGGGTATGACGGTGGCCATCGCTGCCGCCTACCTGCTGGGCGCGCAAGAAATCCGCCGCTTCCGCAGCGCCAGCACCGGCCTGGCCCAGGCGCTCACCCACATCCCGCAACCCCTCGGCAGCCTGGCCGACTGGCTCGCCCGCGTGCCCGTGCCGCTGCAGAACGCCGTGCGCCAGCGCGTCGAGAGCGGGCGCGGCGCGCTGCCCGGCCTGGCGCTCACGCCCTACCTGATCGGCCTGCTGGTGATGCTGGGCATGCTCGGCACCTTCCTCGGCATGGTGGTCACTTTCAAGGGCGCGGTGTTCGCGCTCGAAGGCTCGGCCGATCTGGGCGCCATCCGCGGCGCGCTGGCCGCGCCCATCAAGGGCCTCGGCATTTCCTTTGGCACCTCGGTGGCCGGTGTGGCCAGCTCGGCCATGCTGGGCCTCATGTCGGCCATCGCCCGCCGCGAGCGCATGGACGTGGCCCGCGCGCTGGAGCAACACACCGCCGGCGCGCTGCGCCCCTTCACGGCCGCCTTCATTGCCGCAGAGCACCGCGACCAGACCTTCGCCGCCTTGCAACGCCAGGCCGACGCGCTGCCCCAGGTCGTCACCCAGCTGCAGGCGCTCATGGAGCAGGTGGAGCGCCGCCACCAGCAATTGGACGAACAGCTCACCGCGCGGCAGGACCAGTTCCATCGCGAAGCCGCCGCCTCGTACACCGACCTCGGTCATTCGGTGGCGCAGGCGCTGAACGAGAGCTTGTCGTCCAGCGCCCGCGTGGCCAGCGACAGCATCAAGCCCGTGGTGGAAAACGCCATGGCCGCCATCGCGCAAGAGTCCACCCGCCTGCACGAGCGCGTGAGCGCGGCGGTGCAGACGCAACTGACCGGCCTGTCCACCCAGTTCGCCACCACCACCGGCAGCGTGGCCGAAGGCTGGCAGTCCGCGCTGCAGCACCACGCCCGCACCAGCGAGCAACTGGTCAGCGGCCTGGGCCAGGCGCTCGACCGGTTCAACACCAGCTTCGAAGCCCGCGCCGCCCAGCTGCTGTCCAACGTGCAACAGGCCACGGCGCAGCAGCACAGCGAGCAGGCCCAGGCCGAAGCGCAGAAGCAGGCCGCGTGGACCACCGCGCTGCAAGGCATGGCCAGCAGCCTGCAGGCCGAGTGGCAGCAGGTGGGCGCCCACCACCTCGCGCAGCAGCAGGCCGTGTGCCAGACGCTGGAGCACACCGCCAGCGCCATCCAGCACAGCGCCAGCGAGCAGGCCACGCGCAGCATGGACAGCGTGGCCCGCCTGCTGGCGCAGAGCGAAGCGTTGGTGTTGGCGCGCACCGAATCCGAAGCGTTGTGGACGCAACAACACGGCCAGCGCATGGACCAACTGGCCGCGCTCTGGCGCAGCGAACTCAGCGCCTTGCGCGCAGAAGAAAGCACGCACCTGCAGACCCTGCGCAGCGACGAGGCCGCCCGCGGCCAGGCCGCCGCCGAGCGGTTCGCCAGCCTGCAAACCGAGCTGGCCACGCAGCTGCAGACCCTGCGCGCCGAAGAAACCAGCCGCCAGCAAGCCACCGTCGAACAGGCCGCCGCGATGCACCGCGACATCAGCAGCCAGTTGCAGGCACTGCGCGGCGAAGAAGCCACGCACCTGCAAGCCTTGCGCAGCGAAGAGGCCGCCCGCGGCCAGGCCTCCGTGGACCGACTCGCCAGCCTGCAAGCCGAGTTGGCCACCCAGCTGCAAACCCTGCGGGCCGAAGAAGCCAGCCGCCAGCAGGCCGCCGCCGAGCAGCTTGCCTCGCTGAACCACGACATCACCACCCAGCTGCAAGCGCTGCGCAGCGAAGAAGCCAGCCACCTGCAAACCCTGCGCAACGACGAGGCCGCGCGCGGCCAGGCCGCGGTGCAGCGCCTGGGCGAGCTGCAGGCCGCCGTCACCGAACACCTGGCCACGCTCGGCACCTCGCTCGAAGCGCCCATGTCGCGCCTGCTCGACACCGCGTCCGAAGCGCCCCGGGCCGCGGCCGAAGTCATTGCCCAGCTGCGCGGCGAAATGAGCCGCCTCACCGAGCGCGACAACCTCGCGTTGCAAGAGCGCACCGAGCTGGTGGCCCACATCAGCAGCCTGCTGCAGAACGTGCAGCAGACCACCGGCGAGCAGCGCGCCGCCATCGAATCGCTGGTCGCGTCCGCCACCACCGTGCTCAACCAGACCGGCGCGCAGTTCGCGCAGACCCTGGGCGCGCAGGCCGGCCGGGCCGACGAGCAGACCGCACAACTTGCCACCAGCACCGCCGAACTCGCCGCGCTGGGCGAGGCCTTCCAGCAGGGCGTGCTGCTGTTCAGCAGCACCAACGAGAAGCTGGTGGACGGCCTGCAGCGCGTGGAAGGCGCCATCGGCCAGCACATGGCGCGCAGCGACGAACAGCTCGCCTACTACGTGGCGCAGGCGCGCGAGGTGATCGACCTCAGCATCAGTGCGCAGCAAGGCATCGTGGAAGACATGCGCCTGCTGCGCACCGCCAAGCCCGCCGCCGCCAAAGCCGCCGCGCCCGCTGCGCAGGGAGCCGCTTGATGAGCGGAAACGTGGACGACACCGCCATCGACGACGGCCTCGGCGAGACCGCGCCGGTCTGGGCCGTGTTCGGCGACCTCATGTCCGGCGTGGTCGGTGCGTTCGTGCTCATCCTCATCGGCGTGCTGCTGGTGCAGATGGACCTGGTGGCCAGCCTGCAGTCCGAGATCACCAAACGCCAGCAGGAAGAGGCCCGCCGCATGGCCCTGGAAAAGGCGCTCGCCATTCCGCTGCAGAGCGGCCGCGTCACGCTCAACAACGGCCGCATCGGCATCAGCGGCAGCGTGCTGTTCGACTTCAACTCCGACCAGCTGCGCCCCGAAGGCCAGCAACTGCTCAAGAGCCTGGTGCCGCCGCTGGAGGTGTACCTGGGCGAGCGCGACGAGATGCTCATGGTGAGCGGCTTCACCGACGACAAGACCGTCGTCAAAGGCCCTCATCAGCGCTTTGAAGACAACTTGGAACTCTCGGCCCAGCGCGCGCTCACCGTCACACGCACGCTCGTCAAGGAAGGCATGCCGCGCCAGCGCGTGTTCAGCGCCGCCTTCGGCGCCGAGCAGCCCGTGGCCAGCAACGCCGACGAACAAGGCCGCGCCCTCAACCGCCGCGTGGAAATGGCCCCCGTGCCCCGCGCCGCGCCCACGGCCAGCACGGCGGCGCCCGCACAGCCCGCCGCTGCCGCCACCGCCAAGCCATGAACACGCCGCCCACCGGCCCGGCTGTGATTCCTCACCCTCCCCACCTCGGGGAGCGCAGGGGTGGGGGCCCGCGTGAGGCCGCCTCAACGGCCCCCAAACCATCCCCCCTCGCAGCCCTCAACGCCCACATCACCCAGGCCAGCCAGGCCGCAGCGGGCGGCCTCAAATCCAACGCAGGCAAGTGGCCCGAACTGCGCAGCGCCCAGCGTTTCCGCGAAACCTGGGAGCGCCTGGGCGCCGAAGAGACCGTGGTGAAAGCCACGCACCGAGCCCCCGAAAACGCCGGCCCGCTCAACTCCCACATGCTCGTTCTGCGCACCCTCGGCCTCATGCGCGAGCTCTCGCCGCACTACCTGCGGCGCTTCCTCTCGCACACCGAGACGCTGCTGTGGCTCGAACAGGCGCAGGGGCAGCTCAAGGCGCCGGTGGGCAAGGGCAAGGCAGTGAAGGCGGCTCGACAGAAGAAGTGAAGATCGTCGAAGCGCGATCAGCCTCTGCGTCGTTCTTGCCCGAATGCGATCGCCGGCCATGGCGGCGAGCAAACCCCATGTGACTGGTGCCAGGACAAGTGCGGGTGTATCGTGGCAAATCACCCCGCGCGCCCATCGCTGCGCTCTCCAACCCCGACCGGCCGGCGGCCAAGCGCGCGTTCGACGCGGTGACAACGATGCAGCAGATTGGCATCGCCACCACCCAGGCCCCGCCGTGCAACACGCAGGAGAACCCACATGTCTTACATCGACGGCTTCGTGATCGCGGTCCCGACCGGGAACCAGCAGCAGTTCATTGCCCACGCCAACACGGTTGACAGCGCCTTCATCGATCACGGCGCGACGCGGGTGGTCGAGTGCTGGGGGGCCGATGTGCCCAAAGGCAAGACCACCGACTTCCAGGGTGCGGTGGCGGCGCAGGACGACGAGACGGTGGCGTTCTCGTGGATCGAGTGGCCCGACAAGGCCACGCGCGACGACGTGATGGGCCGGATGGACGAACTGGGCAAGACCGACGAGCGCTGCGACCCGGCGAAGAACCCGATGCCCTTCGACGGAAAACGGATGATCTATGGAGGCTTCGAGCCGATCGTTGAGCAAGGAGGCGCGGCCGCCGACAGCTACGTGCAGGGCTTCGTCATCCCGGTGCCGGTGGGCCGGCGCGAGGACTACCGCCAGCTGGCCGAAGACGCGTGGGTGATGTTCAAGGACTACGGTGCGCTGCGCGTGGTGGAAGCCTGGGGCGACGACGTGCCCGATGGCCGGCTCACCGACTTTCGCCGCGCCGTGAAGGCCGAGCCGGGCGAGAACATCGTGTTCGCCTTCATGGAATGGCCGTCGCGCGACGTCTGCGACGCCGCGCACGACCAGATGATGAAGGACGACCGCATGAAGCCACCCGAGGGCATGGACTGGCCGTTCGACGGCAAGCGCATGATTTTTGGCGGGTTCACCCGCGTCGTGACACTGGAGCAATGACATGAGCAACCCCAAAGGCGATTTCATCTGGTACGAGTTGCTGACCACCGACGCCGACGCCGCGCAGCGTTTTTATGGCGATGTCGTCGGCTGGAAGGTGAGCGACAGCGGCCACCCGGGCATGGACTACCGCATCCTTGACGCGGGTGACGGCCAGGCGGGCGGCCTGATGCAGATCACCGAACAGATGCCCGGTGCGAAGCCGGTCTGGCTCGGCTATGTCGGGGTGCCCGACGTCGACGCCGCGGTCGCCGACTGGACGGCCGCGGGCGGCAGCGTGCAGATGCCCGCGATGGACATCCCGAATGTCGGGCGGATCGCGATGCTTGCCGATCCGGACGGCGTGCCGCTGTACGTGATGCGCGGCGCCAGCGAGGCGAGCAGCACCGCGTTTCGCGTCGCCGATGCGCGCCATGTGCGCTGGAATCAAATCGCCGCGAAGGACGATGCGGCGGCGCTCGGCTTCTACAAGGCGCGCTTCGGCTGGGAAGTGGTCGGGGCAATGCCGATGGGCGCGATGGGCGACTACCACTTGCTTGCCGCCAACGGGGTCCGCATCGGCGCGCTGATGCGCAGCCAGGTGGACCATGCGCCATGTTGGATCTACTACATCGGGGTCGCGGACATCGATGCGGCGATGGCAAAGATCACGGCGGGCGGCGGCCAGGTGCTCGATGGCCCGCACCCCATCCCCGGCGGCGAATACAGCCTCCATGCGCGCGACCCGCAAGGCGCTGTCTTTGGCCTCGTCGGCCCGCGCGTGGCGCCGCCGTGATCAGGCCGCCCTGAGCCAGACCCCGATCGCGACTAACACCTCGTTCGGCACCGACGCACGGCTTGATTTTCGCGGGGCCAACCCGCAGGCAGGGGTTCCCGAGAGCGTCTGGCCGACCGGGCACCGTGTCGGTGAGACGCCGCTGCGCTCGCTGCGAGGCTGACCCAGGAAGTCATCACCACCCGCGGCATCGACGGCGACGCGCTCGGCCAAGGCGCCGCGCGCTCATCCACCCTGCGCAGGCCGGGGTGACGCTGGAATGGCCGGCGGACGGTGTATCTGGTTGTAAATCCCCCCATCCCAAAGCCCAATCGCTCTCCCAAACAGGGGATGGCGTTCTCCCATCTTGGGGATGCCGCCCGCGCCGGCGGCTCGCACACTGGAAACGGTCGTTTCGCATGGCGCTTCTGGACCCATGCGAATCGATCATCCACCCCCCATCACCGAGGAGTCGCCATGGCCAAGTCACCCAACCCAGGTGCCGGCAGCAATGCCCCCACCACCCCTTCGCCCGATCACGCCTCCGCCGCCGCGGAGCGCCTGTCCGCCGACTTTGAGGCCGCGGAAGCAGCGGTCATCGGCAAGCTCGGCGCCGCGCGCCTGGCGGCACTGAGCGGCACACCGGTCAAACGCCTGGCCGGTCAGCCGATGGCCGAGCTGAAGGCCAAGCTGGGCCATGTGCTGGACCCGCGCTGGCTGTTCATGCAGCGGGTGTGCGGCAAGGTGGTGCGCACCGACGCGACCACGGGCCGCGTGATGCCGGTGCCGCTGGCCACCGTGCAGGTGGAAGACACCGACTGCTCGCTGTTCGCCTACCACCCCATCGGTTCGCAGTGGAGCTGGCTGTTTCCGTTCCATTGCCGGCGCGAGGTGATCGCCACCGTGAAGACGGACGCGTGCGGCAACTTCTGCGTCTGGATTCCGCGCTTCGACATCGACTGGGTGCTGCGCTGGCGCACGCTGCGGCTGTGTTTTCCGGTGCTCTTCGAGCGCCCGAACTGGCGCGAGCTGCTGGACGACCTGCGCGAGCGCATGCCGGTGCTGACCGAGCGCGGCCCGCGCGGGCCCATCCCCGGGCCGGACCCGGCGCCCGACTTTGCGGCGCTGCGTCGCAGCGCGCTGATGAGCGACTCGCGCGCGGCCGAGGCCCTGGCCCGCTTCGAAACCCTGCCGGGCAGCGCCTTTGGCGACGACACCTCGGCGATCGACCAGGCGCTGGACGCGCCGGCCGCGTTGCGCATGGCGCCGCCGCTGCCGGCCGATTTCCTGGCCGACACCGGTGGCAAGAAGGGCGCGCTGTCGCGCGTGGCGCTGGACAGCGTGGCCGCGCAGCTGAAGCTGGACCCAAAAGCGTTCGAGGATTTTGACCCGCGGCGCTGGATCGGCCCGATGCGCCGCTGCGTGAACGTGCACATGCCGGAGTGGGTGCCCATCATCGACGTGCCCGACATCACCTTCCGTGTGCTGCAGGATGTGAACGGCGACGGTGTGGAAGAGGTGATCTACGGCGAGAGCCATTTCGACGTGCGCTGGAACGCCGGGAACCTGCCCTTCGTGACGCTGGAGGCGGACCCGAGCGCGCGCGTGGCGCCCGACTGTTTTCCCGACGAACAGATCCCTTGCGGCAACGCGCCGGCCATCGTCATGGCCGGGCGCTTGCCGCTCACCGGCGACCCGACCACCTTTGACGGTGCCACGGGCTACAACCTGCGCACCAACCGCCCGCATCCCTCGGGCACCAGCGTCGATGCCTTGCCCAACCCGGCCGCGCGTTCCCCGGCCTACGGCAAGCTGTCGCTGCTCGGCTGCCACCGCACGCACGCGGGGGCCACGCACTACCGCGTGCTGTACCGCCACCGCGCGCCGGGCAGCGCGGCCTTCGGCCCGCAGACGCCCTTTGTGGGCGTGAGCTGGTGGCTGTACCGGCTCAACGGCGCCGGCGTGGGCGAGTGGCACGCACCCACCAGCGACGCCAACGGCTGGTACCCGATCAACCTGCCCGCCGGGCCCAACAGCTGGCTGCCCAGCGAGCAGCTGTTGCTTGACTGGCCCACCGGTGGCGCCTACCCCGACGGCACCTACGAGCTGGTGCTGCAGGTGGGCACGCTGCCCGGCACTGTGCTGTCGAGCGCGGCGCCGGTGTTGATGGCGGTGGACAACCACGCGCCAGGGTTCGTGTTCGACATCGCGTGGCGCAAGGCCGGCGATTCCGACTGGCTGCCCATCGGCGGCAACTGCCCGGTGGTGCGGCGTGGCACCACGGCGGTGGCGGTGGAGTTCCGGGTCACGATGGACGTGCACAGCGAGCACTTCCGCAACGCCTACTTCCACCCAACGGTCTGCGGTAACGTGGGCATGGTGCGCACCAGCGGCGTGGGCGGCGGCGACGGGCCGCTCGGTTTCGAGCACTGGCACACCTCGGTGGGCGACCAGGGCGGGCTGATGCAGGCGGTGTACACGCTGCCGGCCAACGCCGCCCAGGGCACCTACGGGTTCTTTGCCCGCAGCGTGTCGCGGGCCTTTGACACCAACCAGGTGATGGTGCCGCCGACACCGGCCTTCGAGTACGAGGCCACGCGCGTGTACCAGGACACGAGCCGCGTGTTCGCGGTGTTCGACGCCAATTGAGTGCGCGCGTGGACGTCGGCTTTGGCCCGGAGCCACCGTGGTTTGAAGCGGTGCTCTCGGTGCTGGCGGTGTGGCGGCTGGCCCGGCTGGTGGCGCGCGAGCGGGGTCCGTTCGACCTCGTCTCCCGCTTGCACGTGGCCGCGGCCGGCACGCCACTGGCCGATGGCCTGGCCTGCGTGCACTGCCTTGCGGTCTGGCTGGCGGTGCCGCCCGCGGCCCTGCTGGCGCCCGGCTGGGCGGCGGGTCTGTTGCTGTGGCTGGCGGTGGCCGGCGGTGCGAGCGCGATGGAGCTGGCCGTGGGAGAAACATCATGAGCTGTTGTCAACGACCCCCGGTGACCATGCCCGACCGCTGGGCCGCTGCGGGTTCGGCACCACCGCCGGCGGTCGCGTCGGCGGTGCCCGAGCGTCTGCGTTTCAACGGCCCCCGGGCGCTCAGCCTCCCGGTGGGCCACCGCCGGGTGCTGGCCCGGCCCGGTGAGGAGATGCAGGGTCTGAGCGGTGTCGAGCGCGAGGTGCTGTGGCGCACCGGCCTGTTCGGGCCGGGGGTCTGAGCGACCGCTTCACGCTGTGGGGAACGCGGTCGCCTGCTGGGCAGGCAGCTTGGTCATGGCGGTGTTGAACAGGGCGTGTGACTGCCACCCGCTCAACCAGCCCTTGAGCGCCGGCAAGGGCAGTGCCTCAAACCACGCTGGCTCCACCGCCGCGAACTGTCGAACGAACGGGAAGATGGCGATGTCGGTGGCGCAGGGGGTCTGGCCGCCGAGCTGGCCGGTGCGTTGAAGCTGTGCGTCCAGCGGTTTCAACAACACGTCCACCGCCTGCTCGTGGTGGTGCACCTTGGCATCCACGCCGTCGAAGCGCTCGGGGTATTTGGTCCGGTCCAGGTGGTGTTTGAATGCGCCGTCGCAGACCGCCAGCAGCGCCAGGTTGTCGGCGCTTTGTGCGCACGCCCACCAGCCTTCGGGGTCACCGGTTTCAACGAAGGCCCAGCGCACGATGTCCAGGCTCTGCTCCAGCACGGCGCCGTCCGGCAGCCGCAGCACGGGCACCGTGCCCTTGGGTGAGAGGGCGAGCATCTCCGCGGGTTTGTCGCGCAGCACGATCTCGAACGCGTCAAACGCCACGCCCGCCTGCAGCAGGGCCAAACGCGCGCGCATGGCGTAGGGGCAGCGCCGGTAGGTGTAGAGCAGCGGGGCGGGGATCATGGGGGGCTGCGGTGTGCTTCGTTGTGCCAGACGGACGAGGGTAGGGCAAGGCCGGTGCCTCACTTCACATACCGCCGCAAGCCCTTCACCAGCGCATCAAACGCTGCCTTGCAGCGCGGGCTGTTGCGCAGGCCTTCGTGCATGGCCACCCAGGTGGTCAGCTTCATGGACAGCCGCGTGGGCAGCACGCGCACCAGGTTCGGGTCCCGGCGCGCCAGCGCGGTCTGGCACACGCCGATGCCCGCACCGGCGCGCAGCAGGGCCAGCTGGGCGAGGTCGCTGTCGCAGCGCCAATGGAAGTTGTCTCGCTGCCAGACCGGCAGCTTGGCGGCAGCGCCGCGAAGGAACGGGGTTTCGCGGTCGAAGCCGATCAGCACGTGGTGGGCCAGGTCGGCCAGCGAAGCGGGCTGGCCGTGGCGTTCGAGGTAGCTGCGGTGGGCGTGCAGGCCCAGCTCCACGTCGCCCACGCGGGTGGCGAGCAGCACGTCTTGCTGGGGCGGGGTCATGCGCACGGCGATGTCCACCTCGCGGCGCACCAGGTCTTGCAGGGCGTTGCTGGTCACCAGCTCGACGCGCAGTTCCGGGTGCTGTGCCTGCAGCGCGGCCAACAGGGGCGGCAGCACCTCCACGCCCATCACTTCGCTGGCGGAAATGCGCACCGTGCCGCGCACGCCCTCGCCCAGGCTGCGCGCGCTGCGCTCCAGCGAGGCCGCCATGTTGTGCATGGCTTCCGCGCCGTCGCGCAGCGTGAGCGCGGCTTCGGTGGGCAGCAGGCCGGCCTGCGAGCGCGTGAACAGGATGGTGCCCAGCGCGGCTTCGAGCAGCGCCACATGGCGGCCCACCGTGGGCTGCGTGAGGCCCAGCGCCCGCGCCGCGCCGGAGAGCGAGCCTTCTTCCAGCACCGCCAGCAGCGAGCGGTACAGCTCCCATCCAATGGTCTTGTCCATCAAAAAACGTATAGCGGCTGTTAAGGCTTGGGCAATTTCTTTTTGCCCGCGAAACGCCGACCATAACCCCATCACAACCCCACCACCACTTTTTCAGGAGCTTTTCATGTCGGATTCATCAACGGTCTTGGTGCTCGGTGCCAGCGGCGGCATCGGCGGGGAAATGGCCCGCCTGCTGCTGGCGCGGGGCTGGCAGGTTCGCGCCATGAAGCGCGGGCTGGGGGTGGAGCGCCGCGAGCAGGGTGGCATCGAATGGGTGGAGGGCGACGCGCTGCGGGCGGCCGATGTGATGGCCGCCGCGCAGGGCTGTTCGGTCATCGTGCACGCGGTCAACCCGCCCGGCTACCGCCGCTGGGCCGAGTGGGTGCTGCCCATGATCGACAACACCATTGCGGCCGCGCAAGCCCAGGGCGCCACGGTGGTGCTGCCGGGCACGGTCTACAACCATGGGCCCGACGCGTTCCCGCTGATTGCCGAAGACGCACCGCAGAACGCCCACACCCCCAAGGGCCGCATTCGCGTGGAACTGGAGCAGCGCCTGGCCACGGCCACGCAGGCGGGCCGCATGAAGGTCATCGTGGTGCGCGCTGGCGACTTCTTCGGTCCCCGCGCGGGCAACAACTGGTTCAGCCAGGGCATGGTCAAGCCCGGGCGCGCGGTGCGCAGCGTGAACACCCCGGCCGCAGCCGGCGTGGGCCACCAGTTCGCCTACCTGCCCGACGTGGCCCGCACCATGGCCGAGTTGCTGGATCACCGCGAGACCCTGCCGGCCTTCGCCACCTTCCACATGGCCGGCCACTGGGACGCCACCGGCACCGCCCTGGCCGAAGCCGTGCAGCGTGCCGTGGTGCGCCGCGGCGGCGCAGCGCCGGCCATCCGGCCCTTTCCCTGGTGGCTGGTGCGCCTGGCCTCGCCCTTCGTGGCCACCTTCCGCGAATTGCTGGGCATGCGCTACCTGTGGCAACAGCCGGTGCGTCTGGACAACCGCCGGCTGGTGCAGCAGCTGGGCCACGAACCGCACACCCCGCTGGACGAAGCGGTCGAAGCCACGCTGGTGGGCCTGGGCTGCCTGCCGTCGGGTGGCGTGCCCACGCAGGCGCAAGGGGCACCCGCCCGAACGGAGCGGGTGCGCTCACCGCGTACCATCTCCCCATGACCCAAGACACCCAAGACCCGATCCACGAAGACCGCGTGTGGAGCGACGAGCACTGGACCGCGCGCGTGGTCAAGAACGAAGACGACGATGGCTGGGCGGTGGCCATGTTCCTGGACGGCCAGGTCGAGCCCGCGCTGGTCGGCCCCTGGACGATGGGGCGCGACAAGAAGAACCCCAAGCCGCTGGACACCAACGCGTTCAACACGCTGGTGAAGACGGCCAAGGAAGTGATCCGACGCTCGGAGCAACAGCGTTTTGCCGAGCTGAACAAGAACGTGAGCGTGTCGGTGGGCGGCCAGCGCATCCGCGTGGAGCTGGCCATCGTGCCGGACGAAGAGGGCGCCACCGCCACGTTGCGCGCGCTCAACGAGTTCGACGAGGAGCTGGCCCTGGTGTCCACGCCGCCGAACTTCAAGCTCAACACGGCCAGCGCCGAGGCCTGGGTGGTCTCGGGGTTTGAGAAGCCGCGCTCATGATCGACGGACTCATCGCCGGACGCCTGATGGGCGACGCCTCCCGCCGCGTGGACAAGGCGGGCCGCACCTACATCGTGGCGCGCGTGCTGGCGCGCAACAAGATGGACGAGGAGTTCATCGTCAACGTGATCGCGTTCGACGAGGCGCCCTGCGCGGCGCTGCTGGCCCTGGCCGACGGCGAGGCGCTCACGCTCTCGGGGGCGCTCACCCCCAAGGTCTGGACCGACAAACAGGGCATCGCCCGACCGAGCCTGGATCTGATCGCCGCGCAGGTGATGACGGCGTATCACGTGGGTCGCAAGCAGGCGGCACTCGGTCGGACGGACGGCGAGCCGCAGTAGACCAGGGCCCGGCGCGGACCGATTGCCGCACACGGCGGGGGCGCCTCGTCGCACCCCAAAAACAAAAAAGCAGCCCGTTTGGAGCCCAGGGGGCCATAATGCACTCCGCGCCGGCCATCGTGCCTGCGCATTTTCAAGGTGATCGGTCAGTTTCGCGCGCTACGGCGGCACTCTCGGGTTTGTTGAGCTTTCGGGACCCCATCGCTTTTGTGTTTCTGTTTTTTTGGAGTCCCTTATGGGCAATAAACTTTACGTCGGCAACCTGCCGTACACCGTCCGTGACGAAGACCTGCAACAGTCCTTCAGCGAGTTCGGCTCGGTCACCAGCGCCAAGGTCATGATGGAACGCGACACCGGTCGCTCCAAGGGCTTTGGTTTTGTCGAGATGGGCAGCGATGCCGAGGCACAAGCCGCCATCAAGGGCATGAACGGTCAGTCGCTGGGTGGCCGCAGTGTCACGGTGAACGAAGCTCGTCCGATGGAAGCACGTCCTCCCCGCACCGGCGGCTACGGCGGTGACCGTTCGGGCGGCGGCGGTGGTTACGGCGGTGGCGGTGATCGCGGCGGCTACGGCGGTGGCGGTGGTGGCCGCGGCGGCTACTGAGCCCTGCGCACCTGACGTCTCAGCCCCGCGCTGAGACCAGCCAAAAGGCTTCGGAACTCCGGTTCCGAGGCCTTTTTTCTTGGGCGTGTGCGACGGCGCGTCACCCAGACGCTTGAAACGGTGCAACCCAGGGCACCGCCGGGCTGGCGGTGCCGGACGGCCAGTGCCACCCCCCCGGGGGGTAGCGCGAAGCGCTGCGGGGGGATTCCGGCTCAGGCGTGGATGTACTTGGTGAAGACGTCGCTGAAGTCGCGTTTGGTGTAGCCCACCAGGACCACGTTGTTGAGGTTCTTCAGGATGTCGTTGTACTGGGCCGTGATGGCCTCGCCGCTGCTGGCGGTGGTGATCTTGTACATCGAGGCCGTGGCGCTGAGGGCGTGCATGGCGTTGTCGCGGCAGATGGCGTCGGAGCGCTGGCGTTTGCCGATGCTGATCAGCGCCTTGTAGATGTCCTTGAGCTGTTCGATGAAGGCCTTGCGCACATCGATGCTGAAGCCCACACCGCCGATGCTGAACTTCAGCTCGATGTCCATGTCCAGCGTGCCGGCCGTTTCCAGTGTCACGTGGTCGACGGACTCGGTGCCGTACTCGTAGCGCTTGATCGAGCGTTTGGACGACACGGCCGAGTCGCCGTCCACGTGGATCAGTGCGAGGTTGGTGAAGCAGTACTCGTCTTTCTTGGACTTGATCAGGAAGAAGATCTTTTCGCCGTCTTCGTGAAACAGGTAGTCGTCGGCATCGACGCTGCCGAAGTCCTTGGGCTGGATGATGGATCCGATGTCGCTGAGGCCCAGGGCCTCGGAGGCGAGTTTCTTGAACATGGTGGTGGCTCCTTTCGTGTGGTGGGGGGTGAATGCAAATCATGCCATTTGAAACAAGACGCAGTCGTGTCCGCCGCGCGGTTATGCTGCACGCCTCGGGAATGACCCCGGGAGGATTTCCGGAACGCCATGGACATTCACCGACCGCTGCCTTGATCGATCTGTCAAGCCTTTCCCATGCACCGCTGTGGCCCGAGCCGCCGTCCATCGTGGCCGCGCGCGCAAAGATGGCCATGCGACTGTCGTGGATGACGGCGGCACTGGGGCTGGGCCTGTTCGCGGTGGATCGCTTCACGGGCGTGCCCGCCACGGCGGACAGCATGATGACGCTGGTGCTGGCGGTCATGGGCGCGCTGTCCTGGGGCCTCCTGAAGGTCCGCCGCTACAACAGCGTGGCCTGGCTGCTGGTGGTGTTCCTGTTCGGCATGGCGGCGGCGTCGACCTGGTTTTTCGGGTCGGTGCGAACGGTCAACATCGCGCTGATCCTGATGGGGCAGGTGGCGTCGGGGATTTTCCTCAGCCGCCGTGGCCTGGTCTGCACCACGGCCGCCGCGATCGCCTTGCTGGGGGGGCTGACCTGGGCCGAGGCCGCGGGCCTGCTGGCCGGCCAGCCGCGTTTTGCGGTGAGCTGGCGCACCTGGATGACACAGAGCATGAGCCTGGTGGGCGTGGCCGCGATGATGTACCTGAACCGGACGCAGATGCACATGGCGCAGGCCATGCACCTTCGCGAAGCGACGCAGCGCCTGAGAGCCCAGCTCGACCGGGACCTCGGGCAGGACCGCTTCTCGCGCCTGTTCCAGTCCAGCCCCACGCCGATCTTTGTGCAGTCGTCGCGCACGGGCTTGATCCTGGACGTGAACAAGGCCTTCGAGCGCACGTTGGGCCACGCGCGCAAGGACGTGTTGAACCGGCGCGACGGGTTCCTGTGGTTGCCGGACGAGGAGCACCAGCACTTTGTTCGCGCCCGCCGGGCCTCGCGGCGCACCGGGTGGCACCCGATCACGGCGCTGTGTCGCGACGGCCGGCCGCTGGCCCTGCAGATCAGCAGCGAGCGGGACGATGACCCGGACGATGGGTTGCTGATCACGGCGGTGCGCGTGCCCGGCAGCACCACCGGTGGACTGCCCACCTTGCATGCCCCGCTGGAGCCCTGGCCCCATGCTTGATTCGCGCCCCCTGGAAGATCCCGCCGACATCCGCAAGGAACAGCGGCGGCGCAGCCGCCGCAGTGCGCGCTGGGTCATGGTGGCCATCGCGCTGTTGATGCTGGGCATGGCGCTGGTCGACCACCTGCTCGCCCCACCCGGGGAGTCGCGGTCGTTCATCTCCCTCTCGTTGGGCGGGGTGGCGCTGCTGTACCTGATGCTGCAGTCGCGGCCGCGCCGGTGGGAGAGTCCGCTGATGGTCATGGGCGTCTTGGTGTTCACCGTCTGGGCGGTGCACAGCTACGGCTCGGTGCGCTCGGCCTCGACCCAGGCCCTGCTGGGGGCGGTGGTGATGGCGGGCACCTACCTGAGCCTGCGCGCGCTGTGGGCGACCACCGTTGCGGGTGTGCTCATCCTGGGCGGGTTGACCTGGGCGGAGGCCGGTGGGCATCTCGTGAAAGCTGGCTTCGCGCCCGACCTGCGGTTCTGGCTGATGGGCAGCGTCATCATCACGGTGATCGGGGCGCTGCTGCACCACACGCGCAAGGCGACCGACGAGGCCTACCTGCGGCAGCTCAACCAGATGGAAGAGCGCCTGCGGCTGGAGCACGAGCGGGACCGGTCCCGGCGCCGGTTCCAGCGCATCTTCCGGCTCAACCCCACCGCGCTCATGATCCAGTTTGCCGGCACGCGGACCGTGCTCGAGGTCAACCCGGCGTTCGAGCGCGACTTCGGCTACCCTGCCGACGAGCTCGTGGGCCGGTCGGCCGGGGTCCTGTGGGCCGACGAGCCCTCGTGGCAGGCACACTGCCTGGGCCTGTTCGAAACGGGGCGCACCGGGTGGCAGAACGCCGACTGGCGGCGGTCCGATGGCCAGGTGATCGAGGTGCTGGTCAGCAGCGAACTCAACGAAGACCCGGGTGGCCTGCTGATCCTCACCACGGTGCTGGACGGGCAGGGTGAAGGTTAGCCACCGGGTTGAACCGCGGTGCGCTTCCTGCGCAACGGTGGGCCGCTGCGCCGGTCAGCACTCGACCAGGGCCTTGATCACCCCGGCGGACGGGTCGAGCAGGGTCTGGAACTGCGTGGGCACGTCCGACAGCGCCAGGCGGTGGGTGTTCAGGGTGGACGGGATCAGGCCGGCGCGCATGGCGTCGAGCACGGTGCTGAAGTCTTCGGTGGTCGCGTTGCGGCTGCCCAGCAGCGTCATCTCGCGCTTGTGGAACTCGGGGTCGGAAAAGGTGATGTTCGCGCCCACCACCGAGATCAGCACGTAGCTGCCGCCGTGGGCCACGAACCTGAAGCCGCGCTCCATGGCCTGGGGGGTGCCGGTGGCGTCGAACACCACGTCGAAGAACTCGCCGTCCGTGAGCTTGGCGAGCTGCGCTTCGTCGCCGTCGCCCAGCGGCACACCGGCGTGGATGCCCAGGGCGCTGGTGCAGAAGTCGACCCGGTCCTGGCGGCCGTCCAGCGCGGTGACGGTGGCACCACGCAGCTTCGCAAAGATCATCGCGGCCATGCCGATGGGGCCGGCGCCCACCACGAGCACACGCTGTCCGGCGCGCAGAGCGGAGCGGCGCACGGCGTGGGCACCGATGGCCAGGAACTCGACCATGGCGGCCTGGTCGAGCGACACGCCCTCGGCCTTGTGCACGAAGGCCTGGGGCACGGTGAGGTATTCGGTGAACGCGCCGTCGCGGTGCACGCCGAGCACCTGGATGCTCACGCAGCAATTCGTCTTGCCCGCGCGGCAGGCGATGCAGGTGCCGCACGACAGGTAGGGCATGACGTAGACCGTGTCGCCGGGGCGCAGGGCGCCGTTGTCCGGGGCGGCCTCGACGATGCCCGAGAGCTCATGGCCCATCACGCGCGGGTAGCTCAGGTAGGGCTGTTTGCCGGTGAAGATGTGCAGGTCGGTGCCGCACACGCCCACGCGCTTGACACGCAACAGCACCTCGTCGGCGCCGCGTTCGGGCATGGGGCGGTCCTGGGCCAGCAGCGTGCCGGGGGTTTCGCAGACAACGGTCAGCATGGTGTTCCTTGGGTTCAGTCGATGTTCTGTTCGTTGAGCTCGCGCCGGGTGGGCAGGCCTTCCATGTCGCCGATGACCTGCAGCGCGAGCGAGGCGATCCAGTTGGCGCGCTTCAGGGCCTGGGGCCATGTAAGCCCTTCGAGACGGGCGCTGATGATGCCCACGGCAAACGCGTCACCGGCGCCCACGGTGTCCACCACCACGGGCACGGGCACGCCGGGCACCTGGCCGTGTTCACCGCTGGCGGTGTGGAAGTAGGCGCCCTCGGCACCCATCTTCACCACCACGGCTTTGGCACCCCGGTCGATGTACCAGGCGGCGATGTCGGCGGGCGTGGACTGGCCCGTCAGCAGCCGGCCTTCCTCGATGCCGGGCAACACCCAGTCGGCGTGCCGGGCCAGCTCGTTCAGGGTGTCGCGCATGGTGGCCGTGTCGGGCCACAGGCGGGGGCGCAGGTTGGGGTCGAACGACACGCTGCGGCCCGCCGCGCGCAGGCTCTGCATGGCGTGCGCCACCACCTCGCAGGCCGCGGGCGACAGCGCGGGCGTGATGCCGGTGGCGTGCAGGTGGCGGGCGCGCAGCGCGTAGGCGGTCGGCAGGTTGGCCAGCCCCAGCTGGCTGGCGGCGGAGTTGCGGCGGTGGTACTCGATGGCCGGGTCGCTGCCGTCCACGCTGCGCGACTTGAGCATGAAGCCGGTGCTGCGGGTCGGGTCCTCCTCCACCTGCGAGGTGTCCACGCCTTCGGCCTCGATGGCCTGGCGCACGTAGCGGCCGAACGAGTCGTCCCCCAGGCGGCTGACCCAGCCCACCCGGAAGCCCAGCCGGGCCAGGCCGATGGCCACGTTGCTGTCGGCCCCTGCCAGCCGTTTGCTGAAGGTCTGCACCTGCTCCAGCGGCCCGGGCTCCTGGGCCACCAGCAGCGCCATGGTTTCGCCCAGCGTCAGGACATCGAGTGGGTCGGGAGCCGCCGTCATGGGGTCAGCTCCCCGCGGTTCACGGCGTCCAGCGTGGCCCGAACGCCGTGTTTCTGCAGCGACTGCAGGGTGCCCAGCAACGCAGCGGCCAGCGGCGCGCTGCCCGCCAGATCGCCAAACACCGGGGCGTAGGACAGCATCTGGTGCACTGCCTCGACGGTCACTCCCTGGGCCAGCGAGCGCTGGTAGAGCGCCGTGAGTTCGGCCGCGTGGGGGTCGTCGATGGGGTAGGGCTGGCCCAGCTCGTCCGTGCCACGCAGGTAGTGCATCCAGGCCGCAATGCCCAGCGCCATGCGCGGCACGGGCAGGCCCTGGGCCAGCCGGTCGCGCACGGTGCCGAGCAGGCGCTGGGGCAGCTTCTGCGAACCGTCCATGGCGATCTGCTGCGTGCGGTGGGCGAGTGCGGGGTTGGCGTAGCGGGCCAGCAGCTCGCTGCGGTAGCGGGCCAGGTCCAGCCCGGGCAGGTCGGCCAGGGTGGGTTCGATTTCATCGCGCATCAGCGCTTCGATGTGCTCGCGCAGAGGGGCCTGCGCGATGGCTTGGTCCACCGTCTGCCAGCCGGCAATGGCGCCGAGGTAGGCGATGCTGGAGTGCGTGCCGTTGACCATGCGCAGCTTGAGCCGTTCGAAGGGTTCGGCGTCGGCCACGAAGCGCGCACCGCCCAGCGTCCAGTCGGGCCGGTCGGCGGCGAAGTGGTCCTCCACCGCCCAGTCGAAAAAGGGCTCGCCCAGCACCGGCCAGTGGTCTTCGGCGCCCAGCGCCTGCGACACGGCGGCGCGGTCGCCGTCGGTGGTGCGGGGCACGATGCGGTCCACCATGGAGCAGGGAAACCGGCATTCGGCGGCGATGCGCCGGGCCAGCGCCGGGTCCACCGCTTCGGCGAAGCGCAGCACGGCGCCGCGCAGCACACGGCCATTGGCCGGCAGGTTGTCCAGCGACATCAGCGTGAGCGGGCCGCGGCCTTGCGCGAAGCGCCGCTGCAGTCCGAACACCAGCATGCCGATGGCGGAGCGTGGCGCTTCTGCGTGGGCCAGGTCGTGCACGATGTCCGGGTGGTCCAGGCGCAGCGCGCCGGTGGCCGGGTCGTGGCAGTAGCCCTTCTCCGTCACGGTCAGGCTCACGATGCGGGTGTCGGCGGCGGCGATGGCGTCCAGCACCGCGCCGGGGTTCTCGGGCGCCACCAGCAGGGAGCGCACCGCGCCGATCACCTGCAGGCGCTGGCGCGGCTGGCCCTGGGCATCGGCATCGCGGATCGCCAGCGTGTACAGGCCGTCCTGCGGTTGCAGCGCGTCGCGCGTGTCGGGCTGGCGCAGCGACACGCCGACGATGCCCCAGCGCAGGTCACCCGCGGCGATGGCCGCTTCGGTGACGGCGGCCATATGGGCGCGCATGAAAGCACCCAGCCCCAAGTGCACGATGCCGGTTTTCAGTGCCGCGCGGTCATAGGCCGGTCGCATCACGGCGGTGGGCAACGCACCCACCGTGTGGTCGTTCAGTCGATTCATGTCCACCCTCACCAGTTGGTCAGCGTGCCATCGTGCTGCAGGCGGTTGACCGGCAGGTAGGCGCGCTGGTACGGGTACTTGGCCGCCAGCGCTTCGTCGATGGTCACGCCGTGGCCGGGCGCTTCGCCGGGGTGCATGAAGCCGTCCTTGAAGCTGTAGGCGTGGGGGAACACGGCGTCCGTCTCGTCGGTGTGGCGCATGTATTCCTGGATGCCGAAGTTGGGCACCCAGAGGTCGAAGTTGAGCGCCGCGCCCATGCACACGGGCGAGAGGTCGGTGGCGCCGTGCGAGCCGGTGCGCACCTGGTAGAGCGCGGCCAGGTCGGCAATGCGGCGCAGGTGGGTGATGCCGCCCGCGTGGACCACGGTGGTGCGGATGTAGTCGATCAGCTGGTTCTGGATCAGGTCTTTGCAGTCCCAGATGGTGTTGAAGATCTCGCCCACGGCCAGCGGCGTGGTGGTGTGCTGGCGGATCAGGCGGAACGACTCCTGGTTCTCGGCCGGCGTGGTGTCTTCCAGCCAGAACAGTCGGAAGGGCTCCAGGTCTTTGCCCAGGCGCGCGGCCTCGATGGGCGTCAGGCGGTGGTGCGCGTCGTGCAGCAGGTGGATGTCCGGCCCCACGGCGGCGCGCACCTTGTCGAACAGCTCGGGCGTGTGGCGCAGGTATTTTTCGGTGGACCAGTCGTGCTCGCTGGGCAGGTCGGCGTCGGCCGGTTCGTAGAACATGGTCCCGCGGCCCACGCCGTACACCTTCTCCAGGCCGGGCACACCGCTTTGCGCGCGGATGGCCTTGTAGCCCATCTCCTTGTAGCGCAGCACCTCTTCCACGGTCTGCAAAATGTCCTTGCCGTTGGCGTGGCCGTAGACCATCACGCCGGTGCGGCTCTTGCCACCCAGCAACTGGTACAGCGGCATGTTGGCGGCCTTGGCCTTGATGTCCCACAGCGCCGTGTCCACGCCGGCGATGGCGCTCATGGTCACCGGGCCACGGCGCCAGTAGGCGCCTTTGTAGAGGTACTGCCAGATGTCCTCGATCTGCTGCGGGTCGCGCCCGATCAGGCAGGGAATCACGTGGTCGGTCAGGTAGCTGGCCACGGCGAGTTCGCGGCCGTTGAGTGTGGCGTCGCCGATGCCCGTCAGGCCCTCGTCGGTCTCGATCTTCAGGGTCACGAAGTTGCGGCTGGGCGCGCACACGATGACTTTGGCGGCGGTGATCTTCATGGTGTCTTGCTGAGAATGAGGGGTTACATGACGGCGCCCAGCGCCCAGGGCACGAACTCGTTCTGGCCGTAGCCGTGCTGCTCGCTCTTGGTCTGGCGGCCCGAGGCGGCGGCCAGCATCTCGTGGAAGATGCGTTCGCCCAGTTGCTCCACGCTCTCGCTGCCGTCGATCACGGTGCCGCAGTTGATGTCCATGTCTTCTTCCTGCTTGGCCCACAGCGCGCTGTTGGTGGCCAGCTTGAGCGAAGGCGAGGGTGCGCAGCCATAGGCCGAACCGCGCCCGGTGGTGAAGCAGATCAGGTTGGCGCCGCCGGCGACCTGGCCAGTGGCCGACACCGGGTCGTAGCCCGGCGTGTCCATGTAGACAAAGCCCTTGGCGGTGATGGGCTGGGCATATTCGTACACGTCCACCAGGGGCGTGGTGCCGCCCTTGGCGATGGCGCCCAGCGACTTTTCGAGGATGGTGGTCAGCCCGCCGGCTTTGTTGCCGGCCGAGGGGTTGTTGTCCATCTCGGCGTGGTGGCGGGTGCAGTACTCCGTCCACCATTGCAGGCGGGCTTCGAGCTTGTCGGCCACGGCCTGCGACACGGCGCGTTGCAGCAGCAGGTGTTCGCCGCCATAAATCTCGGGCGTTTCGGACAACACGGCCGTGCCGCCGTGGCGCACCACCAGGTCCACCGCCGCACCCAGGGCCGGGTTGGCGCTGATGCCCGAATAGCCGTCGGAGCCGCCGCACTGCAGGCCCACCACCAGGTGGCTGGCCAGCACGGGCTGGCGCTGCACGGCGTTGGCCTCGGGCAGCAGGGCTCGCACGGCCTCGATGCCGCGCGCCACGCTTTGGGCGGTGCCGCCCGTGTCCTGGATGCTGAAGGTCACCAGCTTCGCGCCTTCGCGCAGGCCTTCTTGCGCCAGCAGGCCCTGGATCTGGTTGGTCTCGCAGCCCAGGCCCACGACGATGACCGCCGCAAAGTTGGCGTGGCGTGCGTAGCCCGCCAAGGTGCGGCGCAGCACGCGCAGACCTTCGCCTTCGCTGTCGGTGGCGCAGCCCGCGCCGTGGGTCAGCGCCACGATGCCGTCCACGTTCGGGAAGGCGGCCAGGGCCTCGGGGTGGATGTCGCGGCGGAAGTGGTCGGCGATGGCGCGCGCCACGGTGGCCGAGCAGTTCACGCTGGTCAGCACACCGATGTAGTTGCGCGTGGCCACGCGGCCGTCGGCGCGCACGATGCCGTCGAAGGTGGCGGGCGTGTCCACGTAGGCCACGGGCCGCACGTCGCCGCCCACGCTGTGGCCGCGATCGAAGCGGCTGAACGCCAGGTTGTGCGTGTGCACATGCTGCCCGGGCGCAATGGCCTGGGTGGCGGTGCCGATGATCTGGTTGTAGCGACGCACCGGTTCGCCCGCCGCGATGGCGCGCACCGCGATCTTGTGGCCCGGCGGCACCAGGCCCGACACGGTGATGCCTTCGGTCTCGATGCGCGTGCCGCCCAGCAGCTGCTGGCGGGCGATGACGACGTCGTCGTTCGGGTGAATGCGGATGACGGGGTTCATTTCATTAGCCCTAATTGCTGTGGCAGCCACAGCGTCAAGGCGGGGATGTAGGTGATGGCGATCAGCGCCAGCATCAGCGGCACCAGCCAGGGCAGGATGGCCATGGTGGTGCGCTCCACCGAGAGCTTGGAGATGCGCGCCAGCACAAAGAGCACCATGCCCAGCGGCGGATGCAGCAGGCCGATCATCAGGTTCAGCGTCATGATCAGGCCGAACTGCAGCGGGTCAATGCCGAGCTTGAGCACGATGGGCAGCAGGATCGGCACCAGGATGGTGATGGCCGCGATGGTGTCGATGAAGCAGCCCACGAACAGGATCAGCAGGTTGGCCAGCAGCAGGAACACCCACTTGTTGCTGGTGATGGAGAGGATCCAGTCGGCCAGGGCCTGCGCGGCCTGCGTGGTGGTGAGCAGCCACGCGAAGATCGACGCGGCGGTGACGATGAACAGCACCGAGGCGGTGGTCTCGATGGTCTCGAAGGTGGCCTGCGCCAGCGTGCGCAGGCTCATGGAACGGTAGCGCACCAGGCCCAGGAACAGCGCCCAGATCACCGCGGCCACGGCGGCCTCGGTCGGGGTGAACCAGCCCATGGTCATGCCGCCGATCAGGATCACGGGCGCCATCAGCGCCAGCACCGCGGAGAAGTTGAAGCGCCAGTCCAGCGCGATGAGCACGACAAAGGCCGCGCCCGCCGCCAGGTTCACCGAGACACCCGCTTTCACGGCCAGCCACACCGCCATCGGGAAGGCCAGCACGACCAGGATCTCCAGCGCCGCGCCGCCCAGGCGACCCCAGTGGAAGGCCACGTCGCCGCCCCAGCCGTTGCGGTGGGCGAAGTAGGCCACCGTGATCATCATCAGCACGGTCATGAACACGCCGGGCATGATGCCCGCGACGAACAGGGCGCCGATGGAGACGTTGGCCATCATCCCGTAGATCACGAAGGGCAGCGAGGGCGGAAAGATCGGGCCCAGCGTGGCCGAGGCCGCGGTCACGCCCACCGCGAACTCGGTGGAATAGCCGTGTTCCTTCATGGCCTTGATCTCGATCGACCCCAGGCCCGCGGCATCGGCGATGGCCGTGCCCGACATGCCCGAGAAGATCACCGAGCCGACGATGTTGACCTGACCCAGGCCGCCCTTCATCCAGCCCACCAGGGCCACCGCAAAGTTGTAGATGCGGCCGGTGATGCCGGCGATGTTCATCAGGTTGCCGGCCAGGATGAAGAAGGGCACGGCCAGCAGCGGGAAGGACTCGATGCCCGCGATCATGCGTTGGGCCAGCACGATGTCGGGCACGCTGCCCGAGACCAGGATGTAGATCAGCGAGCCACCGGCCATGGCCACCGCCACCGGCAGCCCGCAGAGCATCAGGCCCAGGAAGGAAACGATCAGGATCAACATGGTGTGGGTTCCGTTCAGTCGGTCGAACCGTCAAAGAAGCCGGGGTTCTGCAGCGCCGAGAAACCGCGGCGCCAGTTCTCCACGGCGACCTGCACGGCGCGCACCGCCATCAGGGCGAAGCCCGCGAAGGCCAGCCAGTACACATGGCTCTTGTTCCACTCGATGGTGGTCATGGGCTCGTTGTCCACCGCCAGCGCGTAGCGCGCCACCAGCCAGGCGCCGTAGCCATAGAACACGATGGCCACCAGGTCCACCACCGTCGACAGGACCCGGCCCGCCGCGGTGGGCAGGTAGCGGTAGACCAGGTTGACCTGGATGTGCCGCACCCGGCGCACGCACATGGACGCACCGATGAAGACCACCGGCATGAGGCAGTACACGGCCAGCTCCTCGGTCCAGGCGAACGAGTCGTTCAGCACGTAGCGGCTGAAGAACTGCAGGAACACCAGGCCGGTCATGATCCAGAAGAAACCCAGGCAGATCCAGTCTTCGATGCCGTAGCCCGAGAGGTCGACCTGGTGCTGGTCGGCCTCCGCGAAGCTGGCGACCAGCGCTTCCGCGCTGGTCTCGACCGGATGCGACTCGGCTGCGCCGCCCACGGTGGGCAGAGAGCTTTGTAGCGACATGCCGGGCCGCCTTACTTGACGGCCTGGATGCGGTCCCAGTCGGCTTTCTGGTAGCCGAACTGCTCGAAGGGCACGTTCTTCAGCACGGTGTCGCGGAACTCGCCGGTGTTCACGTCGGTCACGCTCACGCCCTTGCTGCGGAACACGGCGGCCAGTTCTTTCTCGCGGCCGGCCACCTCTTTCGATGCCTTGGCGGCGGCCTCCTGCGCCACCTCGGTGAACATCTTCTTGTCGGCGTCCGACAGCTTCTTCCATACGCCGCCGGCCACCACGGTGTTGAGGTGGTCCACGATGTGGCCGGTCAGCACGATGTGCTTCTGTACCTCGAAGAATTTCTTGGCTTCGATGGTGGGCAGCGGGTTCTCCTGCGCTTCGACGGTGCCGTTCTGCAGCGCCAGGTAGACCTCGGCGAACGCGATGGGCGAGGTGTTGGCGCCGCAGGCGCGGGGCATGGCCAGGTAGGCGGGCACGTCGGGCACGCGCATCTTCAGGCCCTTCATGTCGGCGCACTTGGCGATGGGCTTGTTGCTGGTGGTGTGGCGGGTGCCGTAGTAGGTGGTGGCGATGATCTCGTGGCCGCTCTTTTGTTCGTAACCCGCGGTCAGCTCTTTGTAGATGTCGCTCCTGGTGTAGGCCAGCAGGTGGTCCACGTCACGGAAGGTGTAGGGGTAGTAGGTGACGCCGATGCGCGGGAAGGCCTTGGCCGCGAAGCTGGAGCCCGAGATGATGATGTCCACCGTGCCCAGGGTCAGGCCCTGGTTGATGTCGTTTTCCTTGCCGAGCTGCGAAGCGGGGTACACGTCGATCTGGTAGCGGCCACCGCTGCGCTTCTTGATCTCTTCGGCCGCCCACACGGACGCGGTGTGAAACGGCTCGGAGGTCTCGTACACGTGGGCCCATTTGAGCTTGGTCTGGGCGAAGGCGGGGGCGGCGGCGATCAGACCGGCGGCCAGGGTCAGGGTGATGCGTGTGGTGTTCATTCGGTGTCTCCTGTCGTTGTTGAAGAAAGTGAGTCAGCCGGCGGCTAGCCGGGGATGAGCTGCACCTTGGTGCTGCGGCTGCGGTCCAACGCCAAATCGAAGGCCGCCTTCGATTCGCTGATCGGGATCTGTGCGCTGATGAGCGGGCGCACGTCGGCGCGCCGGCTGCGGATGGCCATCACGGCCCAGTCGAATTCGATGTCGGCCCGGAACGCCCCGACGTAGTCAAGCTCGCGGGTCATGATGTCGTTGGCCGGGAACGGCAGTTCGGGTGGCAGCGTGCCGACCTGGACGATGCGCGCGCCGCGGCGCACGGCCGACAGGCAGCCCGCGAGCGCGGCCGGGTGCCCCGCCGCCTCGATCGCCACATCGACCTGGCCCGACCAGGCGCGGGTGTCGGGCTGGGCGTCGTCGGCGCCGACGGTGAGCGCCATCTCGCGCGCCCGGTCGCTCGGGTCGCTGCAGAGCACGCGCCCCGCGCCGGCCAGCCGCGCCGCGATCACCGACATGCAGCCGATGGTCCCGGCGCCCGTGACCAGCACCGTGGCGCCCAGCAAGGGGCCGGCGCGGCGCACCGCGTGCAGCCCGACCGACAGTGGCTCGGCGCAGGCGATCTCGCCCAGGCTCACGTCCTCATTCACCGCGGTGAGCTGCGATTCGGCGACCACGAACTGCTCCCTGAACAGGCCCGGCAGGTGCGGAAAAATCGCCGCACTGCCCAGGAACACCATCTTGTCGCAGAGGTTGCTGCGGCCCGCGCGGCAGGCCGGGCACGCCCCGCAAGGGTGGGCCGGGTTCACCGCCACCTTCTGCCCCGGCCGCACCCGGGTGACACCGGCCCCGATGGCCTCGACCACGCCCGAGGCCTCGTGGCCCGGCACGAAGGGCGCCCGGATGGCGAACGCGCCCGCGCGGCCGTGCTGGTAGTAGTGCAGGTCGGAGCCGCAGATGCCGCCGGCGCCCAGGCGCAGCCGCACCTGGCCGGCGGCGGGCTCGACCTGGGGCAGTTGTTCGACGCTCAGTTGCAGAGGGCCGTGCAGGGTGCAGGCGAGGCTCATGTCATTTCCTGTGGGTGTCGGTGTCGACCGGTGTGGTCCAGCCCGCCGAGAAGCGCTCGTGGGAATGTTCGAGGTGGCTGGTCATGGCGGCGCGAGCGGCTTTCGGGTCGTGGCGCTCGATCGCCCGGACCACGGCGCGGTGTTCGGCCACGGCCTGCTTCCAGGTGGTTTCGCGCTCGAAGTGGCTGCCCAGGCGGGCGAACAGCGGGCCGTTGCGTTCGTCGAAGAGCTGCGTGACGATGGCCAGCAAGGGGCTGTTGTCGCTGGCCTGGGCGATGCGCAGGTGGAAGTTGCGGTCGCCGCTGATGGGCAGGGTCCGCGCGGCGATGTCGCTTTCCATCTCGCGCAGGCTCTCTTCCAGATCGGGCACCAGGGTGCTGTCTTCGCTCTGCGACGCCACGGCCGCGAGCTCGCACTCGATCAGCTGGCGGGCCCGGATGATCTCCAGCGGGCCGTGGGCGTTGTCCAGCAGGCGCTCGGGCTCGCGGCCGATGACGACGATGCCCGAACCCACGCGCACCTCGATCAGCCCCTGGACTTCGAGCGCGATCAGCGCCTCCCGCACGGAGGGGCGTGACACCCCCATCTTCACCGCCAGGTCGCGTTCGGCGGGCAGGCGTGAGCCCACGGCGAATTCGCCGCTCTGGATGAGCTGGCGCAGCTGGTCGGCGATCTGTCGGTAGAGCCGACGGGGCTCGATGGGTTGGAAGGGCATGGGTGGTAATTTGGTAAATTGGTCAGACCAATTGACCGGAGTTTAGGCAGAACCGGATGGCCTGCGCATGGGGGTTTACCAGAGGGTGGGCAGGGCGTTCACCGGCGCTGCGGCCCGGCGCGCCCAGCGCTCAGGCGGCGTTCATGCCCTGGGTCAGCGACAGCGCGGCGGCCGCGGCGCGCAGGTACTCGCGCACCTGCGCCATGTCGGGGCCCACGTGGCGGTCGATGCGGCGGATGTAGGGGCAGGTGAGCGTGGCCAGGGCGGTGTTGTCGGGGCCGAGGATGGGGAACGAGATGTCCACCACCCCTTGCGTCTGCGCACTGTCGCGCTCCAGGTAGCCGCGCTCCCGGATGCTGGCCAGCGTGGCCTGCAGCGCGTCCAGGGTGGTGGGCACTTCGCCGTCGACCGGGAGGTGCTCGGCCAGCATGCGGTTGAAGCTGCCCTCGTCGGCAAAGGCCAGCAGCAGGTGGCCCGAGGCCGTGTCCAGCAGGCCCACGCGCGCGCCGCGCTGCACGGCAAAGCTCCAGCCGCTGGGGCTGTTGATCTGCGCGCTGATCAGCACGTTGCCTCGGTCGTACACCCCCATGTGGCAGGACTGCTCGGCCTTGCGCGTGAAGTCGTCCATGACGGGCAGCGCCTGGTTGATCAGGCGGCTGAGCGGCGGGTGCATGTGGGCCAGCGCGAACAGCTTGAGGCTCAGGGCGTAACGGTCGCCCGAGGGGTTGCGCATCACGTACTGGCGCGCCACCAGGCGTTCGAGCATGCGGTAGATCTCGCTGGCGCTGCGGTCCATCTCCTTCACGATTTCAGCGCGCGTGAGGCCGTGCGGCTGCGTGGCCAGCAACTCCAGGATGTCCAGCCCCTTGTCCAGCGCCGGCGCGCGGTAGCGGTCGTCGGTGGCGGTGGTGTCGGGCACGGCTTCCGCCTTGGGGCGGCGTCCGCGGGGTTTGGGCGTGGTGGTGGCTGCTGGCATGCGGTCGGGCGATGGGGTGGTTCGGGTCGTGCTGCTTTGTACCGCAGCCCGTGGCTAGGGTAACTACCGAGCCGGTGGCGGCCGGTTCGCCCCTATCATTTTATTCATACATGGATTGTTTGTTTATCTGTGAATTTAATCAACCGAGGTTTCCCGTATGCGTGAAGGTCGTCTGGCAGGCAAAACCATCCTCATCACCGCGGCGGCGCAGGGCATTGGCCGCGCCAGCGCCCTGGCCTGTGCCGCCGAGGGCGCGCGGGTGATCGCCACCGACGTCAACCTGCCGCTGCTGGACCAGCTGGCCGCCGAACACCCGGGCATCGAGGCGGTGTGGCTGGACGTGCGCGACGGCGAGGCCGTGCAGGCGCTGGCGCAACGCACCCCCGCGCTCGACGCCCTGTTCAACTGCGCGGGCATGGTGGCCAATGGCAGCGTGCTCGACTGCTCCGAGGCCGACTGGGACCTGAGCTTCGACCTCAACGTGAAGAGCATGTTTCGCATGACGCGCGCCTTCATGCCGGCCATGCTGGAGAAGGCCCGCACGCAGGATGTCAGCGTGTCGGTCATCAACATGGCGTCGATGGCGTCGAGCATCAAGGGCTTCGCCAACCGCTGCGCCTACGGGGCCACCAAGGCGGCCGTGATCGGGCTGACCAAGTCGCTCGCGGCCGACTACGTGAAGCAGGGCCTGCGCGCCAACGCGCTGTGCCCGGGCACGGTGGACACGCCGTCGCTGCGCGGTCGCATCGCCTCCGCGGCCGACCCGGTGCAGGCCGAAAAAGACTTCATCGCCCGCCAGCCCATGGGCCGCCTGGCCATGGTGGGCGACATCTCGCCCATGGTGGTGTTCCTGGCCAGCGACGAGTCGCGCTTCGTGACCGGGCAGACGTTGCTGGTCGACGGCGGCGTGACCATCTGACCCGGGGCCACAGCACCGTGACAGCCCTGATCTCGGTCCAGAACCTCAGCAAGTCCTTCCCCGGCGTCAAGGCGCTGGACGGGGTGCGCTTCGACCTGCGCGCCGGCGAGGTCCACGCCCTGATGGGCGAAAACGGCGCGGGCAAGTCCACGCTGATGAAGATCCTGGCGGGGGTCTACCGCAAGGACAGCGGCGAGGTGCGGCTCGACGGCGAACCGGTGGAGATTCAAAGCCCGGCGCACGCGCAGTCGCTGGCCATCGGCATCATCCACCAGGAGCTGCACCTGATGGCGCATCTCACGGCGGCGCAGAACATCTTCCTCGGGCGCGAACCGCGCAAGGCCGCGGGCCTGCTGCTGGACGAAGACCGGCTCAACCGCGACACCCAGGCGCTGTTCGACCGCCTGCACCTGGTGCTCTCGCCCACCACCGCCGTGGGCGAGCTCACGGTGGCTCGACAGCAGATGGTGGAGATCGCCAAGGCGCTGTCGTTCAGGACGCGCGTGCTCATCATGGACGAGCCCACCGCCGCGCTGAACAACGCCGAGATCGACGAGCTGTTCCGCATCATCCGCCAGCTGAAGGCCGAGGGCGTGGGCATCGTCTACATCTCGCACAAGATGGACGAGATCCAGCGCATCGCCGACCGGATCACCGTGATGCGCGACGGCGCCACCATCGACACCGTGCCCGCCGACACCCCCATGCCGCAGGTGATCGCCATGATGGTGGGGCGCTACCTGGAACACACCGACAAACACATCCCCGACACCTCGGCCCACGAGGTGCTGCTGGAGGCGCGTGGCCTGAACCGGGGCCGCGCGATCCGCGACGTGAGCTTTTCGGTGCGCCGCGGCGAGATCGTCGGCTTCGCCGGCCTCATGGGCGCGGGGCGCACCGAGGTGGCGCGCGCGGTGTTCGGCGCCGACCCGCTGGACTCGGGCGAGATCCATGTGCGCGGCCAGCGCGTGCAGATCGGCTCGCCGCAGGACGCGGTGCAGGCCGGCATCGGCTACCTCTCCGAGGACCGCAAGCACTTTGGCCTGGCCACGGGCATGGACGTGGCATCCAACATCACCCTGCCCAGCCTCAGGCGCTGGCTGACGTGGGGCGTGTTCCTGAACCGCGCGGCGATCCAGCGGGTGTCGCAGCAGATGGTGGAGAAGCTGCGCATCAAGACGCCCTCGCTCACCCAGACCGCGCGCCTGCTCTCGGGCGGCAACCAGCAGAAGGTGGTGATCGCCAAATGGCTGGTGCAGGACTGCGAGATCCTGTTCTTCGACGAGCCCACGCGCGGCATCGACGTGGGTGCCAAGAGCGAGATCTACAAGCTGCTGATCGACCTGGCCGCGCAGGGCCGCGCCATCGTGGTGATCTCCTCTGAGCTGCCCGAGGTGCTGCAGCTGAGCCACCGCGTGCTGGTGATGTGCGAGGGCCGCATCACCGGCGAGGTGCCGGGGGGCCAGGCGACCCAGGAAAACCTGATGGCCCTGGCCACCCGCCGCGACTGACCAAGACCGAGACCAACAAGGCATTCCATGACACAAGCGACTTCCCCTTCCTCCTGGCTGGCCCGTTTTTTCGGGGCGCAGGCCCGCCAAAAGCTGCTGGCCTTTGCCAGCCTGATCGCGCTGATCGTGGTGTTCAGCGTGCTCAAGCCCGAGGCCTTCATGACGCAGGACAACCTCATCGGCATCCTGCAGTCCACCACGGTCATTGGCGTGCTCGCCATCGCCAGCACCTTCGTCATCATCACCTCGGGCATCGACCTCTCGGTGGGGGTGCTGATGACCTTCTGCGCCGTGATGGCCGGTGTCTTCATCGTGAACCTGGGGTTCCCCCTGCCGCTGGGCATCGCGTGTGCCCTGGCCATGGGCGCGCTGTCGGGCTGCGTGTCGGGGCTGGTCATCACCAAGCTCAAGGTGCCGCCCTTCATCGCCACGCTGGGCATGATGATGCTGCTCAAGGGCCTGTCGCTGCTGATCACGCAGACCCGTCCCATCTACTTCAGCGACGTGGAAGGCTTTGACCAGATTTCGCTGGGCTCGCTGATCGGTGACGTGTTCCCCTCGCTGCCCATTCCCAATGGCGTGCTGATCATGTTCGTGGTGGCCGTGGTGTGCGCGGTGGTCCTGAACAAGACGGCCCTGGGCCGCTACACCTTTGCCCTGGGCAGCAACGAGGAAGCGGTGCGCCTGTCGGGCGTGAACGTGGACCGCTGGAAGGTCATCATCTACACCTTTGCCGGCGGCATCTGCGGCATCTCGGGCTTGCTGATCGCCTCGCGCCTGAACTCGGCCCAGCCCGCCCTGGGCCAGGGCTACGAGCTCGACGCCATCGCCGCCGTGGTGATCGGCGGCACCTCGCTCAGCGGCGGCGTGGGCACGATCCTGGGCACCATCATCGGCGCCTTCATCATGAGCGTGCTGATCAACGGCCTGCGCATCATGTCGGTGGCGCAGGAGTGGCAGATGGTGCTCACCGGGCTGATCATCATCCTGGCCGTGTACACGGACAACCTGCGCCGCCGCCAGAACTGAGGAGAGCCACGCCCCTCAGCCACCGCCCTTCACCCCACCCACCGCTTCCCGTTCCCGTTCCCGTTCCCGATACCCACCCCATCCACTTTGAGGAGACACACCATGAACGCAAAAAGACAACTGCTGGCCCTGACCGCCGGCCTCGCACTGGCTGGCTTCACCAGCTTCGCATCGGCCCAGGAAATCTACATTCCGCTGGTCTCCAAGGGCTTCCAGCACCAGTTCTGGCAGGCCGTGAAGCAGGGCGCCGACCAGGCCGGCAAGGACTACAAGGTGAAGGTCACCTTTGAAGGCCCCGAGACCGAGCAGCAGGTGGACAAGCAGATCGACATGCTCTCGGCCGCCATGGCCAAGAAGCCGGCCGCCATCGGTTTTGCCGCGCTCGACAGCAAGGCCGCCATTCCGCTGCTGAAGAAGGCGCAAGCGGCCAAGATCCCGGTGATCGCGTTCGACTCGGGCGTGGACAGCGACATCCCCGTGACCACGGCCACCACGAACAACGTGGCGGCCGCGTCCCTGGCCGCCGACAAGATGGCCGAGAAGATCGGTGGCGAAGGCGAAGTGGCCGTGATCGCCCACGACCAGACCAGCCGCACCGGCGTGGACCGCCGCGACGGCTTTCTCAACCAGATCAAGGCCAAGTACCCCAAGATCAAGGTGGTGGACGTGCAGTACGGCGGCGACCAGCTGAAGTCGGCCGAGATCGCCAAGGCCCTGATGCAGGCCCACCCCAAGCTGAAGGGCATTTTTGGCACCAACGAACCCGGCGCGATCGGCGCGGGCAAGGGCATCAAGGAAGCCAAGAAGACGGGCGTGGTGATCATCGGCTTCGACTCCGGCAAGGCCCAGAAGGACATGATCAACGACGGCACCATCGCCGGCTCCATCACCCAGAACCCGGTGGGCATTGGCTACAAGACGGTGGAAGCGGCGGTCAAGGCGCTCAAGGGCGAGAAGCTGCCCAAGATCATCGACACCGGCTTCTACTACTACGACAAGTCGAACATGAACGACCCCAAGGTCGCCGCGGTTCTGTACGACTGATCAACCCCACTCCCCGTCGCACCAACCCAGAACACGGCGGAACCGGCTCAGCCGGGCCGCTCGTGTTGCCCCCTGGGGGGTGACGCGCCCAAGGGCGCGGCGCGGGGGGTATTTAAGGAACTATTGTGAAACTCTTGCGCTTTGGGCCACCCGGCCAGGAAAAGCCCGGCGTGCTCGACGCCCAGGGTCGTGTGCGCGACCTCTCCGGCGTGATCGCCGACGTGGCCGGCCCGGCCTTGTGGCCCGAGAGCCTGGCGCGCCTGAACGCTCTCAACATCGACAGCCTGCCGCTGGTGCCCGGCACGCCCCAACAGGACCTGCGCCTGGGCGCCTGCGTGGGCCAGGTGGGCAAGTTCATCTGCATCGGGCTCAACTACTCCGACCACGCGGCCGAGAGCGGCATGCCGGTGCCGCCCGAGCCGGTGGTGTTCAACAAATGGACCAGCGCCATCGTCGGCCCCGACGACGCGGTGGAGATTCCACGCGGCTCGGTGAAGACCGACTGGGAAGTGGAACTGGGCGTGGTCATTGGGCGCGGCGGGCGCTACATCGAGCAGGCCGACGCGCTGTCCCATGTGGCCGGCTACTGTGTGGTGAACGACGTGTCCGAGCGCGAATACCAGCTCGACCGCAGCGGCACCTGGGACAAGGGCAAGGGCTGCGACACCTTCGGACCCACCGGCCCCTGGCTGGTGACCGCCGACGAAGTGCCCGACCCGCAGGCGCTCAGGATGTGGCTGGAGGTGGACGGCAAGCGCTACCAGGACGGCAGCACCGCCACCATGGTCTACGGCGTGGCCTTCCTGGTCAGCTACCTCAGCCGCTTCATGAGCCTGCAGCCGGGCGACGTGATCTCCACCGGCACCCCCCCGGGCGTGGGCCTGGGGCAGAAACCCCCGGTCTACCTGCGCGCCGGGCAGACCATGCGCCTGGGCATCGACGGCCTGGGCATCCAAACCCAGACGACCGTACAGGCCTGAGATGACCCAGATCACCGCCATGCGCGTCGTGGACGTGCGCTTTCCCACGTCCCAACACCTGGATGGCTCGGACGCCATGAACCCGGACCCGGACTATTCCGCGGCCTATGTGATCCTGGACACCGACCGGCCCGGCCTCGAAGGCCACGGCCTGACCTTCACCATCGGGCGTGGCAATGAAATCTGCTGCGCCGCCATCGAGGCCATGCGCCACCTGGTGGTGGGCCTGGACATGGCCTGGGTGGCCGAGGACATGGGGCGCTTCTGGCGCCACATCACCTCCGACAGCCAGCTGCGCTGGATCGGCCCGGACAAGGGCGCCATCCACCTGGCCAC